>JAFZOW010000127.1 GCA_017552715.1 Lachnospiraceae bacterium
GGATCTTCGATTACTGGGACAGCAGAAAAAACTGGGTATCATGTATATTTTCCTGGCAGTGTTCTTAAGCTTCAGCATGGACAGCAGCTTTGTGGTCAGCTACATGCCCATGATCGCCCTGCTGCTGGTGTTTTCCACCATCTCTTACGATAACTACGATAACGGCATGCCTTTTCTCATGACCCTGCCCGTGAACGGCAAGGCGTATGCGGTGGAGAAATACCTGCTTGCATCGGGAGCACTGATCCTGACCTGGATCGTGGCGGTGGTACTTCAGATCGGAACCCTGGTGGTACGGAAAGAAGCCTTCTCCGCCCTCGAGCTTCTTGGAGGGGATTTCATAGGCATTCCCATCTTCCTCATCGTTGTTGCCCTGATGATCCCCATTGAGCTTAAGTTCGGAACGGATAAGGGCCGCCTTGTGATCTTCGCGATCTTCGGGATCGCCATGGTCATCGTCATCGGAGGAAAGGGACTCCTGGATTTCCTTCAGCAGAAAATGGGACTGGATCTGAACTCTGTTGCGATGCAGATAAAGGCTCTTCCCTTCGGCATGGTGATCGCTGTCGTAGGCGGCATAAGCATCCTGCTCCTGGTGGTCTCGGTGGTGATCAGTATCGGGATCATGGAGAAGAAAGAGTATTGAAAAAAGCGTATAAGTAAAGGGACGGCGGCTTGCGAAAGCCGCCGTTTTTTGTTATGATTATCTAGCTTGTCTAAGCATCGGCCCGATACCTTGTTAAGGAGGGAATGTCATGAATCTGACTCAGCTTGCAAAGGATCCGCAGAATACAGAAAAATACGATTATTACCGTTCTCTGGGATACAGCGAGAAGGCTTCGGAGCTTCTGAGCCTGCTGACTTACGGAGATCAGCCGCTGCATCATCTGCTGAAAGAGTTCCCGGAGGATCATCTGCTGGACCGGCTTTACGGCTGGCTGCTGGAACGCCCGGAGGAAACGCCGGAGGACGCAGTCCATGCCTGGTATCGGCAGTACCGGGCCAAACAGGATAAGTCGTTCAAAGCGGCTGCAGCCAATCTGGCCGGCGGCGCAGCGGGCTTCTTCGGCAATGTTTTCGGAGGGATGAAATCCGCTAATATGAGTGCTCCCAAAGGCCTGGCTGCTCCGATGACGTCGCCGGCTATGGGCAGCGCCATGAAGATGTCGGTGGATATCGAAGACGTGGCGATATTCACGGATGAACCGGTGGAAGAGGGCGGAGCCGTTGAGGAGGCCGGTCCGGAGCCGGCGGCGGGACCGGGGCTTGCCGAACTCAGCTCCACCGACAGCTATGAACAGATAGAAGAAAAGAAGGCAAGATCCGTTCTGACCGAGCCCACGTCCACTTTTCGTATGACCACCAATACCTCTTCCATGGGGATCGTCTTAAACCAGATCCGGGAGGGGCGGAAAGTAGACCTGTCCCAGGTGCGGATCGAGGAGCTTTTGAATTTCTTCGCATATGATGAAGAGCTTCCTAAGGAGGAGAAGTTCCGTATACATACGGAGCTGTATCCGGCAGCGGAGGGAAAGGAACTGCTCTACATTCATGCGGGAGCACGGGTGGAGGAGAAGAAGGGGCAGAACATCATACTTCTTCTGGATGTGAGCGGCAGTATGTGCCGGCAGAAAAAGGTAACGCAGGAGATACTGGCAACAGTGGTGAGCCGCCTACAGGCCGGGGACAGCTTCAGCATGGTCACCTACAGCGATAATGATCAGACGATCTATGACGGCTGCCGTGTAAACGGAGACGGGGACAAGGAAGATATCATGGGGCGTATCCTGGGTATCGTCATCGACGGCTGTACTTATGGCTCCCGCGGTATCGAGACCGCATACAGCTGCGGGGCAAAGCATTATATCGAGGGTGGCAATAACCAGGTGATCCTGATCACCGACGGGGATCTGAATTTCGGGATCACGAAGAATGACGGTCTGAAGGTCCTGATCGAAGAGAAAAAGAAGAGCAGGCTCTTCCTTTCCGTGATCGGTACAGGACTATATAACTATAAGGACGATAAACTGGAAGTGCTGAGCAAGCACGGAAACGGGACCTATTGCGTGGTAAACACTCTGGCGGATGTGAAGGAATCGGTATTCCGACGATACGAGAGCCTTACCTCCATCGTGGCCAAGGATGTAAAGGCGCAGGTGGAGTTCAATCCCCGTTACGTAAAGGAATACCGCCTGCTGGGCTATGAGAACCGTTCCCTTTCCCATGCGGATTTTGCGGATGATACTGTGATCTCGGAGCCTTACGGCAGCGGAGCCTACGGAGTAGCGCTTTACGAGATCAAACGGGGAAGTGCGGAAGGAGAGCAGCCCCTGAAGTATCAGAAAGCAGTGTTTACGGATTCCGAAGAGCTCTGTACCGTGAAGCTGCGTTTCAAGGAGCCCCTTTCGGATGAGAGCACGGAGCTGGCGCAGGCCGTAACATTGGAAGAAAACGGCGGAGATAATGCACGTCTTGCATATTTCCTCTATATCATCGGAGAAAAGCTGCGCTCCTCCGATCTCCTGGATGAGGCGGATGAGAGCTTTTTCGCCGGGATGCTTAAGGATGAGGCCTGGAAGAAGCTTCCGGGCGGGAATGAGGATAAGATCGAGCTTCTGCTTTCCTATCTTAAAAGAAGGGACGGAGCGGGGAGTTAAAGAGAAATGAAGAAGATCGATCCCATGAAGCTTCATAAGGTACTGCTGGTCCTGATCTGTGTCTTTATGAATTACGCCGGCCGACGCCTCGCCCTGTGGCTTTCACTCCCGCTGTGGCTGGATGTGATGGGCACCATGATCGCGGCTTATGTGCTGGGACCCGTAAGCGGTGCCCTGGTAGGACTTACCAACAATCTCATCAACAGTCTATGGGAACCCACCATGCTCTATTATGCCGTGGTCAGCGTGTGTATCGGACTGCTGACCGGCTATGCGGGAAGAAAGAGATATATACGTACTCCCCTGATGGCCATGACGGTGGCGGTGAGCATCACCTTTCTGGCGGTATTGATCTCCACACCCATCAGCCTTCTGCTGGGGGAGAAGAGCGGCGGAAATATCTGGGGAGACGGGGTGAGGGACTACCTGATAGAGAACCATATCCCCAGGATCCCCGCTACCTTTGTGGGTAATCTGTACGTGGATTTCCTGGACAAGACCGTATCGGTGCTGGTCCTTTACGTGCTTATCATACTGCACGGAAGGATCGAAAAACGCCGGAAGAAACCGGAGGTGCTGCTGCTTCTCCTGCCGCTTCTCTTCGGAAGCCTTAAGCTGGATGCCCGGGCGGATGACGGGGATTCTTCCTGGATACAGACGGTCTTTTCCGGAGATAACGGCTTGCCCTGCGGCCACGCCAATGATGTGGAGGAGGACGGGAACGGCGTACTGTGGATCGCTACCTATGCCGGCCTTTACCGTTACAACGGCAGTGAGTTCCGTTATATGAACGAACTGAGTGAGGTAAAGAATGCCAACTGTCTGTATGTAGATACGGAAGGAAGGGTGTGGATCGGTACCAACGACAGCGGCGTAGCTGTGATGATCAACGAACGTATCGTGAATAATTACGGAACGGCGGACGGCCTGCCTTCGGAATCCATACGCTGCATCTGCCGAAACGTGGATGGAAATTATTATGTGGGAACGGCGGACGGTCTTACCATACTGCGTCTGGATAACGGCATAAGGGCCAGCGGTGTTTTGCCCGAGACGGGTTATGTCAGCGGGCTGGCTGCCAACGGGGACGGCGCGGTGGCCGGTGTAAATGCAGAGGGTACGCTCTTCTTGCTGCGGGATGAAAAGCTGGTGGCCCGGCTGGATGATGAGAGCTACAGCTGCGTATGCTTCGGCCGTGAAGGGGAGCTGTATGCCGGAACAACGGAAGGGGGGATCCGTATCTTCTCCGTTGGCGAAACCCTGGAGCGGACCGGCAGTTTAAGCTGCCCGGGCTTAAGCAAGCTGAACCGTATCCGGATCTATTCCGACGGGGAGCTCTGGCTCTGTGCGGATAACGGTGTCGGACACTTTTCGAAGGATGGACGTTTTGAAAGACCCGAGACCGGTGAATTCAATTATTCCATAGAAAACATGTGCATGGATTATCAGGGGAACCTCTGGTTTGCCAGCTCCCGTCAGGGGCTGCTGAGGCTTTCCTCTTCTCCTTTTACGGATCTTTATGCGCAGCAGGGGCTGGCAGGAACGGTGGCGAACACCACGGCCTTCTGGAAGGGCTGTCTTTATGCAGGCACGGATGACGGCCTGGATATCCTGGATCCGAGGGATACGGGGAAAAAGACGGACACGCTCACGGAACTGCTCTCCGGCAGCCGCGTGCGATGCCTGGCGGTGGACAATCAGGACCGGCTCTGGATCGCGAGTTACGGTCAGGGACTGATATGCGCGGAAAGATCGGGAGCCTACCGCTGCTTTGATGAATGCGGCAGCCGGGTGCGCGTGTGCCGTATACTGGGGGACGGAAGTGTTGCGGCATCGGGCAGTGAAGGACTGTTCTTTATCGCCGCAGACGGTACGGTGAGTTCCGTTCCCTACGGCGACGAGCTGGGGAATGCCAATATCCTCTGCATGGAGGAAGAGCGGGACGGCACGATCCTGGCAGGCACGGACGGCAACGGGATACTGAGGATAAAGGACGGGAAAGTGATCAGCCATCTGGATGCCTCTTCCGGCCTCCCTTCGAACGTGATCCTGCGCATCGTAAAGGACAAAGCGGGAAACGGCTATTTCGTGGTGACCAGTAACAGCCTCTGTTATATGGACGGGGAGAGAGTACGGGCTTTTGATGCCTTTCCGTATTCAAATAATTATGATGTGATAGCGGACTCCGACGGGGAGCTTTTCATATACGGCTCCAGCGGTGTATATGTGGTGGACAGGGAAGAGCTGATGAGCGGGAGACGGCCTGAATATCAGCTGCTGGATTCCCGCATGGGTCTTATGGGCAGCCTCACGGCCAATGCCTGGTGCGAATACACGGGAGGGAAGGAACTGTATCTGTGTACGGACCGGGGCGTGTTTAAGGTGAATACCGATGCCTATCGTTCGCCCGCCCGTTCCTACCGTCTGCGGGTGAAGGAAATGCGTCTGGATGAGAAGGTCGTGAGCATCGAGCGCGGCCGGACGTCCCAGATCCCCCGGGATGTGATCCGTATCGAACTGGTGCCGGAGGTGGTGAACTACACCCTGGAGGATCCGGAGATCTCCTATCGCCTGGAGGGACTGGAAAACGAATGGATCACGGTGCCCCAGAGCGAGCTGACCACGGTGGCTTACACGAACCTTCCGGTGGGGGATTATATCTTTCATCTGGCCATACTGGATCCGGAAAGCGGTAAGCCGATGGAGGAAAGCTATTACAGCTTTACCCGGGAGGCGGCGATCTATGATCACAGCTGGTTCAGGGCTTATATGATCCTGGTGGGCGGACTCTTCGTGGGCTGGCTTACCGCCTATATCACCCGCAGGCGGATGCAGGGAACCCTGCGCATGCAGCAGGAACGTCTGGATATGATCATCCGGCAGGAGCAGATGAGCAGCGAGACCATCATGGCCATCGCGGCCACCGTCGATGCCAAGGATGAACGCACCAGCCAGCATTCCAAGCGGGTTTCGGAGTATTCCGTGCTCATCGCGAAGGAATACGGTTTTAAGACGGAGGAGCAGGAAAACCTGCGCAAAGCTGCACTGCTTCACGATATCGGGAAAGTGGGCATCCCGGATGCGATCCTGAACAAGCCGGCCCGGCTCACGGATGATGAATATGCGGTGATGAAGACCCATGTGACCCGGGGAGCCGATATCCTTAAGGGCCTGAATTCCATCGATCATGTGGTGGAAGGAGCGCGTTTCCATCATGAGCGCTTTGACGGTAAGGGCTATCCCGACGGTCTGAAGGGGGATGAGATACCGCTTTACGGCCGTATCATCGCCATCGCGGATGCTTTCGATGCCATGACGGCCAACCGTGTGTACCGGAAAAAACAGGATTTTTCCTATGTGCTGGACGAACTGAAGAATAACCGCGGAAAGCAGTTTGATCCCGTGCTTCTGGATATCTTTCTGAAACTCATCGATGATAAGGTGATCGATGTGGAAGCGCTCTACGGCGGGAAGGAGGAGAAGGATGAAAAGTGACAGGGAAAACATCCTGCTGACAGGCCTTACCTGTCTGGTGATCCTCTGCCTCTTTGCAGCCCTTCGGCTGGGACAGGCCAGGGAAGGGGGAGAGATGGAGACCGTGGTGGTGGGCTTTATCTACGAAGGAGATGAGAGCACTCCCTATACTGCCAATTTCAAGCGGGCCGCAGATGAACTGCGCGATAAATACGGGGATCAGATCACGATACTGGAACGTTTTAATGTATCCGAGAGCGCTCCGCAGGAAGCCCTTACGGAGCTGGTGGAAGAAGGCTGCGGCATAATCTTCGCCAACAGCTACGGTTACGGGGTTTATATGAAAGAAATGGCTGCGAAGTATCCGAAGGTACAGTTCTGCCAGGCTACCTGCTCCGATGCAAACGTGGAACCGGTGCTGGATAATTACCATAATTTTATGGGTGAGATCTGTGAAGGACGTTATGTGGAGGGACTTGTGGCCGGCCGTAAGCTTCGGGAGCTGATCGATGAGGGCCGTATCACGGAGGAAGAAGCCTGGATCGGTTATGTGGGGGCCTATCCCTATGCCGAAGTGATCAGCGGTTATACGGCGTTCTTCCTGGGGGTCAGGGAGGAATGTCCTTCCGCCCGGATGCGTCTGCGATATACCAACACCTGGACCAATTACAATCTGGAAAAGGATGCGGCGGAAAAGCTGATCGAAGAAGGCTGCGTGATCATCTCTCAGCATTCCGATACCGTGGGGCCGGCTGTGGCCTGCGAAGATGCAAGGCTGTCACATCCGGTCTATCACGTGGGCTACAATCAGGATATGATCAGCGTTGCACCTACCACATCCCTCACCGGCTGCCGCATCAACTGGTCGCCCTATGTGAGCTCGGCGGTAGAAGCCATGCTCCGGGATGTTCCCATCGAGAAGAATGTGAAAGGACATAAAAACGGCCTGGATGTGGGCGGCGGTTTCGACGAAGGCTGGGTGGAGATGCTGGAGCTGAACCATATCATCGCGCCGGAGGGCTGCGAGGAGCTGATAAACGAGGCCGTAGAAGCTTTTATGCGGGGAACGGTCCATATCTATCAGGGAGAATACACGGGTACGGATCCTTTTGATCCTTCGGATACCATAGACCTGCGGACGGAATATAAGGAGAACAGCACGGGCTCCGCCCCGTCCTTCCATTATGTTCTGGATGACGTGATCATCGTGGAAGAAGACTGAAAAGTCATTATATAATCTACAACAGGAGGAGACAAAAATGGCAATGCAAAAGGTGACGGTACTGGGCGGCGGTGTCCTGGGAACGCAGATTGGTCTGATGTGCGCTTACTGGGGTTGTGATACGACCTTCTGGCTGCGCTCGGAGGGTTCCATCGGACGGACAGAGCCCAAGATCAAACGCTACAGCGCGCTCATGCTGGGGGATCTGGAGAAGGCCAAAGCACTGCTTGGAAATCCAATGGGTGCTTATGTTTATCCGAGAGGACTGATCCGTGACTGGAAGAGCACGGATGCGGCCGCCATCGATGCGCTGATTGCTGCTGCGAAAAAGAATTTCGAAGAGAAGATCCATATCGAACTGGATATGGGGAAGGCCGTGGCCGGGGCGGATATCGTCATCGAGTCCATGTCCGAGGATCCGGAAGCCAAGATCGCCGTCTATGAGCAGGCAAAAGACAAGCTGGAGGAGAAGACCATACTGGTGACCAATTCCTCTACCCTGCTGCCCAGCATGTTCGCAGAGCATACGGGACGGCCGGAGAAGTATCTGTCCCTGCATTTTGCCAATACCATCTGGAAGAACAATACTGCCGAGGTCATGGGACATCCCGGTACCGCTTCGGAGTATTATGATGCCGTGGTGGCCTTTGCGGACCAGATCGGCATGGTGCCCTTAAAGCTCCATAAGGAGCAGCCCGGCTACATCCTGAATTCCATGCTGGTACCCTTCCTCAGCGCCGCCCAGGCACTGTGGGCCAACGGAGTATCCGATCCCGAGACTATCGATAAGACCTGGGAGCTGGCCACCAGTGCGCCGGCAGGTCCCTTCAAGATCCTGGATATCGTAGGACTGGAGACGGCCTACAATATCAATCAGATGAAGCCCGTCGCCCAGACCGAAGGAACGGTGGAGAACCGCATCGGAAAGCTGCTGAAGGAAAAGATCGACAAAGGCGAGACCGGTGTGAATGCCGGAAAAGGCTTCTATCAATACTGAGCATCACGCCCCGGGATGACCGGGGCGTTTTTCTTTCGTTGCTGATCAAGGCTTCATATGGCATCGCCATAAAGCAGGTACTTGCTTTTTGGGGGACGGATATGCTATACTTTGGCCATAAAGCCACGAAAGATTATGGTTCCGGATTTTCTTTTTTCTTAGAATGTATTTCTGAATCTCCCGTGCTTTATTCCATTTTCAATTTATAAAGCGGGAGATAAATAACTATCTCCTGCGGGTGCAGTTTATCAAAGGAGGTAGAGAGTATGATAAACAATGAACACAAAGACCGGCTCTTTAAGATGATCTTCGGCAGGCCGGAGCACAGGGAATGGACGCTGAGCCTGTATAATGCGATCAACGGGACCGCATATGAAGATGCATCGAAGATCGAATTCAATACGATGGAAGATGTGCTGTTCATGGGTATGAAGAATGATACATCTTTTCTGCTGGATTCGTATCTGAATATCTGGGAGCATCAGAGCACACCGGCGCCCAATGCTCCACTTCGCTGCCTGATGTATCTGGGAAGGCTGTGGGCTAAGAAATATGGAGGAAGAAGATCATTATACAGCAGAAATCTCATCAGTCTGCCTCTTCCCCGTTGCGTGGTGTTCTATAACGGGACGGAAAATGAGGCGGAGGAGAGGACGCTGTGCTTAAGTGAAGCTTTTCCGAAGAACAAGCCCGGCGCGGCGGATGTGGAACTGAAGGTGCATCTGCTGAATGTGAACAGCGGACATAACCGGAAGCTTATGGCAGCTTGCAGGCCTATGTATGAGTATTCCTGGCTGATCGGTCAGATCCGTACGAATGCTAAGACCATGAATGTAGAGGAGGCAGTGTTGAAGGCCATCGGGGATATGCCGGAGGATTTTCTGATCCGGGATTTCGTTTTGGAGAACAAGGAGGAAGTGCAGATGAGTATCCTTACGGAATACGACCATGAGGCGGAAATGCGCCTGATCGCAGAGGAAGAAAGAGAAGAAGGGCGTAAAGAGGGCCGTGATGAAGGCCGGGAGGAGTTAAATGCATTAAACCGGTGGCTCATCGAGTATGGTCGTATCGAGGATATGTGCCGTGCGGCGGAAGATCCGGCATTTCAACAGGAACTTTTAGAGGAGATGAGAAACGCGAAAGCGTAATGGACTGGGCAGACTTTGATTACAGATTCTTTGTCCTGGACTTCGCAGGGGCCCCGGGTTTTGCATTTCCTGCAGTTGCCGGCGCCACTTTTTCCATATATTAGCTGTCGGTATTTCTTTATCACATTCGAAATGGTCGTAGGATCCTTGTGCAGGGAAACGACTATAGATTTAAAAGAACTGCCCTGAATGAGTTCCTGTTAAATATGCATTCTGTCAGATAAGGTTAAGTGTTTTTTGATGTGAAAGATGTTCTTGTCCATGGTCATCGTTTCTGACAGACAGATAACTACATGATAGGTTATAGGATGAAAGCTGTGTATATAAATGGGCTGCTGAAACCGTAGAAGACTACAAAGACAACTTGTATCTAAGTACGTTGAAAACTCAAATTGAAGGAACAGATATAGGGCAGACACTTAGCGTTATCGATGAGATTGGGCGTTGGAAAGATTATCGCAATGAGGTGATACACTGCCTTCTCAATAAAAACACCGTTAAAATGTCTGAACAGCTTCAATTTATTGCAGAGGAAGGTATGAGGCTTGCGAGGATACTTGATCATGAGACTCGGATCCTGAAGTACAGAAACAGGATCCGAAAAAGCTGTAATATGGCATGCTGATAAGACAGAATGCCGTAAAGGCATTGGAGAAAGCCGGGGCTTTTTTCTTTCGTTGCAATCCCGGTCTTTATAGGGTATAATATCCTTGGGTTTCCATTAGGACCCCCATACCCCTCGGACGGAGGATGAGCCTGTGACAGACCCAGGAAAGAAAGGCGGCCCGGGACTGACTTTCAGTGACAACATTGAAGTGGGCGCCATCGTATACCGTGCGGCGCCGCCGCACGAGCTGCTCTACGCGAACCTTGGTTGTGCGGAGCTTTTTGAGTGTGCCGACGAGGAAGAGTTCAGAGCTTTTGTGGGGGACTGCTTTGAGGGGATCCCCAACGAGACCGGCTATGCTGCGGTGGAACGCGAGATCGAAGCTCAGATGAGTGAGTCGGACAGCTCTTCCGGCTATGTATTTTACAATATCCGCACAAAGAAGGGGAACAGCCGGCGCCTCGTCAATCACTGGACCCGTGTTTCGGATGAAAACGAAGGGGAACTGATCTACGGTTACCTTTTCCGGCACAGGGAAGACAGCAGCGGTTCCGATCTGGACGGAGTTACCGGCCTGTACGGAAAGCGCAGGCTTCAAAAGCACATCACGCAGCATCTTTGCAGCCTTGCGGAAAATCAGTGCAGCGATCATGCCATCGTATATCTTAATCTGGTCAATTTCAAGCTGTTAAATATAGAGCGGGGGGCCGAAGAAGGCGATGCCTGCTTAAAGCATATCGCGGAAGTACTCCGGAAGAATTTCGGGGATGCTTTTATCGCGCGTATTTCGGACGATCATTTCGCCATCTATACTGTATACGAACAGGTTCTGGAGCGGACCAGGGAAGCGGAACAGCAGTTCCATGACAGTTACGGCCGGCGTTTTGAGGTGCTTGCAAAGTTCGGTATTTACCGTATCGGACGCAGGCAGGCGAATGAAGTGGAAGCCGCCCTTTCCTATGCCAAGCTGGCCTGCGATTACATCAAGTATGACAAGGCCGTCTCCATTATGGAATATTCCCACGAGCTGGCCAAGAAGATCCACACCAGGGAATATGTGGTGGAACGTCTGGATGAGGCTATCGAGAAGGAATGGGTGCAGGTATATTACCAGCCGGTGGTCCGTTCCCTGACAGGCTGGCTCTGCGGTATGGAATCCCTGATCCGCTGGGACGATCCGAAGATGGGCTTCCTGCGTCCGGATCAGTTCATACGGGCTCTGGAGGAGGAACGCTGCATCCATAAGCTGGATTGTTTTGTGGTGGAAAAGGTCTGTGCCTGTATCCATGACCGTGTGGCAGCGGGTCTGCCCATGGTGCCGGTGTCGGTGAACTTCTCCCGTCTGGATTTCATCCTCTGCGACATGCCCCGCATCGTGGAAGCGGCGGTACGCAAATATGATATCCCCCGGGATTTCATCCATATCGAGATCACCGAGAGCATGATCGCTTCCGATGAGGAACTGATGCGGGAGGTGATCGAACGTTTCCGGCGTATCGGTTACGAGGTCTGGATGGACGATTTCGGCAGCGGCTATTCTTCCCTGACGCTCCTCAAGGAGTACAGCTTCGATATGCTGAAGCTGGATATGAGTTTCCTTTCACCTTTCACGGAAAAATCCCGCAGCATCGTGCGCTCTGTTGTGAGCATGGCCAAGGATATCGGCATGCCTACCCTGGCAGAAGGGGTGGAGACCAAAGAGCAGCTGGAATTCCTTCGGGAAGTGGGCTGCGGCATGATACAGGGCTTCTACTACGGCCGGCCGGAGCCCATCGATAAAGTATTCGACCATCTGCAGGAAAAGAACATCCCCATCGAGACCCGGAGGTGGAGGCATTTCTATGAGGTAGCGGCCCTCAACATCCGTGCCACCGACTATCCTCTGGAGATCGCGGAATATGACGGCGATAATTTCCGGACCCTTTTCATGAACCGTGCTTATCGGGAACAGATCTTTGATGAGGAGCTGAGCCTGGAGGAGATCGACCGCAGGATCTACAGCAAATCATCCCCGCTTTTACAGAAATATGTGGAATATATGGAACAGCTGAAGCGCAGCCGCCGGGAGGAGACCTTCTACTATACGGCTGCGGGAAGCTTTTACTGTCTGCGGGCCATGATCATCGCCGAGAATTCAGGGAAGTATCTCTTCAAGGGTACCATACTGAACATCAGTCACGATCCCATGGTGAAGGAAAAGGATCTGCTGGACCGGAAGCTGCGGGAGATCAATCTTCTTTTTGAAGAAGTGCTGCTGATGAACGTGAAGCAGAATACCATCGTGCCTCTTCTGGGGACCTTTGATTCGCCCTCGGCCCGGATCGAGGCGGCGGAGAATCTCAGGAAAGTCAATGAGCTGGGCCTTGAGAAGGTCTATCCCGCCGATCGCGAGCGCGTCAGGCGTTTTGCCAATACGGAGGATATGCTCAAGAGGGTAGAGAACAGTCCGAAGGGTTATACGGAGGAAGTGTTCCGTGTGCGGGACAAAGACGGGAATTATCGCTGGATGGAGCATTATCAGATGCTGATCCCGGGAAGTGACGGGAATGAGTTCCTCTACTGCTCCAAACCTTTTACGGAGAAGAACATCGACCGTATCGAAGAGATGACCCAGCTCATCGATATGAAGGAAGTATTTGCCAATATGGAGGCGGATACCCTGGAGCAGGCCAAGGTGCTGAAGAACGCCGTCATGAGCTCCGAGATCATGTTCTTCTGGAAGGATATGGAAGGACGTTATCAGGGAGCCAGCCGGGCCTTCCTGGAATATTTCGGGCTTGAGGATGTGTCGGAGCTTAAGGGAAAGACCGGCATCGAGATGGGCTGGATGCTGGACGAAAAGTACTATCTGCCGGAAGAAGAGAAGGTTCTGGCACATGGCGAGAACATACGCGGAGCCTTCGGAAAGATCATCGTACGGGGGATCGTGCGGGAGATCTGTTACGATAAGATACCCCTTTATGAAAAAGGTAAGATCGTGGGCCTGGCCGGAGTCTTTGTGGACTGGGATGAGGAACAGGCCAGGGTTCTTAATCGTGTGAACCCGCTGCACATGGATCTGGTGACGGGGCTTTTGAATGCCCATGCCTTTGCGGATACCCTGATCGAGTACTCAGAGCAGTATCATGACGGAGGGCGGGATTACGGCCTGCTGGTCTTCCGAAATACGAGGCACGAGGCCATCGCTTCCAGCTTCGGTGAAGAATATGTATCGGCTGTCCTTCGGGAGATGGCGGATGTACTTATCGATCTGGCCGGAGTGAACAGTGTGATCGCCCGCACCCGGGGACCTGTATTCGCTCTGCTCACCCATATGGATTCCCGAGAAGGGCTGGAGTCGCTTGCCGAACAGATCGTGCGCCGGCTGGAAGGCATCACGGAGGTGGAAGGCAGCCATATCACCCTGCGGATCCGAATCTTCTCCTGTCTGCGTTCCGAGCTGGATATGGAGGATGAAGCGATCTACGAAATGGCTTTAGGTGAGATCAGCGGAGAAGGCTGATCAGCGAACACTGAAATATACAATGGTACGATCCGTAAGATCCTCGCGGCTTTCCGCCGTGAGGATCGTTTTTTGTGTATCCATAGCCAGGCTTTCCGTGACCAGGGAAAGGCAGGCTTCCGTATCCACACCCTCCCGGAGGACCAGGAGCAGCCTGGAGCCGCTCTCCGCTTCATAAGTGCCCAGAAGCTCCGGCAGGGTATCTTCCCGGGTCACTGCCACATTGCGGCAGCGGGAGAGGATCAGCGTGTCCTCGGCACTTACATTCCACCAGTTGGAGGGCTCAATGTAGACGCAGTCCGTGCCTTCTTCTACGGCAAAGCATTCCTGACCTCCGCGATAGGTATAGCCGTTTCCGTGGAGAAAGCTGTCGGAACAGACAAGGAGCAGCAGAAAGAGGAGCGCAGCCGTGATCCGGAAAGCTTTATCTTTCAGAGGAAGGCTCCGGAGGACAGGTGCGGCTCCGCAGATGAGCAGGACAAAGGGCCAGGGCAGTATGCACATGATATAGCGGTCCACCAGATAGGGGATCATCTTGGTGACGGCAATGAAGTAGAGCAGGAAGGGCAGCACGAGGAGCAGGGCTTTTTCTAATGCCTTCCCCCCCGCAGCATCTTTCTTCGGGCGGCAGGCAAAAAGGAAGCCGACAGCCAGAAGCAGCATAAGAGCCAGAAAGATGATGGCATTGCAGCCCAGGGTGCTGCGGGAGAGAACATCCAGCATGATCTCAAAACGGGAAGCCAGGCCGCTTAAGGAGAAAAAGCCGCTGATGGATTCCTGCCCCCTGGAACCGGAAAAGACGGCCTTCAGGGAAAAGGGCCAGAGAAGGATGCCGACGATGCCGCTTATGCCCATGGTCAGCAGATAACGGAGCAGGCTTTTATATTTCTTCTGTTTTATCTGTAATATGACGGCTGCCATGGCTATGCCGGCGGCATAGATGACAAAATAATACTGGCTTAAGTATCCGCAGAGGGTAAAAAAGACCAGGATGCGGCGGTCACTTTTTTTCCACTGCCAGTCTTTGGCATGGAGACGCAGATGGACATAGGCCATGCCCACGACCATGAGGGTCAGCAGGGAATACATGCGGATGTAGGTGGAGGTGACGGCAGCAGCGGTGCTGAGTCCGTAGGCGGCGGCCGTCATCAGGGCCGGGCGTTCGCCTCCCAGATAGTCCTTTACCATACGGTAGAGCAGACATATGCAGAGGCTCACGATGAGGGCATTAAGGAGCAGCCCCGTCCATTTCGAAAAGACCCCGGGGAAGAATGAGCAGACGAAGTGCAGCAGCAGTGCATAGAGGGGCGGATGGTTATCCCCCCGGAAGTTATAGAGCACCGAGATAAAGTTGAAACGGTTTTCGGGAGCGGGAGAGAGGTAATAGGTATAATCCTGGCCCGTCATCCAGCCGGTGCTGTACATATCGTTGCTGCAGGCCTGGGCCCGCAGGTAGTCGGAATAGATCACGCTTCCTTTGATATCCCAGCTGTTTTCTTTCAGGATGCGAAAGTCTTTGGCCAGATTGCGGAAGAGCTGTGCGATATTGTCTCCCGCACCGTAGTCCCTCATCCAGTCCTTTACGGAGTATTCCTGGTAGCCCAGGTGCATGAAAGGCAGGTACTCGCTGTTGGCGGTGCCGTACATATACATCTCATCCACATGGTAGCCCTGCTTCTGTGAAGCCCAGAAGAGCTGCATGGCCAGGGATGCTGCCAGGATGAGAAAAAGGATCGCTTTGGTCTTGGCTTTCGTTTTCATCAGCATAGATGATATACCATGTCATTTCCGCGGTCAATCTTTTAATATGGAAGAGAGAGGGAAAGGACCCCCGGAAGGACACAAAATTTTCACGGGTCTGTACGTGGGGGAAGACTTGTTTATGGAAGCATTCTGGAGTATAATGCTGACTTGATCATGGAAAAGTTCAGTGTTAAAAAACCTTTTACCGTACTGGTAGGAGTGATCATCGCTATAGTGCTCGGCTTTGTGAGCCTGAGCAATCTGCAACTCGACCTGCTTCCCGATATATCACTTCCTTACCTTATGGTGCTTACCACCTATCCCGGTGCCAGTTCCGAAAAGATCGAGGCTGAGATCTGCGAGCCTATGGAAGCGGCATTGGGTACCATCACGGGTGTAAAGAATATCTTCAGTGTCTGCAATGAGAACTACGGCATGGTGCAGCTGGAATTCACGGACGACACGGATCTGGACAGTGTCATGGTGAAGCTTTCCAGTGCGCTGAATACCTTGCAGCCCTATCTGCCGGAGGATGCCGGCAATCCCTCTATCATCGAGATCAGTACCGACATGGTGGCCAGTGTGTATCTGGCCGTGAGCATGGAAGGTATGGAGATGGATGAACTGTCCCAGTTCGTCCGTGACGATGTTACCCCCTGGTTTGAAAAACAGAACGGCGTGGCTTCCGTTACCAGTCTGGGTCTGGTGGACAAGAGTGTGGAAGTGCGCCTTAACAAAGCAAAGGTCAGTGCCTTAAATGACAAGATCCTTGCTTCCGTGGATGATGCTTTTTCCGAAGCCCTGGACCAGCTGGCCGATGCGGAAAAGCAGCTTCAGGATTCCCAGGAGACCCTGGATAAGAACCGTACCAAGATGTATGAATCCTGGCAGGATATCGTGGACGGTAAACAGAAGCTTTACGATTCCCAGAAGGAACTGGAGGACGGTAAGCAGGAGCTGGCCGAAGGCTGGGATAAACTGGCCGAGTCCCGCAGTGATCTGGAGAAGGGAGAGCAGGAGCTTAAGGATAAGACGGATGAAGTCAACCGGCAGCTGGCGGACTTAAGCTATCAGCTGGACCAGGCCTCGGCTTCCGTAGCGGCCCTGAAGACCCAGCTGTCCCAGACCGAGGCACAGCAGAAGGCCTTAAAGACCGGATTGGAAAAGATCGATGAAGGTTTAAAACAGGTGAACGATCTGCTGGCGACCATAGAGACGGCGGAGGCCACCCTGATACCGCAGCTGCAGCAGGGGATAGCCTATCTGCAGATGCAGATCGATGCCCTGCCGGAGGATGACCCGATGAGGGCGGAGCTCATCGCACAGCGGGATGAGCTGCAGGAAAAGCTGGGTGAGCTGGAAACTCTTGTGCAGCAGAAAGATCTGCTGCTTTCGCAGAAGGAAGAACTGGAAAAGCAGAAGGCGGATCTGGAGACCCAGTACGCAACCGCAAAGGCTACGGTCAGTGCCCTGAATACCGCCATCAACGAGGCGGAGGGTAAAGTAGAGAGCGCCTATAAGGAACTGGAGACCGCAAAACTGGTGACGGCGGAACAGCTGGGAAGTGCCGATGCCCAGCTGACCTACGGGAAAACCCAGCTGGAAAGCGCTGAGGCCCAGCTGGAGAGCGCCGAGACCCAGCTGGAGACGGCCCAGGATCAGATCGATGACGGCTGGGAGCAGCTGCGCAGCGGGGAAGAACAGTATTATGAGGGTCTGGAGCAGCTGGAGGACGGACAGAAGCAGATCGACGACGGCTGGAAGGACTATGAAGATGCCGTGCGGAAGTACGAGAAGCAGAAGGCGGATGCCATGAAGATCGCCAATGCCGACCAGCTTCTGACGCTGACTACGATGACCGGCCTGATCTATGCACAGAACTTTGAGATGCCGGCCGGTTATGTGGATGATACCGAAGACGATTCCTGGCTGGTAAAGGTGGGCCAGAATTATAAGGAAGTAAGTGAACTTAAGGATATCGTGCTGACCAACATCACGGATGTGGGGGATGTGAAGCTGGGAGATGTGGCCGATATCACTACCATTGATAATTCCGCCGAAAGCTATGTGCGTCTGGGCAGTGAAAAGGCCGTGATCCTTTCCATCTTCAAAGGCAGCACGGCAGGCACCAACGACCTTTCCAAGACCATAGACCAGGCTTCTGCTGAACTCATGGCGGCCCATCCCGGCATGCAGGTAACAACACTGGTAGACATGGGGGATTATATCGACCTGATCGTGAAGAGCGTGCTGCAGTCCATGATCATCGGTACCATCCTGGCCGTTATCATCCTGGCCATCTTCTTAAAGGATGTAAAGCCGACTTTGGTGGTGGCCATCAGTATCCCCGTATCCGTGCTCACGGCCATCATCTGCATGTACTTTTCTGGAATCTCACTGAACATGCTTTCCCTGTCCGGCCTGGCACTGGGCATAGGTATGCTGGTGGACAATTCCATTGTGGTCATGGAAAATATCTATCGTCTGCGGGGGCGTGGGGTGGAAGCTCCCCGGGCAGCCGTACAGGGCGCAAAGCAGGTGGCGGGCTCCATCATCGCCTCCACCCTTACCACCGTGTGTGTGTTCCTGCCCATGATCTTTACCTCGGGTCTGGTGCGGGATCTGCTGGCGCCTATGTGCCTGACTATCGTATACTGCCTGCTGGCATCGCTCTTCATCGCCATGACGGTGGTCCCGGCTTCGGCCTCCACCCTGCTGCGTAATGCCAAACCCAAGGAGCATCCCATTTTTGACCGGGTGATGGATCTGTATGAAAAAGTCCTTCGCTTCTGCCTGAAGGTCAAGATCGTTCCCCTTGCCGTGGCTTTGGGGCTGCTGGTGCTTTCGGTAGTGCTGGTGCTGCAGATGGGTATCGTGGTGATCCCGGGGATGACCATGAACCAGCTGCAGGCGGATATCACCTTCCCGGAGGAGACTACACGGGAGGAGGCCTATGAAATGACGGATACGGTGATCAACCGTCTCCTCCAGATCAAGGGGCTCGGTACCATCGGTGTCATGGCCGGGAGTGACAGTGCACTGCTGGTCTCGGAAGCCGCCGGCGCACCGGATGCCTACCGGAACATGTCCTTTATGATGATGACGGAGGATGAGAATGCCGGCTCGGAAGAGATACGGCGTATCTCCAAAGATATCGAAGCTGCCGTGGCGGATATGGATGTGGACTTTACCCTGACGGATATGTCCTCCGAGATGGACCAGCTCACCGGCGGTTCGGGCTTAAGCATTAACGTATACGGTCAGGACATGCAGGAACTGCGGCGCATCAGTAAGGATATCTGCAATATCGTGGCAGGGATCGAAGGCTATACGGATATTTCCGATGGCTCGGAGGATGCGGACAAGGTGCTGCATCTTACCATAGACAAGAACAAGGCCATGAGTCTGGGACTTAACGTGGTACAGATCTATCAGGATATCAATGCAAAGCTCACCCATTCCAAGAGCGCCGTGACCATTACCGTGGACGGCATCGATATGGATATCGTTGTGGTGGATGATACGGATCCCCTGACCTATGAGAACATCCTGGATTACAGTTTTATGGTGGAGCGGACCGACGAGGACCGTGATACCGTGCATGAGGAGCACAGGCTGGGAGAATTTGCTACGCTGGAAGAAGCGGATACCTTAAGCAGTGTCAGCCGTAAGAACCAGAGCCGCTATATGACCATCAGCGCTTCCGTGGGCGAGGGCTACAATACCACGCTGCTCACCCGGAAGCTGAAGCCACTGCTGGATAACTACAAGCTGCCTCAGGGTTACACTTTGGAACTGGGCGGTGAATACGATTCCGTTATCACTATGATAGAACAGATGTCGCTTGTGCTGCTTTTGGGTCTTCTCATGGTCTACCTGGTGATGGTGGCCCAGTTCCAGAGCCTGCTCAGTCCCTTCATTGTGCTCTTTACGGTGCCCCTGGCCTTTACGGGCGGCTTCCTGGCCCTCTTTGTCTGCCGCGAAAACCTCTCCGTTATCAGCATCCTGGGTATCATCGTGCTCATGGGTACCGTGGTGAACAATGCCATCGTGTTCGTGGATTATGCCAATCAGCTGCGAAAGGGCGGTCTGGATCGTACCACGGCACTGGTGGCCACCGGCCGTACCCGTATGCGTCCGATCCTGATGACAGCTCTCACCACTATACTTGCGGAATCGGCCCTGATCTTCGGGGATGATATGGCGGCCCAGATGGGACGCGGCATGGCACTGGTCATTGCCGGCGGTCTGGCTTACGCCACCCTGATGACCCTGTTCATCATACCGGTCATGTATGACCTGCTCTTTAAGAAGCAGCCGCTGGATGTGGATATCGGAAGTGAAGATCTGGATGATATCCCCGATGATGCGGCAGAGTTTATGAATGATATCGTGATCCAGGAACTATAAGATCTCCACAACGATAAGAGGGATAAGGTTTTCTTCGGCCGTGAGGCCCGCGTGACCTCCCGGCATCATCTGTGCTTCATAGTGTGTGTTGAAGACCGAAGTGCTGCCGGTGGAGAGTGCCACATAATCGCCTATCATCTCACTCAGGCCCGGACGGTCTTCCCCCGGGCCGAAGAGTTTTTCTTTTAGCACTTCTTCCCTTTTCAGCAGCAGGAAATCCTCTCCGAAAGCTTTTCTGAAGATCTCCGGAAAAGTCTCGATATGTTCATCTTTTACAAAAAGGTTCAGGGTGCGGGGCTCGATGGAGGGCATACGCACAAGGCAGTCCATGACTTCGGGATGATCCAGTATGCACAGATTCCGGCTGTCCATATGGCTGTGATCCGCAGTGATGATCAGCAGGGTATCGGAAAGCTCCGAGGCGAAGGAGCGTATCCTTTCCTCAAGGGAACGGACCAGCTCACGGCTTTCCGGGCTCATAGTCCCGGTCCTGTGCATGGTGGAATCGGGCTCGTTCCAGTAGGCATAAATGAACTTCCGGCCATCTTCCTCGCAGAGCTCCTTTACCCGGGCCAGGATCTTTTCAAGATCATCCGGATAGGGCGGCATGAAGGGCATGGAAAAATAAGCCCTCCCCCCGGCTTCGTTGATACGGTCGATGATGTTTTTGTACGGTGTGTAGGTAAAGCCGGCATGAAAATCGGCAGCGGAGGCGGCTTCCTCCAGGGAGTCGCTGCCCCATTCCCAGCAATGCTCCTTGTTCAGCACGGTGGGAGCCGCGTCTTTCTTTTCCTTCTGCTGTTCGAGGTTACGGAAGACGGTAACGTTTTTGTCCAGTTCCGGGAAATACACATCCCATCCCAGCCAGCCGTGTTCGTTCGGGTACAGAGCACTGAGCACGGAGGTGGTGGCGGCCACGGTTGTGGGCGGATAGACCGAATAGTAAGTATCTTTCAGATGCGAACGGAAAAAGCCGTCCTCCGAAAGATGTTTTTCCAGTATGGAGATCCCCAGGGCATCCAGCAGGAGGAGCACCACGTTTTTATGGTTCCCTGAAAGATAAGCGTCCGCAGAGGGCAGGGTAGCCGCACTTGTTTCGGCACCGAAGCTCTTCAGTATCGAATTGGAAAGATTTACGAGGCACTTGTCGTAATCCGGGCCTCCGCTTCTGAGAGTTTCCTTTATGTTCATGGGCGTTCTCCTTTTCTGATCCCTTTCGAACCATTTTACCATATATGATGTTAAGGTCAAACGGCATAAATGCGCCGGGATTGAAAAGGAGATTTGAAAAAACGGGGCCGGTGTGATATGGTGTATTGTTGTCAGGGGATGCAGGGCGGAGAACCCTGTCCCGGGAAAGGAAGAGGAGATCATGAAAAGAAAGAGTTTTCGGAATATGTCGGCTACATTGCTGGCGGTTTTATCGCTTTTATTTACCGCCTGCGGCTCGAATGAACCCATAGAAAAGGTAGGAAGCGGGGAGGAAGAGGAAAGCGTTACCCCTGCTCCCACGAAAGAAGCGGAGGATCCGATCCCGGTGAAAGAGGATCCCGCAGCCGCGCCGACGCCGGAAGAGGCGGATCCGGAGGAGCCGGATTTTCTGGAGATCTATGCACCGATCCTGCAGGAAAACCTGGATCTGATCCTGTTCGGATATGACCCGGATAAGCGGTATATGTACATGTCCACCGGCCTGATGGAGTGCGTGATGTATGAAGACAGGGAAGATCTGCTGGACCAGGTAGGCTATGTTATAGAAGATATCAGCGGGGACGGCATCCCGGAGCTTATGATCGGGCGAAATATCATATACGAAACGGATGAGGACGAAAGCGCCACCATATATGCCGTTCATACGCTGGGAGAGGAAAAGACGGAGCTTGCCTTTGAGGGCTGGTATCGTAATTCCTACCACTGGCTGGGGGGCGGAAAGTTCTATCGCTACGGTTCCGACGGAGCCATGAACAGCAGCTTCGGACAGTGCCACTTAAGTGAGGACGGACGGGATCTTATATGGGACGAGTACTATTTTTCCTATGAAAAGAACGGGGCCCCGGCATATTACAGCAACAACAGCGGTATAAGCGATCCGGACAGCTCCGAAGAGCTGGATATCGCTCCGGAGGATTTCTGGAAGCGGAGTGAGGAGTATGAGCTTAAAAAGCTCTCCTTTACTTCCATGCGGGAATTTGAGGATCTGGCTTTATCCATGGATCCCGATTCACTTCTGACGGAAGAGGAGCAGTCCATCCTGGGTTCCTGGTCTTTGCGCAGCTATGTGAACATGAATGTGATCGGTTATAAGATGTTTTACGACGGAACCTGGCTGGCCATCGAGAATCCTTCCGTTCTTTATACGGATTCCCTCATGAGGAGCAGCTCCTTATCCGGGACATGGAAAGCCACCAACGGCGGTGTGGACTTTTACGGCTTTGATCTCTTCTTTGAAGACCGATCCGATTCCGTCTATGCGATGGTTTATGTGGATGAGGACGGGAACGAAGTCCTGAGCATTGACGATATGGAATACTATCATTATGAGTCTACCCTTGCTGAGGAAGTGGAAGGAACCTGGCTGTTCCCGAGGGGCACGGCCATCGCCTTTGATGAGGCAGGGGACTGGGAATTCCTGGACGAAGACGGGAACGTGGTCTTTTGCGGGCACAGCGTCATCGAAAACGGTCCGAACGGGATATATCTACGCCTGCACACCCAGGCTTTTGATACGGGAAATATACGCTTTGCCGACGGCATTTTACATACGGATGCGGCGGGCTATGATACGCTCGATATGGAATTTGATCCGCTCTTTTCGGAGTTCAGCGGTACGGAGGCCTCCCTGAGCCGGGGGCTGTGATATAAATTAAGGAGGGAAAGAATATGCCGTTTATTGATTCCAAAGTGAGTGTTAAGGTATCGGAGGAACAGAAGAAGGAGCTGAAGGAGCGCCTGGGGCAGGCCATCGCCATCATTCCGGGGAAGAGTGAATCCTGGCTGATGCTGGATCTGGCGGATGAGCAGAATATGTATTTCCGGGGGGACGATTCCCAGCCGACAGCCTTCATCTGCGTGAACATCTACGGCAGTGCAAATGAGAGCGCCTTCGGAAAGATGACGGCGGAGCTTACTAAGATCTACGGCGAGGTGCTGGGCATAGCCCCGGATCATATGTATATCAAGTACGCTGCATCCATGGACTGGGGATGGAACGGAAGTAATTTCTGATGAGGTCGACGCTCAGGGAATATACATCCCTGCGGGAAGCCCTGTCGGATATCAGCGGGGGAGAAGCCGATATACGCCGGAAGAGTCCCGTAAGCGGCGGCGATATCAACAGGGCTTACCTTCTGGAGTACAGCAACGGGGATGTATTCTTCCTGAAGGAAAATGCGGCGAAAAACCTGGATTTCTTCCGCAGGGAAGCGGAAGGGCTGGAGGCCATACGCCGTACCGGTGCCATATCGGTTCCGGAGCTTAAAGCCTGCGGCAGGGACGGGGATGCTTCTTTTCTGCTCATGGAGTATCTCGAACCGGGGAAGAAAGCTGTCGATTTTTATGAAGACTTCGGCCGCAGACTGGCTGCCATGCATGCCGCGGATTGTTCCGCTTATACAGGGGAAGGGAAATTCGGTTTTACAAGTGATAATTATATCGGTGCCGGCTTTCAGTCGAATACCCCGGAGAGAAGCTGGATCGATTTCTTTATCAGAAGAAGGCTGATGCCGCAGATCCGCCGGGCAGAAGGCTATTTTGATACGGTGGAACGTGCTGCGCTGGAGAGGCTTCTGGAAAAAGCGAGGGATATCCTTACGGAAGCGGAAAAGCCGGCCCTGCTGCATGGGGATCTCTGGTCCGGGAATTATATGACCGGGCCGGACGGGAGAGCATGGCTCATCGACCCGGCAGCCTATGTTGGGCATCCGGAGGCGGACCTTGCCATGACAGAGCTTTTCGGGGGCTTTCCCCGGGCTTTTTACCGGGCATATTTGGAAGCAGCCCCGCTGCAGCCCGGCTATGAAGAGCGCCGGGACCTGTACAATCTGTACCATTTACTGAATCATCTGAATCTTTTCGGACTGAGCTATCACCATGCCGTGATGGCTGTTGTGAGGACATACGTGTAAGACTGCTATGACTGAAACGGGAAAGAAACATAAGATAAACGCATATCCGCTGGCGCTCTTCGGGGCGGCTTTTTTCTGGGGGACCACTTTTGTGGCCCAGAACCTGGGAGCCGGCCATGTGGGGACCTTTACCTTCCTTACGCTGCGTAGCTTTATAGGAACGCTCATCCTTCTTCCGGTGATCCTGCTCTTCCGGGTCCTGTCGAAGAAGGAGGGGAAGGGCCGGCCGGGCTTTCTGCTGGTTGCGGGAGCGGCCTGCGGTGTCTGCCTTTTCCTGGGCAGTGCCCTGCAGCAGTATGGGATCGTTCTTTATGTGCGGGATGCGGACAGCTGCGGAACGGCGAAGGCCAGCTTTATCACGGCGCTTTATGTGGTACTGGTGCCTCTTTTATCCGTTTTCCTGAAGAAACGCCCGGGAAAGCGGATCTGGATCGCCGTGGTCTGCTGTGTCATCGGTCTGTACCTTCTGTGCATCAGTGAAACGCTCCGTTTCACCCGTGGGGACCTGTACATGTTCTTCTGCGCGTTGGTGTTTTCCGTACAGATCATGTGCGTGGATTACTTTTCGCCGCTGGTGCCGGGCTTATCCCTTTCGGCGCTGGAGTTTTTTGTCTGCGGGCTGCTGTCGCTTCCGGGCATGCTTTTCTTTGAAAAACCGGTCCTTCCGGATATCCGGGCAGCCATGCCGGCCATTCTCTATACCGCGGTGTTTTCCAACGGGATAGCCTACACCCTGCAGATCGTGGGGCAGAAGCGGGTGCAGCCCACACTGGCCTCCCTCATCATGTGTCTGGAAAGCGTATTCGGCGTGGCCGCCGGCTGGATCATCCTTCACGAAAGCCTCAGCCTCCGTCAGCTCGCCGGCTGCGGCCTCATCCTTTCGGCCCTGATCATCGTCAGCATCCCCGGCAAAAAAAGGGGAGTCATAATACGGAGGTAAGGAATATGCCTACAGCCAATAATATCATCTGGACAGAATGGGTCAAACGTACCGAAGCCATACGCGCTGAAGCAGCGACCATGTCCCGGAAAGAGCTCAAGGAAAAGATCCTGTCTTTCGAGGATATCGCTTCGGAGAAGCAAAAGAAGCTTTATCTGAAAAAGCTGCGCTGGCTGAACCGGAAAAAGCTGACGGATCTGTGGATAGAGAAGGAGTATCACGCGACCCATCCCTACGGGATCTGAAATATCGATCCTTAGAAGGCCCTGCAGGGCCTTTTTTCATTCCCCCACCCCGGCAACACCTCTCCTATGTAGTGAGCAGTCGGGCTCGCGGGAGACCTGCAGTACATTACCTCGGAGCCGGCGGGCATAAGAAGCGGGGCGCCTATGGAGGAGCCCCTGCGGCTCCTGAAGCTGCCGGGATAAAACAGGAACTCGAGGCCCGGATGGCCGAGAGAGGGAGATATGAGGCACGGATGCCGAATATCGACCGGTTCCGGACGCATAGAAGGAAGCTGTGCAGCTTCTCAGAGCCGCATGGCGACGGAATCGTGCGTCCCCGCTCTTATGCCCGCCGGCTCCGGCTCAAACATTCCCGGTCCCTCCCGCAGACCGCCCTGCGAACGCAGTTCTCCAAATTATTGGAGTAAAGAAATAGACAGTTGATAAGAAAATAAAAAGAATGAGTATTGGAATCCTTGGTATAATGTTTTCTGGCTAAAGACAA
>JAFZOW010000001.1 GCA_017552715.1 Lachnospiraceae bacterium
GCGCCTTTGCCGTTACCCTGCAGATGCATATCATGTGGCTGGATGCCCTCTATATCCTTCCGCTGCTCATATTGTTCCTTCTCCGCTTTGTCCGCGAAGGAAAGGGCCTTCCTCTCTGCCTGTGCTACGCCTATCTTTTCTTTACCAATTTCTATACCGGCTATATCGTCGGCATTTTCAGCTTCCTCTGTTTTATCGCTCTTCTGTATATTAATATGGAAGATTTTTCAAAGGAAGCATGGCTTCGCAGCCTCGGAAAGCTGGGCCGCTATGTTCTCTGGGTACTCCTGGCCGCCGGGCTCTGCGCCGTCATCCTGCTCCCCGCAGCTGCCCAGCTCATCGGTCAGCGGGATGGTGATCCCGTCGGTTTCCGCGATCTGCAGGCCAGCCTGCCGGATGTGGCTGCGAATCTTTTCCTGGGCCAGATGCAGGGGATCAGTTCTCCGGTGCCGCTGCTCTACTGCGGTCTTCCGGTCCTCTTCCTTCTGCCGCTTTATTTCCGCTCGCGCCTTTTCGACCGGAAAGAAAAGCTGGCCGCCGGCCTGATCCTGGGTTTTTATCTGCTGGGCAGCCAGGTGCCCGTCCTGTACCGTTTCCTGCATGCCTTCGAAGCTCCAAGCTGGTTCGATCACCGCTACAGTTTCTGCATCGTCTTTCTCCTGCTGGTGCTGGCCGCGCGGGCCCTCCCGGAATGGGAGGAAGCCGATCTTCGAAAACTGAGTCTCTATACCACAGGACTGCTCCTTTTCTATTCCCTGATGATACCGCTGCAGAAACTCACTCTGAGCAATGCTTCCTCGTCACAGGGCTGGCTCATCCTGAACGCCGCCTTCCTGCTGGCGTATCTCCTTCTGGCATTCCTGCGGCAGAAAGGCCTGTTCCTGCGCTTTCTTCCTGCCGCCCTCTGCATCCTGCTGTCCGCAGAACTGTTTATCGGGGGATTGAACGATATACGGCGCAACAGCTGGTCCTATGTCAGCGAGGAGGAATACACAAAAGCCGAAAGTGGTGAATCTGCCCTGATCCGGCCCATGCTGAAGGCCGACACTTCCCTGTACCGAATCCGCGTGTGGAATGAGGGAAACTGTAACGCTTCCGCCGCTTTTCATTATCCCGGACTGAACAGCTTCAGTTCCGTGGACCCTGCCGCTTTGCGTTCTGTCCTTGCTTCCCTGGGGATCGCCGCACCCTTCGAATGCATTTATGACATCGGCTACACTCCCCTTACTTCCATGCTCTTCGGGGTCCGCTACGAGATCGCTCTTTCGGATGATCCGGCCGCCTCCCCGCAGGTCATCGGCAATCCCGCCGCCCTGCCCGTCGCTTTCATGGCAGACGCCTCCCTGCTGGAATACAGCCCTACGGGGGATGCTTTCCTGAACCAGCAGAATCTGCTGAACGCTCTTTCCGGAAAAGAACACAGCTTTTATCAGGCTCTTGAAGCGGATCAGATCTCCTTCTCCGGAAAGAATATGAAACTGTATTCCTTCGGGGATACCGCGGTACTGCAGCATGAATCCGACCTGATCGGCAACGCCGTCGCGGATTACCGTTTTTCCGTTTCCGCGGATACCCCCGTATATGCCTATCTGAGCAGTACTTCCGCTCCCGAGATGCTTCAGCGCTCTCCCATCGTCCTGGGACAGGCTTCGCCTTTCCTCGCAAACCACAGTTTCAGTTTAAATACGATCCACATTGCCGCCCTGCAGGAGGATGAGAGCCTGCCCGGCCTGCGGATCAGTTTTCAGAACGGGGGGGACATGGACCTCAGCATCCCTTATTCATCTTTTGTACAGTACGACCCCGCAGAGCTGCCGGCTGTCTGGCAGGAACTGAACGAAAGCCCTCTCAGCATCAGCGAATGGCATGACGGCTATATCTGCGGGACGGTCAGCGTCACAGAAGACAAGCCCATCCTCTTTACCACCATACCCTATGATAAAGGCTGGAAGCTTTCCGTGGATGGTTCTCCTTTCCCTCTGGGAGCCACTGTGAACAGCAGCTTCCTTTCCACAGTCCTTATGCCCGGCACCCATGAAGTGGAACTGCGCTATGTCGCCCCTCTCTCCGGCCCGGGGAAACTGATCAGCGTAGTCTGTGCCATACTTTTGCTCCTTCTGTACCTGAAAGGCCGGAAAGCCTCTGAAAAACCTGCGAAAAAAAAGGAGCCGACAGCAGATGAAGAAGCTTAAGGATATCCCCAGGCCTCTGGCAGCATTCCTTCTGGCCCTGCCGGTCTGGCTGATCTTTCTGGCAGGCTATGATGTACTGGGCTTCGGCAACAACACCATCCTCCGCGGGGATCTGCAGTCCCAGTATATCGATTTCATATCCCTTTTCCTGCGCTTCCTGAAAGGTGACGAGAGCTTCTGGTACAGCTTTTCCGTCTACCTGGGCTCCGGCACGGTACTGACCCACGCCTACTACTGCTTAAGCCCCTTTAACCTGCTCTATCTGATCGAAGCCGTCCCGCTCCCGGCCATGACAGCCGTGATCATAGGCCTGAAGTTTGCCTGCGCCGCTGCC
Source organism: Lachnospiraceae bacterium (assembly GCA_017552715.1). Classification (GTDB taxonomy): domain Bacteria; phylum Bacillota; class Clostridia; order Lachnospirales; family Lachnospiraceae; genus NK4A136. The sequence continues at coordinate 2,527 of JAFZOW010000001.1, forward strand.
GCCTTTGCCTTTTTTGCCGAAAAGATACTGAAACGCCGGGATCTGTATGCGCTGCTCTTTTCCCTCTGCTATGCCTTCAACGGCTTTTCCGTTTCCTTTTACTTCAACATGGTATGGCTTGACACGCTCTATATGCTGCCCCTGGCGGTTTTTCTGCTCTTCCGCCTTATGGAGGGCCGGCATTTCGCTCTCCACAGCCTCTGCTGGGCCTATATCTTCCTGACGAATTTCTACCTATCTTATATGGCCGGGATCTTTGTGGCCCTGCTCTTTGCCGCTCTGCTGATCCTGAGATGCCCCCGGGAGGGCCGTCCGCGCTTCATACTCCGGCAGTGCCTGCGCTTTTTCCTTTCGATCCTGCTGGCAGCGGGTCTGTCCGCAGCGGTCCTTTTACCGGCAGCCCTTTACCTCCTTTCCCATATGGCCGCGGACAATATCGCCTTCGAAGGGGTGAGTGCCACCTTATTTGATCTGGTCACGGGCTTTTTCGCCGGTGTCATGCCGGATATGGACAACCAGACCCCTCTTATGTACTGCGGACTGCCCGTCCTGCTCCTGGTGCCTTTCTATTTCACTGACCGGCGTTTTTCCAAAAAGGAACGCCTGCTGGCGGGTATCCTGCTGCTGCTCCTTTTTGTGAGCCTGCTCTGGTCCCCGCTCTTTATCTTCTGGCACGCCTTCGATACACCCAACTGGTATCTTTTCCGTTTCAGCTTCTGCATCAGCTTCCTGCTCTGCGCCCTGGCCTGCCGCAGGTCCGGGGAAGCTGAGGGAGTATCCGTGATCTCCCCCCGGGCCCTGTGGGTCTATACCCTGGGGCTGATCGTCTTCTGTTCCCTGATGCGGATCCTCTGGGTTCAGTATATCCGCCCCGGCAACCGCGCTCTCTCTGCCGATGACTTTACATACAATGCGGCCTTCCTCCTCCTCTGGGCCACGCTCTTTACCTTAAGGAAGCGGCTTGTCCCCTTATTCAGCCTCATACTGATCATGGGCGAGCTTTCCCTGAATGCCGTGATCTGTGCCCGTGCAGGACAGGAAGCCCCCACCTCGGAGAGTGAATATCTCCGCTGGGCCGGCTCGGAAAGTGCTGCCGTTTCACAGATCAAAGAAGCGGACAGCGGAAGCTACCGTATCGCCGTGAACGGCGAGCTCAGCCACAATGCTCCTTCCCTCTTCGGATACGCCGGTTTCAACACCTTCTCCACCTCCGATTCCTATGCCCTCCGGAATGCCCTCCATGGTCTGGGGATCTCCGCCGTAAACCGTGCCATCATGGAGCATGGCTATACCCCTCTGGCTTACCTGCTCCTGGGGATGAAATATACCGTCACCCTCCCGACAGAAAGCAATGAGCCTGCCGGGATCAGTAAAGCCGACTACGCCCTTCCGCCGGCTTACATGGTGAGGGAAGACATACTGCAGTATACCCCCGGCGACAACCCTTTTGAAAACCAGGAGGAGCTGCTGCGCTGCATGAGCGGTAAAAGCTATCCCCTCTATCGTGAGATCCCGGAAGAGGAACTGATCCCGGACAACAGCAATATAAAGATCCTCGACACGAACGGCCCCATCGTCTTTGAGCCCATGATCCCTTCCGTTCCGGAGGCTACACTTTTCTTCGGCGCGGACAATTCCGATCAGGATGACTTCTATGCCTGTTTCTACCGCAGGAACCCGGAAGCCAGAACAGATTCCGCCTTTGTCATCGGAGCCGAGCTGGGTCTCCGGGAGACTCCGGACATAGACAATTCCTGCATCCTCAGGGGCATTCCTTTTGACGGCCAGCCCTCCGGCCGGCGCTATGCGGGGATCCTTCTGAAAGACGGGAAAGGGGATTATTGCGATGCGGTATATTTTGTCCGCTACGATGCCTCACAGCTTAAGGCTGTTTACGAAACCCTGTCGGAGCATCCCCTTAAGTTGAGTGAAAATAAAGGAGAGCTCCTCCGGGGCCGCGTCACGGCCAGCGAAGAAGCCCCCATACTGTTTACCAGCATCCCTTATGATAAGGACTGGCAGGCCAGCATAGACGGCAGCAGGGCAGAGCTCATCTCCACCCTGGACGGAGCCTTTCTCGCCCTACGCCTCAGTCCCGGGGAGCATGAGGTGGAATTACGCTATGTTCCCGCCGGCCGCAGTGCCGGAGCCATGATCAGCCTACTCTCTCTGGCAATGCTCCTTCTTACCGCCATAGCCGCGATCAGAAAGCCCCTCCGCAGCGCATGATCTGTGTAGCTGCAGAGCTCCTCTTGTTCTTTCCCGCTTTTTCCCACTTAATACAGTGAGCCTTAAATCCCCTCCCCCTATACCCGTTTTATCCCGGCTGTACCCTGCCGTAACTCTGCGGCTTCATTTTGTCCAGGATGAATGCGCACCGGATGAAGTGCCTCCTGTCCTTTCAGCAGGCAGACGAAAGTCTCCACACGATCCCGCACATCAGCTTTTTTAAGCTGCGCATACCCGGGCCGTCTTATGAGATATTTCAGTCTGGTCCGTATGGACAGAGTAAACAGGATAATAAGGCAGAGTGCAGGCCCAGCGTTCAGCTGACCCCACATGGCACAAAAAAAGACCTCCGCCGAAGCGGAGGCCTTTGAATCCGACTTTCAGTTCAACTTAGTAAACCAGGATGTCAGGGTTGGTAGCAGTCTTGTTACCGGTGGAGTCAGTACCAGCGATCCAAACAGAAACTGCATTGCCGTTGCTGTAGGTCTTGTAGCTGATGCCGGTAAGAGTAGCACCAAAGGACTTCAGGTTCGGACTGATCGTGCCGGTAGGGCCAGCACCCATGGTATCTGCAACTTCACCCCAGAAGGAGCCTGCGCCGGTACCGGTGGTGGTGATTGCTGCACCCGTGGTGCTCAGGCCGGCCAGAGTAGCGCTGTCGCCTGCGATAACGGAAGGATCCATCATAGCGGTCAGCATTGCGGTATGGATAGCATCCACAACCTGCGTGTCGTTGGAAACCTTTGCCTTCTCAATGTAGCGGATCAGCTGGGGAGCCATAACGCCTACCAGGATCGCCATGATGGCGATAACGATGATCAGCTCAACGAGAGAGAAACCTTTGTTGTTCTTCATTTTGTCTTTCCTCCTTTTTGTTTTGATCGGGGAATGTCTTCCCGCAACCCTTGTTTTATGATGAGCTTAGTCTACCACCTATTTTCCCATCATGCAATCTTACTCATGTCTTATTTTTTTTTGTTCATCGCAAAACGCCGTTTCATATCCTCATGGCATAAAAAAGCCGGTAATAAAGCTCCGTATTTCCCTCTGCCAGCCCTCCCGTCCAGGCAAAACGTATATGATAGAGCCAGGAAAGGGCCAGGGCCAGGAGCAGTATGCTCTCCGTCACTTCCTTCCCCTTTTTCCCGCACTCCCCGTGTATCTCCAGGGCTCCGATGGCAGCCGCCAGCAGCATTTCCGCGGCGAAATCCACTCTGTAATGATAGGCCACCCCGCCCAGGCAGATATTGGCGATCATATTGACAAACGAAAGCCCCAGAAGCCACAATCCCTCCCCGTTCTTCTTATTTCCTGTACAAAGCCCGGGCAGGAAGAACATCAGGATATTGCAGGCGAAAAGCCCCCCGTAACCCGCAGTGTAGTAGAAGCTCCCCTGTCCCAGCGGGTTCAGCTTTGCAAAGCCCACATCCCCCAGAAAAGGAAACTGCGGCTCCGTCTGCGCAGGCCGGAAAAGATACTCCCAGATCCCCACCGCGATGCGGTCGGAAAAAACATTATTATGCGAATAATCCCGCACCGTCAGATTATAGGACATGCCGAAGTCAAAGGGAGAGCCAAAACGGAGAGCATTGTAGATCATGAGCCCCAGCGCCACCGGAACATAAGGAAGGAGCAGCTCTCCGAGGAGGCTCAGTCCTTCTTTCTTCCGCAGCCCACCCGCTTCTTTCCAGGCTTTATAAAAGAGAGGCAGAGCCAGGAAAGAATAAAGTGCCAGATTGGGACGGCAGCCCACCGCCAGAGCCATGAGCAGGCTTCCCGCCGCAAGCAGCGCTCCCCTCTTCTTTCCCCCGGCGCTAAGACTGCGCTGCCACAAAAACAGCCCCCAGAGGATAAGGACCAGCCCCAGATCCCTGGGAATATTATGGGCATTGGGTGCCCCCAGATCCGTCATCATCCCGCTCCCCAGATACACCAGGGCCGTAAGGATGAGCGGGACTCCCGCCGGAAGCTTCTTTTCCTTACGGATCAGGTATTCCCGCAGGCACAGCCAGATCCCGCTGTAGCAAAAGACCGCACAGAAGATGACCATTGCCGCATCGCTCAGATGCTTCCCCAGAAGGAGATAATAAGGGAAGTAAAAGAGCAGGCAGGGGATCACACCGAAATATACATAGTATTTTCCCCGGTACCAGGCCGTATCCCAGAGATAATCCGTATCCATCTGAAGCCCGGCAGCCGTCCGGGCCGTAAAGTCATAGGGATTTTCCAGCTCCGCAAGAGCCGCCGGCGGAGTTTCCACAAGGGAAAGCTGCCCGGCCGCAAAAGCTTCGCTCAATTGCTGGTAGGGACGGAAATACTCATTTTCCCATGCATTTTCATTGGCTACGGTCAGCACGACAGAGGGCAGCAGGAGTATGAGCCCCAGGATCAGCGCTGCCAGATCGGCCCGGCGGCATGGATAGGAGAGCTCCTCCTGCCGGAAGCGCGACCCCCTACGCAGCAGATAAGCCAGTGCCGGGATGATCAGCATCAGAAGGAGACGAAGGAGAGAGAATTGCAGAGGCCTGTGGCTGTTGACCACAATCCCCTTAAGGCGCAGCGTATCCCCTTCCGAGAA
>JAFZOW010000128.1 GCA_017552715.1 Lachnospiraceae bacterium
CGGGAATCCTGTTTACGAAGACGATGATCTCACATATGAATTCGAGGTTCTGGACGGTGAGCTGAAGCATGTGGACGGCACGAAGGAGGCTCCCCTCTCCTCGGAATGGAACTACAGCTTCACCTACGCAATCCTTCGGGACGGGGACGGAGCGGTAATGGACGTGCTCTACGACAGCGGCCACTCGGATTATGAGGAAGTCTGGACTGTAATGATGAAGATCACAGACTTCGGATTCAGATACGCTCTTTTTCTAAGGCTCCTGCATCTGGGATTTGTCATGAGATACGCTGTATATGCCGTAATCATCCTGTCGCTGGCTTTTGCCGTCATCTCCTTCGCAGAGCTGATGAAAGCCGCCGGGCATGTACCGGATCGGGAGGAACTCTCGCCGGGTCCCTTTTCGAAGATCCCCTTCGATCTTCTTGCGGTTTTCTGGGGAGCCGCGGTATTCGGCGCTGTAATGCTTGCCGATATGGCAAACCTGGAACCCTTCGCGGAGATCATCATCTTGGCGCTCATCGGCATCCTCGGAGCGTGCGCGGCACTGGGTCTCTTAATGGGGGCCGCGGTCCGCATCAAACAGGGGGATCTCATCAGAGGCAGCCTCGTCTTCAGGCTCATGTCCCTGGCCCTCAGGGGCGTGAGTAAAATGATATCGGCACTGAGAAAAGCCTTCTCGGTAATGGCAGCGCTCCTGGGCAGCGTACCGCTGGTCTGGAAGAGCCTTCTGGCAATGATCGTGCTCAGCGCCGCGGAGCTCTCACTGATCGTGGTTTTCAGATGGGACATGGATCTGATGATACTGGCGTTCGCCTTCGAAAAGATCCTTGTGAGCTGTGCGGTGATGTACATGGCCGTTAGCATGAAAAAACTCAAAGCCGCGGGCGCAGCCCTGGCGGGGGGTGATCTTTCCTATGTGACGGACACGAAGGGCATGATCTGGGATCTGAAGGAACACTCAGAGGATCTGAACAGCATCGCAAAGGGCATGGGCATCGCGGTGGAGGAGCGTCTCAGGAGCGAACGGATGAAGACGGAACTGATCACAAACGTCTCCCATGACATAAAAACTCCCCTGACTTCCATAATCAGCTACGCTTCCCTGATCGGCAGGGAAAAGCATGAAAGCGAGACCGTAAACCATTACGCCCAGGTGCTCGTTAAGCAGTCGGAGAGACTCAGAAGGCTCCTGGACGATCTGGTGGAGGCATCGAAGGCCTCCACCGGGAACCTGGATGTGGAACTGTCGGAATGCAGCGCCTCCATGTTCATTTCCCAGGCCGCGGGAGAATATGAGGACAGACTTAGGGAAGCGGATCTTGAACTGATCACGAAGCTTCCCGAGCAGGACATCAGGATAATGGCGGACGGAAGGCGCATGTGGAGGATCTTCGACAATCTGATGAACAACATAGTGAAATATGCACAGAAAGGCACCCGGGTATACCTGAGCCTGGAGCAGGTAAAAGGCAACGCTGTCATAACCTTCAAAAATACCTCCCGGGATAAACTGGACATGACGGAAGAGGAGCTGATGGAACGCTTCACCCGGGGGGATGTGTCCCGCAGCACGGAAGGCAACGGGCTGGGGCTGGCGATAGCGAAAAGCCTTGCGCAGCTCCAGGGAGGAGAGCTGAGGATATTCATCGACGGAGACTTCTTCAGAGCAGTGCTGTGCTTCCCCGCGATAGAAAAATAATAAAATCGGAGGATATC
>JAFZOW010000129.1 GCA_017552715.1 Lachnospiraceae bacterium
GCCTGTGAGATCTCCACGCTTAAGGTGCGCACTCTTTCCCCTCATCTACCTGCCACATTTACTGGTACTTCCAGCAACTTTTGGACTTCATCGCTTTGAGCCGACTTATCCGTATTTCCCAGCCTTATATGTGGTTCCTGTTCGTCAGGCCAAGGGTTTGCTTACAGCTTCCTTCAGATTCCACCTCGCGATGGACACCCTTGCTGTTCAGCTATGTACTTCGTCGTTGCCTACGCGTACTCGGGACTTTCACCCGTTAGAGCGCGCCCATGGCGCGCAAACTCAAAAAAGGGCGCCGGTCGGCGCCCTTTACAATTCCTTTGATTTACTTCTTGGCCTTCTTGGCTTCCAGTGCCTTGTCGGTAGGTTTCACCAGCAGCAGGCAGCAGAGCAGTGCGATGATGTAGAGGACGATGGTGAAGATCAGCACGTTCTGGTAACCCGTGGGGTTCACCTTGGCCGTGTGCTCCACACCGTTCTCGAGGTAGGTGATGGTCTCTTCGCTTCCGAAATTCTTAACGATCCAGCTGGCTACCTGGTTTCCGGTAAGGCCTGCGAAAGCCCATGCGGAAAGGGTGATGCCGTGGATGGCCGAGATGCTTCCCATGCCGTAATGGTCGGAAAGCAGCGTGGGCACGTTGGAAAAACCGCCGCCGTAGCCTGCGTTTACGATGTAGATCAGGGCCAGCACCAGGATCGCAAGACCCATGGAGGAAGCCCCCGTCTTAATGCCGTTGGTGAGCATCACCAGTGCGGTAAAGGCGATGGACAGCACAAAGATCAGCTTGTAGATCGTGTTGCGGTCCTTCATGGTATCGGCCCAGGAAGAGAAGCCCAGACGTCCGCCTGCGTTAAAGATGGCGGAGATGGTGGAAAGCATACCGGCGCTGGCCGCAAAGCCCAGGCACTTGAAGATCATCTTCTCCTGGCTGATCAGAGCCAGACCGCAGGTGATGTTGATGTAGAACATAAGCCAGATCCCGATGTAGTTGGTGATGGGCTTGGTCTTGAGGGTAGCGATGATGCTGGGCTTTTCACCCTTGCCCTGAGGCTCATGCCAGCCGGCAGGCTTGGCAAGAAGGAGATGTCCGACGAACATCATCACGAAATATACAACCGCAAGGATCAGGAACATCTTGTAGGTTCCGGTGCCGTCCGAGATCATCTTGGAGGGATCTGCGGGATCGGGGACCATGCCGCTGAGCTTGGTCTGCATGGCGGTCATGATGGGGCTTGCGATAGCCTTGGCTGCACCGAAGCCTGCAACCGCCAGACCGGTGGCCAGACCCTTACGATCCTGGAACCAGAGCATCAGGGTCTTTACGGGAGAAAGATAACCGGTGCCCAGGCCTACGCCCATGATAAAACCGTAGCTGACATAGATACCGATAAGTGCAAGTACATTGCCCTTATTGTTTCCGCCCCACCAGATAAAGAAGCCTGTAAGGGCCATACCCGTTGCGAAGCAGATGGTGGCGATCAGTGAGGATTTGTGGATATCCTTTTCCACGATGTTGCCCAGGAATGCGGCACTCATGCCCAGAAAGAAGATGGCGAAGGAGAAGGCCCATTCCGTGGCTCCTTTGGAAAAGCCGATGTAGTCTGCGATCTCCTGGCTGAAAAGACTCCAGCAGTACACGGTACCGATGCTGCAGTGCAGCAGCAGTGCCGGAATGGCTGCCCGGACCCATTTGTTCTCGCGCCAGCCTCCGCTCTTCTTAGTACTTTCACTCATTTCTCTTTACCTTCCTTTTTGTTTTTTACATGATAAGAGCCGCCCCTCTGCAGAGGCGGCCCCTTATATACACTCTCAGTTCTGATCCTGATTGAATATTGCGTTAGCGTCCAGACTCTGGAGGATACGCGCACGCATCATGGCATCCGGTGCATCCGATGAATCGGGTGAGCCCAGGTTCTTCATCTTCTGCTCGTCCCGTTCATTCTCGTTCATGTCGGCGATATTCTGAGCCTCCTCTTTCTGGAATGCCTCAGCCTTCTCGCCCTGCTGAGTACGCTCTTCCTCGCGGGATTCGATCTCTTTATCGTAATCCTGCTTGGAGATGTCGCCCTTTACATAGAGCTGCTTCAGCTGTGCATCGGTATAGCCCGCAAAAGAGGTGATCTGCTGCTGCTCTTCCTCTTCCTCTTCTTTCTCTTCCTTTTCTTTCTGCTCTTCCTCGATCCGTTCTTTGGCGGGATTGATGGCAGCGGTGGTCTCCTTTGCAGCCATCAGGCTGTCCTTGGGCACCACACGTCCTTCTTCTTCATCTTCCTTCAGCTGTTCAATGGCTGTTTTCGTAGCCTGTACCGTATCCCCGTCCTTTGAGGTAGCGATCACATCTTCCAGGCGCTCTTTCCGCTTCTCGCCGGCTTCCTTTGCAGAAGCCTGCTCACGGCTCTGCTCCGCGGCTTTGGTGGTATCCGGCGACTGCTGTACCCGCTGCGGTCTGGTATTGACTGCTGCTGCCGCAGGACTGATCCCTGCACCTGCGCCTACTGCTCCGATCCCATTCACTTCTGCCATATCTTCGCCCTCCTTTCCGGGTATTTATCAAAATCGTAAATATCAGGTTCCGACATTTACTGCTCTTACTGTATTATCCGTTTTATTGTAGCACTTTTGCACAAAAAATCAAGTGCCTTGCGGTGTTTCGCTGTATGTTTCCGCCCTCCCGGAGGTTTTTCATCCGCTATCACTTTCACAAAAAAAGGGAGCGGGTCTCCCCGCTCCCCGTTGTTACATATTATCGTTTATACTCAGCCTTTTTCCAGAGCCAGAGTACGGGTGGTCAGGTCGCAGACCTCCGAAGGTCCGTAGTACTGGATGGCACCGGGATAGGTGAAGGCGGTCTCCACGGCCCACTCTTCACGATGTGCCTCAAAGAACTTGAAGGGCTTGCCGTCCAGCTCCACCAGAGCCTTGCGGATAACAGGCTTGTCCTCACCGTTGCGGCGCTCCATGTTCATCATCTTGGTGATGGGCATACCGCCGGCTACCCACTCTTCGGCGGGCTTGGACAGATTGGATACCTTGGAGAGATATCCGGTGTAACCGTACTGGATCAGCATGAAGGCATTGTAGCCCAGGGAGTAGCAGTAATCCGCATCAAAGTTCGAAGGGAACGCGCAGCGGCCTTCGTAACCGAAGAAGTGATGCTGTGCGGAGAACTTGCCCTTGTAGCCGCGGGCTTTCAGGCGGTCAGCCACCAGAGCGGAGAAGAGCTTCTCGCTCTCGATAAGGGAAACCTGCACATTGCCGTGAGGATCGCGCTCCAGGAACAGCTGCTGCTGTACGAACTGGGGCAGGATGTCGAATACGGCAAAGCTCTCGGCGGAAAGGCCCTTCTTGATGTAGTCATATTTTGCAGCCCAGTCGGGAAGAGCATTGAACTCCTCGGTCTTCTTGCCGGCCAGCAGCTCGTTGATCTCGGCGATGAGCTTGGAGAACTCGGGAACGAATTCCACGATACCCTCGGGGATGATGGCCACACCGAAGTTCTTTCCCGCATTGCCGCGCTTCTCTACGGAATCGGCGATATAATCGGCGATGGCGGAAAGGGACATCTTCTTGGCTGCCACTTCCTCACCGATGAGGCAGATGTTGGGCTGGGTCTCCAGAGCACACTCCAGTGCCACGTGGGAAGCACTGCGGCCCATCACCTTGATGAAGTGCCAGTACTTCTTGGCGGAATTGGCATCGCGCTCGATATTTCCGATAAGCTCGGAATAGGTCTTGGTAGCGGTATCGAAACCGAAGGAAGCCTCGATATCCTCGTTCTTCAGGTCGCCGTCAATGGTCTTGGGGCAGCCGATGACCTGTACGCCGGTGTTGTTGGCAGCCATGTACTCGGCCAGAACTGCGGCGTTGGTGTTGGAATCGTCGCCGCCGATGATGACGATGGCGGTAAGGCCGTGCTTCTTCGCCACTTCGGTCACGATCTTGAACTGATCCTCGGTCTCCAGCTTGGTACGGCCGGAACCGATGATATCGAAACCGCCGGTGTTACGGTACCGGTCGATGAAGGCATCGTCGAACTCGATGAAGTCATCATCGATGAGACCGCTGGGGCCGCCCTTGAAACCAAGCAGCACATTGTTCTTATCCGTAGCCTTGATGGCGTCATACAGGCCGCAGACCACGTTGTGTCCGCCGGGAGCCTGTCCGCCGGAAAGGATCACACCCACGACCTGCTTCTTGGCAGCGGAGGTGTTGGCACCCTTCTGGAAGGTGATCTCGTTCTTCCCGTAAGTATTGGGGAAGAGAGCCTTGATCTTGTCCTGGTCGGCTACGCTCTCGGTAGCGGCACCGTCTTTGACGCAGATCTCGGAAATGCCGCCCCGCAGCATCCCGGGAAGCTTGGGCTTGTACTCGTAACGTGCTTTCTGAAGAGGTGAAAGATTCATGTTGTTTCTCCTTTATATAAATGTGATTAATTGATACCCTGTTCAGTGATAGATGTCGTTGGGGACATTCTTCCAGACCAGATCCCGCATGGCCGCGTAGCGCGGGCCCGCTCTCCAGCCCTGATCCACCGAGCCGCTGCCCACGTTCACGATCATGGCATCGGGGTAGATTTCCCTCAGCTCCGCCACCTGATTCCCGGGAATGCCCGTGGCCTCCAGCCACAGTTTTTTCAGCTGCGGGAAATCCTTCAGGTATTCGTTGCTGCGGATGGGATTATAGCTGATGTTCACATCCTCCAGCTGGTGCATATATTTAAACACGCTCAGGTCGCTGACCCGGTTCACGAATATCTCGATATAACGCAGCTGCGGGCAGTACTTCAGCATGGACAGATCCCAGAGGCCGCCGTTATCCACAGCGATAAAGAGCTGCAGATTGGGCATGTACTGCACAAAGCTGATGTCCCGGATATAATTGTGGCCCAGATCCACGATGATCAGATCCTTACAGTACTTAAGGTACTTCGTATCCGCATCCGTCATGGGAAGATCCATGGGCCCGTGCATGCCCCGGAAGGTGGACCAGCCCACCGCGTCGGTACGCAGCTTGCGGGTGGCGTATTTGATCTCCCAGATCATGCGTATGCCCGGATGGGCATCCTGAAGGGCCGCATAGCCGTCATTGCTCAGGCCGCAGCCGATGAGGGTTGCTTTCTTCAGATTGGGCATACGGTCAAAGACCGCGTTCATGTCATATTGGCTTAAGTTCATGCCGGAAAGGTCTATCTTTACGGCATTCAGCGGGATGAGCCGGTCCCCCAGCTGCACGGTCTCGCCCTGCATGGGCAGCGGATCGGGTTCTTCTTCCTCTTCTTCCTCTTCTTCGGTGTCGGCGCCTTCTGCCTCGGCATCTTCCCCGTCGTCCCCGCTCTCTTCCGCATCCCCGGCGCTTTCGTCATCCGCTTCTTCGGCGCTCTCTTCCGCTGCCGTCTCCTCCGCTGCACCTTCCTCCGTGGCATGCACGGGGAAAGCCGCCAGGAAAGCCAGCCCCAGGACCAGTGCTATCGCTTTTATAAGCCACTGTTTCATCTGAAAAACGCCTCCGCGATAAACTCAGCGGCATATATTATATCATGGCTTTATTGAAAAGAAAAGAGAAAAAGACCCATATGATGGCGACGGGCTTTTACTGCCTGTCTTCCTCCGCCAGCCCGGTAAGCAGCTCGCAAAATTCCGGGCAGCGGTTCTTAAGGCGCAGCACCCTGCCCTTCTCATCCAGAAAGCCGTGCTCGGATACGGCCTCAAAGACCGTCTTCCCTTCCTCGTTGTACATGCGGTAGCGCAGCTTCAGCTTTACGCCGCTGAATTCCTCCACCGTCACTTCGATGTAAACCTCCTCCGGGAAGGTGGTGCTCAGCCTGTAGTCGCACTCCAGGTGTATGACCGGCGACACGATGCCTTCTTCCTCCAGCTTTTCATAGCCCCAGCCGATACGCTTCAGGTAATCGACACGCGCCTCTTCCATCCAGCGTATATAATTCGAATGATGGGTGATCCCCATCCTGTCCGTCTCATAATAGTTTACCCGATGCAGATATCTTTCCATGGGATCCTATGCCTCCTTTGCCAAAGCCCGAAGCTCTCCGCTTCCGAGCCCCTCTGTCGATTCTACCATATGCGGAAGAGGAAGTAAAACAAAGAACGGCTTGACTTCCCCGGCGTAAATGGTAGAATGGGGGAACTATGGGTAAACTGAGCATAAGAGAAAACAAATATATAGGAAATAAGGCATTCTACAGCACACTGCTGGCGGTGGCCGTGCCCATCATGATCCAGAACGGGATCTCGAACTTTGTGAATCTCCTGGACAATCTGATGATCGGACGGGTGGGGACCAATGCCCTCTCGGGGGTGGCCATCGCCAACCAGATCATGTTCGTATACTACCTGCTGATCTTCGGCGCCTCCGCCGGGGTGGGGATCTTTACGGCCCAGTATCACGGCTGCAACGACACGGAAGGGGTACGCGTCAGCTTCCGCTTCAAGCTGCTGGCCAATACTTTTCTGACCCTCGTGGCCGTCGCCATCCTTTTCATCTTCCGGGAGCCGCTGATCGAACTCTTCCTGAAGGGCGAAGGCGAAGTGAGCGATGCCCAGGAGACCCTGCGCATCGGCATCATCTATACCGAGATCATGCTGATCGGTCTGATCCCCGTGGGCCTTACCAACGCCTGGGCCGGAACCCTGCGCGAAACGGGTCAGACCCGGGTGCCCATGATCGCATCCCTGATCGCCATATTCGTGAACCTCTGCGGCAATGCCCTGCTGATCTACGGACTTTTCGGCCTGCCGGCCCTGGGGGCTGCCGGTGCCGCCATCGCCACGGTATTTTCCCGTTTTGTGGAGCTGGCGGTGCTCATCATCTATACCGCAAGCCACAGTAAGGAACATCCCTTCATCGTCGGCGCCTTTAAGAACTTCCGGGTACCTTTCCGCCTGGCGAAGAAGTTTGCCTTAAAATCCCTGCCCCTTATGGCCAACGAATCCCTCTGGGCCCTCGGGCAGGCTTTCCTGACCCAGTGCTTTTCCTACCGCAGCCTGGATGCGGTGGCTGCCATCAATATCCAGAGCACCTTATGGAACCTGATGGGGGTATCCTTCCTGGCCATGGGAGATGCCGTAGGCATCCTGCTGGGACAGATCCTGGGCAGTGGGAACATAAAAAAAGCCCGGGACGATGCCCGGAAGATGATCGCTTTCTCCGTTGCCTGCGGAGCCTTCTTCGGCCTGCTGATGATGCTGGCTGCGCCTTTCTTTCCGCTGCTCTATAAGACCAGTGACGAGATCAGGCACATGGCCACGCTGCTGATCCTGATCTCGGGCCTGCTGATGCCGGCCTTTGCCTGCACCCATGCCAGCTATTTCACCATACGTTCCGGCGGCAATACCCTGATCACCTTTATCTTCGACTGCTTCTATACCTGGCTCATCGCGGTACCTGCGGCATTCATCATCAGCCGTTTCACCGACATAAGCGTGGTGCTTATGATCGGCATCGTCAACGGACTGGAAACCATCAAATGTGCCATCGGCCTGGGCATGGTGCGCAGCGGCATCTGGGCAAAGAACATCGTAAAGAGCTGACTTACATGATCCGTATATCCGTCAGTGCGCACTGATCCCCGGTGATACAGACGAACACCTCTCTGATCCCTTCCGGCAGTGTAGTCACATTCTTAAGGCTCACGCCGGCATTTTCGGTGCTGAAGCTGATCTTATTCCTTCTTCTCCGGAAAGTGATCTCACATTCAAAGCCTTTGCGGTTCCGCTCTTTCCAAAGGTCCCAGCCGCCGAATTCCTCGCCCCGCCGGACGCTTACTTCGTTGATCGCCACCTCTTTGTTACTGGCATCCTCCCCGTCCAGACGTATGCAGGCCAGCTCACGGTAATTCGGCCCATCCGTCAGCCCGTTATCCGAAGTAAAGAGCAGCACAAAGGCACAATGCCATACCAGATGGGCCGTAGGCAGGCTCACGCTGCGGAAGTCCACCCGCAATCCGTCGTGGACCGGAACCGGTTCGGTATATGCGCTCCGGTAACCTTCCACCGCCACGTTGGGCAGATCCCCTTCGATACGGTCGATATAGTTTACCTCCTCCGCGATCCTGGGGATATGATCGGCGCCGATCTCTTCCCCCTCCATGTCCACTTTAACGTTACGGATGCGGCAGTGCTCGCCGGTAAAGGCGATGTAGGCGTAGCGTATGGGATCCGGAAGGGCAACGATCACATCCGCCAGAGTTCCGGCATTCCTTATCATAATGCGCACGTGATCCCTGTATTTCATGGCTTCGATCTCGTAATGCTCCGAAGAAGCCGCCTCTTCCCCCGTATTTGCATTATCCGTCCTTATGGCCCGGGCCCCGGTGTTCACGGAATGCCCGTCCAGCCAGATCTCGCCGTACTCCAGATAGTTCAGTACACGGATGTTGGCCTCATCCTTATGCACACAGGCGTCATAGGAATCGTAAAGGATGATGGTGGGGATGGAGATCCTCGGATCGTGATCCGGATCCGCTTTCACATCCAGACTCATACGCATGATACGGGAACCCAGCTGTATGCCGTCGGAGATCTGCTCCTTGTACTCCCCGAAGTGCATCTCGCTCTGCTGGGTCAGATCGGTCCCCGCCGTCTCCTCATCTTCCACGGGTTCCTTTAGCAGATAGTCCTGATCCTTGTCTATGAAACTCACCATGAGCCGGGCATATTCCGGATCAAAGATGATCCCGGCTTCGCGGATGAATTCTTCCCTCACCGTAGCCTGGGGCAGCACATCCCGGTCCTTAACCCTGGATGTCATATTTGTGTAGGCCTCCGCAACGGCGATGATGCGTGCCGTTTCGGGGATCTCCTCCCCCTTCAGTCCCTGAGGGAAGCCCCTCCCGTCGTATCTTTCATGATAGGACCTGGCCCCTTCACACAAAAGGGGCAGCTCCGTGATGGCAGCCAGACGTTCTCCTCCCTGAAGTGCTCTGGAAGCCTCCGCCTCCTGTTCCTTCAAAGGCGCCTCCGGAAGCTCCGAAAGCTCCAGTACTCCCGCGTCCCGCAACAGAGCGGCATAAGCGATCTCTTCGCAGCTTCGCTCATCCTTGCCGGCCATACGGGCAAGCTCCGCGGCATACTCCGCCACCCTGGCCGAATAACCTTTGCGACGCCCCTCCCTTGCATCGATGATGCCGGAGAGCATTTCGACGGTCTGATCGAAGAGCCGCTGTCCCGCCTTCGTTTCTTCCTTAAGATACTCCAGTTCCCGCTTTCTCGCCTTTTCCAGAGCATCGTTCATCTCGGCTATAACAAAGAGATACAGCACCACCGCCATGCTCACCAGGGCGATGTTCGTAAGGGACAGGCCGTAGGTGTAGATCTGCAGGATCGAAGCCAGAAGGGGTACGCCGCTTGCGAACAGAAGGGAGAAAAAGATCAGACGGTGCATCTTTTTACTGTACTGGATGATCACCGATAACTGCAGCATGATCATGGCCAGCGGGAAGATGTAACTGCACACAAAACCGGGCCCCCGCTCATACTCGTTGGAGGCATTAAAGCTGTAATAAAAACCGGTGAACTGGGAGATGATGATCAGGATCCAGCCCGCGGCAGCGATATATTCCGCCAGGATAAGGCGCATCGGAACGTTCTTAAGGCCGATCTCCCGTTTGCACAGGCCGGAGATATAGAGGTTCAGGGCATGGACCGTGGCGATGGTAAGGAAATACACCAGGAAGTTGGAGATGCGTACCATCCAGTAACCCCGGGTGCTCAGGTCTCCGCGGTATATATATGCAAAGCGGTCAAAGAAGAGCAGGAAGCCGGCAGACAGTTCAAAGTACACCAGGACCAGTCTGCGGGAACGGGGCAGCGAACGGGTAAGGGCCGCAAAGCCGGCTATGATGAAGCAGATGCTCGAAAGCCCCATCATGATATTCAATTGATGAATACGCAAAAACTCCATCATCCGATCAGTGCCTCCATGGCATCCCAGTCAAAGACCTTCAGTTTTTTCTCCAGTTCCGCCGTCTTTTCGGCATATCCGTCAGGCAGCTTGTAGCTCTTCAGCTGCTCCAGTACCATTTCCACTCCGTCCGCATCCATCATGGGTATCAGCTCACGCAGGGCCCCAAAGGCATCCTTAAGCTCATCCTCCGCGATCTCCGGCTTATCCTCCGCATCTCCTTCTTTGGGAAGCCGCGACAGTTTTTCCCGGAAGGCCGCGTAATCCGCAAGCAGCTTATCCGTATTCTCCCGGATCAGTTCCATATCCTCACGGTTTCCGGCATCCTCCAGCTTCTGGCAGAAAGCCGAAAGCTCCATGGCGCCGATGATACGGGCCGAGCTCTTCAGGGCATGGACCTTTACGGTATAGAGGCGGATATCCTCTTCCTGATATGCGTTTTTAATGGTATCGTACATCCCATCCATGGTATCCAGGAAAAGATACAGGGAGGAAACAAAGCTGGCAACACCGCCCGAATGACGTATACCCTCCTCCACCGACAGTCCTTCCACCTCGTGGAGCCAGTGCAGCTCTTCGCTCACATCACTCTCTTCCACTGCGGCCTCTGCCTCGGAGGGCTTCATCATGATATCCTCCGGCAGATGCTTCATGATGGTATGCTCCAGGGCCATGCTGTCGATGGGCTTGGTCAGATAGCCGTCAAAGCCTTTGGAACGGTAAAACTCCTCACCGCCGGAAACGGCATTGGCGGTAAGGGCGTATACCGGCAGATCCGGCCAGCTCTCCCTTATCTTTGCCACGGTCTCGATACCGTCCATCCCCGGCATCATATGATCGAGAAAGACCACGTTAAAGCTCCCGCTCTTAAGCTTCTCCAGGCATTCCTCCCCGCTCTCCGCCGTAGTGACAAAAACTTCCGTGGACTTAAGCAGTCCTTTGATCACCGAAAGGTTCATGGGATTGTCATCCACCACCAGGATATCCGCATCCGGTGCGATGAACTGCGGCACATAAGGACCTCTGGACATGCTGTCGTCCTCTTCGCGGAAAACGCCTATCCCCTCCGCGTCCACAATCTTCTGGTCCAGGGTGAGTATGAATTCACTGCCCTCACCGTACTCGCTCTCACACCACAGTTTTCCCTTCATCAGCTCCGCAAACTGTCTTGATATATCCAGTCCCAGGCCGGTGCCCTGGATGGCGCTGTTCTTTTCCTCATCCAGGCGCTCATAGGCCGTAAAGAGCTTGTCCAGATCCTCCGGCTTTACGCCTATACCCGTATCCTTTACGGAGATGCGCAGGGCACAGGAAAGTTCCGTTTTTTTGCTCACCTCACACTTTAAGGTAAAGCCGCCTTCATCCGTATACTTCACCGCATTGGTCAGGAGATTCAAGATGATCTGCTTGATCTTTCCCTCATCCCCGTACAGACGCTTCGGCAGCTCTTCATCGATCTCCACATCAAAGTAGAGCTTCTTGGTGTCGGCCCGTCCCCTTATCATGGTGATGACGGAACGCAGCATGTTCACGCTGTCGTATTCCTGCTCCACCAGATGCATCTTGCCGGATTCGATCTTGGAGATATCCAGCAGGTCGTTGATGAGGCCCAGCAGGGACTCCGTGGCACCGCGTATATCCAGGGCATAGGTGACCATGGAGAGGAAGTAATGCCTGGGAACATCCGTGGCGTCTTCACGGAGGATCATCTCATCCATGCCCATGATGGTATTGATGGGGGTGCGTATCTCATGGGACATATTGGCAAGAAAGCGGGATTTGGCCATGTTTGCACGGTCTGCTTCCTCACGGGCCTCGCGGATCTCGCTGTACTGCTTCCGGATGATGGTCCCCGCCAGCACCCTCCAGACAAAGATACCGCCTGCTGCCAGAAGCACCAGGAACATGAGGATCTTGACAAAGAGCAGTTCGTAAAACATGGGCTTTTTGCGTATGCTGAAGGTCTCGTCCGAAAGCGCCTTCCCGCTCCCACGGTCGATGATCTGTATATGAAGCGTGTAATTCCCGTATTTCAGGCCCGTATATTCCAGGGTGGAGAGCCGGCTCTGTTCGGTGGTGATACCCGGATCGTCCGCTCCCTCAAGGAAGACGCGCACAGTGGGATTGGATACGGTATAATCCAGCACGGCCGGCGTGATCTGCACACGGGCCACATCCGCTGCTATGGTATAGGTCCCGCTTTCATCGGGCAGGATCTCTTCCTCATCGCAGAGGATGGAGACCACCCGGGCCCTGACCCTGGAGGAGGCTTCAAAGAAATGCTCGACATTGACCTTGCACACCCCCGACTGCCCCGCGATATAAAGATTCCCCATGGAATCCATCTCGCAGTAGCAATGGCTGATGGGTATGCTGGTGAGGCCGTTGGCCACGGTATACAGACGGTAATCCGTCACTTCATCCGCAAGCATCTCCTCGCCCTTTACCGAATACAGGCCCTGGGAGCACATGACCCACAGACGGTCATTCTTTGCCTCCAGGATGTCAAAGTTATTGTTATAGGGGAAGCTGCTGACCGCAGTGATCTGATCCCCCTTCATATACTCGACGGAGTTGGAGGTGATGATCCAGTACAGATCCCGCGCCTTGTCCCTGCGGATCCGCATGATGACATCACTGGTAAGGCCCTGCTCCGTTCCTATACGCCGTACATCCGTCCCGTCGATGACATAGATCCCGTCGCCGTCGCTCCCGGCGAGTATCCTGCCGTCTTCCATCTCGCATACCGTAAGGATGACCGTATTGCTCATGCCCTCATCGGCTCCGATGGTCCGCACCACCTTCCCTTCATCCACGATAGCGACTCCCTGGTTCGTTCCGGCGATCATATATCCGTCCTTCGATTCGAAGCAGCAGCGCACCTCATTATCGGGCATCCCCTCCTCCGTCGTATAGGAACGGATCGTCCCGTCCGCCTCCATGCAGACCAGGCCCTTATCCCCGGTAAAGGTGGAGACCCAGAGCCTGTCACGGCTGTCGGCAAAGATATGCCTTATCCTTGTATGGCTTAAGAGAGCACTGAGCCGGTTGTCGATAGACCGGCCGTTCCCGTTAATGATATGCAGACCGTTATCGGTTCCCACATAAAGATTTCCCCTGTACAGACAGGTGGTATTGACCACCTCTTTCGTCAGGCCGGCAGCGGAACTGTAATCCCGGAAATTATTGGAGATCAGCTTCATGACTCCCTGCCGGGAAGAAGCGTACCACATGTTTCCCTGATAATCGGAGCACATCATCTCGATGCTTTCCGTCATGGGCAGCTCCCGTATGCGCCGCAGATGTCCATCCTCATCCAGATAGCCGGCCATGGTGATGGAAGAGACCCATACGCGGCCGCAGTCATAGGAAAGCCAGTGAACATCCTCCAGCGGATCCGTGGAGATCTTCTGCATGGAGGAGGCATCCATACCCAGCGTGCCGTAATACATGAATTTTCCTTCCGTGGCGAAATACAGCTTTCCGCTCTTTTCCGGATCTGCCAGTATCGTAGTGATCTTCGGCAGCTTCATATCCTCGCTTTCACAGTAGGAGCGTACCAGATCCCCGGAGAGGGAAAATACCGCACCGTTCCGGGTCTGGCCGTATACCGTTCCTCCCGCGTCCGTCACCAGCCGCAGCACTCTTTCGTTACGTATCCTTTCATCCGTTATGGCATGCAGCTTCATGTCCCTGTCAACACGGCACACCCCCGCCGTGGATGCAATATAGACATTTCCCGAAGCGTCCTCCGCAAAACAGCGTATGGAAGAAGAACCCAGTCCGTCTTCTTTGCTGAAGTGAATGTATTCCGGACCGTCCATCACCACCACGCCGTTATCGTTGGTCCCGACCCAGATGCGGCCGCTGCTGTCCTCAAAAAGGGCTCTGCCGTTGGTCAGGCCGGTACTTGCGGGAAGCCTTTCAAAACGGTTCCCGTCATAGCGGATGATACCGCTGTAGCCGCCGATCCAGACATAACCGTCGGAGGCTCCCAGAACACAGTTGGCCTCCGAAGTGGGCAGACCGTTGGTGGCATCATAGAGCTTCGCCATATAACCCACATCGGAAAGCTGCCCCGTAACGGCATAGCCGCCTCCGATATGAACTTCCTCTTCCTCCCGGGCATCCGGCAGCAGCGCTTCCTCCCCTGCACTGACGGGAAAGGCCGTACTTCCCGGGAGAAGGAGCAGCACAAGGAAGAACAGCAGCCTTATCACAGGGCCACACAGACTGCTGCGTCTTATGTACTTTTTCCTCCTGCTCTGCCGCATCAGCTCTCCTGATATTTCTTCTGTATCTTTTTCACTTCCGCCAGGGCCTCCATGAACACTTCCACACACTTCGGGTCAAACTGGGCTCCCGAACCCTCCTGGATGATCTCCAGGGCCTTCTCCAGAGGAAAGGCCGGTTTGTATACCCGGGGCGAAGACAGGGCATCAAATACATCCGCCACCGCCATCACTCTGGCGGAAAGAGGGATCACCTGCCCGTGGAGCCCTTCCGGATAGCCTTTTCCGTCCCAGCGCTCGTGATGATAGGCTGCCATGTTCCTGGCTTCCTTCAGGTAGTTTTCTCCTTCCACGGTACTGATGGCGTTTTCCAGGATCTTCTTTCCCGCCGTGGTATGGGTCTTCATGATCTCGAATTCTTCCTCGGTCAGCTTCCCGGGCTTGTTGAGCACCGCATCCGGCACATTGATCTTGCCGATATCGTGAAGAGGTGCCGACATCTCCACATCATTCATGTACTTATCCGTAAGCTTTTCCGCATAATAGCCCTTCCGTTTCAGCCCGTGAAGGATGATGCGGACATAGGCCGCGGTCTTCTGGATGTGCGCACCCGTATCGGAATCCCGGTTTTCAACCATATCTGCCATGGTGATGATCAGGCCGCTCTGCATCTTTTCATTGGACCTGGCCAGCATGCGGATGCTGCGCATCTGCTCTGCGGTCCCGACAGCCATCTCGCAGATGGACTTATACAGCTTCTCCAGCTCGTCATCGGTACGGATATCGATGCGCCGGAGCTCCTTCACTCCTTCATCCAGATGTTCCTGATCGTCCATACCCCGGATAAAGCCGGAAATGCTCTTCTCCAGGCTGCCGATGGGAAAGACCAGATACTGCCCGGTGGTGCGGACACTGAAGGCCAGGATGAGCAGAAGAAAACCGGAAAAGACCAGCAGGATGTTAATGGCAAAGCGTTTATAGATCTCCGTATAGTCCGGGAAGCGGATCAGGATCTCCGCAAAGGCACTGTACCCCCCTTCGGTGATGCAGATCCTGCTCAGGTAGCTGTAATAACTCTGCCCCTCAAAGCTGATCAGCGTCCCCTCCGATCCCTTCTTCCCTTCCACGATGGGCCCGATGAGCTCTTCATCCGCTGTGGTCTCGTTTCCGATCACCATCTGTTTGAAATGATCCTCATTGCTGCTGAGGATCTCATATTCCTTATGATCCCGGACAAGAAAGATATCGATGGCTTCCAGCTCGTCACCGGAAGCACAAAGATCGAAGACCCTCCCCTTCAGCTCCAGATAGCGGGGATTCCGACAGGTCATGGCCCTTCCGCCTTCCGCAAGAAAGCTTTCCAGATCCTCTCCCGTGAGGCCGGCTCCGATAAAGGCGCCTGTATCCTTCGCACGTTCTTCCGCCTGTTCCTGCATAAAGGTAAGATACAGCCTGCAGCTGACCCAGCTTAAGATCAGGGTAATGGCAAGGGCCGCAGTGACCAGAAGGACCATCATGCGGCTGCGGATGGAAATACCGCCCTTCAGCCGGGAATTGATGCTCTGTATCTCACTCCGGTCGAGAGGCCGCTGTTTCCAGTTGCTCTCCCAGAGCTTATCCCTCCGGTTCTTCGGGATCAGGTAATAGGGAACCAGGGCGCAAAAGAGGCACAGCCCCTTGTCCACCATATTGATCATAAGCAGAAAAAGCAAAGAATAGAAATAATAGAATATGCCCCTGCCGCCGGCCAGGCTTTCGGCGGCCTCCGTCACAAAGTCAAACTGCGGCTTCCCCAGAAGCAGCAGCTGAAAGATCATCCCCAGTGCTCCTCCCAGAAAAGAGATGTGGAGAAGAAGGAAGAAAAAGTTGATCCTCCGCTTATCGTATTCCCTGTCCTTGAAAATGGAAACGCTGATGGCGATCAGTACGGAAATGAGGGAATAACAGAGGGCATCCTCGTAGAAAGGGCTGCAGAGAAAGCTGCTGGCCACGGCTGTCATGATCCCGGGATAAGCTCCGCCCAGAAGGGTTACAAAGACCGTGCCGATGGTATCCATATACAGGGGCAGCTCATAACGCCGCATCAAAGCAAAGAGCACAACATTGACTATCGTGCATCCTGCAACGCATACCACGCGTTCTATAGCATATCGCGTTTTACCCTTCCCCTGAAGAGGCTGCCTCACCCCGGCCTGTCTCCTTTCAGCCTGATGTCTTTACTGCGGCCGGGGGGACTTGAACCCCCACCCTTGCGGACCGGAACCTAAATCCGGCGCGTCTGCCATTCCGCCACGACCGCTCAGTGACACGGAAAATGCTTTCCGTGTCTTAATCTTTTCCGCCTTCTCCTCCCAGCTCTTCCACTGCCAGGTCCGACATGAGCTGCATCAGGTTTTCGGAATCCAGGATCTCTTCCGAGAAAGTGATCACCGTGGAGTTGTTCTCTTCCTCCTCTTCTTCGGCCAAAAGCTCACGATAGGAAGGCTGCTCTTCCCCGGGAGTGACCACCAGCTGGTTGCGGCCGTGTTCTTTTCCGAAGTAGAGCTTTCCGTCCGCCTCTTTGGTCATATCCTCGGCGCTGCGGGAAGGATCTCCTTCCACAAGTCCGATGGTCATGGTGATCTTTATGGTCTGCCCGCCGTGTACCACCTTGGAGGCACGGATACGGTCCAGGAAATCCTCCAGTATGGCTCCTGCCGTTATCAGATCCGTATCTTCAAAGATCAGCAGGAATTCCTCACCGCCCCAGCGTACCGCAAAGCCCCGGCCGTTCATGGTTTCCTTCAGTTCCTTGGAAACATGCTTCAATACCGCGTCACCGGCATCGTGACCGTAGGTATCGTTCACCTTCTTGAAAAAGTCGATATCGCCTATGCACAGGCAGAAGGGTTCTCCCGTTTCTCTGGCGCTTCGCATGATCTTCTTGAGCCTTGCATCACCGGAACGCCGGTTATAGAGCGTAGTCAGGGGATCACATTCCACCAGGACCCGCACCGCATTCTGCATGCGCACGATATCCCCTCCGATCTCACCGATCTCGTCTCCCCGCTTTGTCACTTCATCGGGAAGCTCGTTGCTCAGCTTTCCCGCCACCATACGGGACAGAAAAGCATGAATGGAATCCACTGCCGTAACAATGGAACGGGTATAGCGTATGCTGATGAAGCTGGCGATGAGCAAACCCAGGATCGTGATGATGCAGATGGGCCGGAAGGCCACGGTGGTCTCCCTCTGCACTTCCTCCGCCGTGATGGCGGTACCCACCATACCGATGAGGCTGCCGTCGGAATTCAGGAGCGGCACATAGCATACGTAATAGCTGTGCCCCTCCCCGATCTGCGTTCTGTATGTCAGAACGTTCATCTTGTTCTCCATATCCCGCATGATGGCGGGATGTACCCCGCTGCCCACATAACGGTTCCCGTTCTCATCCTTCAGGGTGGTAAGGATACGGGCATCCTTGTAAAACAGCGTGATATCCATGCCGCTGCTCTGCGAAATGGCATCGATATAGGTAAAGTCCCCCGTCAGTTCCTGCTCCCCTTTGTACAGGGAAGCCAGACTGCCCGCGGTGACCAGCTCGTAGTCCCCGGGGTACATGAGCTCATAGGCTTCGGCCACGGAACTGGCCACAGCCTCCAGGGAACGGTAACTCTCTTCCTCCAGAGAGGAGCGGGAAAAGATCATCGATACCACGATGATCAGCGCACCCATGACCAGCATGGGGAGTATGGTACGCACAAGCACCGCCAGCTGCAGTTTTCCCATCTTCTCTTTTTCTACCTTCATCCTGTCCTTCTCCTGTCAGATGTAGACTGCCTTTTCTTCCCGGCGTGCAGCGGCTTCGGTGATCATCACCTCGCGCAGCTGCGGCATGGAAGGTACCTCATAGAGTACGTCGGCCAGAATATCCCGCACCACGGCATTCAAGCCTCTGGCGCCTATGCTCATCTCCATCACCCGGTCGATGATCACATCCAGGGCGGCATCCGTAACATTCAGGCGCACCCCGTCCTCCAGCTTCAGCTCCGTTTCGTAACGGGAAAGTATGGAATCCTCCGGCTCCGTAAGCACTCTCTTGAGCATTTCCCGGTCCAGGGCCTTCAGCACAGTCACGGCGGAAAGCCGTCCCGCCAGCTCCGGCTTCATGCCGTATTCGATCAGATGCTCCGTCTTTAAATGTACGCCGGTCATCTCAAAGTTCTCATCCGCTCCCACATCGCTGCCAAAGCCGATGCCGCTCTTGAGATAATCCTTCTTTACGATCTTATCCAGGCCCTCAAAGGCGCCGGCACATACGAAAAGTATGTTATCCGTATTCAGCAGGATGCACTCCTGCCCGCCGGATTTATCTCCCAGGGGCACATCCATATCCGTGCCCTCAAACATGCCCAGCAGCTGCCCCTGCAGTTCCTGGTTGATATCCCCTCCTTTGGAATAGAGCTTGGAGGGTATGATCTTGTCGAACTCATCACAGAAGACTATGCCGCATTCCGTGAGTTCCTGATCCTTCCCGGCTTTCAGATAGAGGTTTAAAAGCGCCTCCTCCTTGTTCCTTCCTTTCCAGGGCGTGGCCACCACACCCGAAAAATCCGTGATCACCACAGGCACAGGCACCAGCTCCGAGATGCGCCGGATCAGCTCCGTCTTGCCGCAGCCGGAAGGTCCGATCATCAGCACATTGGTCTTCAGCAGATGCTCCTCCGGATGCAGTATACGCAGGAAATGGTTATATACCGCCGTGGAAAGCAGGACCTTGCTCTCTTCCTGCCCCAGCACAAAACGGTCAAGATACTCCTTTATACGCCGGGGTGTATACTCCCGTACAAAACGTTCGCAGGCCGTATGGAAGGCCGAAGACGTATTCCGGTTCTTTTCCTTTTTCCTTTCGGGCATACGGATGTTCCGCGCCCGGTTCTGCTGATAGCGTACCCGGCAGACCGCCAGCAGTCCCAGTTCCGAAAGAGCCTCTTCCCCGTCACCGTCCTTGTGCAGCTCATATTCCATGAAATCGAAGAGTTCGTCGATATCCTCGTTGGCCAGCTCCTGCTCCAGACGGCGTGCGTTATAGAAGATCTCGTCCTCCGGCGCTTTGATGGCCGCTTCCCGTATGATGGCCCAGAAAGGAGTCCGGTAGCCTTTCTCCTTATAACTGGCCCCCATGAGCTTCAGCACGCTCTCGATATTGTGTTCCGCTGCGGGACGCATGCGGAAAAGATAATGCATGAGTACACGCAGATAAGCCGCATCCGTATCCGGTGCGGACAGCTCTCCCCCCTCCCTGCGATAGGCCTCCAGATGGTCTTCCAGGAAGATGGCATATTCTGCGTCGTTTTTACAGCGAAATATCTCCTTTATGCTGCTCTGCATCTTCATTCTCCGTGATATACCGGGGTTCCGCCCCCTCCGTGATCACATCCGTATCGATCACGATGCGCCGAAGATCTGCCATATCCGGCGCACGGTACAGTACTTCCTTCATACAGCGCCCCAGGATGGCCTGAAGCGAACGGGCCCCCGAGGGGCTCTTCAGCGCTTCGGCCGCAACGGCCCGCAGCGCATCCTCCGTAAACACAAGCTCCGCGTCGCAGGAGAGTCGGAGCTCCCGCTCGTAACGGCGCAGCAGGCTGTCCTTGGGTTCCGTGAGTATACGGAGCATATCCTTCTCCGTAAGGGCTTCCAGCACGGAAATGCTGCTGATTCGGCCTGCCAGCTCCCGCTTCATGCCGTATTTCATCAGCACCTCATGATTGATATTGCGTCGGACGAACTCCACGTCCATATCCTTCACCAGAGGCGAGGTAAAGCCGATATGCCCGGAGATCTTGCTCTTCTCCCTTTTATCGGCCCGTATGAACTCATCAATGCCCTGAAAGGCTCCGGCCAGGACAAAAAGTATATGGGAGGTATCCAGAAGCAGGCTGTGGCCGTCGCACTTAAGCTCCACTTCACTGCCCTCCAGCATGGTCAGAAGCTGGGCCTGCACATCGTCATGGATGTTCACTCCCCTCTCCGATATGGCAGGCAGGAGCAGTTTATCGAATTCGTCCATAAAGACGATGCCGTTTTCCGCCAGGCTCTTCTTCCGCCCCGCTTCCTCGTATAGCTCCAGGAGTATATCCTCCTTATGCCGGCCCCTGTACTGACTGGCTCCCAGAGAGGACACATCCGTAAATACCATGGGATGATCCGTGATCTCCCTTATCCTTCGCATGATCTCGGTCTTGCCGCAGCCGGAGGGCCCTATGAGGAGCACCACATCCGGTGCAAAACGCACGGAAGGATGGCGCACCCGTTTCCCGTGGCCGTATACCGCGGTACTCACGGCACGCTTTGCATCCTCCTGGCCGATGACATAATCGTCCAGATAGGCCTTTATCTCTACGGGAGTCTTTCGTTCCTTCTTCTCTTCGGTACTGCTTTCGGAAAAGTATTTCCGCTTAAGGCAGAGGATACGGCCCAGGATCAGCTTTTCCCGCTCGTTGGAACTTTTGTCCGTGGCATGACGCAGGGTGTCCGCCTCAAGGAATTCCAGGATATAGGCGGCCCGCTCCCCGAAGATCTCCCGGCTGTAGGCCAGATCCTCCTCCAGTTTATCAAGGATACGGGGAAGGGAACGCAGCTCCGGAAGGATACGTTTATCATCCTTCACTCGGAAATAGAGCATCTCCAGATAGCCCAGAGCATCCACATCCGCCTCTTCCGGATCGCACACCAAAACAAAGCGCTCCAGAATGTAGCGGCTCACTTCCTCCGATTCGTCAGCATGGGTCTGCCCCGGTTCGGCCATTATCCTTTCCATTACACGGTATATATTGATCATACAGAGTTTATTTTACCTTTTTTCGGGCGATCATGCAAGCTACCGCCTTCTTCTCGCTCTCCTGTCCAGCTCGGCCTGCATCTCGTCCAGAAAATCCTGGGGCTGGCAGGCTTCATAGTCTGCCATATACGCCTCCCAGTCGCTGTCAAAATCCTTGCTCATGACCAGTATGGGAAGCCACAGGTGCTTGGTCTCCCCCATCTTTGTCCAGGCTATCCCTCCGGCAGTGGATGTCCCTATGGTATTGGAATAGGACCACATGGGAAACCAGGGCTTGTTCTTTTCATGTACCGATCCGATCATGTCCGGATAGGATTCCGCCCCGTAGGCCGCAAAGCACTCCGCCAGGGGCTTTGCCAGACTGTTCATGAATTCCGAGGGCTGCTCGCTGGGAAAGTTGGCATTTTTCCCGTCATCGCTAGTGCCGCCGTACTGGGGAAGGTATTCATACATGCACAGATGGTTTCTCTTGTAGGAAGGGTCGGAAACCTTGCTGCGCATCTCATCGGTACGGTAGTAGATCCCTTCCTCGTCCACCAGATAGTCTATCCCTTTGACTCCCCAGAAGCGCAGGTCGTGGATCTCCTGATCCAGCATGGCATTCAGGAAGGAAAAAGCCAGATCCGGATCGGAACAGGCTGTGGTGACCGCCACCCCGGAGCTGACGTTCAGCGTATCCCCGTAGGTGTGCCAGCGGTTATCCATGCCTTTGTCGATGGTAAGCCCCAAAGGCACGTAGTTACAGCCCTTCTCGTCCAGGCCGTTCTGTTTCAGCACATCATTGATATCCTGGAAAGCCCAGTACTGGTCACACATTCCCAGCACGGAGCCGTCGGAAAGCTTGGCGATGTATTCGTCACTGCTCTGGGTGGCGAACTCCGGGTCTACGAAGCCCTTTTTGTATTCCTCGTTCAGCTTGGCCAGATAGCGCCTTGCGGTGTCGGTGGTATTATAATCCACGATCATGGGGTGCCGGGGATCGGTTCGGTAGTCCACGATCACGGTACCGTCGTTGGGATAGCCGTCCAGGAACTGGGGGGCATTCTCTATACAGAAGTATCTCCAGCCGTCACAGAGACAGGTGTAGGCGATGGGCGCCTTCATCTCGCCCCCGGCGCATTCCACCAGAGGATTGGCCCTTACATAACGTTCCAGCAGGTTAAAGTACTCATCCAATGTCTCTATGGTAGGATAGTTGGCCCAGGCCAGCACCCTGGCCTGTACCCAGAAAGCTTCGTCGTTATGGATGGTGGCCGTGGATTCCCCCTTGGTCTTCTGGAAAACATTGCACCAGTAGATATGACCGTCGGGCTGGCGGAACTGATCCCACTCCGCCTCAGTATAATAAGAGCTCAGATTGGGATAATCCCCGCTCTCCAGATATTCATCCCAGGGGATCAGCGCCCCCTCTTCATACAGGATCGCACTGCCGTCGCCGCCGTCGATCAGGTCCGGATATTTTCCGCTGGCGATGATGCCGCGGATGGCATCCAGCTCCTCCTCATCCCCCAGCCAGGATTCCTTTAAGCGTACCCCGGTCTTCTGGGCGATGATCTCCTGGATCTCGTTCCCCTCATTGATGTATAAGCCCTGCATGGCGCCGAAAAAGCTGAAATCAACGATCCCATCCTCCTTAAGGGGGATGGGTGTCGGCATCGTTTTCTGCGCTGCTCCGCTTTCCGCCGTCTTCCCGCATGCAGCAAGCAGGATGGTCAGAAAGACACAGCACAGCAGGCGTTCTTTTGTTTTCCGGGATCTCACTCCTATGACCTTTCCTTACGTCTCCGCATGATCCCTCCGGTATTTCGAAGGGGTGCAACCCATCCGCTCGATGAACTTCTGAACAAAATAATCACTGTCCTTGTAACCCACATCCTCGGCAATACGGATGATCTTTCTGTCGGTACGGATCAGCAGCTTTACCGCCTCACTGATCCGGCAGTCCGTAAGATAATCCTTGAAGGACATGCCGTATCTCTTCTTGAAGATCTGTCCGAGATAAGCGTTGTTGATAAAGTATTTCTGACTCATCTCCCGCAGGCTGATGTTCTCCGCATAGCGGGTACGTATCTCCTTTTCCACTTCCTGCAGTATCCCTACCCCCGCACTCTTTCGCAGCTGGGAGATATACTCCGCATATTCGCGGCAGAAACGCTGCATATAGGTGCTGCTCCCGCTGATCAGGCTCTCTTCAAAGGAACTCTCACCGATAAAGCCCATGATCTCTTCCTGGTTCACCTCGTCGTCCTGGGCGCTGGCCAGATGGATCAGCTGGAACAGGAGATAGCTGATGTTGAAATTGATGATCTCTTCCGAAAGGTTCTTTTCCCTTGTTTCCTGGTAGAAAGCATCAACATATTTATCGATACGTGCCGGGTCGTTTTCCTCGATGGCCCGGGTAAGGGCATCCAGATTGTCCTTGCAGATGATGTGCTGGTTCGAGCCCCCTTCCCTGTCGTAGGCGCCGATCAGGTGGGTGATGTAGTTCCGGTCCATATAGCCCTTTTCCAGCTCGCTGCGGCGGGCCTTATCCACACGGCGTTCCTCCAGCAGCTGGCGTATCCTGCGCACCACCGTCAGGAGCTCGTCCCGGTCCACGGGCTTTACGATATAATCCATACAGCCCAGACGCAGGGCGGTCTTGGCATATTCAAATTCGTTGTAGCCGCTCATGATGATAAAAAAGGCATCCGAGATCATATCCTTTTTTACCTTTTCCAGCAGCTGAAGGCCCGAGCATTCGGGCATACGGATATCCGTGATGATCAGATCCACCGATTCCCCTTCCAGAAAACGAAGGGCTTCGTTCCCGTTTTTAACACTCCCGACGATCTCGCAGCCTTCGGCGGCCCAGTCGATCAGGATCTTAAGGCCCTCCAGTATAAAGGGCTCATCGTCCACCAACAATACTCTCATGATCTTTCCTCAGGCGGAATGCCGATACGTACCACACTTCCCACGCCCTGTTCCGAAGAGAATTCAAATTCGACACGTCCTTTTGTCATGGTCTTCAGGCGCAGATAGGCATTCATCATACCTACATGTTTCTTGTTTTTCATGCTTTCTATCGTAACATTTTTTATCTTTTCGTTCAACTCCCGCACCTCTTCCTCCGAAAGGCCTTCCCCGGTATCCTCGATCTCGATACGGGCCCAGCCCTGCTGCTTGTAGGCACGGATGAAGATCCAGCCGGGACTGGCTTTCTGCTCCACACCGTGAACGCAGGCATTCTCCACAAAGCTTACGATGGTCAGCTTCGGGATGCCGAAATTCTCGCAGTCGGGATCCATGGAGATCTCGTAGTTCAGCCGGTCACCGAAACGGTATTTCTGCAGCAGCAGATAGGCCTCCACGAACTCCATCTCCTTATGTACGCTTACCGCATCATCTCCCCAGTTCACGTAGATGCGCTCCAGCACCGCCAGTTTTCCCACCATCTCGGCGGTTTCCGTCTCGCCCCGCAGCAGGCTGTGCATGCGTATGCTCTCCAGTGCATTGAACAGGAAGTGGGGATTGATCTGGCTGTGCAGGGCCAGCAGCTCGGCATTCTGCCTTGCGATGCTTATCTCCTGCACACGCAGCTTGTCCTTATATACCGTCATGATCAGCTCGTTGATACGCATGGCCATGCGGTTGTAGCTGCGCATCAGACCCGAGATCTCATCGGCACCTTCGATGCGGGTGATGGGCTGCAGCTCCTCCTCGGTCTGGTTCTCGAAGGATTTTTCCAGCTTGCGTATCCTTCGGTTGACCGAGATCTCGATCATGCGCATCATCACTAAAGGCAGAGTGATATTGACCAGCAGGAGGAAGAAGAAGAGCGTACTGTCCAGCGGGAAGAAGCGCAGTCTGCCGCCGTCCCCGGGAGGCACCAGGATGGAAAAATCCTGACCGTAAAGCTGTATGTTCTTCTGGTAAGTCCCTTTCTGCTGTTTTTCCAGCGTTGTGTAAGGCAGACTCTTTTCCGCCGAGCCTTTTCCGCTCATGACTATGGTCCGTCCCGAGCAGAGGTAAAAATCCTGGCCCTGAGTCACCCATTCTATATCTTCCATCTCACCGGCCAGGCCGGTATAATCCAGTTCCATGCGCATGAGCTTTTCGCAGCCCTTGAACATACCCATATCCATGCGCATGAAGAGCACCGCCTTGCGGATCTCGCTGGGATCGGTAAGACTGGCGGGTTCGTAGACGAAACGGAAAGTCCCCTGGCGCTGCTCATCCTCAAAGCTCTTATACCATTCGCTTTCCCTGTCCAGCCGGTAAAAACCGCTTCCGTCGATGATGCTGGGATTATCCGCATAGATGGAAAGCTTACCGCCTTCGATACCGATATTGCTGTCGAAGAGATAAGAGCTCTTCATACGGTAAAAAGCCCGGTAATAATCGGCCGGCGATTCGTATATCTTATTCAGGTAATCCTCCATCACCTGGCTCTTGTACAGATTGTATGCGATGGTAACGGGATACTCCAGCCGCTCCCGCAGCCGGTACTCCACGTCGTTCGCACATTTTTCCATTGCATTCTGCAGGGAAACTTCAGAGGACCGGATGATATTGCGTACTATCATCCAGTCCGTCACGATCATGGGGATCAGAACCCCCACGATAAACAGAAGATAGAACTTCTGCCTGAGTTTCAGATCATTAAGAAAATGTAACATTCAGAGCAGGATCTCTCTGAGCAGGCACTGCTTACCCGTAAGGGCCGCACTGCGCTCATCCGGCTGCTGGCCTCCGGCATACAGCGTGTAGCTCCCTTTAAGGCGCAGGCGCAGGCCTTTGTCATCCACCGTATCAAAGGCTGCCGCCGGGATGGGAAGGCTCATTTCCTTTTCCTCACCGGCCTCCAGATGCACTGCCGCAAAGGCACAGAGAGCATATTTCGGCTGCTCTTTCGTATCCATGCCGGCGGCCTCCGCAGCCTTCGCATTGGAGATATAGATCTGCACCACTTCATCCAGGGCAAGCCTGCCTTCATTCTTCAGCTTTATCTTAGCGGAAAGGTCTTCCGTATCAACGGAGCCTTCCGTTTCAAAACTCTTATATACCGCGTCCCCGTAACCAAGGCCGTAACCGAAGGGATAAAGGGCTTCTTCCTTTGCGTAACGGTAAGTCCGGCCTGTCATACGGTAATCCGTAAACTCCGGAAGCTGCCCTTCAAAGCTTACGGTAACGGGAAGCTTTCCGCCGGGAAGCGCTTCACCGAAGAGGATATCTCCCAGAGCCTGCCCGCCGCATTCGCCGCTGTACCAGCTCTGCAATATGGCGCTGCAGCGCCCTTCCTGCTTCGAAACATCCATGGCGCTGCCGGTATTGAGCACCAGCACGATGGGTGTTTTCGTTTCCCTCAGCGCTTCAAAAAGACGCTGCTGGGATTCCATGAGATAAAGGCTTTCCTTGTCGCCTGCGGCAAAGGCATTGCCCGCATCCCCTTCTTCTCCTTCGATGGAAGCGTCCAGACCGAGGCAGAGGATCACCACGTCGCTGTTCTCCGCCACCGAAAGGGCCTCGCTGAAGCGGTCATCGGCCTGGGCAAGAGGCTGTACCCTGTCTTTGAACAGATGGCAGCCCTCGGAATAAAGGATACGGATATCCTCTCCCGCAGCTGCGCGTATGCCCTCCAGATTGCTTACGTAGCGGGAGGCCGTACCGTTGTAATTCCCGTTCAGTACTTCTATGGAAGCCGCCGTGGGACCTATTATACCCACAGTCTTTACCTTGCTGCGGTCCAAAGGCAGCAGTCCGTCATTCTTAAGCAGCACCGTGCTGCGGCAGGCTGCCTCGTAAGCCAGCTGCCTGTGTTCCTTTGTATCGATATCCGCCATACCCAGGCGGTCATATTCACAGTCATCGGCAAACATGCCCAGACGGAAACGGGTGGTAAATACACGCACCGCAGCTTCACGGATCTCCTCCTCCGTGACCAGTCCGTCTTCGTATGCCTTGTAAAGCTCTTTATATACATAACCGGCATTCAGGTTGCAGCCGGCCTTCAAGGCCTTTGCCGCGGAATGCTCGGCATCGGGGCACACCTTGTGATTAGCATGAAAATCATTCAGGGCACCGAAATCGGACACCACATGTCCGTCAAAGCCCCATTCTTTACGGAGCTTTTCCCGAAGCAGGAATTCGCTCCCGCAGCAGGGTTCGCCATTGGTCCTGTTATAGGCCCCCATGACGCTCTCCACGTCCCCTTCCGTCACTGCCGCCTTAAAGGCCGGCAGATAGGTTTCCTCCAGCTCCTTGGGGCTTGCCTGTGCATCAAAGGAATGACGCAGGGCCTCGGGACCGGAATGCACCGCATAATGCTTGGCGCAGGCGGCGGTCTTCAGATATTTCCCCTCCCCCTGCAGGCCTTGGATAAAGGATACTCCCAGACGGGAAGTCAGGTACGGATCCTCTCCGTAGGTCTCCTGACCGCGGCCCCAGCGCTGGTCACGGAAAAGATTGATATTGGGGGACCAGAGGGTGATCCCCTTGTAGATCCCGCGATCACCGCGTTTCCGCGCTTCGTTGTATTTCGCCCGGGTCTCGGTGGCAATGACATCGGCGATCTTCCGAAGAAGATCGCCGTCAAACATCGCCGCCAAGGCGATGGCCTGCGGGAACACCGTCGCAGTCCCACTGCGGGCTGTTCCGTGCAGGCCTTCATTCCAGTAATTGTACGCGGGGATACCGAGGCGTTCCAACGCCGGAGCATCAAATATGAGCTGTTCCGCGGCTTCCTTCACCGTCATCTGCGCTACAAGCGCCTCTGCTTCTTTTCTGAAATCCCTGCGCATATTATCTTTCTCCTGTCTTTCTTTATTTGAACGGATTCTCCGTCGGATAAGGCAGACTCTTCGGCTGGTTGTAGTTGATGTCCTCTACGGGCACGCCGAGATACTTGAATACTTCGTAGAGAGCCTTACCGTGATGACCGAAGGCCACGGCACCGTGATGAGGATAGTTCTTCTCGATCAGGATGTGGCGATAGAAACGGCCCATCTCCTTGATAGCGAACACTGCGATACCACCGAAGGAACGGGTAGCTACCGGCAGGATCTCGCCTTCTGCGGCGTATGCACGGATCAGGCCGTCAGCGGTGCTCTGCAGACGGAAGAAGGTGATATCGCCCGGAGCGATGTCGCCTTCGAGGGTTCCGTTGGTAACCTCTACCGGCAGGGCACGAGCCATGATCTTCTGATTGCGCATCTCGCAGGAAGCCATCTTCTTGGAGCAGGTATTGCCGCAGTGGAAGCCCATGAAGGTATCACTGTGAACATAATCGAACTTGCCCTTGATGGACTCGTTGTACATATCCTTGGGTACGGAGTTGTTGATATCCAGCAGGGTAACGATATCGTCGGATACGCAGGTACCGATGAACTCGGAAAGTGCGCCGTAGATATCCACTTCGCAGCTTACGGGGATCCCGCGGCCGGTAAGACGGCTGTTGACATAGCAGGGCACGAAGCCGAACTGTGTCTGGAAAGCGGGCCAGCACTTGCCGGCGATGGCCACATACTTACGATAACCCTTGTGGGCCTCAACCCAATCCAGCAGGGTCAGCTCGTACTGAGCCAGCTTAGGCAGCACTTCGCTCTTCTTGTTGCCGGCGCCCAGCTCTTTCTCCATATCCGCAACCACCTCGGGGATACGGGGATCATCGGCATGCTTGTTGAAGGCTTCGAAAAGATCCAGCTCGGAATTCTCTTCGATCTCAACACCCAGGTTGTAGAGCTGCTTGATGGGAGCGTTGCAGGCCAGGAAGTTCATGGGTCTGGGACCGAAGGTGATGAGCTTCAGATCTGCCAGGCTGATGAGGGTGCGGGCGATGGGCAGGAAAGCATTCAGCTCGTCTGCCAGATCCTCGGCATCTCCTACGGGATTCTCGGGGATGTAGGCGCGCACGTTACGCAGCTTTAAGTTGTAGCTGGCATTCAGCAGACCGCAGTAAGCATCGCCACGGCCGTCCAGAAGGGAATCCTGGGTCTCCTCGGCGGCAGCCACGAACATCTTCGGGCCGTCGAAATGCTTTGCAAGCAGAGTCTCGGAGATCTCGGGACCGAAGTTGCCCAGATAGACGCAGAGGGCATTGCAGCCGGCCTTCTTGATGTCTTCCAGAGCCTGCACCATGTGGATCTCGCTCTCCACGATGCAGATCGGGCACTCATAGATGTCAGCAGCGTCATACTTCTTCGCATAAGCGGCAACAAGTGCCTTTCTGCGATCCACGGAAAGAGACTCCGGGAAGCAGTCGCGGCTGACGGCCACGATACCGAGTTTTACTTTTGCGATGTTTTCCATTTAGATACCTTCCTTTCTTATTAAAAATTTAATTTTTCTCAGTGCAGGAATTCGAAGCTCTTAAGCTCACCGTTGCCGTCGCCGACGTAGCTTATATAAAGATCATGCTCACCGTCGGGAAGCTCGAACTTCGTTTCGCGGGCAGTCCAGATATTGTTGCCCTCCACCGTGATGCGGCCCAGGCATTCACCGCCCAGGGAATCCCGGATCTCGAAATCGCCGTTGATATAGCCACGGGTCCGGATGCGCAGGCCCTTGACCCCCTTGCATGCAAAGCTGCGGAAGCCCATGGTGGTGCCCTTGCCGATCCGGCCGATATAAGCCTCGCCGAAGCTCACATCACCGCCGTCCTGCATGACGCGGGGGGCTCCGGGATCACCGGCATAGGTATCGTGCTTCTCGTTGAAGAGATGGCAGGCGATGTAGGACGGATACTCACCGATATCCGACAGAGGGCCTTTGTTCAGGCCGCAGGAACTCATGCGCACCTGGGGTATGCTGCCGTCTTCCGCAAAAATGATGCGTTCGGCACAGCCCTGACGGGAGAACCAGTGGGCATTGGTCTGCCTGTGATAGAATATGTACCAGTCATCTCCGATCTGCTCGATGCTGCCGTGATTATTGCCGCCGTAGGCCACGGACTCTTCCGCTTTTTTGAAGCTGTCGATGCCGATATCGCAGTTGCTGACGATAACGCCGCCGTAGCTGAAAGGTCCCTCGGGATCGTCCGCCGTGGCATAGCAGAGCTCATGCATGACCTCGGAAGAATAGATGAAGTAGTACTTGCCGTTGCGTTTCCGGATGGAAGGCGCTTCAAAGAAGGCATGGCCCTCAAAAGGCGTCCCCTCGGAATAGCAGCTTCCGGGTACAACGATGCGGGGAGCTTTCTCCACCGTGAGCATATCGCTGCCCAGCACCGTGAGCATGGAACCGTGACGGCTCTTATCCCCGCGGCCGCAGAAGCCGGTGAAGAGATAGAGCTTGCCGTTCTCGAAGAGCACACCGGGATCGAACTGGGGCTCATCCCCTTCTTTATCACCCAGCAGAGTGCCGTCGGGATAATGCACGTTCCCAAGATATTCGTATTTTCCGGCAGGGGTATCGCAGACCGCAACGGATACCACATTTACCTTATCCAGCACATAATAGAGATAATAGCGGCCGTCCGCACCCTTCGCCACATCCGGCGCATACAGGCACATGCGGCCGTCGGGATTCAGGGGATCGTCGGTCTTGCGGTAGATCACGCCCTCGTAACGCCAGTTGGTAAGATCATCCACCGGGGCCGACCAGCTGACATAATCCTTCACGCAGAAGGTCTGGCCGTTGTAACGGTCGTGGGAACCGTAAACATAGACCCTGCCGTCAAAGACATAGGGCTCCCCGTCGGGTATGTATTCCCAGCTGGGAAGATAGGGATTGAAGGCCTGGCGGGGACGCAGTGTTTCCACACCGGGTACACAGCCGGCGCTGACAAAGTTCATCTCGGCATGTTTATCAAGGCTGTAGGCCTCCCACAGAGGCTGGGGCGTACCGTCGGCATCGGCGCAGTTGGGATCGCCGGTCTTTACAAAGGCCGCCACATAATTGGCCATCTGACGGGACAGCTCGAAATGATGTCCTTTTAAAGGCCGCCAGCATTTCAGCAGGCTTTCGAACCAGAACCACAGGTCCACGGAATGGAATACGCCGGGCTTGTCCTCACCGGGGATATCCGGCCCGAAGCGGTAGTAATAGAACTTCCGGG
This sequence comes from Lachnospiraceae bacterium, assembly GCA_017552715.1. Lineage (GTDB taxonomy): Bacteria > Bacillota > Clostridia > Lachnospirales > Lachnospiraceae > NK4A136. Next base: position 31,011 of record JAFZOW010000129.1, read on the forward strand.
AAGGATCCTTTTCCAGGGCTTCGCAGAATACTTCCTTGACGGTCTTTTCCACGGGATTGATGCCGTTCATGATGAACTCGTCCGTGGTATTGCCGCTGATGATGGGAACGGGAGCGCAATCGCCGTTCACAAGGCGGTCCATGGGATTGCCCACGCAGAACTTCCCGTCCTGTATGGGAGCGAACATGACACCCTTTTCCCGGTATTTTGCGTATTTATCGCGGATATCATAAGGATCAAGGGCCCGGGCCTCGGCAAGGCTCTTTACACCCAGGAATTCAAAGAAGTCCACACCCTTCTGCTCCGCCTTATCCAGAGTGAGGGGGAAGAAAAGATCGTTCTCCGTAGCGGTCCTGGCCAAGCGGATCAGGCCGCTCCAGATCAGGGCGCCCTTGATGATATCGAAATTCTCCTTGCAGGTGAGCTGGTTTAAGGTGCTGCCGCCGCCTGCGGACTGACCGGAAATGGTGATGCGCTCCGGATCACCGCCAAAATTAGCAATATTGCGGTATACCCAGCGCAGACCGGCCTGCTGGTCCAGAAGGCCGAAATTACCCGGAGCCTCCGGCGCTTCCGCCGTGATCTCGGGATGGGCCAGGAAGCCCAGGGCTCCCAGACGGTAGTTCACGCTCACCACGATGATGCCGCGGCGGGCCAGACGCTCGCCGTCAAATTCCATCTCGGCGGTATAGCCCCACTGGAAACCACCGCCGAAGAACCACACCAGCACCGGAAGCTTTTCATCCGTCTTCTTGGCCGGTGTCCAGATGTTCAGGTAAAGGCAATCCTCCCCCATGGCGATCTCGGGGTCCACATGCCATTCCTTACAATATACATCCGTTCCCACCGCAGGCTGATCCTGCACGGAGATGGGAGCGAACTCAAAACAGTCCCGTACGCCTTCCCAGCTTTCAGCGGGCTGGGGAGCACGCCAGCGCCTCTCCCCAACGGGGGGAGCCGCAAAAGGGACGCCTTTGAACACAGTTACCCGGGGATCCGCACTGGGCAGACCCCGGACTGTTCCGTTTTCCGTTTCTGCGATCCTGAGCATGTTTCCTCCTTATAACTGCGGATAGATGGGCTTCAGTGCGGGATAGATCTTGCGGAAGGACTGGTAACGTTCCTCATAGAGGCCCGCCAGCTCCGGCTCCGGCTCCACACTGCCGATGACCTTCACGATCTTTGATGCCGCATCCTCCACGGAGGAGAATACACCGCAGCCTACGGCTGCCAGCATGGCTCCGCCCAGAGCGGGACCTTCCTCGCTCTCGATGGAATCCACGGTGATGTTCAGCACGTTGGCCATGATCCTGCGCCACAGGGGACTCTTGGCTCCGCCGCCGCAGATCTTGGTACGCTCGATCCTGATACCGGAGGCCTTAGCCACTTCGAAGGAATCCCGGATACCGAAGGACACGCCTTCATATACGGCCTGCAGCATATCCGCACGGCTGGTGTCCATGCTCATGCCCACGAATGCCGCTCTCGCCTCGGGATCGTTATGAGGCGAACGCTCTCCCATAAGATAAGGAAGGTAATAAACATGATTCTTGCCAAGCTCTTTGATCTCGGCCTGGGCAGCTGCGAAATCCTTGTCTCTCAGGATATCGCCCATCCACCACTGGTTGCAGGATGCAGCCGAGAGCATGCAGCCCATGAGATGATACTTGCCGTTGGCATGTGCGAAGGAATGCAGGGCATTCTGCGGATCCACGGAGTAGGTATCGGAAGAGATGAAAATGGTGCCGCTGGTGCCCAGGGAGATGTTGCAGTCCCCGTTGCCCACGGTGCCGGTCCCCACCGCTGCTGCCGCATTGTCGCCGGCGCCGGCGATGACCTTTACATCGGAAGATACGCCCAGTTCCTTAGCCAGCTCGGGCTTAAGGGTGCCGATCACTTCATAGCTTTCAAAGATCTGCGCCAGCCATTCCTTCTTCACATTGCAGATCTCGCTCATCTTATCGGACCATTTACGGTTCTTTACATCAAAAAGCAGCATGCCGGAGGCATCGGAAACATCCGTTGCATGCACACCGCTCAAACGATAGGCCAGATAATCCTTCGGAAGCATGATCTTTGCGATCTTTCCGAAGAGCTCCGGCTCGTTTTCCTTCATCCACAGAAGCTTGGGAGCGGTGAAGCCTGCGAAAGCGATATTGCCCGTTTCCGCAGAGACCACATCCCGGCCTATGGTACCGTTCAGATATTCACATTCCTTCATGGTGCGGCCGTCATTCCAGAGTATGGCCGGACGGATCACCGCATCCGAAGCATCCAGACATACCAGTCCGTGCATCTGACCGCCGAAGCTGATGCCACGGAGCTTGTCCTCATTTCCCGCGATAAGCTCTTTCAGCCCCGCCACGGACTGCGCATACCAGTCCTCAGGGTTCTGTTCCGACCAGCCCGGCTTCGGGAAGGATATGGGATATTCCTTTGAGACCGTGCGGGCGATCTGCCCTTTTTCATCCATAAGAATGAGCTTTACCGACGAAGTGCCAAGATCAATACCGACAAAACCTGCTTCCATAGAGAAGACCCCCTTTTTTTGCTGTTTGGTCGATATTTTATCACAATTCTCTCCCCGCTTCACCCCATAAAAATGCACGGAAATACCCGATTATTTTTGTATAGAAATGTATGGGGCAGGGCAAAGCCCCGCCCCGCTTGCTTTTGGGCCGCTCAGATCTTTATGCTTATCTCACGGCTGATCTTTTTCTCCTGTTTCTTTCCGCGGCTCTGCACCACGATGGTACGGTCGTGATAACGGAGCACAAAAAGTGCCGGGATACGCAGGCAAAGTGTGTCTGTTTCGCACTGTTCCAGCAGCTCCCTGGAGATACGTACCAGGAATGCCTTTCCCTTTTCGGAACGTATGCTCAGGCGTCCCAGGCGCTTCTTCCTGCCGTCGGGGCAGACCGTATCCACCTCCGCCATGGCAAAAAGGTAGACCAGTCCGGCATAGGCACCGACGATGCCGCCCAGGCCTCCCACGGTCACCGCGCCCACCGTGGCAACCCTGCGGATGACCGGCATATTCCCGCTCTCCTCCCTGCTTTTTTTACCCCCTTCTCCGGGGCTTTCTTCCTTCACCGGAGCAGTCCCGCTTTCCTCCTGCGGGCCTTCGGCCACCGTGATGACCGGCTCCGCTTCTTCCGGCCCGCTCTCCTCATCCTCGTCTTCCTCGCTGTCGGGGATCACGGTCCTTTGCTGCGGCAGGAGCTCCTCATCCTCCTCTTCACGTTCGGTCCCGGCAGCAGCTGTGTTGCCTGTATTTCCCGCCCGCAGCGTTCCGGCACTTCCCGCAAGAGGCCTTTTTTCTCTTATGACGATCCCGTTACCGCTGACGCTGTTGTCACTGACAGTATTATCACTGACGGAATCATCGTTTTTTCCCTCCTCTTCGGGGGGCGTCGTTACCTTATCCCCGTCCTCATCATCGGCGCCGGGGGTCCTTCCCTGCTCTCCGGGTGCGGGATCGCCGCTCTCTCCATTACCGCCGTTTTCTTTTTTCTCCCGTTCCTTTCTTTTTCTCTCCCGTTCTTCCCTTTCCTTCTTTTCCTTTTCCTTACGTTCCTTTTCTTCCTGCTCCTGACGCTCTTTTTCTTCCTGTTCCTGACGTTCCTTCTCTTCCTGTTCTTTACGTTCTTTCTCTTCCTGTTCTTTACGTTCTTTCTCTTCCTGCTCCTGACGTTCCTTCTCTTCCTGTTCTTTACGTTCTTTCTCTTCCTGTTCCTGTCGTTCTTTCTCTTCCTGTTCCCGGCGTTCCTTTTCTCTTCTTTCCTTCTCCTTATCCTCATCCTCACGGTTTTTCAGCTCATGGCTGCGAAGAGTGAGCATGGGCCGCTCCGTATCCCAGCGCCAGAGCCCCGTGGGCCTGCCGTATGCGTCAAACACGCATTCATCCTCCAGGTAATAGCCGTCAAATGCCGTATTTTTACCCAGTTCGGGAACGCTTACCGCGGGATAGCTCTCTCCGTAGACTACCGTAAGCTGCTCATCCGGGACACCGTCTCCGTCCCCGTCGGGTCCGTAATACACGGTATAGCTCCGGGCCGCCCATTTCGGCTCCAGTGTGTAATCCCCTTCCTCCAGGGAAGGCTTCCACTTTCCGGCAGGCTTTCCGTCCCTGTCATAGGCATCCACGCCGTCCACCTCATAGCCGTCAAATTCATAGCCCTTTCTGCCTTCAGGCTCTCCCGGCCGGATATCCGGGATCTCATCACCGTAACGCAGCTCCATCACTTCGTCGGGCAGCCCGTCCCCGTCGGCATCCTCGCCGTAACGGATCTTCCAGATCTTGTCATGCCAGCGTCCGTCAAGCTCCACTTCACCCAGCTCGAAAAGCTCGGGCAGCTCTCCCCGGGGCTGTCCCTCACTGTCATAGATCAGGCGCTCCCCGTAAAAATAGCCGTCAAAGGCCTTTCCTTCCCGTTCCGCGGGCGGGCTGAGGGGCGGAAGCTCATCTCCGTATTCGATCTCGATCACGTTCCCGGCTCCGGCAGTGATACGGTATTTTCTGACAGACCATTTCTCCCGGAGTATCAGGGTCTCCCCCTCCGGCAGCTCCGTCCATATCCCCACAGCCGCCGCATTCTCGTCATACAGCTTCTTATCTCCGATATAATAACCCTCAAAGAGGAAGCCCGGCCGCTCCCCGGGAACCGTCAGCCCCAGCGCCGGCGGTGCCTCGTTATAGACCAGCTCGCTCACCGAATCCGGGAGCCCGTCTCCGTCCCCGTCGCTGCCATAATAGAAGGAGAAACGCAGCGCTTCCCAGGAGGCCTGCAGATCCAGTACGGCCCGGCTCAGGGGCCTTGTCCCTTTTCCCACAGGCCGGCCCTCCTCATCATGGTACTGTTCTTCTCCCGCATAATACCCTTTGAACACGTAACCGCGTCTTTGGGGGACCTCCACCGCACTCAGGCTTTCACCCGCTTCCAGCTCCGAGCTCTTTAAAAGCGCTCCCTCGCTGTAATACCTTACGGTAGCAGGCAGGGACAGCTCGGTGTAGGAAAGGGATTCCTCCTTCCAGCTTTTCAGCTTTGAATCGTAGTAGCGGAGCGTAGCATGAAAGGTTCCTCTTTCCCGGACCGGAAGTACGCTCTTTCCATCGCTTTCATAGGCTCCCTCCGCGTCCCAGCTTATCTCGTACTCTGTGATCGCCTCCGACTTTGACGAGATCCCGGCGATCAGATCCACCTCTCTGCCGTAGAGTGCCCTTTCGATATAAAAACTTCCAAGATAATGCTCCGTACAGGTCAGCTGATCCACATAATCGCCGTCATGAACGGGTCCCACGGTTCCCAGTATACGTTTTCCGCAACGGTTGCAGACCCATACATCCGTACTGGGAGATGTAAAAGATCCTCCGCATTTTTTGTATACGGGAGAGTAACATCCCGTATACCGGTCTCCGTGGACATGATAAAGAGGGGCAGATACCGTGCCCAAAGTCTGCACCGGGTCATCTTCGGCCCTGGCGCACATGGGCGGGTGCATCCCGAAAAGGATGCTCATACAGATCAGACAACATAAGATTCTTTTTTTTACCATTCTCACGACTGTTTCCTCCTGTTACTTGTTGGAGGACAGCCGGTCAATATGCTTTTACCGAATCATGTAGTCGTTTTATTTGTGTAGCATCAAATATATCATGTGCGCTCCCATCTGTCCACATTTTTTTTCGGGATCCAGGGCTGCTTCTGTCAACCGGTTAACGGAAGGAATTTATGTTTGCAGCCTCTCTCCCTCCGGATCGGCTCCGATCTTTCGGAGGATATTGGGGCCGCGAATTATTCTAATCAGGATTTAATGCCTGAATTCACATGTTATGAACAATTTGGTCATCTCTTGACCCGACGCAAATCTACCTGTTTATTTTTTCTTTATATTTCTCCAAATCCACGATTTTCAGGCCTCAAAAGAATTGACATAACGCTTTTTCACTTCCGATGATCCGGGATCGGTCCTGAGAGCTGACCGGATTTTTCACTCGGTCTATGTCAACTCGGTTCTCCGTATATGAAAACATAAGTATTTTAGTGGGTATTTTATGTAAATGAATTTCTTTTTTTGCTGATTTACATAATCATTTTACTGCCCTTGGGAAGCAATGTTGACATAAATTCGGATTTCCGATTTTTGTTACATAATTGCTAAATTGTGATCAGCTGTTCTTATGTGAACTTTCTAAATATCGTATTTGACTGTACTGAGTATTTATACCGGTCAAGTGTTTGTCTATTCGTAAAATAACAAAAATTATAAAGCCTTTTCTCAATTTTCCACTTTACATAAAATTCTGAGCTTCTCATATCACTTTGTCTCTTCTTTTCCATGTAGATTACATAAGTCTATTATGGCTTATTCGTTCACATAAATTCCGCTCCCGAGTCCCCGTCCTTTCCTCCTCTTCGGGCAGTCGCATGAGTAAAAAACAGACTGCAGAGAGGAAAAAGCGGTCCCCAGACAAAGAGCGACCCGGGATCCGGGAAAAAGGAGGAGGAAAAAGCTCAAAAAAGAGGAGCAGCCGGGGCGGAAAGAAATACAGGATCAAAAAAGGGAGGGAAAGGAAGAAACTGAAGAAGCGGGAAAAGTGAAAAAAAAAGAAGGAGAAGTACAGGAGCAGAGGAAACAGGAAAATAGACAAAAAAAAGAAGAAGACAGGGGAGAAGATCTGAGAAAAAAGAGAGGATAGGGAAGAAGATCAGGGTAAGGAGACCGGGAAAAAAGAGAAAAGAGGAGAACAACGGATTCAGGGAGGCCAGGCAAAAAGAAACCAAACAGAGAAAAAACGGACTGGAGAAAGCAGTAAAAAGAGATAAAAAGGAAACGGTATCAGCCGGCTCAGAAAAATAGAGGATGAGCTTGGAAAAAAGACAAAAAAAGAGGGGGACAAGCCCCCTCTCTCAGCCCCTGAGTTCGATCAGGGGCGCCCCTTTTCCTTCCAGATAGTCCCGGGTAATGGTCACGGTACCGATGTTATGGTCCTTGGGAACCTCGTACATGATGTCGATCATATGCTCATCCAGTATGGAGCGCAGGGCACGGGCGCCGGTCTCCTTCTTCAGGGCTTTTTCGGCGATGTATTCCAGCGCATCGTCGGTGAAGACCAGCTTCACTTCGTCCAGCTCCAGAAGCTTCTGATACTGCTTCAGTATGGCATTTTTCGGCTCTTTCAGGATACGGATCATCATATCCCTGTCCAGCCCCTCCAGAGCGAAGACCATGGGCAGACGTCCCACAAATTCCGGGATCATCCCGAACTTCCTTATATCCTCGGTCTCCACCTCTTTCAGTATGGTCAGATCCTTCTCATCCGGATTCTTCACCTCTGCATGGAAACCTATGCCGGAAGTCTTGTTAAGTCGTCTTTTGATGATCTCTTCTATCCCCGGGAAAGCTCCTCCGCAGATAAAGAGTATATTCCGGGTGTTCATGCTGGTGGTAGGTACCATGGCATTCTTTGAGGAAGCCCCCACAGGCACCTCTATATCCGCCCCCTCCAGCAGCTTCAGCAGCCCCTGCTGCACCGATTCCCCGCTCACATCCCGGGAATTGGTATTCTGCTTCTTGGCGATCTTATCGATCTCGTCGATATACACGATCCCCTGCTCCGCCCGGTCCAGATCATTATCCGCCGCTGCCAGCAGCTTGCTGAGCACGCTTTCGATATCATCACCGATATAACCGGCTTCCGTCAGGGTGGTAGCATCCGTCACCGCCAGGGGCACGTCCAGTATACGGGCCAGCGTACGTACCAGATAAGTCTTTCCGCAGCCGGTAGGCCCCAGCATCAGCATATTGGATTTTTCTATCTCTATCTCATCCATGGTGTGGGTGGCCACACGTTTATAATGGTTATAAACAGCCACGCTCATAACCCGTTTGGCCTGCTCCTGACCCACCACATATTCGTCTAATTTAGATTTGATAACATGAGGTGCCGGTATATCCTTAAGCTCGATCAGAGGCTTATACTCCGACTTGTCCCTCTTCTTTACCTTCTGTCTGTTCCCGAAGCCGAAATCAAACGGGAAGTCCGTAAGCTTGATAAAATTGACCTTTGGGCCATTTTTTAAATCTTGATTATCCTTCTTTTCTTCTTTTGTTGAATCTTCTTTTAACTCTTTACTCTCTTTGTCTTCCTCTTTTTTCTCCGTTGTATTACCGGAGTTAGGACCGTACATCCCCATCACCTTTCCCCAGTCGATGGCACCGGCCCCGTTCATATTCCCCATCTGGGACTCAACCATGTCTGCGGTCTTGTCCATACAATCCTGACAGAGATAAACGTTCATAGGCAGCCGGATGAGTTTCCCGGCTGCCTCTTCAGTTCTGCCACACATTCCACAAATCTTGATCTGATCGTCCATTCAATTCGTCCTTCCTAATGAACTCCGGTCTCCCAGAGTAAGCTCCAGGGTCATATCTTTATATCGGTTTCCGTCGGGACGCTTGATCTCCACTTCCACCGTATCGCCCACGCGATAGTACATCAGCAGTCTCTGCAATCCTTCCATGGAGGTAACGGTCTCACCGTCCAGAGCCGTGATGTAATCACCGCGCTGCATGCCTGCCAGATCCGCCGGCGAACCATCGTTCACATTTGCCACATACACCCCTTCCGGATATCCGTAGAGCATGATCTCCTGCTGGGTCACGGTAGCACCGGTGATACCAAGATAACCTCTCTCATCTTCCGATACCAGAGTACGGGTGGTCTTCTGCATCAGCTCTTCGATGATGGGTTTTGCGGCGGAGATGGGGATCGCATAGCCCATACCCTCTACAGTGGATCCGCCGATCTTACTGGAATTGATCCCGATCACTTCACCGTTGATATTTAAGAGTGCACCGCCGGAATTTCCGGGGTTGATGGCTGCATCTGTCTGGATAAAGGTACCCGTGATATTTTCCACGGTCATCTCGCGGTTGAGGGCGCTGATGACACCTGTGGTCACCGACTGGCCATAACCCAGGGCATTACCGATGGCAATGGCGGGTTCTCCAACCTTAAGGGCATCGGAATCACCCATACGGGCAACTTTGATGGAATTCAGGGTGGAATCCGAGATATCATCCATAGCTACGGCGATCACAGCCAGATCCCTCTGGGAATCCGTCCCCTTAACCAGGGCAGTCGCTTCGGAACCGTCCGTAAAGCATACTTTCAGGCTTTCATTATCAGCCACCACATGATAATTGGTCACCAGCAACAGTTCCTCGGAATTGGAACCGATGATTATACCGGAACCGCTGGACTCACTGGGCATGGTATAGTAAAAGTAATTGACCGTGCTCTCATTGGTGATGGATACGATAGCGGGCATCACCTGCTCTACCACATTGGTAACATCTGTAACGACCGTGGTAGCGGAAGTACTGGCTGCGGGCATGGCAACCGCTTCCGAGATCACTTCTGCCCTTTCGGCTTTTTCCTTATCCGTATACTCCGTATATGCTCCGCGCTCGCCTCCGTTCCCGATGCCCATATCCAGCCCCAGCAGACTGCCGGCCTGCTGTACCAGATAGAGCCCGGCTCCCGCAAACAGTCCGAAGAAGAGACCAACGGCCGCTGCCAGACAGATCTTGGAGAATACTCCTGATTTTTTCTTTTTCGGCGCAGCCTGTACCGGAGCCTGCGCAGGATTTACCGCAGTATACTGCCCATATCCGTTCCCGCCCGTGCGGTCACCGTACATGCCATTGTTACTGCCATATTCGTTGTTCCCATTCTCTCCATACATGCTGATACACTTCCTTTCACATTATCTTCCGGGGCTTTTCCCCTTTCTATGAAGCTCATTCTAGCCCCGTTTTGTGAAGATAATGTGAAGTAAAAATGCTGATTTTGTGTAATTACTGTTATTCATGATGCCCTCGGATCGCTCCGCAGCTTCAATGCTCCCGCAATCCCGCGAACATTCGCAATCCGCTGAAATGCTTGCTGCACAAGCATTTCGCTACTCAACTGTGACCGACTTTGCCAGATTCCTGGGATGGTCCACATCATAACCCTTGCCCACGGATACATAATAGGCAAAGAGCTGCAGCGGGATGATGGCCAGGGAGTTGGCAAAGAAGGGATCGGTAAAGGGAATATACAGCACATAGTCGGCTTCCTTTTCGATCTCTTTCCTGCCCCGCTCGGCGATAGCCATCACAAAGGCCCCTCTCGACTTGACTTCTTTTATATTGCTGACGGTCTTGGCAAAGAGCTCCGGCTGCGTGGCTACCGCCACCACCAGCGTCCCCGGCTCTATGAGTGAGATGGTACCGTGCTTCAGTTCCCCGGCGGCATATGCCTCGGAATGGATATAGGAGATCTCTTTCAGCTTCAGGGATCCCTCCAGACCAATGGCATAATCGATCCCGCGTCCGATAAAGAAGACACTTCTCGCAGCCACATAACGATTGGCAAAATGCTGGATCTTTTCCTTCTGTCCCAGCATCAGTTCGATCTGATCGGGTAAGGCCTGCAGATCCTCCAGCAGCTTGGCGAAGCGCCTGTCATCGATGACACCGCGTACACGCCCCAGCTTCATGGTCAGCAGATAAAATGCTACCAGCTGGGCACTGTAAGCCTTGGTGGTCGCTACCGAGATCTCCGGGCCGGCCCAGGTATAAAATACCGAATCCGCCTCTCTGGCGATGGAGCTGCCCACCACGTTTACGATGGCCAGGACCTTGATCCCTCTGGCCTTGGACTCGCGTACGGCTTCCAGTGTATCCGCCGTCTCTCCGGACTGACTCACCACGATCACCAGATCTTCGGGGGACAGTATGGGATCCCTGTAGCGGAACTCACTGGCCAGATCCACCTCTACGGGTATACGCAGCATTCCTTCGATGACATATTTTGCAGTCACTCCCACATGATAGGCCGACCCGCAGGCCACGATATGGATACGGTTAATGGCCTTAAGCTCCTCATCCGTAAGTCCCAGCTCCTCGATCACAATCTCTCCGTTCCTTATACGGGGCGAGATCGTATCCGTCACGGTCTTCGGCTCCTCATAGATCTCCTTGAGCATAAAAAACTCATAACCGGCTTTTTCCGCCGCATTGGCATCCCAGTCCACGGTCACGAGCTGCTTCTCGATCTCTTCCTCATCCACGGTATAGAACTTCACATCATCGGCGGTCAGTCTGGCGATCTCCTGATTGTCAAGATAATAGACATTTCTCGTATACTTCAGGATCGCCGGCACATCGGATGCGATAAAGCAGCCGTCCTCGCTGCAGCCCACGATCAGGGGGCTGTTCTTTCTTGCCGCATACAGTTCATCCGGATGATCGGCAAAAAGGATCCCCAGAGCATAAGAACCTTCCACACGATGCAGCACCTTGGTAATGGTCTGAAGAGGATTCCCGTCGTAATAGTAATCCAGCAGATGAGCCAGCACTTCCGTATCGGTCTCGGAGCTGAACTCATAGCCCTTCTTCACCAGCTTATTCTTCAACGCCATATAATTTTCAATGATGCCGTTGTGCACCACCACAATGGTACCTGCACCATTGCTGTGGGGATGGGCATTCAGGTCGCTGGGAGCACCATGGGTAGCCCATCTTGTATGGCCGATCCCGGAAAAACCGGGCATATTCTCCCCGTTATGGGTCAGATTCTCCAGAACGGCCAGCCGACCGGCCGCCTTCTTTGTCACGATCTCTTTTCCGTCAAAGACCGCGATCCCGGCCGAATCATAGCCTCTGTATTCCAGTTTGGACAGACCGTCCAGCACTATGGGAGCGGCCTGTTTTTTCCCTATATATCCTACGATACCGCACATCTGTATATTCCCTCCAAAAATTCCTGTCCGCTTCCGGGTTCAGCAGCCGGACAGTCCCGCACGGGCACGAGATTTTTTTCTCATGTCCGTGGTGTTTCGAGTGATCGTTCCCAATAGATCCTGTTCATCGTAAAGCAGCGGATCAGCGGCCGAGGCAGGAGTCGGTAATGCTTTCCAAGCTGATAACCGGCCAGCTTCCATGCGCTCAGCCAGAACAGCTTACAGATCCCGTAAAGATCCCCGCGGCGCAGCAGACAGCCGCAGCCGATACGTACCAGCTTCATCCCTTCCTTTTGGGAAGAAAGCTGTCCGAAAAGCCCGGGAAACTGTGCCTGGCTCACGCCCAGGTCAAAATTCCGCTTAAACTGCTGCAATGCCGAATAATGATGGGCATGGTAAACCCTGGCATCGGCCACATAGGCTATGGCTCCGCCTGCATCCTGAAGCTTTCCGGCATAAACCATATCCTCGTTAAAGATCATGTGCTTTTCAAATCCGCCGAGGCGCTCATACTCCGCACGAACATAAGCGGCACACACATTGGAACAGAAAAAGCTCTTGATCCCAAGCTCTTTCCGGTCCGACAAGGTCTTTATGCGGGATACGGGAGGATAATTAAATCGTCTGGAAAGCCTTTCCAGTACGTCGCTTTCCTTTCCGGCCAGCTGTCTGGCATAGGCTGCGGAGGCTTTTCCGGAAAGCAGGGGTTCCATGAGCTTTTCCACAAGATAAGCATCCGCAGGTACGGCATCATCCGTCATGCAGATAAAAAACTCCGCATCGGAATACTCCACCGCCCTGCGTCTCGTACCACCGTGGTCAAACTCCTCTCTGCTGATATGATGCACTTCGGCTTTATCGAAGCGCGCAGGAAGGCCCTCCCTGAAGAAAGCTTCAAAAAGGCTCCTCTCCGTGTTGATCAGTATGATACGATGCACGGGACAGGTCTGTCTGTGCAGACGTTCCAGGAGCCTTACCAGCTTTTCATCCGGCCGATAGACCGGAATGATCACATCTATCGTTCGCATTCAGTCCGCAACATGCCCCTGCGCACGGATCACGTCGATCACACTGTTCACATGCTTCTCGCAGATCTCGTCGCTTCCGGCTTCCACCATAACGCGGATCACAGGCTCCGTTCCGCTCTCGCGTACCAGGATGCGCCCGTCATCTCCCAGGGCTTCCGCCACAGCTGCCACCGCCTTCTGCACTTCGGGATCATTCTGTGCATCCGGCTTGCTCTTCACGCGGACATTTTTCAGCACCTGGGGATAAAAGACCACCGGTGCCGCCAGCTCGCTCATGGGCTTCTCCTTGGCCAGCATGACCTCCATCATCTTCAGAGAGGTGAGGATACCGTCTCCCGTAGTCTCGTACTTCGAGAAGATGATATGACCGCTCTGTTCTCCGCCGATACGGTTTCCGGTCTGCACCATGTTCTCATACACATATTTGTCGCCTACGGCTGTCTTTTCGTATTCGATGCCCACCTTGTCCAGAGCCTTGTAAAGACCGAAGTTGCTCATGACAGTAGTCACGACTTTATTGTTCAGGAGCTTGCCTCTCTCCTTCATGTACAGGCCATAGATATACAGGATGTGGTCTCCGGTGACCAGATTGCCTTTCTCATCCACTACAAGGCAGCGATCCGCATCTCCGTCATAGGCAAAGCCCACATCCAGGCCTTTTTCCACAACGAATTTCTGCAGATGCTCGATATGTGTGGAGCCGCAGTCGGTATTGATATTGTAACCGTCGGGGCTGTCGTTCATCACATAGGTCTTGGCTCCCAGTGCATCAAAGACGCCTTTGGCAATCTGCCAGGCAGCACCGTTGGCCACATCCAGGCCCACCTTCACATCCTTGAAGCTGTACTTGGACATGGAGATCAGATGACCGACATAGCGGTTGCGGCCTGCCACATAATCCACGGTACGTCCGATCTGATCCCGTTCCGCCACGGGGATCTCCAGCTTCCCGTCTATGTATTCTTCCACCTTGAGGATGGTCTCCTCATCCATCTTCTCGCCCTTGCCGTTTAAGAGCTTGATCCCGTTATCATAATAGGGATTGTGGGATGCCGAGATCATGATACCGCAGTCAAAATCATCCACCCGGGTGATATAAGCCACGGAAGGGGTTGTGGTAACATGCATGATGTACGCATCCGCACCGGAAGCCATAAGCCCCGTGCAGAGGGCATACTCGAACATGTAGCTGGATCGTCTCGTATCTTTACCGATCACGATCTTGGCTTTTTTCCCTTCTTTAACGCCATAGTACCAGCCGAGAAAACGTCCGATCTTTATCGCATGATCAAAGGTCAGATTCTTGTTGGCTTCTCCGCGGAAGCCGTCCGTTCCGAAATATTTACCCATTATCTCTTTTCCTCACAATCTCTCCGTTATTTTTGTAGATGGAAGCCTCCGGCACTACACCGCGCACACAGGAGGTGGGATAGATATTGGAATTTCTTCCCACAACGGTTCCCGGATTGCAGACCGAATTACAGCCCACTTCCACATGATCCCCCAGCATGGCACCGAATTTCTTGATGCCCGTCTCCATCTCCTCGGTCCCGTTATGGACCACCACCAGCTTCTTGTCGGATTTCACATTGGAAGTGATGGAACCGGCACCCATATGGGCATAATATCCCAGGATGGAATCTCCGACGTAATTGTAATGCGGAGTCTGCACATGATCAAAGAGGATCACGTTCTTCAGTTCCACGGAATTGCCCACGACACAGTTGGCACCCACCAGGGCCGAACCCCGGATAAAAGCGCAGTGACGAACTTCCGTTTCGGGCCCGATGATGCAGGGAGCCCCCAGATAGGCGGAATCAAAAACCGTGGCACTCTTATGTACCCATACATGCTCCGAGCGTTCTTCATAGTCCGGCCCAAGGGTCGGTCCCAGTTCAAGGATCAGCTCCTTGATCCCCTTCAATGCTTCCCAGGGATAAGTAAACTTCAGGAGATAATCCCTGGCCAGTGTATGATCCAGATCATAAAGATCCTTTATCGTATACATCTTATAACCTCTCTTTCTTCTCGATATCAAGGAAATACTTATACGTATCGACCGTCAGCTCACCGCAGGCCTCTTCATCACAGGCTATGATGGCAGCATTGTGCATCTGCAGTGCGGAACAGGTCCACTTCTGGCTGACCCCGCCTTCTACGGTAGCTGCAAGTGCACGGGCCTTGTTATGTCCCGAGATCAGCACCAGCACCTCTTTGGAATCCGTCACCGTCCCGATACCGACGGAAAGTGCTTTGGAAGGCACCTTTTCCGGATCGTTTCCGAAAAAGCGGCTGTTAACGATACGTGTATCTGTCGTGAGCTCGCGCACGCCGGTACGTGAACTTAAGCTGGTATAGGGCTCATTGAAAGCCAGATGACCGTCCACACCGATACCACCCATAAAAAGGTCGATCCCGCCGTAGGAAGCGATCTTTTCCTCATACCGGGCGCACTCACCCTCCGGATCATCCGTCATGCCGTTTAAGATATTGATATTCTCCGGCTTCATATCCGTCAGATGATCGAACAGATTATCATGCATGAAATACCAGTAGCTCTGGTCGTGCTCTCTGGGAAGTCCCAGATACTCATCCATATTGAAGCTCACAACATTGGCAAAGGAGAGCTCTCCCGCCTTGTTCATACGCACGAATTCCTTATATACTCCGATGGGGGAAGAACCGGTGGGAAGACCCAGAACGAAAGGCCGATCCTCCTTGTGCGCCTTGATCTTTGCAGCGATATAAGCCGCCGCCCATTTGCACATTTTCTCATAGTTATCCTGTATGACCAGTCTCATGTTCTTTTCTCCTTTTCCAATCACAGTGTTTTTGCAGATCCGGAAGAAGCTTTGTTACAGTCTTGATTCTGCTTTTTGACCTCTTCCTCACGACCTCTGCCGTGGCCGCAGCAGCATCCGCCGAGTCTTTC
Source organism: Lachnospiraceae bacterium (assembly GCA_017552715.1). Classification (GTDB taxonomy): domain Bacteria; phylum Bacillota; class Clostridia; order Lachnospirales; family Lachnospiraceae; genus NK4A136. Next base: position 46,766 of record JAFZOW010000129.1, read on the forward strand.
GATAACTGCTGTCCTCGTCAACCTATTACGGTCCTGGCGCTAACAAGAACCTGATGTCCCTCCGAGCAGGTACTCGTTTTACTTATTTTTGAAAATGATATCCGGGGATATCATTTTGCAAACATACTCTACAGCCGTTCAATACGCGTTCTTGTTGATGAATCCTTTGAACAGCGTCATGAAAAGGATCCTGAAATCCAGCATCAGGGTCCAGTTCTCTATATAGTACAGATCACACTCGATACGGCGTCGTATGGAGGTGTCCCCGCGGAAGCCGTTGATCTGGGCCCAGCCCGTCATACCGGGCCGCACCTGATGCTTGATCATGTAACCGGGGATCTCTTCCTTGAATTTCTCCACAAACTGCGGGCGTTCCGGCCTGGGGCCCACCAGGCTCATCTGACCCACCAGCACATTAAAGAGCTGGGGCAGTTCGTCCAGGCTGGTACGCCGCAGGAACCTTCCGATGCCTGTCACCCGGGGATCTCCCTTTGTGGTCCAGCCCTCTTTCTCCTCTTCTTCCTTCTGTTCCCTCATGGTACGGAATTTATACATCATAAAACTGCGGTTGTGCAACCCCACCCGTTCCTGGGAATAGATCACCTTTCCTCCGTCGGTGAACTTGATGATCAGAGCCGAGAGCAGCATCACCGGTGAGAAGAGTATGATGAGTATGATGGAACCGATAAGGTCGATGATGCGCTTCACCAGCATATTGCTGGTATTGGTCAGGGGAACGTAACGGATGTTCACCACGGACAGGCCCGTAAGGTCCTCAATATAGGGCTTGGATGAGATCACGGAATTGTAATCCGGTATGAACTTGGTATGCACGCCGGACTTCTCACACAGACGCACCAGCTCCTCCAGCCGGTCATAATCCTGCAGGGAAAGGCTGATGCCGATCTCGTCCAGCTTGTTTTCCGGCAGGACGATATCCAGATTGCCGATCTGCCCCAGAACCTTCACTCCCCGGTATGCCGTACCGGCAGGTACATGATCGTCCAGGATGCCGCATACCACATAGCCCCATTGGGGATTTTCCAGGATGCGGTCGATGTAGCTCTCCGCCGCCCTCGAATAGCCCACCAGCATCACATATTTGATATTAAAGCCACGCTTGCGTATCGCCCGCAGAACTTTACGGATCAGCTGCCGTTCAATGATCGTGGCGAATGTGGAAAGAAAGAAGAAAAACGCCATCATCATACGGGCGAAATCCTGCAACTTGATAACGTACATCCCTACGATGATCATGGCCAGTCCCAGGATATTGGCCTTGAAGATATTGAAGATCTCCCGCTCCACACTGGAGTAGCGCTTTGAGATATACAGGTCGCATAGATAATAGATGATCAGGTAACCCGGGATGATCAGATAAAGCATGGAGAAATACTGCGTCATGGAGAGACGCCCCTTAAGAGCATCCTCCGCCGTAGCAAAGAGCACGAATTTCATATACCATGCCAGGATGTAACTGCCGGCCACCAAAATAGCATCCAAAAGCATGTGGATCCGGTTCAGTACCTTCTGGTTATCTCTGATCATATAGTTATAACCCTCGTTATCTCGTTAAGACCCAAGATATTGTAACACAGAAGGGAAAAAAATACAATCCAAAGGGTTTACATAAATCTATGAATTGTTCCGAGAAGGAGTTCCGCCTCCATGCGGAGCTGACGCCCGAAGGGGATAAGTGCAAAATCGAGGCGCTTTTGGCGCTTTTTACCGCAAAGAGCAAGGCCCTCCGCCGTGGCACGCAGATAATCCGCCCCCATCCCTTTCAGGGTGAAGAAAAGGAGCTTGACCAGCCAGCCCAGCCAGAGATGGGAAAGATTGCAGACCAGCATCCACAGCGGCAGATTCTTATACAGAAGGTAGATCTGATTGCGTACCGTAAGCCGCAGCTTGAAAGGATTGTATCGGGAGCCGCTGCTGCCGCTGCCTGCATGGAGCACTCTTGCACGCGGTGCATATACATTCCGGAAGCCGGCCCATTTTGCGCGGAAGCCCAGATCCACATCCTCAAGATATGCGAAATGTTCCTCATCAAAGGCTCCCAGCCCCATCAGCAGATCCTTCCGATAGATGGCGGCACCGCCGCAGGCGGAAAAGATCTCCCTGCCTTTACGATACTCCCGCTCCGGCTTATCACGCCCCGGAGAAAAAGCCCAGCCCAGGGAAGAAAAGCAGTCTCCTGCCCCGTCCAGCTCCGAAGGCTTATCCATCTTGAGCATGGCCGCGGAAGCCGAAAAGATATCTTCACTCTTTGTAACGGCACGGTACAGCTCTCCCACAAAATGCCGCTCCGCCACGGTATCGTTGTTCAGGAGCAGCACATGATCCGCTTCCGCCGCGGCAATACCGTCGTTGACACTTGCGGCAAAGCCCCGGTTCTCCTCATGAAAGATCCACTTCACACAGGGGAAGCTTTCCATGGCCTTCTGCGCCGAGCCGTCCGTGGAAGCATCATCCACCACGATGATCTCGAAATCCTTCTCCTCCTGGCGCATAAGGCTTTTCAGGCATTGATCCAGATACTGTGCCCCGTTATAATTCGGGATGATCACACTAAGCTTCATCTGCTTTCTCCTTCGCACAGTCAAAATACGGATCGTACAATATGGTATAACCCTTCTCCCGCAGCGCTTTGCACAGCTTAAGGCTCTTCCCCTTAAGCCGCTTTTCATCCTCGTCTCCGGGGAAAGGATATTCATATCCCGTAAGTTCTTTATACAGGGGGATCAGCTCCTCCCTGACGGCCGCGTTCCGAAGGTCCGCCGCCTCCACGCTCTGCTGCAGCGCCGCAATATGCATGGGTCCGGAAAAGCCCTCCGGCAGGTCTCCGTACAGAAGGCTTCCGTCAGCCTTCATGGCCCCGCCCACGGTACGGCCCTTTTCCCGCACCGGCCCGGCGACCATGGCGATATCCGGCCGCTGGGAAAAAACGCCTCCCTCATATTCCAGCCTGTAAAAGCCCAGATGTTTATGCTCCAGGACCTTTGCACTTATACCCTCCCGGGCCAGGGAAGCCTGAACAGCCCTTCGTCCCGCTTCATAGGCATAGTTCTTGGCTGCGGGATCGGCCGCCGTGGATTCCTCATGACAACGCCAGTGATAGAGTATCTTCGGCACATGACGGATCTTTTTCTGCCATTCCTTTCCGGGGTATTCTTTTCTGGCGTACTCCGCAAGACGCAGCAGCAGCTCGTGATCCTGGGAACCGTCGTAAGCCGGATCCAGCTTAAGCTCCTTGATCACATCCCCACGGAATACGGAAAAATGACAGACGTAATTATTGGTGTAGAAAAGCTCCCGGTCGAAATCCTTCTTCCGGTGGGGGCAGAAATAGTGTTCCAGATGAGTATCCGTTTTGTCTTCATCCGTATAGACCAGCACAGGCTCATCCGAGCGGTCGATCTCTTCCCGGATAAGAAAAAGCGCGTCGGGAGTCAGCAGATCATCATGATCCAGCAGGGCGATATAATCCCCTTCCGCCAGCTCCAGCGCGCGGTTCGTATTTCCCGAGATCCCCTCGTTCTTTTCAAGCTTCTCGTAGCGTATCCCTTCATACTGCTCCTGAAAGCTCTTTACCACATATTCCACCCTCCGGCTTTCGGAGGCATCGGCGATGATCAGCTCCCAGTCCGTGTAGCTCTGCTCCACCACGGAAAGGATCAGATCCTGCAGAAAGACCTCGGCGGTTTCATAAGCCGGCACAATGATGGAAAAGCGGATCCTTCTCTCAAAGTTCACGTCCCGCTGTTTCTGCAGTTCTTCCTGTGCGGGAGGCAGATAATCATAACGGAAACGTCTCTTTTCCCAGAGCCGTTCCCGTATGGCAAGAAGTGTTTCCGCGAAGCCGTTGCGCTTCCAGTAACGTATGATCTGCTGAATACTTCCGGGCATTTACATTTCCTTCTTCAGGCGATAAAACTCGCCCAGTGCTTTCCAGCCGATATGTACGATCTTGGTGATATCAACGGAATTCTTCCCTCCCTGTCTGGCCCGGAAGGAAACGGGCAGAAAACGGAGCTTCTCATGATAGTGGGCAAAGTATACCGAAAACATCACGTTGGGTATATTGTAATCCATGGGCAGGCGCTCAAGATACTTTTTCACAAGAGAGGCCCGCATCAGGCGATAGGGTGCGTTGGCATCCGGCAGCTTCACTCCGAAGAACAGCCACAGGAGAAAACAGAGCACCCGCTCCACGAACTTTCTCACGGGACCGTCCCCCCGCCGCGGCCTGTAGCCCAGAATGGCATCATAACGGCGACGCCGCTTCCAAAAGGCATCAAAGTCGGCCGGATCCGTCTGTCCGTCGGAATCGGTCTGGAAGATCAGATCCGCTCCGCTTTCGATGGCATGATGATAAAGCGCCATGAGCTTCGGTCCGTGCTGCTGCCCCGACTTTGTCAGGATCTCCAGCTGCGGATGCGTTTCGCAGAGCTTCTTAAGGATCTCCGAAGTCCTGTCCGTGGATCCGCTGTCAGCCACCACCAGCCGGGAATCCTCCGAGGCGCGGGAGAGCAGCGGATACCATGCCTCCACCACCGAGGCGATGTTCTTCTCCTCGTTATAGGCGGGCATTACGATATACAGACAGTCTTTTTTCATGTCAGATCTGCGCTTTTACCGCATCGGTCAGGGCATCCAGACGTTTCTGTGCATCCTCCAGGCTGTTGCCCTTGATGCCCATGTAGAACTTGATCTTGGGCTCCGTACCGGAGGGTCTTGCGCAGCACCAGGAATCGTTTTCCAGTTCGAAATAGAGCACATTGCTCTCCGGCAGATCGGTCTTTCCTTCCGCTCCGCTCTCCATATCGATGGTCTTATGCAGCTTGTAATCCTTGAAGGTCTTCACCTTCAGCTCGCCAAAGCTTTTGGGAGGATCCTGACGCAGCTTGTCCATCATGGCCGCGATCTCTTCCAGGCCTTCCTTGCCCTTGCGGGTGATGGCATACTGGGTCTCCTTGTAGTATCCGTATTTCTCATAGATCTCGATCATCATATCCCAAAGAGTGATGCCCAGCTTCTTGCAGTAGGAAGCCACTTCGCAGAGCATCATCACGGCCACCACGGCATCCTTGTCCCTGGCATGGGTCCCGGCCAGGCAGCCGTAGCTTTCCTCCAGACCGAAGACATAATTGTTGCTGCCGGTCTGCTCAAAAAGCTTGATCTGCTCGCCGATGTATTTGAAGCCCGTAAGCACGTCGATCTCTTTTACGCCGTAGGCTTTGGTGATGGCATGAGCCAGATTGGTGGTCACGATGGTGGTGACCAGGGCGGGATTCTTCGGCATGGTACCGGTTGCGGTGCGCTCCCGCAGGATGTACTCCGCGATCAGCATGCCGCTCATATTGCCGGTGAAGGGAATGTATTCCCCGCTCTTTGTATCCAGGGCATAGATCCCCAGGCGGTCCGCATCGGGATCCGTAGCCATCACGATATCCGCCTTCTTTTCCTTCGCCAGCTTCAGGGCCAGGGTAAAGGCCTTGGGATCCTCGGGATTGGGATAATCCAGGGTGGTGAAATCGGGATCCGGCTCTTCCTGCTCCGGAACCACATATACATTCTTAAAGCCCAGCTCCTGAAGGATGCGCCGTACGGGCACATTCCCGGTGCCGTGGAAAGGCGTGTAAACGATCTTGATATCGCCTGCCACCGCCGAGATCACCTCGGGATGGATGATCTGCTTCTTCAGCTCTTCCATGTATTTGTCATCGATCTCTTTTCCGATGACCTGATAAAGGCCCTTGCTCTCGGCCTCGGCCTTATCCATGGTCTTCACATCATGGAAATCCGTGATGGACTTCACTTCCCCGATGATCCCCGTATCGTGAGGAGGAGTCACCTGGGCGCCGTCCTCCCAGTATACTTTATATCCGTTATATTCCGGAGGGTTATGGCTGGCCGTCACCACGATACCCGCAGTGCAGCCCAGGGTACGAAGAGCAAAGGAAAGCTCGGGCGTAGGACGCAGGCTGTCAAACACATAGGCCTTGATGCCGTTGGCAGCCAGGCACAGCGCCGCTTCATCCGCAAATTCAGGACTCATGCGGCGGGAATCATAGGCGATGGCCACACCCTTGGCACCGCTTCCCGCTTTATTGATATAGTTGGCCAGGCCCTGGGATGCCTTCCGCACCGTATAGATGTTCATACGGTTCGTTCCCGCACCGATCACTCCGCGAAGGCCGCCGGTACCGAATTCCAGATCCATATAGAAACGGTCTTCGATCTCTTTTTCGTTGCCCTCGATGCTTTTCAGCTCTTCCCGGGTCTTCTCGTCAAAATAGTCATCCTTCAGCCACTGCTCATACGCTTCACGATAATCCATGCTCTTTCTCCTTCTCCTGTGATAATGTAAACCCCACATCCGGCTCAAAAAAGCCGATAAATATTATATCAGAAAATCCCTTAATCCACAAGACCGAAGCCCAGCAGGGTAAAGCGCCGCTCCCTGTCTTTCTCCGGGATGCGCACCTCCACACTGTGCTCTGCCGCATCTTCGCTGCGATGGGCGATGAGGGCATTGGCATGCTGCCAGCCGATGAGATGGGGATCGATGGTCAGGGTCTTCTCCCCGTCCACAAAGACCTCCGCGGTACCCACTCCGGGATCGGCGGAATCCATGTAGACAACCAGCAGGGTACGGCATTTCACCTTAAGGCGGAAGACCGGCTCGTCGCCGCTGCCGTCATAAAGCCAGTTCTCTGGGAATTCCGGCGTTCCCCCCAGATCCATATTCCGTTCCACATACTGCATTTCCTTGCTGTGACCCGTGAAAGCACCTTCCGAATAGGAAAGCACGGCAGGAGCAGCTGCGATATTGGCACGGTCCACCAGGTATACTTTTTCAAAGGCCTTGCCCTTGGGCGGCTGTATATCCGTGATATCCAGATCCTCCTCATCTTCCGCCGCATCCGCCGTCTCGAAAAGACGGATCAGGGAATCCGCCATGATACGGTGACCGGTGCTGGTGGGATGGTACATATCATAGAAAAAGCGGTTCTTGGAGACCACACCCCCCTCTCCGGGGCTTAAGTAAAACTGATCGTATACCGCCTTTTTGATGCTCACCATGGGAAGTTTATAAGCTTCACCCACGCAGGACAGTCTCTCTTCCAGGTTGTAGCCGTCCACAAAGACGGAGAAGAGCAGGATGACCGCCGGCTTCTGCGGGCTGTTGTAGATCTTCCGGGCCAGGGAATCGTAGCATTCGCCCTTGGTCTCGTCCCCCTCGTCATTTACCGCGAATTCCACAACCACCACATCCGGCTCGTATTTCCCGAAATCCGTCACATCCCTCTCATAACGCAGCATTCCCAGCTCGGAGGGAGTTCCTCCCACGCCGGCCTTGATATAGCGCACATTTGTATCGACTTCGCGCCCTGTCAGCCTGCAGAAGCCTTCATAGGCCTTACGGGCATAGCATTCCGTGTTGATGGGAATGGCTCCGGCGCCCTGGGTGATGGAACCGCCGATAAAGGCGAAGTTTACTTCTTCCCCGTCACGCGCCTTTTTCATGGCCTTCTTCAAACGATGGATATTTCCCTTCTGTACAAGAGAGCGGCCGATCATCTCCCGGTAATCCTTTCCCTCGTAATCCACCTCGTTGTCTTCCGTCTGTTCCGGTGCGGTATAGCCGTCATTCAGATAAAAACAAACCGTGACCCTGGCACTCATGCCGGCTTCCGGGAATTCAAAACGGATCTGTCCCGGTACATTATCGTCATCTGACCAGTCGATACCGTCCAGGCCCATGACCATCTCCATACCATCGGAATCGATATCCATGCCCAGGGTCGTACCGGAATTATAAGGATCCTTATGACCGTACATCTGGAACGCAAAATGAACCTTTACGGGTTCCCCGGCCTTCTGCACCGAAACGCCGATGCTGTGCAGCTGCTTCCGCAGCCCTTCCACCGTATCCAGCTCGGCGAGCATCTTCTCGTCTTCCAGATTGCCCACCAGCTTGGCAGAAGCTTTCAGCCTTCCGTCACTTTCAAAGATATACTGTATGCCGCCGCCCCCGGGCTGGGGTGATGCGCACACATCCTTATCCCGCATGATATAATAAAAGGGTCTCTTCGCGGTGGGATCCTTGGGAGCCACAGGTCCTCTCGTTTCACTCATGGTCGTTTTTCCTCCTTCGATCTCAAAATAGGGCCCCTCTGTACCTGCGGGAACTTCCCCGGAAATACGGGCCGACTGTTCCCTGTAATTCTACTATGTATAGCTAAAGAAAACAAGCGGAAAGGAATAAGGGATGCCTGTCGGATTTCCGCTTTTTTGTCGATCCCGATACTTTTTCATTTGAACATTGTCGCTTTGGGCATCGATTTTCGACTTTTCAACCGGCCATAGCAAGGCAAAAAAAGAGGGCGGTTCGCAAACCGCCCTCCGACTGACTTATGGCGGTGTTTTATTCCGCCTTCTTTTTCTTTGATCTGCGGCTCAGAACAACGCTCTGCAGCAGGATGAAGAAGCAGAGCATTCCGCCGGTGGTGATGCTCTGCCACCAGGGATCGTTTAAGCCGCTGGAAACCACGATCTTTTTGATGGTGGTAAGTGTCATGGTACCGAAGAAGGTTCCGAACACATTGCCCACGCCGCCGGTAAGCAGGGTTCCGCCTATGATGGAGGAGGCAATGGCATTCATTTCCATGCCGGCTGCATTGGTAGCGTTTCCCGCTCCGGTATGCATCATGAACACATAACCGGAGATACCGCTGAGCAGGCCGGAGAGTACATAGCTCAGGAAGCGGGTCCGCTTCACATTGATGCCCAGCATCAGCGCGCTCTGCTGGTTACCGCCGATGGCGTAAAAGCCGCGGCCGAGGCGCAGGAAACGGAGAAGAAGGAAGACCAGTACAACACAGACCAGAGCCACGATAACGCCCAGCTCCACACGTGCAGGTACAAAGTTTCCGTTCTTTGCCGTATAGCCCAGGAAAGGGATCTCGATCTTCATCTCGCGAAGAGCTTTAAAGCCTTCGTGCTCCGCTTTCTGGGGATTAACGGAAAGGATGGTGGTCATTCCTCTTGCAAAGAACATGCCCGCCAGGGTCACGATGAAGGGCTGTATCTCCAGATAGCTGATCAGGAAGCCCTGCACAAGACCGAAGGCCAGTCCTATACCCAGTGCCAGCAGGATGGAAGTAAAGATGTTTCCGCCGCCGTTGAGGAAGAGTACGCAGCTCATGACCACCAGGGAAGTCACGGCACCGACGCTGATATCGATACCGCCGCCGATCATTACGATGGTCAGGCCGCAGGATACGATGATCAGGCTGGCATTATCGTTGAGCATGTCGAAGATCTGCTGTGCATGGAGGAAGCCTCCTCCCAGCAGGGCCATGGCCAGGAAATACATGGCCAGGAAGATGATGATGGTTATCATCATCAGGAGCTGTGTATCGGTAAGCGGCTCTCTGCGAAGGTTTTTATCCGTTTTCATCCTTATTCCGCTCCTTTCATCGATACTCTCTGCTTATTGCTCTTAAGCTGCGACATCAGTTTCGCAAATTTCGCCTTGATCACGGGAGATCCGATCACAACGAGCAGAACGATAACGATCGCCTTGTAGGCTTTCACGTCCGTAGAGGATACCTTCATCGCATAAAGGGTGATGGTCAGGATCTGGATCACGTATGCACCGATGATACTTCCGACGATCTTGAACTTACCGCCGCCCAGGTTGTTGCCGCCGATGGCCACCGCCAGGATCGCGTCCATTTCCACGTCCAGCAGAAGGGTTTCGTGGTTGATCAGTTCCAGACGGCTTACACCGATGATGCCTGCCACTGCCACACAGAAGCCCAGTATGATAAAGCTCAGGAGCTTGATCAGTGTAGAATTGATACCGTTTAAGCGGGCCGCACTTCCGTTGATACCCACGGACTGGGTGAACAGTTCCAGGGAAGTAAAGTGGAAGATCAGCATGAAGAGTATGGTGACTGCCACAACGATCAGCACCGGTGTGGGAATGGGAACACCCGGGATAAAGCTTCCTATGGCCCGGATGATGGGGCTGTCCACGGTGGGAGTTGCGCCGCCGTTGATCCAGTAGGCTATGGAACGACCGCAGGTATATAGGATCAGGGTGGCGATCATGGGCTGTATACGGAATACAGCCACCAGAGTACCGTTAAAGGATGCAAAGAGCATGGCTACGATACAGGCACACAGGAAAGCCAGGATCACGGTACCACCGGTGATGGCAGAACCGGACTTAAGTACCTTTACGAATGCGCTGCCGGCGATGGCTGCCGCAGCACCCACGCTGATATCCTGTCCGCCGCAGGCTGCCGTCACCAGGGTCATGCCCATGGCCAGGACCGCCAGCTCGCTGGCTCCGTTGATGACGCTGATCAGGTTACCGGCCAGCACAGCGTTTCCGTCATTATTATAGGTGATCTCGATGCTGAAGAAACCAGGATCACGGATCAGGTTGAAGAGGAAAAGGATGGCAATGGCGATCAGGGGAATGGTAAGCTGCCCAAGGCCGCCCTTGAATGTGCTTCGGATCTTATTATTCATTTCCGGCTTCACCTCCTGCGATAGTCTCCATCACTTTCTTCTGATTCAGATCTTTGCCTTTCAGCTCTCCGACGATATGGCGGTCGCGCATTACGATCAGACGGCTGCAGGTACGGAGCATCTCTTCCACTTCGGAGGAGATAAAGGTCACACTGACTCCCTCTTCCGCCAGCTTGAGCACCAGCTTCTGGATCTCCAGTTTGGTTCCCACATCGATACCGCGGGTAGGCTCATCCAGGATCAGGTAATCGGGATGGGTGAGCAGCCAGCGGGCCAGGATCACCTTCTGCTGGTTGCCGCCGCTTAAGGAACCGATGGGAGTTTCCCGGCTGGCGGTCTTGATATTGAGTGCTTTGATATACTCATCCGCAAAAGCTTCGGACTCGCCCCGGCTGATGGGCTTGAAAAAGCCGTTCATGACCTGCAGGGCAAGTATGATGTTTTCCCGAACACTGAGCTCGGCAATGATGCCGTCCCGCTTTCTGTCTTCCGCCAGATAACCGATGCCGTGCTTCATGGCTTCGATGGGACGGGTGATCTTTACGGGCCGGCCTTTGATCTTTACGTTACCGCCGCCGATCTTATCGGCACCGAAAATGGCCCGGACGCTCTCGCTTCGTCCCGAACCCAAAAGGCCGGTAAAGCCGTTGACCTCACCTTTATGTATGTTAAAGCTGAAGGGCAGCGCATCGCTGCTGGAAAGGGACTCCGCTTCGTAAAAGACCTCTCCGTTCTCCATCTTCTTTTCTTCGCTTTCTCCAAGGGAATTCAGCTCGTCCAGCTCTTTCCCCATCATCTTTGCTACCAGCTCCACCTGGGGGAGTTCTTCCGTAAGGTATTCGCCCACCAGCTCGCCGTTCCGAAGGACCGTGATCCGGTCGCTTACTTCGTAGACCTGCTCCAGGAAGTGGGTCACGAAGATGATGCCCACGCCCCGGCTCTTCAGATTACGCATCAGCTCGAATAAGAGATTCACTTCTTTATCGTCCAGGGAAGAAGTGGGCTCATCCAGGATCAGAACCTTACAGTTCATATCCACCGCACGGGCGATAGCCACCATCTGCTGAACGGCCAGAGAGCAGCTTCCGAGCTGCTGCCGGCTTCTTGCGGGTATCCCCAGTCTGCCGAGGATCTCATCCGCCTTTTTTTCATAATCCTTCTGTTTTACCAGTACCCCGTTCCCGCGGCCGATGAACATGTTCTCGGCAACGGTCAGATTCGGGCAGAGGGTGATCTCCTGATAAACCGTACTGATACCTTTGTTCTGTGCATCCTGCGGGGAACGGATGGCCACCTTTTCCCCATCCACCGTGATCTCACCGTCGTCCATCTGATATACACCGGTAAGGACTTTGATCAAAGTGGATTTTCCTGCGCCGTTCTCTCCCATGAGTGCATGGATCTCACCTTTTCTTAAGGTAAAGTCCACACCGCTCAAAGCCAGAACGCCGGGAAATCTTTTTTCGATATCACGCATCTGCAGTATCACTTTATCCTGCATCTCATTCCCCTCCTGTTCAGGAACCTTTCGCCTTTCCTTAAAAAGGCGCAGCTGAAACTGCCTTTTACGTACAGCTCAGCTGCGCCGATCGTTCAATGTCTGTTCTTATTCGCCTAATCCGTAGGTGTCGATATCAGCCTGAGTAAGTTCTTTTGCATCAAAGCCCTTCTCTTCGTTGATGATCTTCTTGGAAGAAGCGGTGGTCTTGCCCTGGATCAGATCGCTGATGATCTGCGCCTGGAAAGGACTGCACTGTCCGTCGTAGTTCCACTTGCCTGCAAGGAGTTCTCTGAGTGCCCACTTGTTGCAGTCAAAGCCCATAACGATAACCTTGCCGTCCACACCGTGGGTGATACCGTGCTCGTCCAGAGCTGCAACTGCGCCCTTGGCCATACCGTCATTCTCAGCATAGATCACGTTGAAATCTTCGCCGCTGTTGATAACGGATTCCACGATCTTCTTGGCTTCTGCTTCGTCCCAGGTAGCGGTCTGCTGTACAACCTTGGTCATCTTGCCGGATGCGAACTGCTCGTCAAGAGCTCCGGTACGTCCGATCTGAGCGTCGGAACCCATAGCACCCTGGATATGGATAACCTTGTACTCGGGCAGGTTCTGAGCCAGCAGCCAGTCAACTGCGGTCTTGCCTTCTGCGCTCATGTCGGAAACAACGGCTGCCTCGTAAAGGCTCTCATCCACATCGATCATACGGTCGAAGAGGTATACCTTGATGCCGGCTTCCTTTGCGCTCTTGAGAACTTCGTCCCAGCCGGTGGTCTCGGCTGCGGAGATCAGGAGGTAATCCACACCTTCGGTGATGAAGCCCTGAGCTGCCTGCAGCTGCTCGTCGTTCTTAAGGCTGTAAGCGGTCTTCAGATCGTAGCCGTTCTCCTTGGAGAATACGGATTCCATGTCCTTCACGTTAGCTTCACGATAACCGGACTCTGAAGGGGGGTTGTTTACCACACCGACTTTGATGGTGCCGCCTGCGCTTCCGGTATCGGTGGTAGTAGTCGTCGTAGTCGTTCCGCTGTCACCGCTGCCTGTTGTCCCGGCAGCTCCGGTATCCCCGCCGCATCCGCCGAATGCAAAGCTCATTGCAAGAACACCAGTCAATAACAATGCTTTTAACCTTTTCATGATTTTCTCTCCTTCTTTCATTTTTGCAGACTTATCGTCTGCATACATCATAACGCAGGAGGAGAAAGGCGTAAATCAAGCATCATCCCGACTTGGTAGAAAATCATCTCGGATTTGAGGGCGAAAAAAGAAAAAGGTTGAAAATCATCTTACTCCGGTTGATTTTGATACTGCGCCCGGTATTCGGAGGGCGTCATACCCGTATTCTTTTTAAAGATATAGCTGAAATAATGGGCATCGTTATATCCCGCTTCCCGGGCAACCTGGGAGCTTTTCATACCGCTTTCACGGAGCAGTTCCTTCGCTTTGTTAAGGCGCAGATAGATCAGGTATTCCGTAAAGGTCTGGCCGTTCTGCTGGGAAAACACGGTGGAGAAGCGGCTCTTGCTCATGTTCACCGCTTGGGCCACATCCTGGAGCATCAGGTTTGGATTGGAATAATTCTGAGCCATGTACAGCTTTGCTTCGCTTATAATGGAAGATACCTGTGTTTCATCCTCCACACCTCCCATCTCCCGGGTACCCAGGATGATGGCCTGTTCCTCCGTACGCTGCACCAGCAGATGCCTTATATGCCGGGCGGTCTTAAAGCTGTGCAGGATCTCCTCCGGCCGGTCCACGATATCGCCGATACCCACACGGATGGCACTGCATTCGCAGCGCTCCAGTTCCCGTGCCAGGGAAGAGGAAAAACTGTAGGCCATCTCCTCCGCATCCTCTGCAGTGTTTCCCAGCACCAGAAGCCTTGTTCCGGTACGGCTTGCGGAAGTATGTACGATGCCGCCGCTGGTCTCGGCAAGGGAGGAGGCGGCCTCCTGGCCGGTTCCCGTAGGTGTAAAAGCAGCGTCCACCACAGTATAGTAGGGAGCGGGAACAGGGCAGCCCATGGCCGCCAGCTCCTTTAAAACGTTCTGCGCATCTTCTTCCGCGGAATCATCCGTAAAGAGGGAGCCGATCAGTTTTTCCTTCAGGAATTTTCCGCCGCCCTCCATACGTGCGCGGAGGCTTGCGGCGTGCTCCAGGGCCTTACGCTCTTCCTTAAGCTGATTGCTTACCTTATCCAGCACTTCCCGCAGATCCGCGGCATTGATGGGTTTTAAGAGATATTCCCGTACACCCAGCTGTATGCACTGACGGGCATATTCAAATTCATCGTAACCGCTTAAGACGATGATGCCGATCCAGGGCATCTGGGTGCAGAGGGTACGGCACAGCTCCAGACCATCCATGAAAGGCATGCGTATGTCCGTGATCACGATATCGGGATTGGTATCGCGTATCATGGGAAGAGCCATCTCTCCGTCCGGTGCTTCGCCCACCAGCGTATAAGGCGTGTCATCCCAGGGGAAGGATTCACGTATCCCTTCCCTTACAACGATCTCATCATCAGCCAGAAATACTTTCATGTTCGTCTATCTCCTCACGGGTTCTGCGGGGCACCCGGAAACTCACCTCGGTCCCTTCCGCATTGCTTTTTATCCGCAGGCCATCCTGCCGGTTATAATACAGTCGCAGCCGCATGTTCACATTGACCAGTCCGAAACCGCCGCCGCCTTCGCTGACGCTGGGCTGTCCTTTTTTCATCCGTTCCGTCAGTTCCCGGAGCTGTTCGTTGCTCATTCCCGCTCCCGTATCGCTGACGCAGAATTCCAGCTCCCCGTTGGGCAGTTCTTTGGCGCTAACACGTATCAGGCCGCCGCCGCGCTTGATCTTCAGGCCGTGATAAAGAGCATTTTCCACCAGGGGCTGCAGCAGCAGCTTTAAGATATACACTTCTCCTATACCGTCCGGGATGTCGATCTCGTAGCGCATGATATCCCGGTAGCGGGTCTGCTGGATCTTAAGATAACCTTCGATATGTTTTTTCTCCTGGCTTACGGGGATCCAGTCCGCACCGGAGGAAAGGCTGATACGGAAGAAGTCGCTCAAAGCGCTGGTCAGCTGTATGACCTCGTCCTTGTCACCCGCCTCCGCCTTCCAGACGATGGCATCCAGAGTGTTATAAAGGAAATGGGGATTGATCTGGGCCTGAAGGGTTCTCAGCTCCGCCTTTCTCAGCTTCCGGGCATCCTGATTGCTCTTTTCCATCATCTCTTCCAGACGGTCCGCCATGGTATTTACCTGCAGCGTAAGGTTCCGCAGTTCCGTCACGTCGGTATCCGTGATCCTGGCATCCAGCGTTCCTTCCGCCAGCCTTTCCGTAACTTCCTCCAGGCGTTCGATGGGGCGTTTGACAAAGAGGGCAGTGGTCTTCACGGAACGGTTCCGGAACCACAGGGCACCGATGACGATCAGAACCTCCGCTACGGCGGTCACGACGATCACAAGCAGCAGATCCAGGCTCATGCGTGCAGTTGAAGTGATCTCGCCGGCTATGTACTCGTTCAGCATGCTGTCCACAAGGCTGGCCACATCGCGGACTTCCGCAAGGATCTCCTCATTCTGCACCACGGGAAGCTCATCGGCGATATTGTCACGGATGTCATCCACATACTGCTCCAGGGTCTGCATGGTACGTCCCGCCACGATCAGGGACAGACGGTTTTCCGCGCCGGTCTTTTCGGTGATCTCTTCTATGGTGGCGTTCACTTCGTGGAGCTTCGGATAGATCCCGCTTTCCTGAACGCTTTCCTGGCCGCTTACGATGTTCCAGGCACTGCCGGGGATCTCTTCCGCCACTACGGTCTTCAGTGTGGTGATGGTCTCCATACGCACGATGGAGCTGTGATATTTCAGTGCATAGAAGATCATGAGCAGCAGACTGATGATGATGGGACTCACCAGCATCAGCACCAGGCTGTGGCTTAAGTCATTGATACGACCGAGTATGCTTTTTTCTTTTTTGATCCGTTCCATACAGTGTTTCAGTATCCTCTGGGAGGGATGCTCCCGGTATCCTGTTCATCGGAAAAGAACTGTTCGTCGGGATGGATCACGGGATCGACGCTTTCCCCGGCCTTCAGCTTCAGGGCAGTCTCCATGAGTTCCTTACCCAGCTTCGGGGTGCACTCCACCACGCAGTTGATCCGGCCTTCCTTCAATACATCTATGGCCTTCTGTCCGGCATCTATGGAGATGATGATCATATCGCTGCCGGGAACATATCCTGCCTTTTCGATCTCCGGCAGGGCTCCCAGGGTCATCTCGTCATTATGGCTGTATACAACATCGATCTTATCACCGTAGGATTCCAGCAGCGAGCGCATGCATTCCGCCCCCCGGCTCTTGAGGAAATCCCCGTCGATGCTCTCCAGCACCCGCATGCGTTTATCGTCCTTTATGGTATCCATAAAGCCTGCCTGACGCTGCCGCATGGGGGTGGAATTCTCCGTCCCCGTGATCTCCACGATGTTCACCTGGCTTAAGCCCAGGCTGTCTGCCTTGCGGATCAGATATTCCCCGGCCATAACGCCCTCATGGTAAAAATCCGCTCCGATCACACAGGTAGTCAGACCCTCCTTTTCGGTGCTGATGTCCCGGTCCACCAGTATCACAGGGATGCCGGCGTTCTTAGCTTCCAGGAGCACATTGTCCCAGCCGTCTTCCACGATGGGGGAGAATGCGATCACATCTACTTTATAAGCGATAAAACGCCGGATGGCCGCGATCTGGTTTTCCTGTTTCTGGTTCGCATCCTCCAGCATCAGGCTCACATCGTAATTCCCGGCCTGTTCTTCTATATCCCGCGTATTCCCGATTCGCCAGGCACTCTCGGCACCGATCTGGCTGAAGCCCAGAAGGAGCTTCGGATCGTTAGCCGCTTCGTTTTCCGCTCCGCAGCCCGCCCCGAAAATGATGAGCAGGAGGCATGATAATATGAATAAAAGCTTAGAAGGTTTTCTCATAAAGCGTGACCTTTCCGTCTTATGTTCCACTGACCGGACAAAAAAATTGTAAAGGAGACTGGGAAAACTGTCAATCATCTGGGGAGCAGTCCGGCCCGATTTTTCTCTTGAAAGTATCGGGCGGCTGTTTTACAATATACTTTATGATAAAGAGATTTGCTCAACTGCTCAGGCAGGGGTCTAAGGAAGGTGCGTTTGACAACCTTCTCCTGCTGCTTCGTTTTGTACTGCTGTGCATGATCCCCTACATGATCACCATGGGCGTGATCCTTATGATCCGCGGGGTAGTGAGCTATGCACTGCTGTCCTTTCTGTTTGCACTTTCCTTTTTATCCTGCATGATCCTTAGCTACAAAGTGGGTGTGCGGGGCCTTACCCTTACGGCAGCGATCCTGATCGATATCTATTCCGTGATCTGTGCCGTATGCTTCGGAGCGGCCGCCAGTTTTCAGCAGCTGCTGCTCTTAAGCCTTTTCATCTTCTGGTACGATATCACCCGCAGCACTCCGCGAAAGATCTTCTTAAGCCTTTTAAGCCTGGCTGCACTGTGTTATATACGAGCCGCCGAGCTGTCGGAGAATCCCGTGCTGGATCCCGGCACTCTGGGCTATACCATCATCACCTATACCAATAATGTTTTCTGTATACTCCTGCTCTCGGTCATAGCCTGGTTCTTCTGCACACAGTTTGCCGAAGCCGAACGCAAGCTCTTCCTCTCCAACCGGGAACTGCGGAAGATCTCCCATACCGATCCTCTGACCCATCTCATGAACCGCCGCTTTGCGGAGGAGGAATTCGAAGTACTGGAAAAGAACTACGGCAGGAAGGGAGAATTCATCAGCGTTGCCATCGGGGATATCGACTTTTTCAAGCGCGTGAACGATACCTACGGCCACGATGCGGGGGACTATGTACTGGAGGCCCTTGCCGCGGTCTTTGAAAATTTCATGAAAGACAAAGGTTTTGTGGTACGCTGGGGCGGCGAGGAATTCCTCTTCGTCTTCGAGCATTCCAACGGAGATGACGCCTATTCCGCTCTGGAGGCACTGCGTAAACGCATCGAACGTGCCCAGCTGCGTTATAAGGAACGCCCCATCTCCGTGACCATGACCTTCGGTGTGGAAGAATACGGCTACTCAAACGGCATGACCGCTGCCATCGAAGCCGCCGACAAAAAACTCTACAAGGGAAAAGAAGACGGCCGGAACCGCGTAGTTTACTGATAATATGGGCTCTGCAAAGCTCCTGCTGTTGACTTTAAGAGACGGAAACGCTAAAATATAAGAGATGATCGATTATAAACAACTGGAAAAACAGATACGGGATACGGCTAAGGAAGAAAACGGACTTCTTCCCATGTTTTCCAATGCTGCCGCGATCCTTATGGATGGTGTACCCGGACTCAACTGGGTCGGTTTTTATATGGTGGATGAAGAAGGTTTCCATCTGGGGCCTTTCCAGGGTAAACCCGGGCGTCCCCGCATTCCTTCCGGCAAGGGTCTGTGCAGCCTGGCGGCAAAAAAGAACGATATGGTCTATGCCCCCGATGTACATGAACAGCCCGAATTCCTTCCCGGCGATCCGGCAACGGACAGCGAAGTGATCTTTCCCCTCCGTAATGAAGGAAAGGTAGTGGCTGTCCTGGTAATGGACAGCCCTGTCTTAAACCGTTTTTCGGTGGTAGACCGGGATAACCTGCGCCGTATGGCAGGCCTGGTGGAAAAGAATACGAATTTCTCCGGTACGGAAAAGACCGCAGCAGCCGAAAAGAAGGCTCCCCCCAAGGAGCACAGCATGCCTTTCGAGCTTTGGCTCTACGCCATCAAGGGTATGGCCCAGACCTACGAAATGGTGGAACCCATCTTTTCCCAGCTTTCGGAAAAGGAAAAGAAAAGTCTGCGGGACGAATACGAAAAGACCGCATAAAAACCGCCTCATAATACTCAGTATATAAGACGGCGCCCCGCTTTCGCGGAGCGCCTTTCTTAATGAAACGTATTGCTTTACTTTTTTACCGGATCACTCCAGAGTGACCTTGTCGCCGTACAGGGCTTCCCATGCGGAGGTACGCTCATCGATGATCGCCTGGCCGCCGGCCGTGAGGTAATCTGCCATAAGCTCATCCCACTTGGCATCAAACTCTTCGGGCTTGCAGGACATGCAGGTATCGTAGATGATGTTTCTCTTTGCATTCAGAGCTTCGCCCATTCCCGTCTCAGCCTCGATGCTGGTGATCTTGGAGTTCTTGGTAGGTCTCTTGCCGCTGTTGGCCACCTTGTTTGCCTTGTCAACATCCTCGGGATCGCAGGGAGGATAGTTGTTGTTCAGGGACTTGCTGGTCAGCTCATCCGTGGAAAGGTGAAGTCCGTTGCAGGTGATGGTCATATCAATGTTCTGGCCGGAGTTCATGATGGCTTCGCCGGTAGCTGCCATGAAGGAATAAGATCCGTCAGCATTCTTGGTATGTGTAACACCTTCGTCACCACACTGCAGATACTCGATATGTACGGGATCGGAGATCCAGTCAAGGTAGAGCAGGCTGGCCAGAGGCTCGTCGTTGGTGGTCGGGAAGAAGATCTTTCTGTCACCTGCGGTGGAGTCGCAGTACTTGATGTATTCGCCGTTGGAAGCTTCAAAGCAGTCAACAGCCACATACTTCGCATCGTCGCCTACCAGTCTCTTCAGGTTGGCCTGGATGGAATCCTCACCGCCTCTGAAAGGATAATCCCAGTTGTGCATGAATGCGCCTACATAACCGGCCTTCATGTTGTCGTCTTCCACGGTATCGCCGTCATGAAGCACGAACTCATCCCACATAAGGCCTTCGTTATACCACTGGTTCAGGATCTTGATGGCTTCCTTGGTGCCGTTCTCGGTAAGCTTTCTGTCGTCAAAGCCGTTCACATAGAACTCTTTGTCGCTGATGTTGGGATCCATCTTGGATTCGATGAGCAGAGCCGCTCTCCAGCCTACGTCTACGGAGCAGGAGAAAGGAACCATCTTATCGGCATCCCCGCCAAGCAGGGTGGCTGCGTTATCCTTGAAGGCTACCAGCATGTTATAGAACTCTTCCGTAGTGGTGGGCTCTGCAAGCTCCAGCTTGTCCAGCCAGTCCTTACGGACGAAGGTCACGATACGGTTGTTGTTGGCGCGCTTTCCTTCCAGAGCCCAGAGGGTTCCGTCGGTCACGCTCTTATCCCAGTACATATTGGTGGTTCCCAGCCAGTCCCAAAGGTGAGGCAGGTCGTTCTTGTTATCCACTACCAGGTTCTGCAGATCGATCACACCGCCCATGTCTGCATAGGTCTGGATGGTAGGATAAGAATAGGTCAGGCAGATGTCGGGAGCCGTGCCGGCTGCCAGCAGGTTGTTGATCTCATCCACCTCAGTCCAGCGGGGAACTGCTACGAATTCCACTTCAACGTTGTGATCCGCAAGCATACCCTTCTTGATGTAATCGGTGTACATGTTGTTGGTAGGATCGGAACCGCCGTCATTTCCGCGGTCATAAACTTCCACGGTGATATGACGGGTCTCGGTGAACTTGCCGTCCACCAGCTCCTCACTGCTTCCGCCTTCGATCTCGGTTCCGTCGCCCTCATAGGTATCCTGGGTGACAGGCTGTGTCTGATCGGGCACACCCGTGCCGGTAGGCTCGGCAGCAGGCTTGTTCCCGCAGGCAGCTGTGGAAATGACCATTATACCGGCGAGAATGAATGACATGATCCTCTTTTTCATTTTTCCTTTTCCTCCTTTTAAGCTTATATTTTGCGGCGCCCTGCCGTCAAAACCGTTTGAATGAAATGCAGCTTACTCTTTCACTGCACCCAGGGTAACACCCTGAATGAAATACTTCTGCAGGCCCGGGTAGATGCAGAGGATGGGGATCGTGGAGAACATTACGATCGCGGCCTTTAAGGATTCCTGCAGACCCGGAGAAGAGAATCCTTCCTGTGTGGCCACTTCCACCTGATTGATATTATTGAGGATGTTGTAAAGCAGAAGCTGCAGCGGGTAATAATCCTTATCCTTCATATACATCAGTGCATCCGAATAACCGTTCCATCTTCCTACAGCATAGAACAGGGCCAGGGTAGCCAGCACCGGCTTGGAAAGCGGGATGTAGATCTTGGTAAGCACCGTAAAATAGCTGGCTCCGTCCATCTCTGCCGACTCACGGAGGGAATCGGGAACTCCGTAGAAGAAGCTGCGGAGTATGATCATATTGTATACACTCAGGACCCCGGGTACGATGAGCACCAGCGGATTGTCCAGAAGGTTGAGCTTCTGCATAAGCAGGTAGTTGGGAATGGTACCTGCGTTGAAGAACATGGTGATGGTGATGAACATATTGATCACCTTCCGCCCCTTAAGCTGAGCAAAGATAAGAGGGAAGGCACAGATCGTGCTCATCGTAAGGCTGGCCACCGTGCAGATAGCGGTCAGGATCACCGTCCAGAAAAAGGCACGGATGTATTTCGCGTCGGAAAGCACCGTGGTATAGGCTTCAAAGTTCAGTCCCTTGGGCCACAGATACACCTCATGCTTCACCAGATAGTCCGTTCCGGACAGGGATCTGGCCAGAAGGTTGACCATGGGGAGCAGACAGATGACCGCTATGATCAGGCAGACGAATACGATCACCGCATCGCCGATCCGTGTTCTGAATGAATGTATTTCTCTGCTGGTTTCTTCCATGACGGCTCGACCTCCTACATTATTCCGCGTTCGCCCATCTTACGGGAGAACCAGTTAGCGAGTAAAAGGAATATCACATTCACAATGGACTGGAACAGGCCTACCGCGGTAGTAAGGGAGAACTGCAGGGCCTTGATACCGTATTTATACACAAAGGTCGAGATAACTTCCGCGTTCTGCATGACCAGGTTATTCTGCAGAGCAAAGGGACGGTCGAAGTTGGAACCCAGCACATTACCGAGGGCCAGGATCAGCAGCACCACGATGGTGGGCCTTATACCCGGAAGAGTGATATGCCACATCTTCTGCCATCTTGTTGCTCCGTCCACGGAAGCCGCTTCATACAGCTCGGGAGAGATGCCCGAAATGGCTGCCAGATAGATGATGGAGTTCCATCCGAAGGACTGCCATATACCGAGGCCGATATAGGTCTTTACCCAGTTGGATCCGTCCTCCAAGAAGTGGATCGGTTCAAAGCCCATCTTCTGGATGACCATGTTGATGAGACCGCTGGAAGGTGTAAAGAGCTGCAGTGCCAGTCCGTAGATGATGACCCAGGAAAGGAAGTGGGGCATGTAAGCTATGGTCTGCACGGTCTTCTTAAAGAACTTCAGCCGCAGTTCGTTCAGCAGCAGTGCGAAGATGATTGGTACCGGGAAACCGACGATGATGTCGAGCAGGTTTAAGAAGATGGTATTCCGCAGTGCATAGATGAAATCCTTATTCTGGAAAGCCTTGATGAAATACTCAAAGCCGTGATTCTTCGCCCAGGGCATCTCGGACACGCTCTGAACGATACTGTACTTCTTGAATGCGATCAGAACATAGTACATGGGGCTGTACTTGAACACCGCAAAATACACAAGGGGGACCAGCAAAAGAACATACAGCTGCCAGTATCTTTTAATATATCTCATGATCCCGCTTTTATTGGTATTGTCTTTTGTCTCTACCTTGATCACCCTGGGCCTCCTTTACGCTTCTTTGAAGTATTCCGGTCTTTGCTTTCTTATTTCCTGTTCGTCGATCTTGTAACGGTTCAGATGTTTGTTCACCAGCGCCACGGCTGTAACCTTATCTCTGGCCCGTATGGCCTCCAGCATGTTCCGGTGATCCGTTACCACCTTGAAATCCTTAACGGTCTCCACCGAAAGATTTCGGACTCTGTCGAAGTGGATCATCAGCATGGAGTGTATGGTGTAGATGATGTCCTTCTTTGCTATGGTGTAGATATCCTTGTGAAACTGGTTGTCCAGGTCGAAGATCTTCTCCGTCATCCCCTTGGAGAGGTAGAACTCCTGAAGGGTTACATTTTCCTCCAGCTTTGCCAGCCCTTCTTCGTCAACCTCGTCGCAGGCTTCCTCGATCACCGCAGTGTCGGTTATCTTTCGAAGGAATCTCGCCTCTTCTACCATCTTGGGATCGATGAGGGTGATATAGCTTCCTCTCTGCGGATAGGTCTCTATCAGATTGGTCTTCCCGAGTTCGATGATCGCTTCTCTGATGGGCGTCCGCGAGATCCCGAGCTTTGCGGCAAGTTCGTTTTCCGAAATCACGGTTCCAGGCTTCAGCTCTAGAGAGATGATATTTTCCTTCAGGACCCTTAAAGCGTAATCTCTGGCGCTCTCCCGGGGATACTTTGTATAGCTTTTCATCCCATTCTCTCTTTTTTGTAGGCTTTTTTACTTAGTGTACTTGTATACTAGCATATCTTTAGTCAAAGAGTATCAAAAAACAAGATCTTTGTAAATCGTTTTTTGTTGAATTTTTAAATGAAAATGGAAATTGATTTTTGTAAAGAACTGACAAAGATCGACTGAAGGTTCCGCTCTTCATGC
The DNA here is from genome assembly GCA_017552715.1 of Lachnospiraceae bacterium. Lineage (GTDB taxonomy): Bacteria > Bacillota > Clostridia > Lachnospirales > Lachnospiraceae > NK4A136. Next base: position 70,336 of record JAFZOW010000129.1, read on the forward strand.
AAAAAAAGAAGGGGCAGGCCCTTCTTTCAGACAGACTCTTTTTTCTTATGCCGCCTTTTTAAAAGAGAACTCCATGATCGCCCTGGGCATGCGCTTTTCAAGGACCAGGGTGTAGAGCATAAAGCCCAGGAAACCGGCCAGACAGCCCAGGAGGAGTCCGCAGATCACATCCGTGGGGTAATGCACGCATACATAAAGGCGGGACAGACCGATGAGTCCGGCCAGACAGATCGCCGGTATCCAGAAACGCTTCTTCACCTTCATCCAGGGCAGTACCGAAGTAGTGGCAAAAGAGGCGGAGGTGTGGCCCGAAGGGAAGGAATAGTCCCACTGGGGTTTAACCTTCAGCGCAGGCATCAGTGCCTCCACCAGGTCGTAAGGTCTGGGTCTTGCCACGATAGGCTTGATAACACCGTTACAGAGTATAACATTGATGAGCAGGCCCAGGGTGCAGGCGATGCCGATGGGACGGGTCTTCTTAAAGAGCAACAGGAAAAAGATCATCACGATCCATACACCGCCGCCCTTTCCCATATGCGTGATGACCGTCATGATGGGGGTGAGCCAGTCCTTCTGTATATGCTCAAAGATATATGTAAGGATGTTAACATCCCATTGCGTTATCGCATCCATTTTTATCCCCTCTTTATCTGTTTGTATTTTCAGCCCGGCAGGGACTGCATGTGATCTGCATGCAGTTCATCATTCTGCCCCGTCCACATGTGTTCGCACTCGGACTCAGCTCGCGCACGGATCTCGCCACAGGATCTTCCCGCTGCCTAAGCGGTCGCACATCTCCCCACATGCGTGGGGCCCCTCATGTGCTCCAGGTATCGGGCCCCTCCTTGTGGCCTGCTCGTAGCGGACGCTAAGCTCGCAAAGCGGGCTGCCGCCTGAAAAGAGGCGTCATCCCAGCTCGCTAAGCGCCGACGGCTCGATACGGTCCTCGTCGCGAAGCACATGCTGTCCGGGGCAGCCAGAATATCTCCCGCAGATCACATGCAGTCCGCTGGTTTTTGTCCGTGATCAAAGTTGTTTCTCATTCGACAGAATTCTGCCGATATTTATCACTGGATGTATCCCGCGAGGCTGAGCTTGCGAATGCCGAGTTTAGCGGTGATCCCGCGTTCGAGCGCAAGCTCGAATCTGCATCGCGGGATCACGCCGCTGGTTTTTGTCCGTGATCACTTCGAACTGTCTAATAAGTATGCCAGGACAAAAACCAGCGGCGAGTTCCAGTAGATGGTGATCTCGTTGGTGCTGTAGCTGCGCCAGTCATCCACGTAGCAGCACATAGCGCCACGGCCCGCCAGTGTTTCTTTATTGGCTGCCGTGTCGCCGGGACGATAGTTGGGCCCGCCGGATACATATCCGGGGATGGGCTCATCGATGCCGTCGGCCACGGTGGGACGGTTATGAGGATCGCGGAACGCTCTCTCCCCGTGCCCCGTTACATAACTCACATCCATTGCATTGCGCCCCAGCAGATAGTCCAGCTGGAAGCGGGCGGTATCGCGGTAGCTTTCCTTTCCGCTCAGTTCATACGCCACCAGCAGTTCCATGGCGTTACAGAGCACCTGCATATTGCTGCCCCAGCGGAAATCATAGGGATGGAAAGCCAGCTCATAAGGATTCCCCTCTGCCACGCTCCGCAGACGGTCCGCCTCCTCAAGCCAGGTACCCTTGAGCTTGTTTACCAGATCCTCCGGGAAGCTCTCCCGGGCACCGAATACGGCCAGGGAAGCCAGGCCACCCACATCCGCCCAGCCAAGGGCTGTCAGGCTGACCCTGAGCTCCAGGATGCGCCGCATCTCAAAGATCCACTTCCGGTCTCCGCTCAGGATGAAAAGCTCTGCCGCAGCCCAGAGGCGTTCATCGGCATCAAACATATCCTCGTAAGTTCCGGTATGGACATCCTTCGGATTTTCAAACAGGAAGGCGGGATTGGCCTGCAGCCATTCTCCGGCCTTCAAAGCCGCCGCCTTGTAGCTTTCGGCAAGAGCGGCATCATACTTTTCAAAACAGCGCGATGCCAGAGACATGATCGCCGCAAAGTCAGCGGCAGCGAGGGACGAAACGGGAGTTACTACCACTTCCAGATCATCCTCCTCCGGCATGATGAAATCCGCGAAATGCATGGAAGTGGCCTTGTGATGAACACTGCCGTCCTCTTCCTGCATCTTAAGCATCCAATCCAGTTCCCAGCGGCATTCGTTCAGGATATCGGGAATGCCGTTCCCGCTCTCGGGGATATCCAGGGACAGTTCAAAAGCCTCCGGCTTTCCAAGATACGCATAAAGAAGATGGGCTACGGCTACCGCACCGGCAGTAACATAACGGCCGTAGTCTCCCGCATCATGCCAGCCGCCGCCAAGCTCGATGAAGCGCTCGGTACCAAGTATGCGCGCTTTCCCGCAATGGCAGGCCGCATGGGCAAACTTCCCCGCATATTTTTCTTCCAGAGCCATGCCGCAGCGCTGGAAATACAGCATGCGGATGGCATCCCTGAACAGATTTTTGTATGGAGTTTCACTGATGGAAAAACGCGGGCTTTTGTCCCCGGAATCGTCCGTGAAGTAATATTCACCGGCTTCCGTTACGGAACTGAAATCAATGCATGCAGCATCGATCCCGCTGTTTTCGTCAGATACGGGCTTTGCATCCCCTTCAAGCACAATGCTGTCCTTGGCATCATGCAGGATATAATGCGTAGCTCCGCGCAGAGTAGCATGTTTTACGGCACTGCTTTCATAAGCGACCTGATTAACTGAGATCATATAACCCCCTTATTATCTGCTGTTCCTTACTCCAGCGATTCATCATATACGGCACGGGCGCCGCCCACAAAGCGGGGACGGTAACGCGCCGCGATCACTCTTGCTTCCCCCAATGTATCTGCATTAAGCTTCAGCGGTACTACCACGGGCTTTACATGCATGCCGATGAGTACGCCGCCGATGTCGATCCCTGCCAGAGCCTGTGCGTGAATATCCGCCACAAGCACCGCATCCTTCAGTTCCCTGTAAGCCATGGTCGCAAGGGAACCGCCCGCCTTGGGCTGCGGTACGGCATTCACCTGTTCCAGGCCGTAGCGTTCCATGGTCTCGCGCTCCACAACCAGGGCACGGTTCAGATGCTCGCAGCACTGCACCGCGATATGGAGATCCAGCTCCTTAACAGCTGCGTAGATCCCCTTCCACAGCTCTTCCGCCAGTTCCGGACTGGAATGGGTTCCGATCCGCTCCCCCAGCACCGCGCTGGTGGAACAACCCACTACCAGCAGCTCCCCCGCCTTCAGCTTTGCCAGGGAGGAAACCTCCTTCACTAATGCAGTTGCCTGTTCTTCTATGGTCATTACTGATTCCTTTATCATTCGACAGAATTCCGGAGCTGTCTTGCGGAGGAAACATCCCGCGAGGGTGAGCTTGCGAATCCCGAGTTTTACGGCGATCCGGCCATTGCCCGCAGGGCAATTCTGCATGGACGGATCGCGTGCTTAATTTATATAAAAAACTTGTTTTTTATATAAATTAAGCACCTGCCCCAACAGTTTGTTTCCTCCCCCGTCAAAACAAGTGCTTTTCCTGCACCGCCAGGGGCTCGAACCCTGGACACCCTGATTAAGAGTCAGGTGCTCTACCAACTGAGCTAGCGGTGCATACCGCTGTTTAGTTTTCCGCGTCTTTCAACGCACAGATGATATATTACTCCAAACAGCAGTCTTTGTCAAGTATCATTTCAAAATCGGGGTTATTTTCTTTGCACGTTCCGGACTTCCAGCAGCTTGTTCTTCAGTTCGGTCTCCATACGTGCCATCTCCGCCTCGGCCTGGGCACGTTTTTCACGGCCTTCAGCCTGGATCTTCATCACCTCATCAAAGGTACTGATCAGGTTCTGGTTGGTCTTGTTGAGGGTTTCGATATCCACGATACCGCGCTGGCTTTCCTTCTCGGTCTCAATGGTAGCGATCTTCAGGGCTTCCGCGTTCTGGAGGAGCATCTGGTTGGTCACATCCGTCACGGCACGCTGGGCCTTTGCGGCTTCCGTCGCATTCTGGATGCCCAGGGCGATGACCATCTGGCTCTTCCACAGCGGGATGGTATTCACCACGGTGGAACGGATCTTGTCCACCATCTGGATATCGTTGCTCTGGATCATACGGATCTGCGGCGCCGTCTGCATGGCAATGGTACGGGTCAGCTCCAGGTCCACGATCTTTTTGGAGAAGCGCTCGCACATCTCCTGATAATCCCTGGCGGTCTGGGCATCTTCCGCAAGGCCCGTCTCCTGAGCCTTTCTCTGCAGTTCGGGCAGCACCTTGGTCTCGGCCTCTTCCAGCTTCTTCTTGCCGGCCAGGATGTACATGGTCAGCTCCTTGAAGTAGGTCAGGTTCATATCGTACATCTTATCCAGGGTAGCGGAATCCTTCATAAGGCGTGTCTCATGCTCCTGGAGCATATCCACGATACGGTTCACATTGACCTCGGCCTTGTCGTATTTCGCCTTCATGGTGGTGAGCTTGTTGCCCTGCTTCTTGAAGAAGCCCATAATGCCCTTTTCTTCTTCCTGGCCTATGCTCTTCAGCTCGGATACCACACCGGTGAGCAGCTCGCCGACCTCTCCCATATCCTTGGTACGCACGTTATTCAGTGCCTTGTCGGAGAAATCCGCCATCTTCTGCTGTGTAGCCGCACCGTAGGTCATGATGGTATTGGAATCGGTAATATCGATCTGGGCCGCAAATTCTTCCACTGCCTTTTTCTCCTCGGCAGTGAGATTTGTCTCCTCCGGCTTAGCGGCAAGAGGAGCCGCCTGCTTTTCCGTCGGAAGGACCGCTTCCGTTTCCATACTCGGTGTTGCCCCGAAAGGCTCCAGCGTAAGAGTAGGAACCGTCGATTCCTTCATTTCCGTTTCTGCTGCCATGATCAGTTACCTCCTTCTTTTAATAGAGATTGATTTTCCGAAAAGCTGTGTCCCGTAAGGCCCTCCTGCTCCAGCAGCTGGCGCATCACCTCCGCATCCGTGGAGATATCCAGGCTGGTATCGTCAAAAAGATCATCGAAGAGCCGGTCAAACGCATCATTCATCATATCGATGGTATTCTCGATCTCGCGCTTGCTCTTTTCAATATTACTGCTGGTCTTGTCCTGCTTCTCCAGTTCCACATAGGAATGAAGGAGCTTTACCATGGTGGGCAGGTAATAATTCATCAGCCGTCGCAGATCCTGGGTCAGGGTCGGCTTCTGCTTTGCCCTCTCCACGATCTGGCGCACGGAATGTTCCATACGGTCCAGCTTGGCGGAGATATCCACATCCGGGATATCCTGGTTGCACTGGCGGATCTCGGCGATATAGAGCTCGCCCAAACGGAAGATCTCTTTCTGCTCTTCGGAAAGACCGCCTTCCTCTTTCGCCCTCTCTTCAGCCGCCCGGGCCGTATCCTGATACTGCTGATAGGTTTCGTTGGAAGTGATCAGGGTACTCTCGCTCCCGTCCAGGTGCCCCTGGAGGAACCAGCCCTTTTTGATCATTTTCTTCAGATCCTTACGCACCGCCTTTGCGCTGCGTCCGGATACGGCGGCCAGGGTCTCCACATCCGCATAACTGCGGCCCTGCAGTATGCCCACGTATTCCTCAAAACGCTTCATGATGCCCAGACTGCTGCCGGAAAAACTCGCAGCAGCCGCAGTACCCGCGGGGAAGATCAGACTGATGGCTCCCAGTGCTCCGATGCCGCCCATAATGAGCATGCAGATGGGAAGAAAGACGATAGTAGCCGCTGTTCCGAAAACCACCCCCAGGGTAGCCAGAAGCTTTTCATTGTTCAGGTTCCTGTACTGGGCAGGCGGCCTGTTGGATAAAGGCGTTACGTAATTCGCCCCCGGAGCCGCTGCACCGTGCTTAATAGCCTGCTGCCTGGCTTCGTTGATCCTCTGTATGCGCTGCGAAGTATAGGTATCCTTCCAGCCGCTCTCGTTTACGGGATTGCGGTAGCCATACTGGCCCTGCTGTATCGACTGGCCGACACCGTTCAGGTTCATGTTCACCGTACGGCCTATATTGGCAAAGAGTTCTTCCAGCTCCCGGCTGACATCCGCACTCAGATTACTGTAGTTTCCCGAGGATACAGCACTGGCCACAGTATCCGCCACACCGGCCACACTGTCCTGTATCACGTTCTTCATCGGTTTTTGTTTATTATCGTCAGACAACGCCTTACCCTTTCAAAATCACACTGTTCCTATATTACCACATTCACGGGCTGTAGTCCAGTTTCTGCCCTTGCATTTTTCGAAAAAAAAAGATATCATTTAGCCTATGATTAAGAAGATCTTTCTGGTACTGGAACCGAAGCAGAGACTGCAGCTCGTCGGGATCGTAGTGCTCATTTTCATCAATTCGCTGCTGGAGCTTTTGGGCGTTTCGGCGGTGCTGCCCCTGATCAAGGCCGTGACCGATCCGGCGAGCATCCAGAGCAGCAGTATCACCCGCTTTCTCTGGGAGCTGGCGGAGAGTTTCTTCGGGGAATGTAACGAAGCCCACTTCATCGCCTGGCTTTCCATACTCCTGGCTCTGGTCTATGTGATCAAGAACATATATATCATATGGATGAATTCCGTTTTTTACCGCTTTACCACCCGCAGCCAGAAGGATCTGGCCCTGCGGCTCATGCGCTGTTATGTGCGTCAGCCCTATGCCTTCCATGTGGAGCATAATATGGCCGAACTGCAGCGCAACGTGGGCACGGATATCAACAACTTCTTTCTCTGCCTTCTGAATCTGCTCCAGCTCAGCGTGGAAGTAGTGATCTGCGTGATGCTGGTAGTCTTTCTGGCCATCACCGATCTTAAGACCACCCTGCTGATCTCGGGCCTGATGGTGATCCTGCTCTTTCTGCTGCTGGTACTCTTCCGCAAACGTCTGCGGAAACTGGGAGAAGCCAACCGCGGCTACTGCGCCAAACGTACCAGAAGCTTCCTGCAGACCTTCCTGGGCATCAAGGAGATCAAAGCCGCCGGCAAGGAGGATCATTTCCTGAAAAGCTACAGCGCTGCCTACGAAGGCTATGCCGCGGTAGCCTGCGAACAGAGCATCTTAAACAGTCTTACCAAGCCCGCGGTGGAAATGTGCTGCATCAGCGGCATACTGATCTACATGGCGCTGCGCATACTCTCCGGTGAGGATGTAACGAATTTTGTCCCTGTACTTTCCGTATTCGCGGTGGCTGCCTTCCGTATGATGCCGTCCTTTAACCGCATCAGCTCCCATATGAACAACGTGCTCTTCAACCGCCCTTCGGTAGGCGCCGTCTATGAGGATATGGAGCGCCTGAACGGACTGGAGGAAAACCTGAAGGAGGAAGAGGATGCGGACGGCGGAGTAAGCCTCGGCAAAGAACTGCGGGTGGAAAAAGTTTCTTTCCGTTACCCTTCCCGGCCGGAGAACGAGATCCTCTCGCAGGTCTCCTTTACTCTTCCGGCCAACAGCTCCCTGGCTCTGGTGGGGCCTTCCGGTGCCGGCAAAACGACCCTGGCGGATATCATCCTGGGGATATACGCTCCCGAAAATGGGCAGGTCCTGGCAGACGGCAGGGATGTTCACCGCAACTTAAAGAGCTGGCACGGTATCATCTCCTACATCCCCCAGAGCATCTACCTGATGGACGACAGCATACGCGCCAACGTGGCCTTCGGCCTGGACGCAGAGGATATCGATGACAAACGTGTGTGGGAAGTGCTGGAAGAAGCCCAGCTGGCGGATTTTGTACGGGAACAGCCCGAAGGTATAAACAGCCGCATAGGGGATCAGGGTGTAAAGCTCTCCGGCGGACAGAGACAGCGTATCGGTATCGCCCGGGCCCTCTATCCCGATCCGAAGCTGCTGATCCTGGACGAAGCCACCTCCGCCCTGGACAGTGATACGGAAAAGGCCGTGATGGATGCCATCTATCATCTTTCCGGCCGCATCACCATGATCATCATCGCCCACCGCATCACCACCATCAAAAACTGCGACCATATCTACCGCATCAAAGACGGTGCTGCGGAAGAGATCAGCTACGAAGAAGCTTCGGCCGAGCCCTGAGTTCTCCTTATATCCGGCGAAAGCATAAGAAAAGCGCGGTCAGCTCCCGCGCTTTTTATATTTCCTGTAGGCCGCGGCCGTCTTTCGCATTTCCTTCGGTGAGATGAGCTTATAGCGGTCTCCCGGGTTCAGAAGCAGCTCCTCTGCATTCAGTTTGTATTTATCGGGAAGCTGCTCATCGAAATACTTTTCGTCTTTCTCCATTTCCTTTATGGTATCATAGGCCTTTTCGTATTCCGCAGCCCTTATGGCATATTTGATCCGCTTGAAGATGCCGATCTTCTCGGTATAAAAGCCATCCTGAAAGAGCCTGTCATATTCCTCGTCCCGCCGTACTTCCTTTGGATAGCGTATGGGCAGGGAAAGCTCCTTCACCGTCACTCCCGACACCTGCTCCACCTTTTCGGCACTGTCGTCGGGATGCTCCGCATTCCTGTCTCCCATGCCTATGTTACGGAGCAGATTGTACTTCGGCACGATCCCCAGCTTGTCATTGGCCCACATCATATAATTCCACTGATATCCCCAGGTGCGGTACCAGTGATACTGCAGGTCATCGAATACGATGGAAAAGAAGTTCCAGGTATTCTTTGTCATAAAGCGCTGAAAACGTTTTTCCTTCTTAAGCTTCGGCCAGGTCCTTATGTTCACGTCGTAAAGCTTCCAGGCCCTCTTCCAGGTGGCCCAGCCCCAGATGGTGGCAAACCGGGAAAAACAGATGTCGTCCTTTTTAAAGCATTCCGCCTCGGGGTAGAGATTGTTTCCCGAGATCATGCCGATACGCTCGTCATTTTCATAATGCTCAAGCATATCCCTGCAGAAATAAAAGAAGTTCAGGCTGGCCTTTATATCATCCTCTACAAAGATGGCCTTCTCTTCCGTTTCAAAGACCCAGGCCATGCCGCTGGGCATGCGGTATCTGAGCCCCATGTTTTTCGGTGCATAATTCCTGTGTACTTCGCAGTCCCAGTCGATATGGGAATCAATGTATTCCCGGACCTCCTCCACCTGCTGCCGGTCCTTTTCGTTCCTGGGCCCGTCGCTTATGATATAGAGTTTCTGCGGCTTCAGTTCCCGTATGGCGGCAAAGGATTCCCTGGTCACGTCCATACGCTTGTATACGATATAGGCCACCGGCACGTCAAAAGCTTTCATCACCATTCCGCCTTCTCTTTAAGCTCCGCCACCGAAGCAAAATACTCCGCATTCTTTTCGATCTTCTCCGGATCCTTCTCCCACCATTTCAGCTCTGTAAGATAGGCGATCTCTTCCTCGGAAAAGCGGTAACGGATCAGCCCTGCGGGATTTCCTCCCACTATGGCATAAGGCGCCACATCCTTTACCACCACGGAGCCCGCAGCGATGATGGCACCGTCTCCGATGCTCACTCCTTCCATCAGGAGCACTCCGTCCCCGATCCACACATCGTTGCCGATGTGCAGGCAGATCTTTTTCTTCTTATCGATCCAGCGGAATTCCTCAAAGCGCTGTTCCTTCGCATAAGTAAAACCGGCCTGCTTACGCAGGGAATAAAAACAGGGAGATGTGGATACCCAGTCCCGGGAAGGATGCTGTCCCCGTACCACGCGCACATTGGCCCCGATACTGGTATAACGGCCTATCTCGCAGTATTCCAGCTTGGACCCCGGGGACATGAAGGAAGCGCGCCCCATACGGGACTGGTAGAGTTCGCCGTAAATACAGTTGTTCCCTTCCAGCTCGCAGTCGAAAGCCGTACCGTGGATATGGCAGTCCCTGCCCATTACGGTACGCAGACTTATATTGCTGCCCTTATAAAACACACTGCCCGTCTCCTGCGTCAGCTTTCTCATCCGCGCATTGATGGCGGCGGAACGCACAATGGGGCGCAGCCCGCCCTGCCACAGTCCTTCTTTTTCAGAACTCATTTCAAACTCCCTTTCCGGATCATTCCGAGCTCCTGCCGCCTCTGCGGCGGAAGATCTGGTGTAACAGATAGTAGAACACATCCCTGCGGCTGATATGAAAACGTCCCAGGCCGCCGTCAATGGTCCGTGCCAGAAGGAAGAGGATCTTCTTTACTGCTCCGTCTCCCTCATAATGCGCATATCGTTCAAAGAGCTCTATGCTCTCCGTAAGCTCCATACGGTAATCCGCGGGAAGCACCTTTCCTTTAACGTTCAGAACCACCCGGAGCCGTGCTGCGTGCCGTTTCAGATAAAAGAGCACCTTGCGCAGCTGCAGAATGTCCTGATGCCGCGGGCCGTGTTTCTTAAAATGCACGCCCACCGTATTCTTCCCGTGCTGCCGGTAAGCCGTCAGGGGCAGATCCACTGCCGTAACGATACCGTAGACCGGCGCAGTGACAGCCAGCCAGCTGTCGTGGATATAACCACCCTCCTCGGGAACGGGGAAGGCTTTTTCAGCAAAGTCCCTGCGGACACCCATGGTGGTCCCGGGCACGGCCCAGGTATACATTATCAGTCTCCGGTAATCCTCCTGGGGAATATGATTCCTGAGTCCCGCCCTGCGCAGGTTTAATGCCGTCCACACATCGCAGCCAAGGCTCTTCCCTTCCGCATCCACAAGTTCCGCATTGGAAAAGACCATCACGCAGCGCGGATCGTTGTCAAATTCCTCCAGCATCAGGGCGATCTTGTCCTTCCGCCACACATCATCCTGATCGGCGGTAAAAACGATATCCCCGCTGCAGGCCAGGATACACTCCGTAAAAGAGACTTTTACTCCCAGATTCTGCTTATGCTGCAGGATGTGATAGGGGATGCCGCTCTTCTTCAGCTTATTCTCCGCAAGGATCAGGGTCCCGTCCGAAGAATTGTCATCCAGAAGCGTTATCTCATCCGGCTGTCTTGTCTGTTCCAGGATGCTGTCCAGCTGTTCCCCGAGATATTTTTCCCCGTTATAGGTGCATATTGCCACGGAAACACGGAACTTATCATTCTTCATAAGAAAAGTCCTCCCAGCCCTCCCATCCGTGGTCGAACTCGTAATAATCGTAATAGCTGTCCGCTGCTGCCGCTGTCTGGAAGTTCCCCAGCCAGCGGATGTACTGCTTATCTATGCCTACAGAGGCAAACACCCGGGTAAGGGAATTATAAAAACCGTTATCCCCGTAGGGCAGAGTCACGGAAAGCCCCGTCAGCCCCGTATTGTCCAGGGAACAGTTATAATAGGCCACGCAGGAGGCCAGACGGCTTACCAGGGCCTTGGTCCGGGGTGAAGGTATGCTCACCGCCAAAGCCAGCAGATCCGTGATATAGAACTGGGCCAGGGTACTGGATACCCGTGCCCTGCCGCTGCGTTCCACCTCCCGGCTGTAGTTCACCCCCAGCAGGGTCTCCTCATTCTCGTAGGCAAAGCTCATCCAGGCGTCCCAGGCTCCCGGGATATAGCGTTCATCAATGAGAGCCAGGGTGGAACTGGCCCCGGTGTAGTCCCGGTCGGTGACCGAGATCATATCATCAATGAGCCCCCGGGCCAGGGTGACGGTATCCACGGCAGGATCCGAAGCCAGAGTGCTGATCCAGCCGCCGTAGCTCCAGCCCAGAGCCGATTCGAAATCCTCGGAAAGTATGCAGTAATCGCAATAGTCATATAAGGCATAACATACTTCGATACTGCTCATGATGCAGGCATCCATGCCGATAAAGTCAAAGACCATACCGCTTTCCCACAGGGCCTGCTGCATCTCATCCAAAGTAAGGGATTCGTTTTCGCCCCGCCACTCATCATAACCGAAGCCGTCCACAGAGCCGCCGCCGTGATCCCAGAGGATCAGGATATTGCGCTCTGCCGGATAGAGCTTCTGTCCCCATACAAGGAAATCGCTCAAACTCTCCGGCACGGTACAATCCAGCTGCGGAAGGCTGTCATCCAGAAGGATCAGTTCGTGATCCTTTATCTCGTAGCGCTGGGAATGGTCCGAAGCAATGCCGAAGCCCTGCCACTGCATGGTCCCCATGGTCTGCACCAGGATATGTACCCGCGGGTCACAGCCTGCGTCCAGGATCTCCTGCAGATCCTGGCTGGCAAAGCCGAAAAAGGATTCCAGATCGGAGCCGTTCATATAGATATAGATGCACACCTCCCCCACAGAGGAAAGATCTACCAGTTTATCACGTACCAGACGGCTGCGCAGGGAATCATCCCTGTCACGGGCCGCCTTTTCCTCCGCCTGCTTTGTGCCGGTATCCTCCTGCTCACTCTGAAGTGGTTCAAAGCGGCCGCGGGAGGGCTTTGCTTCCTTTTCCGGCGGAGCAAGGAGCAGGAAGACGGCACAGAAAAAAAGGACCAGGCTTGTCAGATAAGCAAAGAGAAATACCGTCTTTCTGACATTCATCCCCTCAGGTCCCTCCCTTCTCTCCGGCAGCCAGACTGCGCCCGCGAAGGAAGTAGGCACATTCACGGGGATCATGGGACTCCAGCCACCCGGCAGCGGCATCCGCCACGGCGTCGTTATAGCTCTTTGTGCCGCGGTTGCTCTCGAAATAGCTCACGGCCATATCCGAAAGCATACGGTCGTAGCGGCCGGAGAGCAGCTGGGCGAATTCATCCGTAAACACGGGCTTGCCGAGTTTCTGATTCAGGTAGTATATCCTCCGGGCGGCGTGGGTCTGCTCCTCCGTAAGAGGCTCGATCCCGGAGATATTCTCCAGGGTCTTTTTGTATTCCTCAAAGGTCGCCGGCTCAACGGTATATCCGAAGCCGCTGTAATAAGGCTTTCCCGCAATGATCACGGGGATGCCGAAACAGGCAAACTGTCCTCCGGCATTGCTTCCTATGGTGATCATCACATCCGCCAGATCCCGCAGGCTCTCGGTACTCACGTCATCCGGAAGCAGGAACATGTTATCCTTTTTATGTCGTGCGAACATATCCTCAATGGAATCCGCCGATTCATGATAAGCCGCACGGGTGGGATGAGGCTTTAAGATCCAGTTTACATCTCCTACCATAGCGGCAATGGAAAGGGTCTTATCCGTCCAGTCGTAATAATCACGGAAATACAGCTCTCCGAAGGTATATACCGCATCGGAAAAAGTATGGGCCATGATCACCGCGTTCTTCTTTTCCGGGTCCAGGCCCAGACGTTCTTCCAGCTCCCTGCGGCCGAAGACCTGCTTTCCCTTGAAGGCACCGCGGTCCAAAGCCCTGCCGGCCTTTCCCGCAAACAGATCCTCCAGAAAACCTTCCAGTTCCTCTTCCATTCCGGGGGGATCTTCCTTGATCAGCTTAAGCCTGGTATTGGCACTCTGATGCCGGCGGATCACACTGCCCTTAGCATCGAAGCGTATCTCTTCTTCTTTCTTTGTACTCACGTTGCAGATCTTTGCACCGTGCTTATGGAAAAGGGCCAGCTGCAGGGCCTCGTGATAAGCAACGTCGTCGGCGACCACATATGCCGGAGGAGCTTTCTTAAGCTGCGCATCCAGAGCATAGAGCATCCACAGGATATGCAGCATCTTTTTCATGCACAGTCCGTTCCTGGCCGAACGCAGGGTAGAAAGCTCGGAGGTGCGAAGAATATCCTCATACATGTTCCGCCCGGCGTAAAGCCCCAGGCAGCGCAGCTCCTTCAGCCCGTCCCCGCTGCCGTCGCCGATCATAAAGCCCGCCGTCTTTGCAAAAGCCCTGAAGCCGCATAAAGGATGCTCAAAGCTCAGTTTATTCAGGCAGATCAGCTGAAAGCCAAAGCTCTCCGCCAGCTCCGAAAGCAGCGGATTCTCCCTCCAGGAAAGTACATAAACCCTGCAGCCGCTTTCCGCTGCGATCCCTGCCGCATAGATGAATTTCGGCAGTATCCAGGCCAGCTGCAGCCGCACCATGGAAAGATTGATATAGACGGCCTTCTTTCCTTCAGAAGGCAGGGAAAGCTTTTGTCTTAAGCACCCCGCCAGCCGGCGGAGCTTTTCTTCACTTACAGGGAAATCTTCTTTTCTCATATGTTTTACAGTTTATTGATATCCAGTGTTTCCGGATCCGAGGAGCCCATGGTCCCCAGGAACCAGCAATGTACATATTCAAAGCCTTCCGACATCATGTATACCCCCTGGGCACCGCCGGTATCGGAGGTGATCAGGCAGGCGCAGCGGGACAGAAAATACGTGGCCGCCAGATAGCTGCGGTTCATTTCGATGGCCCCGTTGCGGTAATCCTCACGTTTTCCCAGTATCTTATCCTGTTTGCCTTCGAAACGCCTCTGTTCAAGGAAAAACAGTCTGTCTCCGAACTGCTTCTTCATGCCCTTAAGGATCTGTTCATCCTCCGTGGCCAGAAAGATCCCGTCACAGCCGTATTTTTCGTATACTTCTTCGATCTTTTCCGCCAGCAGCGGAAACTCCGGCTGTACCGCGTGTCCCACGCCCATGTTCAGCATGTCCGTTCCCCGGGCCAGCACTCCGAGCCACTTTTTTCTTTCCGAAAAAGCACTTTCGTACTTCCTTATCTCTTCCCAGGTCTCCACGGAAAAGCGGATGTACTTCCTGCACAGTCTTCTCCAGTAGTTCATCTGCCCGTCGTAAGAGATCATTCCCATGATCCCGGAGGGCATGCGGGGATTTTCCAGTATCACACGGTTCTTCTTATCCTTCACCGAAGCAAAGCTTATTTCCGCAGGCTGTTCAAAGAATTCTTCCCAGAGGTTGCGGCTCTTCCTCTCCTCTTTTGTGAGGAAGATGTTTTCCTTGGTCTGCATATCGATCACCGGGATCATATCATGCTGCAGGGCATAGCTTATCCCCGCCGCCGCCTTCAGGAAGTAATTGAAAAGGCCTCCCTCATCACTGTACAGCCGGAGTATGCAGTACAGCTCTCCTTTTCCGGAATATTTCTTTACGGCACGGGCATTTGCGGCCTCTATGCAGTTCCTTTCGATCTCGCGGAAATCGCCGGATAAAAGGGTACGGCTTTTTTTCAGAAAGCTGCTCAAACTCATAACGAATCGTATATCTCCCTTATCCTGCGGTAATTGGCTTCAGGCGAATACTTCTCTGCGTATTCCTCCAGCGCATTGCCGGACAGCACTTCCCTGTCCATAGCCTCAAAACGTTCCAGTGCTTTCAGCAGACCGGAAACATTATTCTTAAACTTTACTCCCGTGACACCGTCCCTTACCAGACTGCCGGGATTACCGAAATCCGCCGCGATCACAGGTACTCCCCTTGCAAAGGCTTCGATCACACCCAGGCCGAAGGTCTCATACCATTGGGGTGCCACGATCAGGGCCCTTGCATGGGACAGAAGCTCCATGGCTTCGTCATGGGGAAGCCTTCCCCGGCACTCGATATTCTTAAGCTGCTTTCTTTCGATAAAGCGCCCAAGCGCCCCATACTGCTCTCCGTCTCCGGCAAAGATAAGCGGACGGCCGCACTTTGCAAAGGCCTTTGCGATCAGGGCGCTGCCCTTCAGACGTTCGATACGTCCCAGCACCAGATAATAGCCGCCGCATTCCGCCTTTTCTCCGGCTTCCGTGAAATTCGGCTTTATAAAACATTTCCCCACGGGAAGCCGCATGAGTTTTTCCTTATTGAATTCCGTAAGGCAGATATAATTGATCTTCCCGTAGATCCCGCTGCGGAAGTGAATGGCATTCGAAGCGCTCACCACGGCAGTCTGCAGGAGACTCCCGCGGTAACAGCGATGCTTCAGGGCACAGTAAGCCCCGAGCCTTGCGCATTCCTCACAGACCCGTCCCTTGCGGAAAAATGTCCCCGCAGGGCAGAGCAGGCGGAAATTATGCATGGTCTGCACAACGGGGACTCCCTCTGCCGCAGCCGCATAGTATACCGCAGGACCTATAAGATGCAGTATATTGTGAACGTGAACGATATCGATATGCTTCTCCCGTATGATACGGCGGATCTCCAGAAAAGTCTTTATACTGAAGATCATCGAGACCGCCATGCGCAGCTTCCCTGCTTCCTCGTTGTTGCTGCGTTCATAGGTATAAACCTCATGGCCATGGTCGCGTAAGAGCTTTGCCTCGTTTTCCGCCACCATGTCCTCGCCGCCCGGGATGCGGTAATGATTGTGAACGATCAGTATTCTCTGCATAAGGCTATATTAGCATAAAGCGGTTGAAAAATCCAATGAAATAAGCTACACTTGTAGCGTTCAAAAAAAGCAAGGAGGTGCACATCATGGCACAAAATCCCTTAGTTACCATCACCATGGAAGACGGCTCTGTAATGAAAGCCGAACTCTATCCCGAAATCGCACCCAATACCGTTAACAATTTCATCAGCCTGATCAGAAAGGGCTTCTACAACGGCCTGGGTTTCCACCGTATCATCGAGGGCTTCATGCTGCAGGGCGGCGATCCCGACGGAAACGGCACGGGAGGCCCCGGCTACAGCATTAAAGGGGAATTTTCCTCCAACGGATTCCAGAACGATCTTAAGCACGAAGCAGGCGTACTTTCCATGGCCCGTTCCATGATGCCGAACTCCGCCGGAAGCCAGTTCTTTATCATGCATAAGGCTTCCCCTCATCTGGACGGTGAATATGCGGCTTTCGGCAAGGTCATCGAAGGCCTGGATGTGGTGGACCGCATAGCCCGCGTCACCACCACCTACCAGGATAAGCCTCTGGAGGCCCAGGTTATGAAGCGTGTGAGCGTAGAGACCTTCGGCGTGGATTATCCGGAACCCGAGAAGTGCTGATTTCGTTTACATAAGAGGTTTCCGCACGTTCATAGTCTGTTCATAAATTGTTTGTATTAAATTTATTTGACGCACATTTTTCATCCATTTTTATCGAGTATGATTAGATCATCGAAGGGAACGAAAGAACCCGGAAAAACAAATACGACACAATCAGCAAAACTTTTTCATAATTTATGCCAGGTAGATCCGCAAGGTTCTGCCTGGCATCCTCCCTTTTCAGGGGATAATCCTCTTTCCGGTGCCGCACTGAAATGGATCGCCATCTTCACAATGCTGCTCGATCATATAGGAGCCGCGATCCTGCTCTTTGTTTTCCGCGCCCAGGGCCGGCAGGAACCTTTAAACACCATTTATGATGTACTGCGTGATGTAGGGCGCATTGCCTTTCCTCTCTTTATCTTCCTTTTAACGGAAGGCCTGGCCCACAGCCGGAACGCAGGCCGTTATCTCCTGCGGCTCTTTATCTTTGCCCTGGTGAGCGAAGTTCCCTTTGATCTGGCTTTTTACGGAGTCTTTCCCTATTGGGATAAGCAGAATGTTTTCTTTACCCTGCTGCTGGGACTGGCGGCGATCTGCTGCATGGACCGCATACGCAAAGGAGCGGCACCGCATCTTAAGGGCACCGTCCGTGTCGTGTATGTGGCAATGCTGAGCCTGGGACTGATCCTGACGGCCACCCTCCTCGCTTTCCTTCTCAACACGGATTACAGCGGCCTGGGTATACTGGCCATCTGTGCCATGTACCTTCTGCGCATGCATCCTCTGGCGGGCACCACGGTATGCTGCGGGATACTCGTCTTCAGCTCCCTGCGGGAATTCTACGCGCTGGGATCCCTGATCCCCATCAGTCTTTACAACGGAAAACGGGGCCGTCAGCCCCGCTGGTTCTTTTATATCTTTTATCCTGCGCATCTTCTGCTTCTGTACCTGATCCGGCGGATGCTCCTGGGATGAAAAGCCCTCTCCGCTCAATCCTTCCGCAGCTCTGAAGCCAGGGCGGAAAGCTTGCGCAGACGGTGGTTCACCCCCGATTTCCCCAGGGGGGGATCCAGCATCTCTCCCAGCTCCGTAAGGCTCAGTTCGGGATTTTCAAGACGCAGCTGTGCGAATTCCTCCAGCTCCTTCGGTATAGCTTCTGCATTTTTCAGAAAGATGATGTCTTCGATCTGCCGCTCCGCGGCTGCAAGGCTTTTATTGATATTGGCCGTATCGCAGTTGACACGCCGGTTCACATCCCCCCGCAGCCCCTTTTCGATGCGAAGGTTCTCAAACTCCATCATACTCTGATGGGCACCGGCCACATTCAGGAATTCCGCGATGGCCTCGCTTTCCTTCACATAGACCAGGGGTTTCCCTTTCCGCAGGCTCTGATGGGCCGTGATCCCGTATGCGGCCAGAGCCTTACGGATCTCTCCGGCTTCCTTCTCCCCCGCCGCATCAAATTCCAGATGCCAGGCCTTATGGGGGTCGCTTATGGTGCCGCAGTCAAGAAAAGCACGCCGCAGGGCTTCCCTTCCGGGATCCCTGTGCACCTTCTTTTCCAGTTCTTCTTTGATCTGTGAGGAAAAAGACATATCAGAGTTTTTCGTCGCGATGATAAACCGTCAGGCCGTGTTTTCCCTGCTGCTCAAGACGGCTGTAGAGCTCTCCCGCCAGCGTCACGCTGCGGTGCCGGCCTCCGGTACAGCCGATGGCGATCACCAGCTGGTGCTTACCTTCCTTTACGTAATTGGGTATCAGGAAATGAAGGAGCTCCGAAAGCCTGTTCAGAAATTCCGTGGCTTCCGGAAAGCTCATGACATAGTCATGCACGGGAGCATCATTACCGCTTAAGGCTTTCAGCTCGTCGATATAGAAAGGATTTGGCAGGAAACGCACATCAAAGACCAGATCCGCGTCCGTGGGGATACCGTATTTGAAACCGAAGCTCACGACCCGTATGATCAGGCTCTCATAAGCGCCGCCCTGGAGAAAGATACGGTCCAGTTCTTCCTTGAGCACACGGGTTAAGAGATTGGAAGTATCAAAGACATAATCCGCTTTCTTCTTTACGTTGCGGAGTATCTCCCTTTCCCGGCGGATGCCGTCTTCCAGGCCGCCGTTGCCGGCCACGGGATGAACACGGCGGCTTTCCTTGTAGCGCTTGATCAGCACCTTGTCGTCCGCATCCATAAAGATCATTTCAAAGGGGTATTCCTTTTCACGAAGCCCGTTCAGCAGACGTTCCGCTTCCGTAAAATCCTGATCGGCACGCACATCCAGTCCAAGGGCAACCTTGGAAACCTCACTGCCGGGCGTATCCAGAAGTTCGATGAATTTTCCGATCAGAGGCACAGGGAGATTGTCGACACAGTAGAAGCCCATGTCTTCCAGCATCTTCATGGCGGTCTGCTTTCCGGCCCCGCTCATCCCCGTAACGATCACAAAACGCAAGTGCCGATCCTCCTCTTACACCGTGAGCTTCTTAGCCGGCGGTATGCGGCGTATCAGCCACACCGGGATAAAACAGGCAAAGTACACGATCAGGCTCCAGATCAGGGCCTTCCCCATCCGGCCCAGATAATGCGAATTCCCGCAGATCTGTAGCCGCCATTTCTCTATCCAGTCCACGCGTCCCCCCAGGAAAGCCGGGAACAAAAGATAGATCCCCAGGGAACAGCCCCCCAGAGAACCGATGGCCCTTTCCAGATAGCCTGTTTCCATGCGGTCAAAGAGCGCCTTGGCACAGACAAAAAGGGTCAGGCAGTGTAACATGGTCACGGGATTATGATAGGAGGGATACATATAGTAATCCCCCGAAGAAACTCCCCGGTTCGCAAAGATATGCGTATTGTAGATCAGCCATAACAGATCTACTCCCAGAAGTATGGGAGCCACGCGCTTGCAGGTCCTGCGCTCCATCCGATGGTGGATATAATAGCCCATCACCGGGTAGATGAAGATCACAGCCTGGATCCAGGAAAGCTTGGTATTTTCGTTAAGCCTGTAACGGTCCTTCAGCACATAAAGGTTGAAAAGGGGCAGTATGGAGGAAAGCACGAAGACCGCCATGATCAGATAGATGAAATCGGCATTCCTCATGTTCTTCACCATGGGCCGCAGGAAAGGAAGACAGACCAGGAAGCCGATAAAAGCATAAAGATACCAGAACTGGGGTACCTGTTCCTGACTGTAGATATCCGGAATGAAGAGCAGCAGTTTAAACTCCTCCCGGCCGTGAATAACTTCGTTGATATAATAGGCAAAAGACGCCACAACCAGGATGATGACCACCCGGACTATGCGCCTCTGCCAGATCCGCTTGATGGGTTCGTGCATATCCAGCAATATGGCACCGCTGATCATCAGACAGAGCCACAGGGGGAAATGCGAAAACAGCGCTCCGAAAAGAGCGATATAATACGGTACCGTCTGGACCTCGTAGTCCAGGTACGCATTCACACCATCCGAGTAGGAAAAGATAAGAAAAAAGATGGCTATGACCCAGAGCACATCAAAATAAAGTTCTCGTTTCCGGACAGGCTTCTTTTTATGCATTCTCGTCAAACTCACCCAGGAGGATCACTTCGGGCTCCAGCATCACACCGCTGTGCTGCAGCACTCTCTCCTGCACCTTCCGCATCAGTCTGTAGATCTCGGAGGCACTCGCCCCGCCGAGATTCACGATAAAGCCCGCATGCTTTTCGGATACACAGGCAGCCCCTTCCCTGAGGCCCTTGCATCCCGCATCGCTGATCAGCTTTCCGGCATAGTAGCCTTCCGGGCGCTTAAAAGTCGAACCGGCGGAGGGATACTCCAGCGGCTGCTTTTCCTTACGCGCATCCTGTATGGACTTCATCCTGTCTAATATAGCCTCTTTTTCCCAAAAATGCAAGTCAAAGAGCGCGTCCAGCAGTATGCCCCTCTTCTCCTTCAGTATGCTGTGCCTGTAGGAAAGATCCAGCTCCTCTTTGGACAGCTCCAGGATCCCCTCCCCGGGGAAAAGGATGCGCCCCGAGCGGATCACGTCCCTTATCTCGCCGTCAAAGGCCCCTGCGTTCATGGCAACGGCTCCGCCCACACTGCCCGGGATGCCTGCAGCA
>JAFZOW010000130.1 GCA_017552715.1 Lachnospiraceae bacterium
ATATCGCAGAAGGAGATACCGATCTGCTCCGAGACCGCATAGATGCACATGAGATAGCGGTTACGGCTCTCATCCCGCTCCGCCGCGCTCATATTGGTGCCCGGGGTAACGATGCGGGTCACTTCGCGTTTTACCAGCCCCTTGGCCAGCTTAGGGTCCTCCACCTGCTCGCAGACCGCCACCTTGTAGCCCTTCTGGACCAGCTGGTTTAAATATGTGTCTACCGCATGAAAGGGTACGCCGCACATGGGAGCCCGTTCATCCAGACCGCAGCTCTTCCCCGTAAGGGTCAGCTCCAGCTCTTTGGAAACCAGCTCCGCATCTTCAAAGAACATCTCATAAAAATCCCCCAGACGGTAAAAAAGAATACAGTCCTTGTATTCCTCCTTCGTCTCGAGGTATTTCTGCATCATGGGTGTGAGTTTTTCGCGATCGATCTCCATCTTAAATCCGTTCTCCGATATAGTAAAAACCCCGGTTTTCCTTAAGCTTCACATCATAAAAGTGCCCGATCATGGAAGCGTCCCCGGGGAAATGCACCAGTACATTTCCGGACAGGCGTCCCGTCACCAGCGAAGGATCCCGTTCGTTCATCTCTTCCACAAGTACCTCTTCCACACGGCCTTCCAGCCTGGATACGCTTTCCCTGGCCGTCTGCTGCACCAGCTTAAGGAGCCGGTCAAAACCTTCCGATATCTCTTCTTCCGTCATGCAGGAGGGCCACTGTGCCGCCGGTGTCCCGGTACGGGGGGAATAGATAAAGGTAAAGGCATTGTCGTATTTAACTTCCTCCACAAGGCTTAAGGTTTCTTCCAGATCCGCCTTTGTCTCTCCCGGGAAGCCCACGATGATATCCGTGGTAAGGGCCAGGTCCGGTATGGCGGATCGCAGCCGTCCCACCAGGTCCAGATACTGTTCCCGGCTGTAACGGCGGTTCATCTTTTTAAGCACCTCCGTACTTCCGGACTGTACCGGCAGATGCAGATGACGGCAGATCTTCTTTGAATCCCGCATCACGCTTATCAGCTCGTCGGAAAGATCCTTGGGATGAGAGGTCATGAAACGTATGCGGTGTATGCCTTCCACCTGTTCCACTTCACGCAAAAGCTCCGGAAAAGACAGCTCCCCCTCGGAGCCCTTTCCGTAGGAATTTACATTCTGTCCCAGCAGCATCACTTCCACTACACCGTCCGCTGCCAGCTTTTCCACTTCTCTTAAGATCTCCTTCGAGGAGCGGCTCCGTTCCCGTCCGCGCACATAGGGAACGATACAGTAGCTGCAGAAATTGTCGCAGCCGAACATGATGTTCACACCGGATTTGAAGGGGTATTTCCGCAGAACGGGAAGATCCTCCACAATGGCATCCGTTTTATCCCATACATCGATGAGCATGCCCCCGCCCAGAAGCATGCGATGCAGCAATTCCGGAAATTTATACAGGTTATGGGTACCGAAGAGCAGATCCACAAAGGAATAGGACTGCCGTATCTTTTCGATCACCGTGGGTTCCTGTATCATGCAGCCGCAGAGAGCGATGCGCTTTCCGGGATTTTTCTTCTTCATGGCATGGAGATGCCCCAGCCGGCCGAAGACCCGCTGGTTTGCATTATCCCGCACGGTACAGGTGTTATAGATCACGAGGTCTGCTTCCTCGTCCTCCGTCAGTTCATAGCCGGCCTCCAGAAGGATACCGCAGAGCTTTTCCGAATCCCTTGCGTTCATCTGGCAGCCGAAGGTCACCACGCAGGCCGTGGGAGCACGTCCCAGTTTATCGGCCAGCTCCGCCACGAGTTTGGCTGCTTCCTTAAGCTCTTCCCTCTGTCTCGCTGTCTCCTCATCCTCCGGGACGGCGATGGTGGCCCTGTATGCGCTGTAATCCGCCAAAGCAGCCATCAGCCCCGTACCTGTCCGTTTCCGTAGATCTTGTATTTATAGGAAGTCAGCTCCCGAAGGCCCATGGGTCCCCGGGCATGCAGCATCTGGGTACTGATGCCGATCTCGGCCCCAAAGCCGAATTCAAAGCCGTCGGTAAAGCGGGTGGATGCATTGACATAAACGCAGGCGCTGTCCACCCCGGACAGGAATTTCTCCGCCGCTTCCTTATCCTCGGTGATGATGGCCTCCGAATGATGGGTGCTGTAGCGGTTGATATGGGCTATGGCCTCTTCCACGCTCTTTACGGTCTTAACCGAGATCAGCAGATCCAGGTATTCTTTTGCAAAATCCTCTTCCGTAGCGGCAACCACCAGGGAACTGGCAGCCTGTGCCTCTTCATCCCCCCGGATCTCCACCTTCTTTTCATGCAGGGCCTGAGCCAGCTTCGGGAAGATACTGTCTTTGATATCTTCGTGGATGATCAGGGATTCGCAGGTATTGCATACCCCAAGCCGCTGGGTCTTGGCATTGATGAGTATGGGGATGGCCTTCTCCTCATCCGCAGCGGCATCCACATAGATATGGCAGTTCCCTGCTCCCGTCTCGATGACGGGTATGGTGCTGTTCTCCACCACGGAACGGATGAGCCCGGCGGAGCCTCTGGGGATAAGCACATCCACATAATCCCTCTGCTGCATGAATAACTTCGTGGTCTCCCTGTCGGTAGCCTCGATGAGCCCGATGGCATCCGGATCGATGCCGCATTCCGTAAGTCCTTCGCGGATCAGCTCTGTGATAGCGGTGTTGGAACGGATGGCATCGCTGCCGCCTTTAAGGATCACCGCATTGCCGGACTTAAAGCACAGGGCAAAAGCATCCGCCGTAACATTGGGTCTGGATTCATAGATGATGCCGATAACTCCCAGGGGAACGCGGACTTTTTTAAGCTTAAGCCCATTGGGACGCTCCCACTCCTCCAATACCTCTGCCAGGGGATCCGGCAGCTCGGATACCTGTCTCAAGCCTTCACTCATCCCCTCGATCCGCTGGGTACTGAGACGCAGACGGTCCAAAAGCGCGGGGCTCATGCCCTTTTCTTCCGCCACGGCGATATCATCTGCATTGGCCTTAAGTATGCGTTCCGATCCCTTTACAAGCTTTTCTGCAATATGTTTTAATGCATTGTTTCTCTCTTCCGTGGAAAGCTGAGCCGTCTTATATTTTGCAGCCTTCACACGCTCACACAGATCTTTCAGTTCCATTTTTTCCTCCCTTATCTTTACCAGAACAACGCCTGTTCTTCCGTGACCAGTCCGTTTAAACGTACATCATGCGCTTCCCTGGGGATGGTATCCACCAGCTGCACTTCATAGGCCAGGCCCACCTTGAACACCTTGGGGTAACGGGCCAGGAAACGGTCGTAAAAGCCTTTGCCGTAGCCTATCCGGTAACCGTCCCGGGAGAATACCGTCCCCGGTACCACCGCCACAGCGGTATAGATGAAATCCGCCGCGATATGCTTCTGCATAAAGGGCTCCTGTATGCCGTGAAAGCCCACCTGCAGCTCCGAAAGATCCTCCACCCTGTAAAAACAGAGCTCATCCCCTTCCACCCGTGGGTAGAAGATGTTCTTATGCATACGCTTGGCCCGGGCAAAGATGCTCCCGGTACGCACCTCCGAACCGTAATCCGCATAAAGCAGGATATCCTCGGCCTTAGCCACCATCTCGATGGAAAAGAGCCTTCTGCAGATGGCTTCGGAAAGTTCCGCCATTCCGCTTTCGGTCTGATGATCCCGAAGGCGGACGATACGTCTTCGCATGTCACGTTTGCTTTCTACCAGCATTTCCGAATTTCTCCCCCAGATTTGTGATACTGCCGTCTTTTTCGACAATATCGATGTTATCCAGCTGCGCTCTCAGATTCCCGCGTATGGCAGCCACATATTCCTGCCGCAGACGGGCCTGTTCCTTCTTCTCTTCCTCCGTCAGCGCTCTTTCCTGTGACAGATGGTAGAGTGCGTTGATCCGGGCGATGCGCTCCTCCATGTTCATGACTTAATCCTCCACCGCATCCTTCAGGTAAAAGTTCTCATCCCTGTCAGCCAAAAAGAGCGTTCCCAGATCCCTTCCATCCATGATACGATGCAGGATGCGCATATCTATGGAATTTGCTATGATCATATCCGCACCGGCGGCTGTGGCGATCTTTGCCGCATGCAGCTTGGTATCCATACCGCCGGTACCAACATCCGAGCCGGTACTCTTCTTTCCCATGGAAAGGATATTCTCGTCCAGCTTCGGCACCAGGGGCAGGAAACGTGCATCCGGATTCTTCCTGGGGTCATCGGTGTAAAGTCCGTCGATATCCGATAAGAGGATAAGAAGATCCGCTTCCACCAGGGCCGCCACGATGGCGGAAAGTGTATCGTTATCACCGAATTCGATCTCGTAGGTTGAGAGTGTATCGTTCTCGTTCACGATGGGGATGACCCCCAGCTTAAGGAGCTCGATAAAGGTATTATGGGCATTATGCCGGTTCAGATCCGCCGCGATGGTATCCTTGGTCATAAGGATCTGGGCTGCCACCTGACCGTACTGGGAAAAGAGCCGCTCATAGGTCATCATGAGCCTGGCCTGCCCAACGGCGGCACAAGCCTGTTTCACGGAAAGTTTTTCCGCTTCCTCTTTGGGTATATGCACCGTCTTCCTGCCGGCGGCGATGGCCCCGGAGCTTACCAGTATCACGTCCTTTCCCTGGTTCCGTATATTGCACAGCTCCCGTACCAGGGTCTCCATCTTGATATAATCGAATTCCCCGGTCTCCTTATGACGCAGGGAGGAGGAACCCACCTTTACAACGATCCTTTTTTTGCTCTTTATCAGTTCTCTGTACTGATCCATTTCTTTCGCCTCTTTACCTATGCTTTATTTTTCAGAAAAGCGCACAGCTTCCATGCCGTACGTACTCCGTCTACTGCAGCGGAAGTTATGCCTCCCGCATATCCGGCCCCTTCCCCGCAGGGAAAGATGCCGCTTATATTGCTCTGGCCGCCCTCATTCCGCTCGATACGCAGCGGTGCCGAGGTGCGGCTTTCAACTCCCGCCAGCAGGGTCTGGGGATCGTCAAAGCCCCTGATCATGCGGCCGAAGGAAGAAAAAGCTTCCACCATATCAGTCTCCAGGGCCGCCGGGAGGATACCGTTCAGCGGGGCATAATGCCATATCCCTTTGATCTGCGGTTCGATGCCCCGGCCTTTGGCTTCCCCGCGCCCGGCGGCAAAATCCCCCAGGCACTGCAGAGGGATGGCTCCGGCCGCAGCCCTTGCTGCCGCCTTCTCCAGCTGCTCCTGAAAATTCAGTCCGTCAAAAAGCCCCCGGCCGAAGATATCCTGATCCACGGTGATCACTATGGCGGAGTTGGCTGCCAGGGAAGCACGTCCGTGATAGCTCATGCCGTTAACGCATACGCTCCCGGGAGTACTGGCCGCATGGATCACATAGCCTCCGGGACACATGCAGAAAGAGTATACGCCTCTTCCGGATGTAACCTTGGCCGCCAGCCTGTACTCGGCAGCGGGAAGCTTCTTGTCCTTATAGCCGGCCCCATACTGATTTTTGTTGATGGCGTCCTGATCATGCTGCACACGGAAGCCCACGGCAAAAGGCTTTGGGCTCATGATCACGCCGCTGTCGTGCAGGGCGCGGTAGGTATCTCTGGCGCTGTGTCCTATGGCCAGTACACAGCTGTTACAGTAATGCCGGAAAACGCGTCCCCGCTGGGACAGCTCCACGGCCTCCAGCTTTCCGTACCTTAATATGGGACGTTCAAAACGCGTATGGAAGAAAAACTCCGTCCCCATGCTCTCAAGCCTGAGCCTGAAATTCTGTACCAGCTGTTTCAGTATATCCGTACCGATATGCGGATGGCTCTCGCAGAGGATATCGGAAGGAGCACCAAATTCCACGAAGAGACGGAGCACCTCCCTGTGAACCCCATCCTTGTCATCGGTCTGCGTATACAGCTTTCCGTCGGAAAAGGTGCCTGCGCCTCCCTCCCCGAACTGTACATTGCATTCGGGATCCAGCTCCCCCTTTGTCCAGAAGCGGTCAACGATCTTGCTACGTTCTTCGACCCTGCCTCCCCGTTCCACAACGATGGGTTTCAGCCCGGCCTTTGCCAGCTGATAGGCACAGAAGAGTCCCGCAGGACCGCTCCCAACCACCACGGGCCGTTCGTTTTCTCTCGTTACATGAAAAAGATACTTCGGAAATACAGTTTCCTTTTCCTGCCAGAGCCTGAGCCCGCCGTTTCTCTTCTCCCCCATCTGCAGGAGCTTTATTCCCAGCTGCCGGTCCTTAAAATCGAAGCTCACGCTGTAAACATAGAAAAGCTCCGGCTTTTTTCTCGCATCCAGTGAGCGCTTCAGCACGGACAGATGCTCAATACTCTGAAAACCCGGCAGACGCAGTTTGTGCACCAGGTATTTTATCAGCTCATCCTTTTCATTTTCGATCGGCGGCTCCAGATGTATATTATCGAGTCGAAACATCTTCCGCTCCTTTACGAAGCAAGTATTGAATCGGCAGCAACATGGGCACAGGCCATGGCAAAATGGAGATTATAACCTCCGCAGGCACCGGCAACATCCAGCATCTCTCCCAGGATATATACCCCGGGCTGCTTACGGCTCTCCAGAGTAGGCTTCAGCTCATTTAAGGGGATTCCGCCCACCATAAGCTGCGCTTCTTTCCAGGAAGCCGTACCGTACAGATGAAAGCATAAGTTACGGCAGGCATCAAAAAGTGCAGCGCGCATCCGCTCATCCGTCTCCCCCACCTTCATGGAAGGCTTAAGGCCGCAGGAGGAAATAAGCCAGAGGGCAAGCTTTTTATTCAGCCAGCCCGCGAAATACTCCTCCCAGTTCCTGCCGGGGAAACGCTCCGCCCTTTCTTCCAGCTCTCCGGTTCCTTCCTTCAGGAAGGGCAAAAGATCCAGATACAGACGGCAGCCCTGCGCATTGTCAACAAAGCGGCTCAGCTGCATCACGGGTATACCGGAGAGAGAATCCCTGTTGAACTGCACTTCTCCTTCTTCGGTAAACTCCCCGTCCTCACAGACAAGCTTAAGAGCGCAGCTGCTGCGTACTCCGGCTGCCGCTTTCAGCTCTTCCGTAACTTTAAGGCCACAGAGCCCCGGATGCGGTGTGCGGACAGAGTGTCCCATTCCGTTGGCAAGCTTTAAGCCCGAATGGCTCTCTTCCCCGTACACACCGGCTTTTCCGCCGGCGGCCAGGATCACGATATCATAAGTGCCGCTCCGCTCCCCGCCGGAAAAAGCAAGGCTTAAGTCGGGATTCAGCTTGCGCACCTCCGTGTCCGTACATATTGTAACACAAAGCTCCTTTAAACGAAAGCGCAGGGCATCCAGAACCGAGGAAGCCTGCCGGCTTACGGGATAAAGGCAGCCCCTCTGTTCCCACAGTGCGATCCCCAGCTCTTTAAGGAAAGCATCCCTGCGTTCCTCGGGAAAGGCATCCAGTATGCTTTTCAGTTCTTCCGGGCAATCGCAGCGGTAATCCGCCTCCGTGATGCCCCTGTGGGATATATTACAGCGGCCGTTTCCGGTGAGCAGTATCTTTTTTCCTATCCTTTCCTGGCGTTCATACAGCGTGATCTTCATCCCCGCTTCCGCCAGAAGAATGGCGGCACACATCCCCGCCATACCGCCGCCTATGACCGCTGCCGTTCTTTCGCTCTTCATGGCTTATTTCAGGATATGCAGGCGGGTTCCCACGGCAGACAGATATTTACCGAGGGGAACTTCCCTGAGCATATAAAGGTTGATGCAGCCCGTCTTCCCCGCCAGCACAAAGGATAGCGGGAAATGGATCAGGATCGCGGCGATCAGCTGCACCGGTGCAGGCAGGAAAAGCCCAAGCAGCAGAGCCACCGCCATGGCACAGATGGCCGGCACCAGAGTCACGAGGGCCGGAAAGATCAGGGCAGTCCGGATATCCGGCACATAACGAAGACTGCGTTTTAAGAAGAACAGCAGTTCAACGAGCATGATAAGGGAAAAGACACCCGTTGCCGGAAGCAGGGCGTAGATCCCCAGCCGGTCCGGTCCGGAAAGGATAAATAGCAGCGCCAGTGAAAAAGCCAGTGCAGGCAGGGCGCTAAGCAGCAGTTCACGTATCTTTTTAAGCATCATAAGCTGCATGGCAGCGCAGAGCATAAATCCGCTTAACAGAAGACAGGGCGCACCGAAGCGTAAGAGCCTCCGGGCCATGGCCGAATCACAGCCGAAAAGGCCGCTGCTTACGGGACCTGCCAGGAAAAGCTGAAAGGTCGCAAACTGAAATGCGATCAGGGCCGACAGATCCGAAAGACTCTTCATCCTCACCCGCAGCTCCGCCACATGATCCCCTTCCACCGCTGCCGATACCTGGGAGACAGAGGAACTTAACAGGATAAAGATGATACAGAAGGGAAGCAGGGCCGCCACCCTGTATACTCCCAGATAAAGTCCCAGCTGGTAGGCACGGAGCAGGCTGCCGCTGCCGCGCATACTGCGGCAGTATATTATCATCCCCAGGAATTCCGCCGAATACAGTGCCAGGAAAAAGAAGCACAGGGGAAAGGCTCCGGAATAAAGAAGCCCGCTGGGACTTTCCCGGCGTTTGCCGCTGTCCCGCTGAAAACGGTGATGCAGCTCTCCCCTTTCCCGAAGGTAGAACAAAAGGCAGATCAGGAAACAGGCCCCGGCGGCTATGCAGCAGAACAGTACAACCCCGGCAGCCTCATAAGTATACAGTATCTCCTGATTCTTATACAGTTCCGCGATCTTCCGCCCCTTTCCCATGCCGCGCCCCGCAAAGATAAAGAGCAGGATGAATTCCAGCAGCTGACGCAGGAAGATCACGGAGGAGCAGAAATGGGAAGCCCCTATACCGTCAAAATATCCCATAAAGACCAGGGTAAGGGCATCCAGCACAAAAAGGATCAGCATCCTCATATAAGGCATTTCCCCGCTGCGTCCCAAAAGCAGGGAATCTCCTATGCCCCTTCCGAGCCCAAGCCACAGGATCAGCACCAGCAGGGCATAGACCAGGCAGGTGACAAAAGCGGAACGCCATATCTTATGGGCACTGCGGTAAAATCCGCCTTCATAACGCCAGCCCACCAGCTTTTTCAGGGCTCCGGCGGCTCCGGCAGGGAATAAAAAGAGGAAAAAGAGCATCCAGTTGTAACAGCAGAAGAAATAGGCGCTCCCTCTTGCCCCCAGTCTCCTTCCGATCAGGCAGCTGCTCAGAAAGCTCAGGATCAGCGCACCGAAGATCGGAAGATCGCTTCTTTTATCTTTCATAACCGGCCTCCTTCAGGATCTCTTCCTGGAGTTCTTCCATCCGTTCCCTTTCTTCTTCATCTTCATGATCGAAACCCAGAAGATGCAGCATGGAATGGGCGCAGAGAAAAGCAAACTCCCTCTCCGCTTTATGTCCGTACTCTTCTGCCTGGGAATATACCTTTGAACGGCAGATCATGATCTCCCCCAGGATCAGCTCATCCGTTTCCGGATCGATGTTTCCTGCTTCCTCCGCAGGGAAAGCGGAATAATCCCCCGGAGCATCCGCAGGAAAAGGCAGTGCGGGAAAAGACAGTACATCCGTCACCTTATCCATCCCTCTCTGGGAAAGGTTGGCGCTCTGTATCTCCTCGTCCTCCACAACATACAGGGAGATCTGCACCTTCCTGGGCGCGGGAAAACGCTTTAACACCGTTTCGATGACATCCTCCGCGATCCCTTCATATCCGGGAAGGAAATCCTCCCCGCATTCCGTATACAGACTGTGATCCATCTCATCCTCCTACAGAAGCATCAGATATTTCTTTTCCGCCAGTAACGCCTTCTCCATCCCGGCAAAGCCGGCAAAGCTCAGATCCAGACGCTCCAGGGCATCCGAAAGGTAGAGCTCCTTAAGCCTGCGGTTCACCAGATCCGGCCAGAGCTTTGTCACATCCCGTCCTTCGCTTTTAAGATGCAGCAGATCATCCACCAGCCTGCCGGAGAGCGTTACGATCATGGCCTCCACGGAAGCAAAGGGCTTACGGTCCCCCTGCAGTATCAGTTCCCGCAGATCCAGAGGAAATCCGGCTTTCACCATGCGGCCCGTCAGCTCTTCCGAAGACTTGGGCATCCCCGGAAAATCCCTGAGACGCTCGTAATATCCGCCGCCGCGGCAGAGATACATATCCGCTCCCAGGCTCTTGGCCAACACCGTGGTAAAATGTGACACATGGACCGAACGCATATACAGCGCCGGCTCCTCACTGCGGCAGAGCTCCATAAGGGGTGCGGTCTGATCATTGATAAAGCTGTATTCCTTTTTCCTCTTTTCAAGATGCCGTACGTTCATGAAATGTATGAGGGACAGCATCAAAAAAGCATTGATCACCGCATTGGAAAGCGGGATCAGTATCTGGGAAAGGGAAAACTCCCCGGGCACATGGAAAAAGAGTATGCAGGAAAGAAGGAAAACATAGATAAAGGTCTGGGCCAGCAGGGGCAGTCGTGAGGAATAGGCCTTTTCCGTATCCGAAAAGATGACCACCGAAAGCAGGGCCGCGAGAAAATACAGAAGGAACGCTCCCGAAGTGGCTCCCGCAAGGGTAGTACTGATGATCAGCAACACCGCTCCGCCGGCGATGCCGGTCAGAGGCCCGCTCAACACGGAAAGCAGGGTAAAGATAAAAGGATAGGGCCAGGCGGTGATGGGCAGCAGCGAAAGGAGAGCCGAGACCGGCAGAAGAAGGATATAGATGAACTCTCCCCGGAAGGGATAAAGGGAACTGTTCACGAAAAACCGCTTCAGCCGAAACTCCTGCTCGTAAGTAAAGAGATAGATCATCACGCCCAGAACCGCGGAAAGGGCGCGTTTGAGCATCTCCCCATAGCTGCAGCGCGCAAAATAGGAAAGCACCGTCACGATGCCCGCGGCTTCCAGTAACAGTAAAAAATGGAATATGCAGCGTTTGACCCTACTGTTTTTTATGCCGGTTCTCATAGTTTTCATATGCCTGTACGATACGCATCACCAGCGGGTGACGCACCACATCCTTACTGCTCAAGCTGCAGAAGGAGATCCCTTCCACCTTGCGGAGCACCCGCAGTGCTTCCTCCAGGCCGGATAAACGGTCCGGGGCAAGGTCTTTCTGGGTCAGGTCTCCGGTGATCACGGCTTTGGAGCCGAAACCGATACGTGTCAGGAACATCTTCATCTGGGCCGGCGTGGTGTTCTGTGCCTCATCCAGTATGATAAAAGAATTGTCCAGGGTCCTTCCCCTCATATAAGCCAGTGGTGCCACTTCGATGAGCCCTTTTTCCATATTCCGGGCAAAGCTCTCGGCTCCCATGATCTGATAAAGGGCATCATAGAGGGGCCTGAGATAGGGATCCACCTTGCTCTGCAGGTCTCCGGGCAGGAAGCCCAGCTTTTCCCCCGCTTCTATGGCCGGCCGGGTAAGTATGATACGGCCCACCTCCTCCTGCTTGAAGGCGGTGATGGCCATGGCCATGGCAAGATAAGTCTTGCCCGTACCCGCCGGGCCGGTACCGAATACGATCATGTCCTTACGGATGGCATCCACATAGGCCTTCTGCCCGTTGGTCTTGGGCTTTACGGGCGTGCCGTTCACCGTACGGCAGATGGTATCCTTATCCAGGGAAAGGAGAGAATCCTCCATATCCTCCCTGGCAAGCTGAAGTCCGTATTCCACCTTGTGGGCTTCCAGGGAATGCTCATTCTTTGCGATCTGTTCCAGATCCCGAAGCAGGCGTATGGCCCGGCGCACATTCTTTTCGCTGCCGGAAACACAGACCTTCCCGTCCCTGTCGGTAACATCCACCGAAAGCTCCTGTTCCAGCTGCCGGATATAGCGGTCCCCCGCGCCGAACAGGATGCGGGTGCTCTCGCTGCTCAGCTCTATACTCTCTTTGATCTTATCTTCCGTTCCTTCCAAGTTCAGTTCACCTCATCCAGGATCACGCTCTGGGAGCCGGTCTCCCCGGGGCCTATATGATAGGCGGCTTCCAGGCGCTTGAGCGCCGCTTCCCTGCGATCCTCATCATTATAGTAAAGCTCGGCCAGACATTCGCCGGCTTCCACTCTGTCTCCCACTTTTTTCCTGAGTATTATGCCCGCCAGGGGATCGATCTTATCCTCCAGCTTTTCACGTCCCGCTCCCAGCATCAGGGAAGAGAGCCCCACCTCGCTGCAGTCGATCTTCTGAACATATCCGCTCTCCGCCGCCTTAAGCTCGGTACGGTATTTCGCCACCCCGAAAAGCTCCGGCTCATCCACACAGCGTGCATCTCCGCCCTGGGCCGTGATAAAGCGCTTAAGCTGATCAAGAGCCCTGCCGTCACTTATGGCCTCACGAAGAGAACTCTCCGCTGCCGCCGTATCCTCTGCCAGGCCGGCAAGCACAAGCATGCGGCTTCCCAGGGCCAGCACCAGCTCCGTAAAGTCCCGGGGGCCCTTTCCCTTCAGGGTATCAATGGCTTCCTTCACCTCCAGGGCATTTCCTACCGCCAGTCCCAGGGGCTGATCCATATTGCTGATCACAGCACATATCTTCTTCCCGGCATGATGCCCGATGCTCACCATGGCCCGGGCCAGCGCCTTCGCATCTTCTTCCGTCTTCATAAAGGCGCCGCTGCCGCTCTTTACATCCAGCACGATGGCATCCGCACCGGCTGCCAGTTTTTTGCTCATGATGGAGGAAGCGATGAGGGAAAGCTGATCCACCGTAGCCGTCACATCCCTAAGGGCATAAAGCTTTTTATCCGCCGGAGCCAGATCCGCCGTCTGACCCACCAGAGCCAGTCCTATATCCTGTACCTGACGAAAGAAAGCCTCACGACTCATGGAAGTCTGAAAGCCGGGTATACTCTCCAGTTTATCGATGGTGCCGCCGGTATGCCCCAGGCCCCGGCCACTCATCTTGGCCAGCTTCACTCCCAGGGATGAGACTAAAGGCAGCAGGGCGATGCTGGTCTTATCTCCCACTCCGCCGGTGGAATGCTTGTCCAGCTTGATGCCCGGTATATCGGAAAGGTCGTTGATATCACCGGAATCCCGCATGGCCAGGGTAAGATCCCCGGTCTCCCGCTCATCCATACCCTGAAAGCAGATGGCCATGGTCATGGCACTCATCTGATAATCCGGGATGTCCCCATGGGTATAACCATGGATCATCCAGTCGATCTCTTCTTTGCTGAGGGCCCGCCCCTCTTTCTTTTTCAGGATCAGATCGTACATGCGCATAACGTATCTTCCTCCTTGCCCCTGCGACTTTTATTTGCTATTATTCTTTTTATGAATTATCCACAGGCATTTACAGATCGGATGAAGGCCATACTCGGCGGGGAGGCGGATGACTTTTTTGAAAGTCTTTCGCAGCCCTCACAGCATGCCTTTCATATCAACCGGGCCCGCATGAAGGGTGCGGCTTTTGTTGAATGGCTGAAAAGCCAGGAGCTTCTCAGGGCCTGTCCCCTGTTCGATGATTCCGCCTGGCGGCTGGAAACGCAGACGGAAGCTGCCACAGGTATAGGGCATCATCCCCTGCACCATGCCGGTGCCCTTTATTCCCAGGATCCCGCAGCCATGCTGCCGCTTCTTGGGCTGCCCATCAGCCCGGATCTGCGCATTCTGGACCTCTGCGCCGCTCCCGGAGGTAAATCCTCCCAGCTGGCTCAGGCTCTGGAAGGCGGAAGTGGCTTTCTCATATCCAACGAGATCCATCCCGGCCGGAATAAGATACTCGTCAGCAATATGGAACGCATGGGCTACCGCAATGTGATCGTCACTTCCCTGGAGCCCGGAGAACTGGCGGATCTGTATCCCGGATACTTCGACCTTGTGGTTGTGGATGCTCCCTGTTCCGGCGAAGGGATGTTCCGTAAATATCCCGAAAGCGTAAATGAATGGAGCATCGAAAACGTAATGCACTGTCGTGAACGCGGCCGCAGCATCCTGGAAGCCGCCGCCCTGCTTCTCCGCCCCGGCGGAAGGCTGGTCTATTCCACCTGCACCTTCGCCCCCGAAGAAAATGAAGAACAGGTGGAATGGCTCTGTAAAAACTTCGGCTTTCATACGGACGATGCACCTAAGCCCATCCGTGATCTGGCCCTTGAGACCGCTCCCGGCATGTTCCGCTGCTATCCCCACCGTTTCGCCGGAGAAGGACAGTTTGCCGCCTATCTTAAGAAAGAGGGTTCCTCCGATGCTTCCGCCCCTTCCCTGCCGGCTCAGCTTTCCATGCTGAACCCCCGTCAGAAGAAGGAATTATCGGAGCTCTTCCCCGAAGAAGCGGAATGCTTTGCTTTCCGTTCCTACAAAGACCGCATCGTGCTGCTGCCTTCCGGTCCAGCAAGGCTGCCGGATAAGAAGGTGACCATGGCCGGTGTATGTGTTGCCGTCACAGATCCGAAGAAACAGCGGCTCACTCCTCATCATCAGTTCTTTTCCGCCTACGGGAACGAACTGAAGCGTCAGTTAAAACTGAGTCCCGGAGATGCGCGCCTGGCCGATTACCTGCATGGCATGGAGCTGGGCGACAGTTCATTTTCAAAGGGCTATGGTGCCGTGCTGGCACTTGACGTTCCCCTGGGAGGTTTCCGGGCCGCAGGCGGCCGTCTGAAAAATCTCTATCCCAAGGGACTGCGGGAATAAACTATTTATGATAGGGCTCACCGTGAAGTATCTTCTGGGCCCGGTAAAGCTGCTCCAGAAGGATCACCCGCATCAGCTGATGGGGAAAAGTCAGCTGTGAAAAGGAGATACAGGTCGACTTTTTCTTTATCTCCTCCGCAAGCCCCAGGGAACCTCCGATGATGAACTGGATACGCGAAATGCCTCTTCCTTCCGCATCCCCGATGAGCTTTGCAAAGCCCTCGGAATCATAAGCCTTCCCCTCAATGGCCAGGGCCAGCCACAGGGCCCGTTCATCCAGGCCTTCCTTAAGCCTGTCCCCTTCCAGCTTTAGTATCCTTTCCGTTTCCGCCTCCGATGCTTTGTCCGGAGTTTTTTCGTCCTTCACTTCGCGTATGCTGAGCTTCGTATAGGCCCCCAGCCGCTTGATATACTCCGCGGCCGCATCCCTGTAAAAGCTCTCCTTAACCCGTCCCACACAGAGGATATCCGTATGCAGCATAAGGCTAATCTTCCGCTTCGGGATCCAGTACGGGAGCCGGCGCAGCCAGCTGGTCCGGCGGCAGCTGCTCTCCCATGGAAAAGCTCAGATCCTCTTCATTGCGTATGGCTTTGTAAATGGCCCCGCTGTTCATGTCTCCCAGATAGAAGCTTCCGCTCTTGATGGAGCTGTCGGATATATCCACCACGTTCTCGGTGATCAGATAATAATCCACTTCGTTAAAGCGCATGGCCGCACCCACGCTGTAATCGTAACGGCTCATGCTCCCGGGCAGATGTCCCTCCAGATCCGAGGTCCGGCCCGTGTTCACATTATACTGCCTGAGTACATTGATGAAGCTCTGGGCATCCACCTCTCCTTCCACGGAAAGCTCGTAATCATATTCCGCGATATCCCCGGGCACGTTATCCTGGGAATAAGCCACAAAGATGATATGGCTGCGTCCAAGAGGCATGGGTATGGGACTTAAGTACTCGCTGCTCTCGTTCGTGGGCATTCTGCCATCTGTTGTATAATAGATATGGCAGAATTTCTGTGCCTCCACACTGATGAGCTGCGGTTCCGTAAACTCTCCGCCTGCCGGAGTGACCACAGGTGCGTCGGGCTTCAGTATATCTATGGTATAGGTCCCCTCCGCCACCGGCGAGGAGGTGCCGAAGCTGTTGATGAATACGGCCTTGACCGTCACGATACCCAGGTCCAGAAAGATGGGTGCCGTATACAGCTCGCTGGATGCGCTGGGCATACTGCCGTCCAGGGTATAGTAGATATTCCCGCCGGGTGAAGCCGAAAGCTTAAGCCACAGCGTACCTCCGTACACCCCGGGAGGCTCGGAAAACTCCGGTGCCCTGGCCGTGAACTCCCCGAACTGGGACAATATGGACTCATCCTCACATTTGTTAAGGATATCCTCGATCATGGCATAATCGCCTTTTTCGTTATAGTATTCGATCATCCTGCGGTAAGCCATGGCCGAGTTCATGTCCTTGGCATTGATGATCTCCCAGAGCATGAGCAGGGCATTCTCATCCTGCCCGTCCTTGAAATAATAATCCACCAGGGTAAACTTAAGGCTGGTATCTCCGGAATCGATGGACAGGGCTTTTTCCATATATCCCACTGCCTCCGAATATTCACCTGCATCTGCGGCCGCTTTGGCCTTCTCTAACTGAAAACTCTGAGAATTCTCGTTAAGGAGCTTCTTACTGAAGTTCATGATGAGCAGTACGATCACCAGCACCAGGACCAGAAGCCCGGGGATGATGATCCAGCGGAAACGGCTGGCCTTGATCAGCAGCCAGATCTGATGCATCACATCCTCATCATCATCAAAATCATCGTCATCAAAAATGCCGTCGTATTCCTCATCAAAATCATCCAGCTCTTCTTCGGCATAGGGCTGCTGATCCGGCACCGGCCGCCCGTTGGAATCAAAAACATAGAGCTGCACATCCTCTTCCGGCTCTTCGGGATAATACTCCTCCGTCCCGGGATAGTATTCCTCCCCTTCGGGATAGTAGCCCTCCGTTCCGGCATAATACTCTTCCGTTCCCTCGGGCGCTATCAGCCCCATATCCAGGTCGGAAAGACCGTCATTGATCTCCTGATCGATCTCGGGATCAAAATCCGGGATCAGCTGCATCTCATAACCGCAATAGCTGCACAGCAGCATCCCCTTTGCGATCTTTTTTCCGCAGTTCGGACAGTTCATCACATATCCCCCTTAAAACAACCCGCGGATACGGCCGTCATCATCCACATCTATTGCAAAGGCCGCAGGGGTCTTCGGCAGTCCCGGCATGGCAAGGATGCTGCCGGACAAAGCCACCACAAAACCGGCACCGGCGCTGACATAGACCTCACGGATATGAAAGACAAAGTTCCGGGGAGCTCCCAGCCGTCCCGCCTCATCCGAAAGGGAATACTGGGTCTTGGCAACACATACGGGCAGTCCCCCGAAGCCAAGGTCCGTAAGACGCTTAAGCTCCTTTTCCGCCTTCGATGAATATTCTACCTCTGCGGCTCCGTAGATCTTCTTCGCCAGAGTCTCCAGCTTTTCTTTAAGAGACATGCTGTCAGAGTAGAGTGTATTGAAGCTCTTTTCCTTTTGGCAGGACTCCATTACCAGTTCAGCCAGTTCTACGGCGCCCTCTCCGCCCTTTATAAACACCTCGGAAACCGCAAAGCCCACCCCCAGTTCATCGCATATGGATCTTAAGGCAGCGATCTCGGCTTCCGTATCCTCCGCAAAGCGGTTGATGGTCACAATGGGATCCAGACCGTAGCGGCGCAGGTTCTCCACATGCCGTTTCAGGTTCACGGAACCCGCCCGGAGCGCTTCGATATTCTCGGTCTTTAATTCTCCTACCGCGACTCCTCCGTTGTATTTGAGAGCCCGTATGGTGGCCACCAGCACCACGGCATCGGGTTTAAGCCCCGCCGTGCGGCACTTGATATCCAGGAATTTCTCGGCTCCCAGATCCGCACCAAAGCCGGCCTCGGTGATGCAGTAATCCCCCAGAGCCAGGGCGGCCCGGGTAGCGATAACGGAATTGCAGCCGTGGGCGATGTTGGCAAAAGGCCCGCCGTGGATCAGCACGGGGGTATGTTCCAGAGTCTGTACAAGATTCGGCCGCAGGGCATCCTTAAGCAGGGCGGCCATGGGTCCCACCGCATTCAGCTGGCTTGCGGTCACGGGCTTGCCTTCCAGATCGTAGGCTACGATGATGCGGCCCAGACGCTCCTTTAAGTCCTTCATATCGGAGGCCAGACAGAGTATGGCCATGATCTCGCTGGCAACGGTGATCACAAAATGATCCTCCCGCACCACTCCGTCGTTCTTATCTCCAAGACCCACCACGATGTTGCGCAGGGCCCGGTCATTCATATCCATACAGCGTTTCCAGACGATCTGCCTGGTGTCGATCCCCAGGGCATTTCCCTGATGGATATGATTGTCCAGAAGGGCTGCCAGCAGATTATTGGCCGAGGTTACGGCATGAAAATCCCCGGTGAAATGCAGATTGATATCTGCCATGGGCACCACCTGGGAATATCCGCCTCCCGCAGCGCCTCCCTTCATACCGAAGCAGGGCCCGAGGGAGGGCTCTCTCAGCGCCAGCACAGCCTTCTGTTTCAGACGTCCGAAGGCCTGTGCCAGCCCCACGCTGATAGTGGTCTTTCCTTCCCCCGCAGGAGTGGGATTGATGGCGGTCACCAGGATCAGCTTCCCGGGCTTTTCTCCCTTCAGGCGATTCAGGGCCTGATCCGAAAGCTTGGCCTTGTAGCGGCCGTAAAGCTCAAGTTCATCCTCGTCTATGCCGAGGCTTTGGGCTACCTCCCGTATATCCTTAAGTTCGCACTCCTCGGCTATCTCGATATCACTTTTCATTCCGCCTTCTCCTCTCCTTTTCTGCTGCGGAGAAAACTCTCAAGCTGCTCCGCGTTCATCAGTACCTTCCGTGGCTTGGTCCCTTCCTCGGGGCCCACAACTCCGGCAGCCTCCATCTGATCCACGATACGTGCCGCCCGGTTGTAACCCACTTTGAAGATACGCTGCAGCATACCGCTGGAAGCCTTTTCCTTCTCTACCACAAAACGGCAGGCTTTTTCGAAGTATTCGTCCAGGTCATTTCCGCCGTCACCCTCTTCCTCGGCAGAGGTACCGGCTTTTGAGGGTGCTTCCGCCGGGATATTTCGCATCTCTTCCTCTACCTTCTTATCGTAGGCTTCTCCGGAGGCAACCTGGCTCTTCCAGAAATCCGCCACTTTCTTTACTTCACCATCGGAAACAAAGGCCCCCTGTACCCGCAGGGGTTTGGTAAAGCCCTGGGGAGAATAGAGCATATCGCCATAACCCAAAAGCTTCTCGGCGCCTGTGGTATCCAGTATGGTGCGGGAGTCTATACCGCTGCCGCACTTTAAGGCGACACGGCTGGGCATATTGGCCTTGATGAGGCCCGTGATCACGTCCACGGAAGGACGCTGGGTCGCTATGACCAGATGTATGCCCGCAGCCCGGGCAAGCTGGGCTATACGGCAGATGGAAGCTTCCACTTCCTTCCCTGCCACCATCATCAGATCCGCCAGCTCGTCCACCACGATCACAAGGCTGTACATGCGGGGCAGCGGATTCCCCTCCTCGTCCAGAAGCTTTCCTGAATCCGCCAGCTCGTTGTATCCGCTGATACCGCGTACGCTGTGCTCCGCAAAGACCTTGTAACGGCGGCTCATCTCCGCCACAGCCCAGGCCAGGGCCTGATTGGCCTTGTGGGGATCCGTCACCACCTCGGTTAGCAGATGGGGGATACCGTTATAGACCGAGAATTCCACCACCTTGGGATCGATGAGGATCAGCTTTACCTCCTCGGGCTTCGCCTTGAAGAGTATGCTCTGGATGATGGAATTGGTAAACACGGATTTACCGGAACCCGTGGTCCCGGCCACCATGAGATGGGGCATCTTTGAGATATCACCGATGATCACATGCCCGCTGATGTCCTTACCTACCACAAAGGACAGGAGTGATTTGGAATCCTTGAATTCCTTGGATTCCAGCAGCTCCCGCAGGCTTACGGGGATACGCTCCTTATTGGGCACCTCTATACCCACAGCTGCTTTTCCGGGTATGGGTGCTTCGATACGGATCTCTTCCGCTGCCAGCTTCAGCTTCAGATCGTCACTTAAATTCAGGATCTTGTTTACCTTGATCCCTTCCCCAAGCTGCAGCTCAAAACGGGTTACGGAAGGTCCCTGGCAGGTATCCGTAACATGAGCTTCCACATTAAAGGAACGCAGGGTCTGTTCCAGCAGTACACTGATATCGTTCAGTTCTTTCTTTCCGGCTGCCCGTCCCGCAGATGAGTTTTTCAGCAGCGAGGTGGAAGGCAGCTGATATTCCGCATTCCCGGCCTTTACCGCAGGCTCCGGTGCGGCAGGGGGCTCCGGCTTCTTTTCAGGTACTTCCGCTTTGGGGGCAGGAGGCTCCTCTTTCTTTGTCACTTCGGCCCTGGGGCGCTGTGGCTTCAAAGGCTCCATCGGCGTGATCACCGGCAGTACTTCTTCCTCGGGCTGTATCTCCGGCTCCGCCGTAAGCGCATCGGGCACTGTCACCGGAAGTATCTCCTCATAAGCAGGCACAGGCTCCGGGAAGTCCCCCGCATCCTCGGGATATATAAGCTCTTCCGGTCCCGGATCTTCCTCCGGGAACAATGCCGGTGCTTCCGTTCCGGGCTCTTCCAGCAGGGTAA
>JAFZOW010000013.1 GCA_017552715.1 Lachnospiraceae bacterium
AATGATTACGGCACCGGGATCGGAGGAGGTAACCGGAGCCGGGGCGGGACCATCCGTATCCTCGGAGGGCAGGTCACGGTCAGTGTCTCCAGAAATAATTATTCCGGGATCGGTGCCGGATACGCATTCCCGAGTGAGGAGACGCACTCATCCGATCACAGTAATGATGTGGAAGCCGATATTCTCCTGGGCTGCAGCAAGCAGAACGATTTTATCCTCTCGGCCTACTACCGGGGAAACAATGTATGGATCGCGGATAATCAGATACTGCAAGATGGAGAAGGTGTTAAACTGAGCGGCGCAGTCACGGAGCTGTCCACCATCAGCGGAAACAAGCTTACCCTCAGTCATGCGCACAGCTTTACTTACAGCAGAAACGGAGGGACCGTTACAGCAACCTGTGACGATCCGGCTTGTCCATTTCATGTTACACCGGCGATCGTGAGTCTGAGTGCCCCGGCAGGGAATCTTACCTACGATGGCACCACCAAGGCCGCAACACTCACGGATGAAAGCGGCATCTGTGGCACGGAGTCTGTCCTTTATCAGAAAAGGAACTCTGACGACAGCTGGGGAGAGGCAGCAGCGGAGGCACCGAAGAATGCGGGGAGTTACCGGGCAGGCATTACTCTGGCGGATACGGGACACGGCGCGGTATCGGTATATGTTGAATACGAGATCGCGCAAAGACCGGTTACCATCACCGACCTTACGCCCCCGGGCAGGAGCTATGACGGAACGACGATTGCGGATGTCATCAGACCCTATGCAACCCTTACAGGAAAGGTCGAAGGCGATGAGCTGGATTTTGTGATGGGCAGCAGCAACTTTGTGGATGCGGCGCCGGGTCAGAACAAGTCCATAATCTGTTCGGGCTATTACCTGAGCGGAGCGGCTTCCGCGAACTACATCCTCTCTTCGCAGCCAAGCGACCTGAAAGGAACGATAAACCAGCGGGCCATTACCATAAAGGCCAAGGATCAGACTATAGAGCTCAATGGTTTTATCAAAAACGATCTGAGCGAGGTCGAGATCGAACAGGGGGACAGTCTAGTTGCGGGGGAGGAGCTTAAGAGTGTGACTCTGACACCTTATCCTGAAGTTGCCGATCATGTGACCAACAACGGCGAATACGGCACCATTACCCCCGGTTCTGCCCGGATCATGAGAGGGGATAAGGATGTCACGGGATACTATCGCATTACTTATACCCAGGGTAATCTGACGATCACAAGGACCAGGGCAAAGGTCCTTACCGAGCCCACCGCAAGGACAAACCTGCGATACAGCGGACAGGAATCCCTGCAGCAGCTGATCAATCCGGGGACGGCCGATACCTATATGCAGTATGCGGTCCGGTATGTTTCCTATGGGGATGGAAGTCCGGTGGAAGGCGTTGATGGGAGCACTTCTCCGAGAGACTACAGCTCCGGACAGGATGCTTACAAGGCATGGAAGGCCGGTACCTATCATGTCTGGTATCGTGCGGCTGCGGATACGGATCATGAAGAAAGCGTGGCAAAATATGTCACTGTCAACATAGCCCGGGTGCCCCTGACCATAGGACTGGAGCCCGAGACCATCACTTACGGTGAGAATCCGGCCGATTCAGGCAGGCAGCATCAATATACATACACCGGTGTTGTGGGAGGCGATTCGGGGAGTCTTGGCTCCGGCAGCGTCAGCTTCAGCGAATGCTCCTGGGATGTGGGCAGCTATCCCCTACGGGTCTACGGCTTCAGTTCCAATAATTATGATATTACCTTTGCACCCGGTATCCTGACTATCGTGCCGAAGGAGGTCAGCTTAGACTGGAGCGCTACTCCCCTGACCTTCAACGGAAGGGCACAGGCTCCGACGGTCTCGGCCGGGAGCCTTTCCGGCAATGATGCGATCACGGTTACCGTAAGCGGCAACCGTATCAATGCCGGCAGTGGCTATACGGCTACCGCGGTGGCACTTACGGGAGATAAGGCAGGGAATTACAGGCTGCCGTCTGATAATACGAAAACCTTCTCGATCGCAAAG
Organism: Lachnospiraceae bacterium; assembly: GCA_017552715.1. GTDB lineage: Bacteria > Bacillota > Clostridia > Lachnospirales > Lachnospiraceae > NK4A136. The sequence goes on from JAFZOW010000013.1 coordinate 2,029, forward strand.
GCAGCGGCACCGGCGGTCACGGACATCTCATTGGAACTGCCCGCAGGGACTTTGTCGTTTAATGCTTCTGCGGCAGGAAAGATGCCTCCGAATGCAGGTACACTCAGTTTTAATAAGGGCAGCGAAAGTCCTATTGCATATGTCACGGACTGGAGCGTGGATAGCACGACCGGTCTGGTGTCTGCAAATATATCAGGCGGAACAGCAGGGGATACCATCACTCTGCCTGTGACCGTCAGCTCAGAGAACTACGAAAATGTCGAGATCAATGTGAAGGTGAAGCTTGTCGATAAGAGTGATGCGGGGATTGCCATTACCCAGGGAAGCGCCCTTACGACTGATTATGACATTAATACCAGTCCTACGCTTCAAGCAACGGTCTCCTACCAGGGAACAGGCAGTGCCACCTGGTCCTGGGAGAGCAGTGATACTTCCGTAGCAACCGTAGCAAGCGTGGTGGGTAATTCCACTGAATGTACCGTGACCATAAAAGGCGCCGGAACGACCTGTATTACCGCAAAATATAACTCTGATACTACTGCCGGCTCCGCGGTCCTGAACCTCACGGTGCGTCCGGGCTCTGTAGCGATCCCGGAGGCAGTGGACAGTCTTAGCTATAATGGAAGCGAGCAGACCGGAGTAGCTGCGGGGGCAAGATATACCGTGACGGGCGAAAAGGGAACACAGCCCGGCAGCTATACCGCAGTGGCGAGCCTGACAGATACGCTTAATTACCGGTGGGCAGATGGCAGCGCAGAGCCGAAGTACATTTCCTGGAGCATCGATAAAACCGCCGGGCCTGCTGCGCCCGAAGGACTGCAGGCTGTTCCTCCCACCACCGGCGATAACCTTGACGGAAAAATCAGAGGAGTTACCGCCGATATGGAGTTTGCTTCGGGCATAAGCTTCAACGATGCGGTACCCTGCTTCGGTAACGAGATCCCCGGGCTCATTCCCGGGACCTGGTATGTGCGGATCCGGGAAACGGCAACGAGGAAGCCCGGGGAGGCTGCAGAGGTGCTGATCCCCAAATGTACCCCGCCGCTGGTCAGCGCAGTGCAGGGGCTCAGTTATAACGGC
>JAFZOW010000014.1 GCA_017552715.1 Lachnospiraceae bacterium
CGGCGGGGGAGGGAGCACTTCTGGACGAGATCCAGAAGATCTCGCCGGCGGAGATCATCTGCAACGAGACCCTGCTCCTTTCCTGCCCGGCTTTAAAGGAGCTTAAGGACCGCAGCGGCATCGCTCTTTATGAGCTGGGGGGCTGGTATTTTGATCACGACGATTGTGAGGCGTTGTTAAAAAAGCATTTTCATGTTTCTTCCCTGATCGCTCTTGGTATCACGGATTTCTGCAGCGGCATGGTGGCAGCCGCGGCGCTGCTTCAGTATCTCTATGATACACAGAAGATCCCCCTGCACCATATCACTGCCCTTCATCCCTATGTGGGTTCCCGTTATATGCTGCTGGACGCCTCCAGCCGAAGGAATCTGGAGCTGTGTGAGACCCTGAGGGAGAAGCAGAAGCGGGGCAGCCTTTTCTGGGTACTGGATAAGACCCGCACGGCCATGGGGGCCAGGATGCTGCGGGCGGATATCGAACAGCCCCTGATCGAGGAAGAGGGGATACTGGAACGCCTGGATGCGGTGGAGGAGCTGTATAAAAAGGCTTCGGACCGGGATGAACTGCGGGAATACTTAAGTGCGGTATACGATCTGGAACGCCTTATGGGACGTGTGAGCTATCATTCGGTGAATCCCCGTGACATGCTGGCTCTGGCAGGCTCCCTTAAGATGCTGCCGGCGGTGAAGCAGATCCTTAAGTCCATGCGCAGCAATATGCTGGTAAAGCTGGAAGAGGAAACGGATGCCCTTACGGATATCGCAGAAGCCATAGAGGCCGCCATACCCGAAGAACCGCCCATCAGCATACGTGAAGGCGGCATCATTAAAGACGGCTATGACGAAAACATCGATACCCTGCGCCGGGCCAAGACGGAAGGAAAGCAGTGGCTTTCCGAGCTGGAGAGCGCAGAGAGGGAACGCACCGGGATCAAGAACCTGAAGGTGCGTTACAACAAGGTCTTCGGCTACTATCTGGAGGTGACCAATTCCTACAGGGAGCTGGTGCCGGATGATTATATGCGAAAGCAGACCCTGGCCAATGCGGAACGTTATATCACGCCGCGCCTGAAAGAGCTGGAGGACATGATACTCAACGCCGAGGACAAGCTCTTCGCCCTGGAATACGATGCCTTCTGCGCCCTGCGGGACAAGGTGGAGGAGAACCTTCTGCGTATACAGAAGAGTGCCCGGGCCATCGCCAGGCTGGATGTGCTCTGCTCTCTTGCACTGGTGGCGGAACAGAACAAATACGTGCGTCCCAAGCTTAACCGTCATTCTGTCATCGATATCAAGGGCGGACGTCATCCCGTGGTGGAACGGATGATCCCGAACGATATGTTCATCGATAACGATACCTGGCTGGATAATAAGAAGAACTGCATCTCCATCATCACCGGCCCCAATATGGCGGGAAAATCCACCTATATGCGTCAGGTGGCCCTCATAGCCCTGATGTTCCAGATGGGGAGCTTTGTACCGGCCAAGGAAGCCAGTCTCTGTGTGGTGGACCGGATCTTTACCCGTGTGGGAGCTTCGGACGACCTGGCCAGCGGACAGTCCACCTTTATGGTGGAGATGAACGAGGTGGCCAATATCCTGAAGAACGCCACTTCCGATTCCCTGCTGATCCTGGACGAGATCGGCCGCGGCACCTCTACCTTCGACGGTCTTTCCATTGCCTGGGCCGTGGTGGAGCATATCAGCAATAAAAAGCTTCTGGGCGCAAAGACACTCTTTGCCACCCATTATCATGAGCTTACCGAGCTGGAAGGCAAGATGGATAACGTGAACAACTACTGCATCGCAGTGAAGGAGCGGGGAGATGACATCGTATTCCTGCGCAAGATCATCCCCGGCGGGGCGGATAAGAGCTACGGTATACAGGTGGCCAAGCTGGCGGGGGTACCCCAGGAGGTCTGTGACCGGGCAGCCCAGATCGTGATGCAGCTTCTGGATAACGATATCACGGAAAAGATCCAGGAGATCGCCGTGCCGGCAGGCACAAAACGTCCCGAAGTAAAGACCTACGACGAGGTGGAGCTGGGGCAGATGAGCTTTTTCGATACCTCCACCGACGAAGATATACTGACGGAGCTGGAGGCTCTGGAGATCACCACCCTTACGCCGCTGGAAGCGATGAATACGCTTTATCATCTGCAGTCCAGGCTGAAGAACCGGTATAAGAAGGAGGAGAGCTGATGCAGAAGATACAGCTTCTGGATGATCATACCATCGATCAGATCGCTGCCGGCGAGGTGGTGGAAAGACCTGCCAGTATCGTTAAGGAACTGGTGGAGAATGCCATGGATTCCGGTGCCGATGCCATCACCGTGGAGATCAAGGGGGGCGGCATCGACTTTATACGTGTAACGGATAACGGCTGCGGTATATCCGCGGAGGATATTCCCCTGGCTTTCCAGCGTCATGCCACCTCCAAGATCGAAAGCATAGAGGATCTTCACAGCCTGCATACCATGGGCTTCAGGGGAGAGGCGCTGGCCTCCATCGCATCCGTGTGCAAGGTAAAGCTGATCACGAAGCAGAAGGATGAACTGCTTGGCCATGAGTATGTCATCGAAGCGGGGAAAAGAGGGGAGTTAAACGAGATCGGTGCTCCCGAAGGCACCACCATCATCGCCACCCATCTTTTTTACAATACCCCGGTACGCCGCAAATTCCTGCGCTCCGCTACGGCGGAGGCCGGTACCGTTGCCGAACTTATGGAGCATCTGGCCCTTTCCTGCCCGGAGATCTCCTTTAAATATGTTCAGAACGGGACTACGCGTTTTCATACTTCCGGCAGCGGGGAACTGATGGAAGTGATCTACCGTATCTACGGCAGGGAGGCGGCCAATTCCGTGGTCCCCGTGTCCACCGAGATCGACGGCATACGGATCGACGGTTATCTGGGCAGTCCCGTCATGAACCGCCCCAACCGGAATTTCGAGAATTATTTCTTAAACCGCCGTTATATCAAGAGTGACCTTATCGCCCGCAGCATAGAAGAAGGCTACAAGGGCTACATGATGCAGCATAAGTTCCCTTTCTGCGTGCTGCATCTTACCATAGACAGCAGCGAGATCGATGTAAACGTCCATCCGAACAAGATGGATGTGCGTTTTCATGACAGGGAAAAGATCTATGAAGATGTAAGCCGCAGTGTTTCCGATGCCCTGCATGCCCGGGAGATGATCCCGGAGGATTCCGGGGAAGAAAAGGAAAAGAAAGAGGCGTTAGCTGCGCCTGAGCCTTTTGAAAGGGAACGCAGGGAGACGAAGATCGAGGCTGCAGCCGGGAAGGAAAATGAGGATGAGGTTGACCATAACAGTCAAGATGTTAACCCTTCCGGGCCCGAAGAAAGGGATATCTTTGAACTTTCCTTTGATGATGAAAATGATGAAGCCAGCATTAAAGAGCTGAGAGCAAGGCCTGAGACAAGCGTTTCCGAACCCGCGCGGTCATTTTCCGTGCCCGAAGACCCTTATAAAAATGCGAAACAGCTGGAGATGCTGCCGAAGGAGCGAGTGATCTCGGAAAGTGCCAGAGGACAGTACCGGCTGCTGGGATGCATCTTCAATACCTACTGGATGTTTTCCTGGCAGGATAAGCTGTATTTTGTGGACCAGCACGCGGCGCATGAAAAAGTTAATTATGAACGCCTTCTGAAACAGTATCAGGATCATGAGGTGTTCAGCCAGCAGCTGGCCCCGCCCATCGTTGTATCTCTTTCGCCGGTGGAGAGGGAGAGCCTGAAAAAATACGGCGGGACCCTTACGGAAATGGGCTTTGGCATAGAAGAGTTCGGAGGAAACGATGTGGCCCTGAGCGCGGTGCCCATGGAACTGTACCGCAGTCAGCCCAGGAGTCTGTTTCTGGATATCTTAAACGACTTAAGCGAACGGGGGATGCAGGCGGCTCCGGATGTCATAAACCGTGTGCTGGCTTCCATGGCCTGCAAGGGAGCCGTAAAGGGCGGTGATGTGATCAGCCCTCAGGAGATGGAAGCGGTGCTGGATGATCTGCTCACACTGAACAATCCCTATCATTGTCCTCACGGCCGGCCTACCATTTTTTCCATGAGCCGCAGCGAACTGGAGCGGAGATTCAAACGTATCGTTTCATAAATTAATGGTTGACGTAAAGGGACTCTTAGGATAAAATCCTTTTGTTTATTATGAATACGAAAACACTGCTATACATACTGAAAAGAATACTGCTTGCGCTGGTCACGGTCTGGGTGGTGATCACGGTGACTTTTTTTGTCATGCATGCTGTGCCCGGCGGCCCCTTTGTGGGAGAGAAAGCCATTACCGAAGCGGCCCAGAAGGCGCTGGAGGCCAAGTACGGCCTGGATAAACCGCTCTTTACCCAGTACCTTACCTATCTTAAGGATATCGTAACGAAATTTGATTTCGGCCCTTCCTTAAAACAGAGGGGACGTACCGTGGTGCAGATCATCGGTGACGGTATGAAGACCTCCGTAAAGATCGGCCTTATAGCTGCGGTGATCGCGCTGATCCTGGGTATTGTCATGGGCTCTTTTGCCGCACTCAAGCGCAATACCATTGCGGACCGCATCATCATGGTGCTGACTACCGCCTTTGTGTCCATGCCTTCTTTTATCATGGGCTCTCTGCTTCTGGTGCTCTTTGCCGTTAAACTGAAGATCCTTCCGGCCAATGGGGCCGCAGCCGGCGGTCTGATACTGCCGGTCATAACCCTGTCTTTATCTCCTATGGCCTATATCACCAGGCTTACCCGTTCTTCCATGCTGGATGTGCTGGGTCAGGATTATATACGTACCGCGAAGGCCAAAGGTGTGCCTCCCGTGCGTGTCATCTTCGGCCATGCCCTGAAGAATTCCCTGCTGCCGGTTATCACTTATTTCGGGCCCATGCTGGCCTATATCGTTACAGGCTCTCTGGTGGTGGAACAGATCTTTGCTGTGCCGGGCATAGGCCGGGCCTATATCACCAGCATTACAGGACGTGATTATCCCATGATCATGGGGACCACCATCATACTGGCGGCTCTTATCGTGATCATGAACCTTTTGAGCGATATACTATACAAGATCGTAGACCCGAGGATCAATCTGGAGTAGAAAAGTGGCAGATAAGAAGAAAAGCTTCACAATGCATATCGACGTGAACGACCTGCTTCCGGCTACGGAGGAGGAGAAGGCCTATGTGGTACAGATGCGGCCTTCCACTACCTTCTTTAAGGACGGGATGAAGCGCCTGGTAAAGAACCGTGTGGCCTTTGTGAGTCTCATCATCATCGTGCTCATCACCCTTTCGGCCATCATACTGCCCATGGTATGGCCTTATTCTTATGAAGCCATGCTGGGGAACCGTCCCGGCAAGCCCATGGACGCTTCCTTTAACAATCTGAAGCCCTTTGAATACAGCCGTACGGAGCAGCGCCTCATCGACGCGGGAGAGAGTGTATTCCCCCATATCTTCGGAACGGATGCCCAGGGCCGTGACTATTTTATCCGTGTGGTCTACGGGACCCGCATCTCCCTGGCGGTGGGCTTTTTCGCCAGCATCATCGTGCTGATCATCGGTACCACGGTAGGTGCCGTGAGCGGATACTGCGGAGGCAAGGTGGACCTGGTGATCATGCGTATCGTGGATATCATATATTCGCTGCCGGATATGCTGATGGTGATCCTTCTGGCTTCCGTGCTGAAGCAGACCCTGGGAGCCGCCATTGACGGTACGGTACTGGCTTCCATAGGTTCCAACATCATCAGTCTCTTTATCGTATTCGGCATACTCTACTGGGTATCCATGGCCCGGCTCATCCGCGGGCAGATCCTGTCCCTGAGGGAACAGGAATATGTACTGGCGGCACAGGCGGCCGGAGCAAGCGGCGGCTGGATCATCAAAAAGCATCTGCTGCCCAACTGCATGAGCGTGATCTTTATCTCCGTAGCCCTGCAGATCCCCAGTGCCATCTTTACGGAAAGTTATCTTTCCTTTATCGGACTCGGTGTAAATGCACCCATGCCGTCCCTGGGCTCCCTTGCTTCGGATGCCCTGAACGGCCTTACTTCATATGCTTATCGTATGGTGATCCCGGCGGCGGTGATCTCACTCATCGTGCTCTCCCTCAATCTTTTCGGCGACGGGCTGCGGGATGCCTTCGATCCGAAGCTGAACACTTAAGGAGGATGCAGAGATGAGCATGCTGGAAGTAAGAGATCTGCATACTTCGTTTTTTACCGACGCCGGCGAGGTCAAGGCGGTGAACGGTATCTCTTTTGATCTGGATGAGGGAAAGGTGCTGGGCATCGTAGGGGAATCCGGTTCGGGCAAATCCGTAACGGCTTATTCCATCCTGCAGATCCTGGCCAGCAGCGGAAAGATCGTTTCCGGTTCCGTTAAATTCCGGGGTACCGAGCTGGTGAATTCCGGAGAAAAGGTCATGAAGACCATACGCGGCAACAAGATCTCCATCATCTTCCAGGATCCCATGACTTCTCTGAATCCCACCTATACCATAGGGCATCAGCTGATGGAAGCCATTCTCCTGCATACGGACCGCAATAAGGAGCAGGCAAGGGAGAGAGCCCTGGAGATGCTGAAGCTGGTGAACGTGAATGAGCCGGAAAAGCGACTGAAGCAGTACCCCTACGAGTTTTCGGGCGGTATGCGGCAGCGCGTGATGATCGCAATGGCCCTGGCCTGCGAACCGGATATCCTGATCGCCGACGAGCCTACCACGGCTCTGGATGTGACCATTCAGGCCCAGATCCTGGAGCTGATGAAACAGCTGCAGAAGGAGCTGGGGATGGCCATCATCATGATCACCCACGATCTGGGTGTGGTGGCCCAGCTCTGCGACGAAGTCATCGTTATGTATGCCGGTTCCATCTGCGAACAGGGTACGGCGGATGAGATCTTTTATAATCCCGCCCACGAATATACAAAGGGACTTTTGCGTTCCATACCTACGGAGAAGACCTCAGGTGAACGCCTTCGTCCCATCAGCGGCACGCCCATCGATCTGCTGAACATGCCGAAAGGCTGTGCTTTTGCACCTCGCTGTGAGGCGGCCATGAAGATCTGCCTCAGGGAGCGCTGCCAACGCATGCAGCTTAACGATGATCATGCGGCTGCCTGCTGGATGAATGTGAAGGCGGAAGCAGAGAAGGGAGGCGGCGAGTAATGGGAAACAACGCGCCTCTGGTAGAGGTTAAACACTTAAAACAGTATTTTGACGTGAGCACCGGTCTGTTTTCCACCCTGCCCTTAAAAGCGGTGGATGACGTGTCTTTTACCATTCAGAAGGGAGAGACACTGGGACTGGTGGGAGAGAGCGGCTGCGGCAAGACCACCGTGGGGCGCTCCCTGCTCCATCTTTATAAACCCACCTCAGGGGAAGTGTATTTCGAAGGAAAGAAGATCGGGGATAAGGCCAGCCTTAAGGAATTCCGCAAGAAGGCCACCATGGTATTCCAGGATCCCTATTCTTCACTGAATCCCCGCATGACGGTGGCGGATATCATCGCGGAGCCTCTGGATGTACATAAGATGTACGAGGATAAGCAGGCCAGACGGGAGCGCATCCTGGAGCTGATGGAATATGTGGGGCTGAACAGCGAGCATGCTTCCCGCTATGCCCACGAGTTTTCCGGCGGACAGAGACAGCGTATCGGTATCGCCCGTTCCCTGGCTTTAAAGCCCGCCTTTGTGGTCTGTGACGAGCCTGTATCGGCCCTGGACGTATCCATTCAGGCCCAGGTCATCAATATGTTCGACGAACTGCAGGACAAGCTGGGACTGACCTATCTCTTTATCGCCCACGATCTGCTGGTGGTGCGGCATATCAGCGACCGTATCGCCGTAATGTATCTGGGGCATATGGTGGAGCTGGCGGATGCGGACGAGATCTACGAACATCCCCTGCATCCCTATACCAGGTCCCTGATCAGTGCGGTGCCGGTACCGGATCCCAAAAGAGCACGGGCCAATAAGCGTATCGTGCTGGAGGGGGATATCCCCAGTCCTTTGCATGCGCCCAGCGGCTGTCCCTTCCGGACGCGCTGCCCTTATGCCACGGAGGCCTGCGCCGAATCCATGCCGGAGCTTAAGGACCTGGGAGGCGGACATCTCTGTGCCTGCCACCGGGTGGAAGATATAACGTGATCAATATAGCACATGACGCACAGTTGCGTTATGAGATAGAAGTAAAGGAGGAAAAAATTATGAAAAAGAGAGCAATTTCAATGCTGCTGGCTTCCGTACTGACGCTCGGCACTCTGGCCGGCTGCGGAAACAACGGCGGCACAGGAGATCAGCCTGCGCCTACCAGCACTCCGGAGCTTGCGGAGCCTACCGGTACACTTCAGGATGAGGGACTGGGTGCCGGAAGTGATGCCGGAAAAGAAGTAACCGCCGAATCCAACGAGATCAATGTGTGCTTCGGTTCCGAACCCGATTCCCTGGATCCCGCGCTGAACTCCGCCGTGGACGGTGCTACCTTCCTGGTGCACCTCTTCTCCGGACTTGCAAAGTGGGAGATGAACGCACAGGGCGTACTGGAGATCGTGGCAGATGCTGCTACCGAGCTGCCTGCCGGTGTTGAGAACGGGACGGTACCGTTACCTATACCTATACCCTTCGTGACGGCCTTAAGTGGAGCGACGGTCAGGATGTGAAGGCTTCCGATTATGTTTTTGCATGGAACCGTGCCGCTTCCGCAGAGCTGGCTGCCGACTACGGTTACATGTTTGAAGTGGTGAAGGGCTACGAAGAAGTGGCCGATGTGGATGATGAGGGTAACCCCCTGAATCCGGATGCAAAGCTGGCTGTTGAAGCCAAGGATGACAAGACCATCGAAGTGACTCTGAACAATGCCGTGAGCTACTGGAACGAGCTGCTTGCTTTCCCTACCTACTTCCCCGTACGTGAAGATGTGGTCAGCAACGAAGCATGGGCTACCGATCCTTCCACCTTTGTGTGTAACGGACCTTATCGCATGGCTTCCTGGGAGCACAACAGCATGATCAAGCTGGAGAAGAACCCGGATTTCATCGATGCGAACGATGTCTCCATGGGTACCATCAACTGCTACCTTTCCGATGATCAGAACAATATGCTGACCAACTTCCAGAACGGTTCCTGGCAGCTGATCGACGATATCCCCACCAACGAGATCGCCAATGTGAAGTCTCAGTATCCTACCGAGTTCTTCAATGTGGGTCAGCTGGGTACCTATTATGTGTGCTGGAACGTGAATGAAGGCATCCTGCCTGCAGGTTCCGCATATGCCAATGACGAGAATGCCAAGGCTGAGATCCGCAATGCCATCAGCCTGCTCTTTGACCGTAACTACATCGTGGAAGAGATCTCTCAGGGCGGACAGCTTCCCGCTTCCTCCTTCGTGGCTATGGGTCTTACCGATGCCGACGGCAGCCAGTTCTATCAGAACTGCGGCGTGAGCGGCAGCTATGACGGTTACTATGATGTTTCCGTGGCAGCTTACGAGGACAACTTCTCTCTGGCCATCGAGATCCTGAAGAAGTACTACACCTACGATGAAGCTACCGGCAAGTTCAGCGATTTCCCGACCCTGACCTATCTCTACAATACCAGTGAAGGCCACAAGGCCATCGGTGAGTATCTGCAGAGTGTGATGGCCGGTGTAGGCATCACCATGAACCTGGAGAACCAGGAGTGGGCTACCTTCCTGAACACCCGTAAGGAAGGCAATTACTCCATCGCCCGTAACGGCTGGCTGGCAGACTACAACGATCCCGTCTGCTTCCTGGATATGTGGACCACCGAGTCCGGTAACAACGATGTACAGTTCGGCCGCGGCGCACATGCTGCCTTTGCAGGCTACGATCTGGATCTGACTCCCTTCGGGCTGGATACCAACGTGACCGGCGGAACCTGGGCACAGACCTATGACGTGCTGATCAAGGCCATCAAGAGCTGCACCAACAATGATGACCGTTACAAGATGATGCACATCGCCGAGGATATGCTCATGAGCACCGGCTGCATCTGCCCGCTGTACTTCTACACCGATATGTATATGCTGGATGATTCCGTGAAGGGCTTCTTCTCGAACCCTCTGGGCTACAAGTACTTCATGTACACCACCATCAAGTAAGAGCGGAGACGTATAAGAAAAGGGCTGCTGCGGCAGCCCTTTTCGATGATTGACAGATTTTACGAAAAGTTGTAATATGAAATCAATAAAAGGCGCTACCGAAGCAGACGGTTTGCCTTAGCTTATAGTTGCAAAGAGCAACCTATTCCTTGGCTTGGCGGTTGCTCTTTTCTTTTTGGTACCGGATGACATCCATTGTGATCTGTATCAATGTTCCCACTGCACAGACCACAGATGCGATGGCATCGATCACATCAAGCAAAATCGCATTTCCTTTCATCAGTAAACTTCCCATAGTACTTTACCTCCATAAGTAAGGGAGATCCGCGCGAAAGCACGTCTGAAAGGCAAACCGCCTACCGTATACACGATAGCACCTACATATATTATATGCAGAGTAGACCGTGTGTCAATATAGAACATCTATATGAACGAAAGCATCATGCTCAGATGCATAATGTATTGCGGGAAAAAGAAAAAAACTGTATAATAATCCTGTTTATAAAGGCGCTCCGCAGGGGCGGGAGATGAGTGGGGAGGATTTCCTGTATGAAAAAGATCCGAAAGATGCTGGCAACGTTTCTGGCTATGCTGCTACTGGCCGACAGCTTCAGCGGCTATGCTTTTGCGTGGGATGATCCGGATGGGGGGGATGATCCCGGTAGTGGTGCATTTGGAGAAGGCGTTGACGGGAATATAGTGATCGAGGGTGAGAAGATCACGCTTACGATCAACGGAAGCGGTGAAACAATGGATGTGGCGATCGGGGGGTGCCATAATCCTCAGGTGGTAGCCCAAAAGGACCATATTACAGATATAATTATTTCAGGAAGTGTGAAAAATGTATATAAATCTGCCTTTAAGGATATGCCCGCTTTAAAAAATGTCGAGATCGGTGATAATATCACATCCATTGAAGAAAATGCATTCTCCGGATGCACCGCTTTGGAAAGCGTTACGTTTGATGATTGTGCTGACGATGACGGCCTGACGATCAGTTCCAATGCATTTAAATCCTGCGCAAAGCTGAGCGCCGTTGACTTCGGGGACGGTTTGAAGGTGATCGGAGATAATGCATTCCGGGGCACCGGGTTGGAAAATGTTACGATCCTTGCATCGGTCACTTCCATCGGCGGATTTGCATTTTACAACTGCGCTGATCTGGAAACGCTAACATTTGCAGACAGCTCGGCAGAGCTTACGGTGGGATATTCCGTATTTGGGAATTGCGAAAAACTGAATAATGTAAAGATCCCGACACGTATCAAAGCATTTCCCGATACGGGTATTTTTGGCGGCTGTACCGCACTTACCAAGGCAGAACTGGATCCGGGGATCGACACGATCCTTGCCAATACATTCCGTAATATAACAAACCTCAGTGAAGTCAATCTCCCTGCCGGGATCAAGTCCATCGGAGATAACGCATTTCGCGGCACCGGATTTGAAAGTTTTGTGATCCCCGCAACGGTCACTACCATCGGCGGATTTGCATTTTACAACTGCTCCAAGCTGGAAACGATAAGTTTTGCGGACAGCTCTGCAGAGCTTACGGTGGGAAGCTCCGTTTTTGGAAGCTGTGAAAAACTGAATAATGTAAAGATCCCGACACGTATCAAAGCGTTTCCCCAATCGGGGATCTTTGGCGGCTGTACCGCACTTACCAAGGCGGAACTGGATCCGGGGATCGATACGGTCCTTGCCAATACATTCAGTGGTATTACAAACCTCAGCGAGGTCACACTCCCTGCCGGGATCAAGTCCATCGGAGACAGTGCATTTCGCGGCACCGGATTTGAAAGTTTTACGATCCCTGCAACGGTCACCACGATCGACGGTTTTGCATTTTACGACTGTCAAAAACTGGAAACGCTGGCTTTCGAGGACAGTACTGCAGATCTGACGCTGGGGAGCAAGGCCTTTGGAAGATGTGTAAAGCTGAACCATGTAAAGATTCCTTCAAGGGTGACAGAGATCTCTATCGGCGGAATCTTTGACGGCTGCACCAGTCTTACATCCGTTGAATTGGAAGAGGGTATCGATAAGATCCTTGATAATACTTTCAGGGATATTACGAACCTTGAAGAGGTGATCATACCTTCCGGGATCACGGCGATCGGAAATAATGCGTTCCATAATTGCGGATTAAAGAGCTATACGATCCCTGCGACCGTATGCTCCATCGGTAATGCGGCTTTTTACAACTGTAACAGACTGGAAACGATAACATTTGAGGAAAGCTCCGAAGAGTTGACGATAGGATCCGTGATCTTCGGGTCCTGCTCGAGGCTGAACAATGTGACGGTCCCTTCGAGGATCAAAGTGATCCCTACCAGCGGACTTTTTGAGAGCTGTACTTCTCTTTCCAACGCGATCATAGAAGAAGGAACGGTACAGATTGCGGCTAATACCTTCAGCGGCCTGGATTCGCTTTTGGAAGTGAGCCTTCCCGCCAGCCTGGAAAAAGTCGGCAACAAAGCTTTTTATAACTGCGCGGGTCTGGAGACCGTTCATTACAAGGGCGCGAAGACAAAGGAAGAGATCAAAGAAGCCAGCGGTACCGGTAATGATCCTCTGTGGGCGGTGGAATGGGATATGGAAGATCCCGAGCCTGCAAAGCCGGCCGAGATCGATAAATACAGCTACAGCTTCAGGAATGACTTCGGACCCACCGGATTGGGTTATGATGCACTTACGGAATATCATATTCCGGTAGAGCGTTATACCGAGCTTTTCGGAAATAAGGGCATGAACATCTTCGAGATCTTTGATGATCCCTGGAGCGGCAGCTGTTATGGTTTATCCTCGACAAGCGGTCTTTTCAACATTAACGGGAACGGTGTGGTCACGACTGCATATGGTGCAGGGAGCGTATCCGAACTGGCCCTGAGCGCTGTTGTCGATACCGACCCCAATGATGATACCCCTGCGGATCTGCGGCATGATCTTCGGAAGTTTATCGAAGCCATGCAGGTTTCCCAGTATGACGACCGTGTACAGTACTGTCTGTCCCTGGACTGTGATCCGGAAGAGATCATCGCGGCCATGGAGGATGGAAAGCCTGTCATCATAGGCCTCTTCGGAGAGATCGGCGGTGAGCCGGCGGGACATGCCGTACTGGCTTATGAACTCGAAGAGATCAAAAAAGGTGCAGCCAGCGGGAATTATCTGCTGCATGTTTATGACAGTAATCACCCCGGCGAGGATTGCTGCATCAGCTTTACCGCTGTGAAACATGCATACGATAATGTCAGCTATACCTGGTCTTATACGCTGGATACTGCCGCAACCATCAACTGGAGCAGCGATAACGAGACCTGTGCCATCTCTTACGTTCCGTACGATGTTTATAGTGCGGTATGGGATGATGGCGGCAATTACAATGAGGAAGAATGGGCGAAAAAACTCACCCGCGGTGATGAGGAATGGACGGATCTGGATGAGTTTATCTGGCAGTATTTCAACGATTATAAAGATTGGGATGCGGAAACCCAGGAAATATGGGAGACAGATCCGGACGGCGATTTTACGCCGGAGGAGCTGGCCAAGCTGGAGGAGTGCATGAAGGATCCCTCCAGGATCAGCGAGCTGACCAGCCGCTGCAAATCGCGCTGTAAGAGCCGCTGCAAGAGCCGCTGCAAATCTCGCTGCAAGTCCCGTTGCAAGAGCCGTTGCAAGAGCCGCTGCAAGAGCCGCTGCAAGGCGATACTCGTAAACTCTGCCGATTATGAGATCAAAGCTCCGAACGGAACGGAGCTGGCAAAGGCTGAGGGCGGAGTTGTCAGCGTCAGTGATAACTGGACGGGTGAAGTTTTCGCGGAACGCTGCGTGAATTATATCGACGGTAAGCTTCTGCCGGAAGGAAAGAGTGCGGTATATACTCCCGTGGGAACCCGTAATATTTCCGTAAACGGAGCAACGCCGCTTTCCTTTACAGCCATCGACGGCGACCTGTGCATGAAGGTGGACAGTGCCGCAAGTTCCGCATCCTTCGATGTGGACGAAACCAGGAACAGGTTCTATTTGAAGCTGGATCTGGAAGAGGATCAGGCTCTGGAGCTTCAGATCATCAAGGACGGAAAGGTCTTCTCGATCTCCGGAAACGGAACCGGAGAGGAAGCGGAGCTGGAGCTTTCCGCGGAGGGCGTTAAGCTGGAGCAGCTGGAAGATCCTACCGTAAGTATGAACGGTCAGCCGTCAAGCCTGGATGAGCTCGCGGAGGAGCTGTCCGAAAAAGGCGTGGTCCTGGCAGAAGGGATCGAGGCTTTTGGGCTTAAGGATGCCTATCCTGCCTGCGGAGTAAAGATCAGGCCGGAATTCAGTATCGTGGATAAGAGATGCGGAAAAACGCTGGCTCTGGGCGTGGATTACACAGTCTCCTACAGCAATAATAAGAACGCAGGTACCGGGATCATCACGATCACGGGTAAGGGTAATTACAGTGGGAAGAACAGGAGCCTCAGTTTCAATCTGGTCAAGCCTTCCGTGAGTGCCGATTCCATGGAACTGGCCGGCTGGAAGATCAGCAGTCTTGAGCCTGCAAGCTTCAGCTATAACGGAAAGGAACAGATCCCGACGAGCATTAAGCTTAAGAAGAAGAGTGAAACGAAGATCTACAGCTGGAATGAAACAACAAAGTGTTATGAGGATGCGCAGGGCAACGTGCTCCCGGCAGCCGTGAGCTTCTGTAACAACGTGAATAAGGGTAACGCCACTCTGGTGATCAGCGGTAAGGATAAGAGCATCAAAAAGAATTACAAGATCAAGGCCATGGCTCTCACGGATGTGACACAGAACGGCGTGGCGCAGGCAAGCTGGGGGACCAGAGCTGCGGAGGCAGCTGTAAGCCTGAGCATCGGTACGGACGGATATACTCTTGTGGCCGGTCAGGATTACAAAGCAAAGTACAAAGCACCAAAGGCAGGAGCGGATGCAGGCACAGTGATACTCACGGGCAGAGGCAACTTCAGTAAGAAGCTGACATTAAAATATAATGTGGAGCCCCTTACGGTATCGGAAGATCAGATCCTGATCAATGCTTCCGCCGGGAAGGCCGGGAGGGTGAAGGTCCAGCTCAGGGATGCTGCAGGGAATATCATCTCTCCGAAGAAGTATTTGGTAGAGATCTATAACGGTACAGAACTGCTGAAAAAGAAAGATACCCTGTCCGAAAACTTCAGTGTGAAGATCAGGAGCAAGGATAGCACAAACCTGATCATCGGTGATGCGGACGGTATCACGGTAAGCGCTAATGCCGGTGAGAGCATAGCTAAGATGAAGGTAAAGACGGGAAATGTGGTCAAGGGATACAGTGGAAACGCGATCACACTCAGCGCCGAAGATTTCGGCGAGGGGAAGATACAGATCGGAACGCTTGTCTACGGCACCGACTTTGAACTGGCAGAATGCGGCTACTCCAATAATGTAAAGAAAGGCAGCATGAGCGTCACGGTCCGCGGCATCGGAAAGTACAGCGGGATCAAAACCTTTAAAGTAAAGATCACTGCGGTGAGCCTGGGCGGTGCAAAATAAAGAATCGGTCTTGCATTTTGGATGGATAAAGTGCAAAATAATACAAAAGGCGCTACCGCAGTAGACGGTTTGCCTTGGTTTGCGTTAAAAGAGCAACTTAACCTTTGGCGTGGTGGTGGTTGCTCTTTTCTTTTTGGATCCTTATGACGTCAATCGTGATCTGTATCAGTGTTCCCACTGCACAGATCACAGATGCGACGGCATCGATCACATCAAGCAAAATCGCATTACCTTTCTTCTGATTATTTCCCATAGGCATCACAGCCACGAGGAGGGGCCCGCTGCCTGGAGCACAAAAGGGGCCCCACGGAAGTGGGGAGATGTGCGATCGTTCAGGCAGCGGGAAGAACCTGTGGCAAACTAAGGGAGATCCGTGCGAATGCACGTCTGAAAGGCAAACCGCCTACCGGTACACGCGGTAGCATCCATAAACATTATACATTAAATAGAACTAATGTCATTGCTTTATGCGTTTTGGATTTTATTATATTGGCCGGGTTGAACATATAGAAATACATATTGATAGATAATGCAGGCGTATGATATATTTTTATACAGGTACTTTGAGGGATTCTTTTCTCAAATCTGACAATCTTAGAGAAAAATAACGGAGGGAGATACGGAATGAAAGCTGTATTCAGAAGGATGCTGGCAATGATCATGAGCATGATCTTGATAGGGGCCGAGACACTGCCGGTGCTTGCGGCGGATGGGCCCGAAAAGGATGTTCTGATCGAAGCGGAGGACGTGGTCGAAGCGGATTCCGCTGATACTGTTCCGGATACGGATGCTGACAGCCCGGAACTGACGGAGAATGCTGACCCTGCTGAAGAGGACGGCCCTGTTGCGGAAAGCGGAGACGATCCGGAGGAGGAAGCTGCTGATGGCGCGGAATCGGAAGGGATCGACTGGCCGGAGCCTGCTGCGGACTGGTATACGAAATATAAGTATGATCTGAAGAGTGATACCATTGTTCTCCACGGGACAAAAGATACTGAGGAAATCACGGATGAATATGTAGTTATCCCTGAATCGGTTACGATTGATGGAAAGCCGTATAAAGTTGTGATCGAAAGCACCCCGGGTAGTGTCTCAAGCAATGAACAGACATTTGAGATGAAAGGTTTCTTTGGGGAGTCTAATTCCAAGATCAAGGGGGTAAAACTCGGCAAAGGAATAGTAATTACAAATTTGGGTTATTTCTTTGCGCATCTTAGTAGTCTTGAAACTATAGATATAAGTGGTGCTGATTTTTCTTCTCTGTATTTAACGAATGATCTGTTTCTGGATTGTACTTCATTAAAAAAACTTGATCTGCAAAGTTTAGATATGAGCAAAGTCTATAGCACTGAATTTATGTTTTCAGGCTGTACTTCTCTTGTTGAATTAAATCTGGACGGCTGGGATATATCGTCATTAAAGAATATGCTCGGAATGTTTATGTCTTGTTCGTCACTCAAAAGCCTGGATCTCAGCAAATGGAATACATCTTCCCTTCAAAGTATAAGTTATGCTTTCAGTGGTTGTACATCTCTGGAAGAGCTTGATGTCAGTACCTGGGATACTTCTTCTGTAGCTGGTTTTATGGGAGTCTTTGAAAACTGTACGTCATTAAAGAGTTTGGAACTGAGTGCATGGGATTTGTCCAGTGTTAATTCGATGGATAGAATGTTTGAAGGCTGCAGTTCTCTTTCGCAGCTGGACATTGAGGATTGGAATACATCCCATGTTAATTCAATGACCAGCCTTTTTAGGGGGTGCTCTTCTTTGGCTGAACTTGATCTGCGTGGATGGAACACGACCAGAGTATCCAGATCTATGGATGGGATGTTTGGGGACTGTTCTTCTTTGAAAATAGTGGATCTGCGCAGTTTTGATGCATCATCTCTCAGAACCAACCCGACACTCTTTCTCGGAGAAAACTCAGTCACGGATCTGGGCCTTTCGGCCAAGCTTTATCATGACTGTGATCTTTCATCACTTTCGTTAATGAACCTCGAACGCATCTATTTTACCGGTTCGGAAGAAGAATGGAAAGCCCTGAAAAATATGGTTCCTGACGGTGTTGAGATCCTGTATGACTGCGATATCAGCCGCTCTCTGAAGGATTTTATGCCGAAAGAAATATATAAATACAGCTACAGCTTCAAAAACGACTTCGGGCCCGGGGGGCTTGGTTACAATGAGCTGACCGAATATCACATCCCGATGGAACGCTATGTTTCATTATTTGGCGACAAGGGCAGGAACATCTTCGAAGTCTTTGATGATCCCTGGGGCGGCAGCTGCTACGGCCTGTCCGCTACCAGCAGCCTTTTCAATGAAAAGGGGAATGGCATAAATGCAACAGCCTACGGGGCAAAGACGGTCTCCGAACTTGCACTGTCCGCTGCGGTGGATACGGATCCCTCCGATGACACAAAGGCGGAGCTTTCTTCCGACCTGCGCAAGTTCATCGAGGCTATGCAGATCTCCCAGTACGATGACCGTGTGCAGTATTGCCTTTCCCTGGACTGCGATCCGGAAGAGATCGTGGAAGCGATGAAAGACGGCAAGCCTCTGGTCATCGGTGTTTTCGGGCCTTTCCAGGGAGAGGAAGCCGGTCATGCCCTGCTGGCCTATAAGCTGGATAGTGATCCGGCTCTGGGAGGATACCGTTTGCATGTGTATGACAGCAACTGGCCCATGGAGGACCGCTGTATCAATATCTATACTTCGAAGGATAATTACGGTAATACCGTTTATGACGGCTGGGATTATACACTGTCATCGGCCATGTCCATTGATACGATCTTCTGGAGCAGTGTTCAGCCGGCCTGCGCCATTTCCTATGTGCCTTATGATGTATACAGTGCCGTGTGGGAAGACGGCGGGGATTATGATGAGGAAGCCTGGGCCGAAAGGCTCATCGGTGACAGCGAGTGGACGGAGCTGGACGAATTTATCTGGCGGTATTTTAATGACTGGGATGCGGAGGCTCAGGCTTTGTGGGAGGAGGATCCGGACGGTGATTTTACACCGGAGGAGCTGGCATTGCTGGAAGAGTGCATGAAGGATCCCTCACAGATCAGCCGGATGAGCAGCCGCTGCAAATCGCGCTGCAAGAGCCGCTGCAAGTCCCGCTGCAAATCGCGCTGCAAGTCCCGCTGTAAGTCCCGCTGCAAGAGCCGCTGCAAATCCCGCTGCAAGGCTATGATCGTAGATAATAAGAACTATACCGTTACGGACAATGAGGGAATGATCCTGGCCGAAGGTTCGGACGGAAATATCACGATCCCTGAAGGCAGTCAGGGGACGGCTTTTGCACAGGCACCCATGAATCTGATCCCCGATGGTGTTATGAAGGATTCAAAGACGGCTCTTTATACACCGGTGGGAGACAGGAACATTTCCGCAGCCGGATCAGGGCTTTCCTTTACATCCCTGGACGGCGATCTGTGCATGAGTGTTGACAGTGACGCAAAGACAGCTGTATTTGATGTGGATGATAGCAGGGACAGATTTTATCTGAATCTGGATCTGGCTGCCAATGAGAAGGTGGATCTCGAGCTGACGGATACGGATCTGGCGGGGGATGCGAAGAAGATCGGCATATCCGGGAGCGGTATCGGGGCGGAAGCGCTGGTCTCCATTTCGGACGGGGAAGTGAAGATCGAAAACCTGAAGGATTGCCGGATCACGGTGGATGGCGAAGAAGCATCCGAAGAGGAACTGGGTGAGCTGTTCCGCAAAGAGGAACTGGCTGAAGGTATCAGCCTTGTGGGGCTTAAGAATTCCTATGACTATACCGGCGCCAAGATCAAAGCGGACTTCCGTATCGTGGATGAACGGAACGGCAAAGGCCTTATCCTGGCTAAGGGTGTGGATTATACCGTAAGCTACAGTAATAACAAGAATCCCGGCACTGCTCTGATCACCATCAAGGGCAAAGGTAATTACAGCGGGAAGAGCAGAAGCATAAGCTTCAATATAGCAAAGCCTGCTGTCAGTGAGAATGCAATGGATTTGAGCGGCTGGAAGATTCAGTCTCTTGAACCTGCAAGCTTCGATTTCAACGGTAAAGAGCAGTGTCCCGATAAGTTCGTACTGAAGAAAGGCGGGGAAGAAAAGGCATACAGCCGGAATGCGGAAGGGATATATGTTGATGCGGCCGGTGTTGAATTCCCCGGTGCTGTGAGCTTCAGCAATAATACAAATAAAGGGACTGCCACGCTTGCCCTGACCGGGGCCGGAAACGCGATCAGGAAAAACTACAAGATCAAGGCGACGGATATCGGCAAAGTGCAGCAGAACGGAGTTTCCGATGTGTTCTGGGGCGTAAAAGCGGAAGCGGCTGCCGTTGACCTGAGCGTAGCTGCCGGTGGTTACCATCTCATCCCGGGGCAGGACTTCAAGGCAAAGTATAAGGCTTCCAAAGCCGGAGACGGAGCCGGGGAAGTGACCGTCAAGGGCAAAGGGAACTTTAACAAGAGCGTAAAGATCAAATACAATGTTAAGGCCCTGGATATCTCCGAGGAGGATATCATCGTCAATGCTGTGGCCGGCAAGGCGGGGAAGGTGAAAGTGCAGCTTGTCGATAAGTCAGGCAATACGATCAGCGGCAAGAAGTATAAGGTGGAACTGTATAGCGGCGGGAAGGAATTGAAAAAGAAAGACAGCCTGTCGGATAATCTTGTCGTGAAAGTCACGAGCCGGGATGAAACAAATGTGGTCATCGGCGGTACGGACGGTGTGATCAAAGAGGTGAAGGTCGGAAAGAATCTTGCGAAGGCCAAAGTGAGTGTAAAGGGCGTGAGCAAGACCTACAACGGCGCAGCCGTTACCCTGAATTCGGATGATTTCGGAGCGGGAAAGATACAGGTCGGAACTCTTGAATACGGAAAGGATTTCGAGCTTGTAAAGAGCGGCTACAAAAATAACCGGAAGAAGGGAACCATGACGGTCACGATCCGCGGCATCGGAGAATACAGCGGGATCAAGACCTTCAAAGTCAAGATCAATGCGCTAAGTCTGGGCAGCGCAAAATAAAAATCCTTCTTGCGATCTGAGGGGATAAAGTGGCTCTTGCTCTTTTCCTTTTGGATCTTAATGACGTCCATTGTGATCTGTAGCAGTGTTCCCACTGCACAGATCACAGATGCGACGGCATCGATCACATCAAGCAAAGTTGCATTACCTTTCTTGCAATTTTTCCCATAGGCATCACCTAAACAGCAATCGCAGCTAACAAAACCTCTCTTTTGGGGACATGTGTTAGCCGCATATACCTCATTTTCGTCTGTGAACAGCAATTGCGGCTAACATATCTTCTCTTTTTTGACATTTTGTTAGCTGCCGCCACCTTATTTTCGTTTAACCAAATGCAGAAGAGCTTCGGATCAAGAGAACGCAGTTCTTTTAAGGAAATCCCATTATCCGCTCGATCGGGACAGTGCAAAACCGGTCGATCTGAACATATATGTTGATATATAATGCCGGGGTATGTTATATTTTTGAGGGGTAATAAGCAGATATGACTGTTAAGAAGGATAACTGAGGGAGATGCTTGGGTGAAAACAGGAAAGATCGTAAAAAGGAGCGCGGTGATCATGGGCATACTGATGCTGGCTTCGGAAGCGCTGCCATTTTATTGCTGCGGATATAAACACAGGTTTTAACCCGGAAAGGAAATGACAATGAAGATAAAGAGAATGATCGCAACAGCAATAACCACAACATTACTGATCGGGAACGCACTTCCTGTATTTGCTTATGATGAGAATACGGAAGATGTGGTTTCTGTATCGGATGAAGCAGTAAGCGAAGACGAGGCAGCAGAGGCTCCCGATACCGAAGTTGCGGAAGAGCTTGCCGAGGCAGTTGGTGACGGCGATAAGCAGTGGAAGTATATCGGTGAGTGGGGTGGCGACAGCTATACCGAGAGTGGTATGGAGTTCAAACTTTATGTCTATACCGACAGAAATCCCGGTCTTACCACGAATGATGTGAATGAGGATGCGAAGTATATCGTAACACACAATAGCGAGTTTGATTATCGTCTTGAAGTTGTAACGAATACGCAGGATACCGACATTTCTTCGGATGACATTTTTGTACTTAAAGATGATAAACTTCACTATGGAAGTGGTGCAGATAGCGCATCTTACTGGAACAGTAATTACGCTTTCATGTATTGGGAATACAGTGCGTATATTACAGAACTGTATATCAACAATGCGATCACTTCCGTATCGACAGATGAGTGGGAAAGCGCAAACCTTACAGAAATATACGCACCTGGCGTAACCACTTTATGTGAGGGATGTTTTGCAGGAAACTCTGTACTTGAAAAAGTAACACTGGGTAATGTAGAGACTGTTCCTGCAAATTGCTTTGGCTCATGCCCCGAACTTACTACCTGCAAGGCGGGCGACAAGGAATTGAAAGACAGTGCAAAGCTTATCGGAGACGCAGCGTTTAGTTGCGACAAGAAATATGTTAAAGGTGTGATGGATCTCCGTGGCAGAAATATCGGAATGGGAGCATTTATGGAATGCGAACTTACCGAAGTGATCATTGACGGACTTGATCCCAGTGCTTTTACCGGAAACCCGATTAAGAAGATTACCACTATGAGTGATGTGCTTATCAATAACTTTATCACTTTTGCGGATACTCTTATTGAAATAGACGCACCCAACGCTACCAATATTACAACAGAGTTTGGCTCTCTTGCAAAAATGGAAGTCTTTAATGCACCCAAGGTATCGACCATTATCAATGAAGCATTTAGAAACTGTAATCTGAAAACTGTAAGTTTTGATGAGCTGACATACATACCCGAAAGCGCATTTATGGACTGCGGAAATCTTGCTTCCGTATCCATTAAGGGTGCTACAGACATCAGCACAATGGCTTTCAGCGGATGTACGGCTCTTACAACCGTATCCATGAATGAGGTTGAGACAATTGGCGTAGAGGCGTTCAAGGACACTGCTATCACTTCCGCAGACATTGCCAAGGCTACAAAGGTTGAGGACAGAGCATTTATGAACTGCCACAACCTTGCAAGCCTTACATTAGGCAATATCGAGTATATCGGTACGCAGGCTTTTTTGGGAAACGGACTGACCGAGATCAGCATACCTGCCGGGCGAGCAATTACTATTCAGACGCAGGCGTTTACAGACGGTACTCTGAAAGTTGTGAATTATGATGATACCGAGAAGAAGTTCAATGCACTGGTAAAGCTGGGCAAATTGGATGTAGACAATATCATTACCGTCTTCGGCGATGTGGTGATGCGTTTTAAGAGCGAAGCGGAAGTATCCGTAAACAGCATCAGCTATGTGAATGAAGAGCTGGGCATCAGCATGATACTGGAATGCCCTGCGGATGTGTTTTACGATGGGAAGAAGCATATTCAGAGCGGCACCCCTCTTACGGAAAAGCAGAGTAAGACCAAAACCGCGGATCTTGACTTTGCGATCGTCGGCGTTCCAAAGTACATGACATATAAGCTGACTTATAAGAATAATACAAAGGCTATGGGGGGTGCATACTACTACATTCAGCTTTCCATGGATAAAGAGGCAGCTGCCGGTCTTTCAAAAGCTGAAAAGAAGGAACTGAAGAAGAGCGCGAAAAAGCTAAACAAGGATCTGAGGAAAAAGGACTGCCGTGTATATTTCAATATCCGTCCCCGGGAGATCGGCGGATATTTCTATGATGCGGAAGCATCCTTCAGGGATAAGGCGGTATTTAAGGATGAGAACGGAAACACCATCACCGTAAAATACAAAAAGACAGAAAGGAAGCTGACGATAAAAAACATCAAATGCACATATGGTAACAAAAGCTTTACAGTCAGTAAAAAACAGATCGGGCGAAAGGTCAGCCGGCAGGATGACAAGTGGCTGATCACTCTTACGGGAGCGAAGAACTATATCGGGAAGCTGGAACTGGAGCTGGACTGATCGTTGTCGGAGGAAGAATAATCAGGGCCGCCTTTCGGGCGGCCCGTTCATTTATATCCCTTTTTCCTGTACATCCTTAAGCAGAGTGTAGGTATCCCGGTAATTGAGCTCCCTGACCTGAGTCAGCAGATACTCCACATCCTTATAGACCCCTTCCCGGTTAAGAAGCCCCGGAAGCCAGGGGGCGTAACGGGTACCGGCACCCTCCCGCAGCTCATCCATGAAAGTGCTCAGATCCTTGCCGTAGTTGTAGCTTCGGCCAACGGAATCGGTGGCGGCATCCATGCAGTCAGCACAGAGCACGATATCGATGATGGTCTTGTAAGGGCTCTTTGAGGTGTCCAGATCCGCGGGGTAGCCGCCCTTGTTGTCGTACCAGCGATGATGCCCGCGGGCCACATCCGCATAACGTTTGGTACTCTCGTGACGGGAGAGGAGTTCGGCGCCCATGATGGGGTGGGACTGGATGATATTGTATTCCAGCTCCAGAAGCCCGCGACCGTACACAAAGATGGTATCTATGATATTGATCTTGCCGAAATCGTGACAGAGAGCCGCGTGATAAGCGAAGCGGATGATCTCCTCCCGGCGGTCCTCCACATCCGTCACCGTCTCGCAGCCGGGAAAGCCGATAAAGCGTTCCGGCTCGGTTTTCAGAAGATGGTAGCAGAGGCATTCCGATAACTGTCCCACCATACGGGAATGCACATAGGTGGGAGGATGGGCTCCGGCCAGGCTCTGGAGGACAAATTCCTCAAAATCCACGCCGCTGGGCACATCGATGAAACGGTCGATGATGCGGATATAATAATCCAGCATCTGCGAAATGGTGCCGGAGTTGGGACAGTGAAAGAGATATACGGAAAGCGCCTGGTACAGCTGCCGGAGCAGTATGGTATCCTCCGATGTGAGATTGGCGGGATCCAGCAGGCAGAGGAGCTCCAGCGGGATCATGGTGTTGGACAAATGGCCATCGACGCCGAAATCCTCTTTGTCGCGGCTTTCATAGAACGAAAGCAGCAGGCTGCGGTATTCGTCGCGCTTAATGGAGCCGGTCAGATGACGGCAGCGCGCGATATGTACGGGGCAAAGGGCTGCCCCCGGGATGTCCTTAAAGTATTCCGGATCGGAAGCCAGGAGCGTCTCCAGTTCTTTGGCCCTGGCTTCGATGCGGAAGAGCAGTTTTCTGGAAAAGCCCCGGAGATTGTCGATCTCGGTGCTCATGACGTAATATTCCAGACTGCGGAAGATAAAGTATTTCCAGTCAAAATCCGGCACCGCTTCGTGGTAGAATTCGTCTTCGGCGATATCCAGCATCTTGTCCAGTATATCCAGGTTATAGCGGTTCATCTCGTCATCGCCGCAGAAGCGTTCAAAGAAGCAGGCCGTAAAACGGGCATCAGTAAGTACCAGCTCGCGCATTTCCGCATCGGGGATGTTTAAGAAGAAATCCTTATCCAGCATACAGAAGAATTCTTCCCCCAGAGCGATCCCTTTGTCGATATAGACCCGGCAGAGGGCGGGATTGGCCGTGATGCGGCTGGTCATATTGATCATGGAATAGCAGGTGACGGTTTCCGAATCCATGCGGCGGATGCGGTTGGTGATGTCATTCTTCTGATCCGCATCGATCAGGAGCCGGTCCACGATCAGGGAGCTGACGGGCAGATCCAGATTCTCGCAGTCATCCGTCTTGGAAGCCAGGCTTAAAAGGATATCGGCAAGCTCGTTCAGATCCTCCGCAAGATGATTGTCCAGATTTTCGGAACTGTTTAACAGAGGATACAGCTCGGTATCCAGCATATGCCGGTTAATAGCGGCAAGAGCACCGATCTGTTTGAAATTCTCCTGCAGACGGGTGCTGTAATTCTCCGCACTGTCTTCCCGGTCGATGGTGGGGGAAGAAAGCCGGCGTATAGTCGATATGCGTTCCGCGTACTGGCGGAAGCTTTCCCTTATTTCTTCGCTGTTCATGCCTGGTATTTTACCAAATATATACGTTTTAAGCAAGTTCGGAAAAAATACTTGTAATTTCCTTTCAATTGACATAACATGGTGCCAGTGGTACACGTCCGGCACCGGCCGGGGCGGAGCGAAGATGCGAGAGTGCAGAGCACGGAGCGATCCGTAGGCATCATTATAGTGAAAATATTACAATTGCACCCAATATCGAAATACCTTAGTTAGTGAAATGCATGAACAGGAGGGCTGGAACATGAAAGGTAAAATGGGATCTCTTCTTTCTATGGTCATCATGGGGATCATAGGCATACTGCTCTTATTTTTTCCCGGAGCTGTCAGCGACCTGCTGATCCGCCTGGTGGGTGCGGGACTGTTCATATTCGGGCTGTCCGGCATCCTGAGCGTGGTGATGCAGAAGGATTTCCGGGCCAGCAGGACCGCCAATCTGGTGGGAAGCATCGCAGTGCTTGCTGTGGGCCTGGTCCTCTTCTTTAATCCCGGACTTGTGACGGGGATATTCCACATTGTGCTGGGAGTACTGATCCTCTGGTTCGGTATCAGCAATCTGCTCTCGGCTCTTGATTCCGGTAACAAGGTGGCGATACTTCTGCCCCTGGTATCGGTAGTGCTGGGGGTTCTGATCCTGATCGGGATCTTTTCCGCTACGGATCTGGTGCTGCGCATAGCGGGAGCGGTGATGCTCTATGACGCGGTGGTCGGTCTGTGGGCTGCCTTAAAAGCTTGAGGAACAGGATATGAAAAAAGACGGTAACGGTGTATTTCTTGTACTGCTTCTTATCTCGGTGGCGCTGGTCATCTGTCTTGCTCTGTGGTCGGCAAAAAAGAGCACAGATGAAGTAAAGGCGGTACAGCAGACAGAAGCCGAGTATAAAGAGGATGCCCGGGAAATGAAGGATGCCATGTCGGATATGCAGGACGCGGTGGAAGCGGGCTATCAGAATCTGGATGACCAGCTGAAGTGACGGAAGAGAAAAAGCGCAAACTGATCATCATCGCGGGCCCCACGGCTACGGGGAAAAGTGCTGCAGCCGTAGAGCTGGCAAAGCGTATCGGCGGGGAGGTCATCAGTGCCGATTCCATGCAGGTATACCGAGGCATGGATATCGGTTCGGCCAAGGTGACAAAGGAAGAGATGCAGGGAGTGCCGCATCATCTCATCGATGTGCTGGAGCCGGAAGAAGCCTTCAATATAACCCTGTTTCAGAAGATGGCCACGGATGCGGCCGAAGAGATATACAGCCGGGGGCATGTGCCCATCATCTGCGGTGGAACGGGCTTTTATATACAGTCCGTACTATATGGCATCGAATTTACCCGGGAAGAAACGGACCTTGCTTATCGTGCCGGGCTGGAGGAGCTGCCTGCGGATAAGCTTTACGAAATGCTCAAGGCGGTGGATCCGGCTTCCTGTGAAGCCATTCATGCGAACAACCGCAAGCGGGTGATACGGGCCCTGGAGTTCTATCACGAGACCGGGCAGCCCATATCCGCCCACAATGCGCAGGAACGGGCAAGAGAAGCAGCCTTTGATGCCCGTTTTTTTGTGCTCACGGATGAACGTTCCGTGCTGTATGAGCGCATTGATGCAAGGGTAGACCGCATGGTGGAAGCAGGGCTTGTGGATGAAGTAAAAAGGCTTAAGGAACGGGGCATAGCTCGCACGGCCGTTTCCATGCAGGGGCTGGGATACAAGGAGATATACGACTACTTGAGCGGTGAATACAGCCTGGAGGAAGCGGTGAAGCGTATCAAGCAGGGAAGCCGTCATTATGCGAAGAGGCAGCTTACCTGGTTTAAGAGGGAACGGGACACCATCTGGCTGGACCGCAGCACTTTCAAAGACGCGGAACGGGAGATCGTAGACCGGATGGAGGAAGAATACTTAAATGATAAGAGAAGCATATAAAAGACTGGGCCTGGATGATGAAGTGATCGATCTGGGAGAAAGCGTGCGCTCGGGACTGAAAGAGCGTTTTTCGGACATAGACGAAAGGGCAGAGGCCAACCAGCTCAAAGTCCTGGCTGCCATGCAGAAGGAGCAGGTGAGCGAGGCATGCCTGCTGGGAACTACGGGCTACGGCTACAACGACCTGGGGCGTGATACCCTGGAAAAAGTATATGCGGATATCTTCCGGACCGAGGATGCCCTGGTGCGGCCGCAGATCAGCTGCGGAACCCATGCCCTGGCCCTGGCTCTTATGGGGAATCTGCGTCCAGGGGATGAACTCTTAAGCCCGGTGGGAAAGCCTTATGATACCCTGGAGGAAGTGATAGGCATAAGGGATGACGGAGACGGACATTCCAGCGGTTCCCTTAAGGAATACGGTGTCAGCTATCGGCAGGTGGATCTGAAGGCGGACGGCAGTTTCGATTATCCGGCCATAGAGGCGGCCATCAAAGAAAAGACCCGGCTGGTGACCATACAGCGTTCCAAAGGCTATCAGACCAGGCCTTCCCTTTCCGTGGAAAGGATCGGGGAGCTGATAAGTTTTATCCGGAATATCAAGCCCGAAGTGGTGATCATGGTAGATAACTGCTACGGCGAATTTGTGCAGACCATAGAACCTACGGAAGTGGGGGCGGATATGGCGGTGGGTTCGCTCATCAAGAACCCCGGCGGCGGGCTCTGTCCCTGCGGAGGCTATATCGCCGGTACGAAGATCTGCGTTGAAAACGCTGCAAAGCGCCTGTCTTCTCCGGGGCTTGGAAAAGAGGTGGGAGCCTCCCTGGCGGTACTCCCTGCCTTCTTTCAGGGGCTGTTTTTGGCACCGGTAGTGACGGCTTCCGCATTAAAGACCGCGATCTTTGCCTCTGCGGTATACGAGCGGCTCGGTTTTCCTGTGCTGCCCGATTCCAAAGAAGAACGGGTTGATATCATCCAGGCCGTGACCCTGGGTTCGGCCGAAAAGCTCATCGCCTTCTGCGAGGGTATACAGGCGGCGGCACCGGTGGATTCCCATGTGCGTCCCGAACCCTGGGATATGCCGGGCTATGATGCACAGGTGATCATGGCGGCAGGGGCCTTTGTTTCCGGCTCTTCCATCGAGCTTTCTGCCGACGGCCCCCTGCGTGAGCCCTATGCTGCATATTTTCAGGGCGGGCTCTCGTTCTATCACGGGGCATACGGCATCCTTAAGAGTGTACAAAGCCTTAAAAACAAAGGGTTCTTGTAAAAAAGGCTCGGATATGCTATAATATCTTCTGCTGTGTGAAGCTTAGCCGGGCTTATGCCCGTTTTGATATAGACGGAGGTTTGAACCTTGAATGTGAATGCTTTCGGGATCGATCTGGGATCCAGCAATATAAAGATCTATAACGGCAACGACGATACCTATTTCATGGAAAAAAACATGATCGCCATCGAAGGGCGGGATACTCTCTTCGCCTACGGCGATTCTGCCTTTGACATGTACGAAAAGGCTCCGGATAATATCCAGGTCTCTTTTCCGGTGGTGAACGGGGTCATTGCCGATATCAAGAACATGGACACCCTGATCCATTATTTTGTTTCCGATCTGTCCCGGGGGAATATCCGTCCGGCGGATTTTTACATTGCCGTGCCCACGGATGTGACGGAAGTGGAGCGCAGGGCGTTTTACGATCTGATACGTGACAGCAATGTTAAGGCGCGCCGTATCCTGATCGTGGAGAAGGCCATAGCCGACGGCCTGGGGATGAGCATTGACGTAAAGACTTCCCAGGGTGTGCTGGTGGTGGATGTAGGTTATGATACAACGGAAGTTTCCCTTCTTTCTCTGGGAGGCATAGTTTTAAGCCGCCTGATAAAAGTAGGGGGATACCGTTTTGATGAAGCGATCAAAGCGGCAGTGCGCCGCGAATACAGCCTGGTGATCGGCTCCAAGACCTCGGAAAAGCTGAAGATCGCCATGTGGGAAGTGGAAGCGCAGAACAAGAATGCCGTAGTCTACGGCCGGGATATCGTTATGGGCCTGCCTGTGGAGAAAGAGATCGCCACACCTCTGGTCTATGAAGCTCTGAAGGAGCATTTTGATACGATCATCGATAACATCCGCCAGATCCTGGAGCGTACGCCTCCCGAGCTTTCGGCGGATATCTACCGTCACGGTATCTATCTGACCGGCGGCGGAAGTCTGGTGGGGCATCTCGCCGAGAATATCGCGGCAGCCACGGGTCTGAAAGTGAATATGGATGAAGAGCCCATAGCTACCGTGGTTAAAGGCCTCTACACCGTGATGCGCGATTCCCATTTCGCCTCTCTTGGCGTGGAAGTGAACAACGGAAAGTAAGATATGGCTCCCGTAGTAAGAAAGAAAGCTGAGACAAAGACACTTCCTCCGAAGTATCTTTTACTGATACTTACCCTTCTGTGCATGGGTATGATGCTCTATACCTTTACCCAGGACAGTGCGGGGCATTTTATGCAGGATGTGGCGGGTTTTGTGGTGGTGCCCTTTCAGGAGGGGATCACAAAGGTCGGCACGGCTTTGGTAAAGAATGCGGAGAAAAGGAAGACCATAGAGGATCTGCTGGCCGAAAACGACCGCCTGCAGGCCGAGATCGATGCCCTGAACCGGGAAAATGCCCAGCTCATGCAGGATCATTACGAGCTGTCCAGCCTGCGGAGTCTTTATGAACTGGACAGTACCTATGCGGATTACGATAAGGTGGGTGCCCGCATCATCGCTGCCGATTCCGGCAACCGTTACAGCACTTTTACCATAAACAAGGGCCGGGATGACGGCATAAGCGAGA
This sequence comes from Lachnospiraceae bacterium, assembly GCA_017552715.1. Taxonomy (GTDB): domain Bacteria; phylum Bacillota; class Clostridia; order Lachnospirales; family Lachnospiraceae; genus NK4A136. The sequence continues at coordinate 30,335 of JAFZOW010000014.1, forward strand.
ACATGAATGTCATAGCGGGTTCCGGACTGGTGGGGATCGTTTCGGAATGCGGGAAGAACTGGTCACGTGTCACAACCATCATTTCCGACGGCTCCAACGTGAGTGCCACCGTTCTTCATTCCCGGGATCATCTGATCGTTTCCGGGGATATGGAGCTGATCCGGCAGGGCATGATACGTTATTCGCAGCTTTCCGACCGGGACAGGGAAGTAAAGGTAGGAGACAAGGTCGTTACCTCGGATATCAGCGACCGTTATCTTCCGGGCATACTCATCGGCTATATCTCCTCCATCGATACGGATTCCAATCAGCTGACCATGTCCGGCCAGCTTCAGCCGGTTGTGGATTTTGAACATCTTACCGACGTGCTGATCATCACGCAGACACGAAAGGAACTGGAGGGGTGGAAAGAATGAAGCGTATCTTTTCCGCCTCTGTAGCGGTTTTCTTTTTTTATCTTTTGCAGAGCAGTGCTTTCCGGGGCTTGAGTTTCGGCAGCGCCGTACCCAATCTCCTGCTCATAGCCTGTGTCAGCTACGGCTGGCTGAGAGGGAGCAGCAGCGGTATCCTGGTGGGCTTTTTCGGCGGACTGCTGATGGACATCTTCAGCATGGGAGTCCTTGGGATGTATGCTCTTTTTTATATGTATGCGGGTTTTATCAGCGGCCTGGCACATCCCTGGTACGACCCCCGGGAATTCCGCATACCCCTTATCCTGATCTTTGTGGAAGACGCGCTGCTTTCGCTTTTGCGCTTCTTATTCTTTTATGTGATGAACGGGGATTTCCGTTTCCGCTTTTTCTTTACGGGGCGCCTGCTTCCGGAACTGGCGGCTACCGCCATCCTGGCCGTCATCATCTATCCGCTGCTTCTGTGGATCGAAGAGCGTTTCATCCGGCCGGATATGGACGAAAAGCTGAGGCAGGCCGAATCCGATATAGCAGCCCTGGGTGACGGGGATAGAAAGGAGGGGACGGTCTGATGCTGATCACTGAGATACGCGAAAAGATCGTTAATTTCATCCGTTCCCGTTTCTTTGTGCCCTATGTTTTTCTGCTGCTGATGTGCGGGATACTGCTGGGCAGTGTTTTCCGCCTTCAGATCGTTCACGGCAGTGAATATGAGGAAAACTTCAGGCTGCTTTCGGAAAAGGACATCCGTATCCCGGGAGCCCGGGGGAATATCTATGACCGGAACGGTGTGCTGCTGGCCTATAACGAGCTGGCTTATTCCGTGACCATCACAGATACCGTGGAATCCGGTAACGGCAAGAACGAAAAACTCAACGGCATCATCATCTCCATGATACGTCTTATCGAAAAGAACGGGGATGAGGTCTTTTCGGATTTCGGCATCTATATCGACGAGGGTGATAATTACTGCTTTGCTTATAAGGAAGCACAGCTTTTGCGTTTTCTGGCGGATATCTACGGGCATGCCAAGACGGAAGAATTAAGCTATACCGAGCGGAACGCCAATCCGGATGAGGTGATGGAATATCTGGCAAGCAGCGATAAATTCGGTATAGGCAGTTATGCCCATAACGAAAAGAACAAGAGCAGCTTTTTCCCTATGATGGGCTACACCAAGGAGGAGATCCTGAAGATCGCTATCGTACGGTATCAGCTCAGCCTGAACGCCTTCCAGAAATATATCGCCACCACCGTGGCGACGGATGTGTCGGAAAAGACAGTGGCGGTGATCATGGAGAACAAGGACAGCCTGGACGGGGTGAACATCGTGGAAGATACGGTGAGGCGCTACAATCACTCCGTATATTTCTCCCAGGTCCTGGGCTATACCGGCCGCATCTCCCAGCAGGAATACGAAACCTATTCCGCGGAGAGCGATAATTACGATACCACCGATTATGTGGGAAAGACCGGCATCGAGTTCTCCATGGAAAAGGAGCTGCAGGGTATAAAGGGGAGCGAGACGGTCTATGTGGACAAGATGGGAAAGATCATCGAGAGCCGCAATGTGACCATGCCCCTGGCGGGAAATGATATCTATCTGACCATCGATTCGGAGCTGCAGATGGCGGCTTACCATCTGCTGGAGCAGAAGATCGCGGGTATACTTGTGGGACATCTGGTGGATGCGAAGGAAGTGGAGCAGGAAGGCCGTAACCGTTCCATCCCTGTGTATGATGTTTACAGTGCTCTTTACGGGAACAATGTTATCGATCTGAACCATATGGCCGGCCCCTATGCCGGAGAGACGGAACGGGTGGTGTATGCCAGCTTTGAGCAGAAGCAGAGCGAGGTGCTTGCGCAGCTGGAAGAAGAGATGCGCTACGGGGATAAGGCCTATCAGGATCTTTCCAAAGAGATGAAGGAGTACGAGAGTTTTGTGGTGAGCATGCTGCTTTCCGAAAATTACGGCGTGCTCCTGGGAAGCGAGATCGATACGGAGGATCCCACCTATCTGGACTGGCGTGTAAAAGAGACCATCAGCATACGGAAATACCTGATGTACTGTATCGCGCAGCAATGGGTGAACTTAAGCAAGCTGAACTTAAACGGCCGCTATTCCGATTCGGAAGAGATCTACAGTGCCCTTGTAAGCTATTGCATGGAGCACCTGAAGACCAATATGGATTTCTCCAAAAAGCTGTATAAATATATGCTTCTGCAGGACCGCATCAACGGCCGGCAGACCTGCCTGATCCTCTGGGAACAGGATGTGATCCAGGTGGATAACCAGCGCCTGACTTCCCTTCGGGTGGGAGCCATCAGTGCCTACAGCTTTATCTACGACCTCATCGAGAACCTTCGGCTTACGCCTTCACAGCTGGGGCTGGAACCCTGTTCCGGTTCGGTGGTGATGACGGACCCCAATACCGGGGAGGTGCTGGCTCTGGTATCTTATCCCGGTTATGATAACAACCGGCTGGCCAACCGGGCGGATTCCGCCTATCTGGCCAAACTTTCAGCGGACAAGTCCAATCCCCTGTGGAACAATGCCACGCAGCAGCGAACGGCTCCCGGTTCCACCTTCAAGATGGTAAGTTCGGTGGCCGGAGTGCAGGAAGGGGTGATCAACCTTCATTCCATCATCGAATGCACGGGTATCTTTACAAAGCTTAATGACCGTGCCCATACCTGCTGGGCATGGCCGGGGCATCACGGGAACCTGACACTGGAAGGCGGTATCGAGAATTCCTGTAACTGCTTCTTTTATGAGGTGGGTTACCGGCTGGCAGATGACGGAGCCGGCTATAACGATCATGTGGGTATAGAGCGCCTGAGCAAGTATGCGGAAGAATTCGGGCTGGGAGAAAAGACGGGAGTGGAGATCTCGGAATCGGATCCCCAGATCTCGGACCGATACCCTGTTGACTCTGCTATAGGACAGGGGACGCATAACTTTACCACCGCCGGACTGGTCCGATACGTGGGAGCCGTGGCCAACAACGGAACGGTTTATTATCTGAGCCTGATACACGAGATCCGATCCTCCTCCGGTGGTGCGGATTACTACTTTATCCCGAAGGTACGCAATCAGATCACGCTGGATCAGAGCCTGTGGAATTCCATACACAGCGGTATGCGCAAGGTGGTGGAAGGTAAGGTATACTTTAATGTGGAAGGCCTGAACGCCGCAGGCAAGACCGGAACGGCACAGGAGGCTACCAACAGACCCAACCACGCACTCTTTGTGGGCTACGCCCCTTATTCCGATCCAAAGGTGGCCATAGCCGTGCGTATAGCCAACGGTTATGCTTCGGACTTTGCGGCCCAGGTGGCCTGTTCCTGCCTGCAGTATTACTTCGTGCCCGAGGGCGCGGATGAGCTGATCACGGGTACGGCTTCCGAGGCGACGGCTGTATCGGGAGGAGACTGATGAAGCAGAAACTCCGGCTGAAAGATCTGGATATAAAGCTGATCGTACTGCTCCTGGCTATTTCCATGGTGGGTGTTTTTGCCATAGGCAGCGCGAAGGAATCCCTGCAGATGCGCCAGGTCATGGGACTGATCGCGGGCTTTGTCATCATGCTCCTGATCACCTTCCTGGATTACAATTTCATCCTGAAATTCTACTGGCTGATCTATGCCGGGAACCTGTTGCTGCTGGTCCTGGTTCAGCTCTTCGGTAAATCCGCCAACAATGCCCAGCGATGGATCGAGATCGCCGGCATACGTTTTCAGCCCTCCGAGAGCGCAAAAATCCTGTTGATACTTTTTTTTGCACAGTTTATAATGAAACGAAAGGACCGGATCAACAGTCCGACCAGCATTTTTTCGATGCTGGCCCTGTTCCTTCCGGTGTTTGTGCTGGTCTATAAACAGCCGGATCTGTCCACCAGTATCATGCTGGTCCTCATCTTTGCCACGGTGCTTTATGTGGGAGGGCTGAGCCGTAAGCTGATCCTGGGAGTGCTGGCCGTAGTGATACCGGCGGCAGTGGTGCTGCTGTTCCTCATCCTCCAGCCGGATCAGACCATCGTGGAGTCTTATCAGCAGGAACGTATCCTTTCCTGGCTGCAGCCGGAGAAATACGCGCTGAGTACGGCTTACCAGCAGCAGAATTCGGTTACCGCCATAGGTTCCGGCAGGCTCTGGGGTAAGGGGCTGAACAATAACGAGGTGGGTTCCGTTAAAAACGGGAATTACATCTCCGAGCCCCAGACCGACTTTATCTTTGCCATCATAGGGGAAGAGATGGGCTTTGTGGGGACCAGCGTTACCATAGTGCTCCTGACGCTGGTGGCCTGGGAATGCCTGCATATAGGGACCAAGGCCAAAGACCTTTCGGGGCGGATAATATGCTTTGGCATGGGCGGGCATGTGGCATTTCAGGCCTTCATCAATATTGGTGTTACAACGGGGCTTTTGCCCACTACCGGTCTGCCGCTGCCTTTTGTGAGTTACGGACTTACCAGTCTTATAAGCCTTTATGCGGGCATGGGTTTTGTACTGAGTGTGGGTATGCGCAGGCCGCAGCCCAGACCTTCCGGTACCATCTCCTTTACGGAACTGATCCAGGAGGAGATCTACGTGGAAAATCCGACAAAGTGATCCGGGCATCACATTGCATGGAAAGGAATTTCTTATGAAGATCGCACTGATCGCGCATGATGCAAAAAAGAAACTGATGCAGAACTTCTGTATCGCATATCGCGGGATACTGTCCAAGCATGAGGTGTTTGCCACAGGCACCACGGGAAGGCTGGTGGAAGAGGTGACCAACCTGACGGTGCACAAATTCCTTGCGGGCAATCTGGGGGGTGAGCAGCAGATCGGAGTTCAGATCGAACATAACCAGATCGACCTGGTGATCTTTCTGCGAGATCCCTTAAATCCCATGAACCATGAGGTGGATACCATCAAACTCTTAAGGCTCTGCGATATGCACAATATCCCGCTGGCTACGAACCTTGCCAGCGCCGAGCTTATGATCAAGGCCCTGGACAGGGGAGAACTGGAGTGGCGTGAATTCTATAAGTAAAAGATCCTGTATCGCCATATTGCTTGCGGCCCTTCTCTGTGGCTGCGAAAAGGAGGCTCCGGAGCTGCCCTACGGAAGCCTTTCTTCTGATCCCGTTTATTCGGCCGGGGGCATTACCGAACAGATGAAGCTGCCTCTTTTTGCTGAAGAGCTGTGTGCGGCGGCGGAGGATATCACGGAGAAGAGCACCATCCATAAGGACCGCGTGAAGGCGGCCTGTGTTTATGACGTGGATGCAAAACAGGTGCTTTACAGTTATAACGCTAATGAGCAGCTGAGTCCTGCTTCCCTTACAAAGGTGATGACGGCTCTGGTGACCCTGGAGAACTGTAGCAATCTGGATGAGAAGGTCACGGTTGGTGAGGAGAAGATCCGGGAGGAAGGTGCCCAGCTCTTTAACCTGAAGGAAGGCGACCATATCACCGTGCGGGATCTGCTCTATGCCACTTTGGTGCATTCCGGTAATGATGCGGCCCTGGCTCTGGCGGTCTATATCGGTGGCAGTGAAGAAGCTTTTGTGGAGATGATGAACGCCAAAGCGGCGGAGCTGGGAGCCAGCCATACCCATTTCACCAATCCCCACGGGCTTACCAATGAAGAGCATTACACCTGCGCCTATGACCTTTATCTGATGTTCAATGCGGCGGCACAGTATCCCGAGTTCCTGGATATCGTGGGAACATCCAAATATACCATCACATATACCACGGCGGAAGGGGCCATCACCACCAAGGAGATCCAGACCACCAACCAGTATCTCAGCGGAGGGAGCAGGAATCCCTTAAGCGTTACCATCGAAGGGGGCAAAACGGGCAGCACTTCCGCGGCCGGGAAATGCATCATCCTTTATGCCGTTTCGCCGGATTCCCACCCCTATATCGTAGTGGTGATGGGGGCGGAAGATTTTGACAGCCTGTATAATATCGCAACGCAGCTTTGCGATGATACCATCTAAAATCCTCTTGAAAACAGGGGGCTTTTGGTATATAATGAAAACACTAAATCATTAAGCAATTCGGAGGGTTATCACATGATTCAACTTATCGTCGGAAACGAGGGCAAGGGCAAGACCAGAGAGATGCTGGACAAGGTCAACGCCGAGATCAAGGAAGCGTCCGGCAATATCGTTTTTCTCGATAAAAACACCAAACACATGTATGAACTGAATAACCGTATCCGTCTGGTGGATGTTTCTGAATATGATTTCACCTCCACCGATGAGTTTTACGGATTCATCTGCGGGATCATCTCCCAGGATCACGATCTGGAACAGCTTTATTTCGATAATTTCAAGAGGATCGCCTGCGTCAGCAACGAGGATCTTGAGAAGGTCCTTGATAAGTTCAAGAAGCTGAGCGAGGCCAGAAACGTACGTTTCTGCATCAGCATTGCCGTATCTGAGGCAGAGATCCCTGCAGCGTTTAAGGATGACATCGTGGTTTCCCTCTAAAGAGAGGATATGAGTAAAGGCAGTAAGCAAAGCGGTATTGTAGTTAGTGCAAAATGGGGCAGATGGTTCTTTTTCCTCCTGCTCCTTTTTCTTGCGTATATCATTTTTCTTTTTTCACAGCTTCTGGCGAAGGGGGATGTACCTTCCTATCAGGTGCGTTCCGGCTCTCTGGCCCTCAGCAACAAGTTCCGGGGTGTGGTATTGCGTGATGAAGAGGTGGTGAACGGCTCTGATACGGGCTACATCGCCTATTTTGCCCGGGAAGGGGAACACTTAAGTGTGGGAGACATGGTCTACGCCATTGATGAGACCGGCTCCTTAAGCGAGCTTACCGCCGGCAACGACAGCGGGGAAAGTGCTTTGAGCGATTCGGAGCTTACGGAGCTGCGGGGGCAGATCATGGATTTTTCCGCGGATTTTACTCCGGAAAGCTTTTATAAGAGTTACGATTTCCTCTACAGCCTTAACGGAAGTCTGCTGCGTCTGGCCAATGCCAGTATGATGAACAGCTTAAACGAGATCGGCGGGAATTATACGGCAGAGCTGGTAAAGCTTTCCTATACCCAGCGTTCCGGCTATGTGATCTACCATATCGACGGGATGGAAAGCCTTTCCGTGAACGGCATCACGCCGGAGCTTTTCGACGAGGCGGCTTACGAAAAGACACAGCTGGGCAATCATGCCCTGGTGGATGCGGGGGCGCCGGTCTACAAGCTGCTCACCGGGGAGGACTGGAGCGTGGTGATCCCCGTGGAGCCGGAGCGGGCCATGAAGCTGAAGGAGGAAGGCTATGTCCGGGTGCGTTTCCTGAAAAACCGTCAGGAGCTCTGGGCGGCGGTGAGCCTTTTTCCTTACAGTGATGAGATCACCTACTGCGTGCTGGATTTCAATACTTCCGTGGTGAACTTCTGTACCGACCGTTTCCTGGAGATCGAGCTGGTGGAGAGCAATGAGAGCGGACTGAAGATCCCGCTTTCCTCCATCGTTCACAAGGAATTTTTCCTGGTACCCAAGACCTATGTGGTGGAAGAGCTTGAGGATCACCACTGCATCTTCCTGCGTAAGACCTTCCTGGAGGACGGCAGCGTAGAGGCCAGGCGGCTGGAGATCGAGGTATACGCTGCCGATGACGAGAATTATTATGTGGATGACAGTCAGCTCCGTATCGGGGATTATCTGCTGCGTCAGGGGGACCAGGCGGAGTTTCCGGTGAGCCAGAAGGGGGAACTGGTGGGTGTTTACAATATCAATAAGGGCTATGCGGATTTCCGCCAGATCAACATACTTTACCAGAATGACGAATATGCCATCGTGAAGTCCAATACGGTATACGGTCTTAGCGAATACGACTATATCGCGCTGGATGCTTCGGCGCTGACGGACGATTCCTTCGTCTTTGAATAAGGATAAGTGAAATAACGGCCCTTTTCTGTGGCCGGATCGGGGGTTAAATATGACGATATCGGAAAAACTGGATCAGGTACAGAATACCATCAACTCAGCCTGCCTTCGGGTGGGAAGGGATCCTTCCGAGGTGACGCTCATTGCCGTGAGCAAGACCAAACCGGTGGAGCTTTTGCAGGAGGCCTATGATGCGGGAGTGCGCAACTTCGGCGAAAACCGCGTGCAGGAGCTGGGGGTAAAGATCCCGTCCCTGCCGGAGGACATCCGCTGGCATATGATCGGTCATCTGCAGACCAATAAAGTAAAGAATATCGTAGGGAAGGTACAGCTGATCCACAGCGTGGACAGTCTGCATCTGGCGGAAGCCATCAATGAGCGGGCGAGCCTGCTGGGGATGGTACAGGATATACTGCTGGAAGTAAATGTGGCGGGAGAAGAGAGCAAATTCGGGACCGCCGATCTGGAGGCAAATGCACAGCTGGTCCGGGAGATCAGCGAACTGAAGAACCTCCGCCTTTGCGGCCTGATGACAGTGGCTCCCTGGGTGGAGGATGCGGAAGAGAACCGGGAGATCTTTCGTTCCCTGCATGATTTTGCTTATGGGGAACTGAAGGGCTGTCTTCCCGAAAGGCCGATCCTGTCCATGGGCATGAGCGGGGATTTTACGGTGGCCGTGGAAGAGGGAGCTACCCATGTGCGGGTAGGGACATCCATTTTCGGGGAAAGGTGATCCTGATATAAACTTAATGGAGCAGGGCGGATCTTCCACCCTGTTTTTTATGCTGTCTATATGGGCTATATCAGACAGTGTGAATGGCGTTTACATAAGTAGTTTACATAAGTTATTGACATAATATATGAGCGGGTTTTTATGTTAACCAAGCCCAATCCCAATAAAATCAGCGATTTTTGCTGTTTTTTCGTAAAAAAGTGTTGACATAAAGATTTTTTTGTTACATAATGGTGACGTATTATGAGAGCGGGGGAAGACAGGAACCCGTAGTAAAGTTAAGCTTGGAGGATGAAAAAAATGGCAGCTTTCAGTAACCTGGTAGCAGCAGTAAACAGCAGATTCGGCAGGAATGATGATTACTACGATGACTATCTTGATGATGAGGAATATGTAGAAGAGAAGCCGGTCAAGAAGAGTAAGCCTGCCAAGCAGAGCTTTGGTAAGATCTCTCCTTTCACAGGCTCCAGAAAAGCCGAGGAAGCAGAAGCTTCCCATGAGGTTGTTTCTCTGGCACCTACTGCTTTTGAGAATGCTCAGGCCATAACCGAGAAGCTCCTGGATGGCTGCACTGTGATCCTTAATACGGAGAGCTGTGATGATGCACTTGCAAAACGGATACTGGATTACACCTGCGGTACCGTATATGCGCTGAACTGCTCGCTGGTTCGCATCTCATTCTCTTCATCCAATTCGCCGAAGGGCGTATATGCCATCACTCCGGAAGACACCAATATCTCGGGTGACTTCCAGGAAGATTTCATGTCGTAACACTATTACATCCTCTCAATGTGTTATATGGGTAGTGGGGGGCCGGGCTTGCGCCCGGCCTTTCGCTTAAGGCTTTATTATTCCGGAGAATCGAAATGTCTTATAAGATCACAGTCAATATGAACAAGAAGCCCATCTATGATATCCTGATAGGATCCGATCTGTCTGGTCTGAAGCAGGCCCTGGCGGATCTGGGTTATGAAGGCCGCCGCGCAGCCATCGTTACCGACAGCAATGTGGAAGCGCTCCATGCCGAAAGCCTCAAAGAAACCCTTGGGGATCTTTTCTCCGAGCTCTTTGTCACTTCTTTCCCCGCCGGGGAAGAGAGCAAGAATATGGATACCGTGCTTGCGGTGACCCGGTCCTTCCTGGAGCACCGCATGGACAGGCATGATGTTGTGCTGGCCCTGGGGGGCGGCGTCACGGGGGATCTGGCCGGCTTTTGTGCAGCCATCTATATGCGGGGGATCGATGTGGTGCAGATCCCGACTACTCTTCTGGCCATGGTGGATTCTTCCGTCGGTGGAAAGACGGGAGTGGACCTGGATGAGTATAAGAACATGCTGGGAGCCTTCAAGATGCCCCGGCTGGTATACATCAACTGTTCTTTCTTAAACAGTCTGGACGGCCGTCAGTTTTATGCCGGCATGGCTGAAGTCATGAAATACGGGCTGATCATGGATGCTTCCTTTTATGAATGGATCATTTCCCATTTATATGAGATCCATGAAAGGGATGCTGCGGTCATGGAAGAGCTGATCGAGCATTGCTGTATCTGCAAGCAGCGTATCGTGGAAAGGGATCCTACCGAACAGGGAGACCGGGCATTGCTCAATTTCGGCCACACCATAGGTCATGCCATCGAAAAGCACAAAAACTTCTCCCTGCTGCACGGGGAGTGCGTGGCCCTGGGGAGCGTGGCTGCTGCCTTCATTTCCTATAAAAAGGGAAAGCTTTCCAAGGACGAGTATTATGAGATACGCGACATGTTTGTTCCCTTCAATCTGCCCATCAGTATAGAAGATATCGATGCGGAGGAGGTGCTCAGGCTCTGTCACTCCGATAAAAAGGCCTCAGGCAGCGGTATACGTTTTGTATTGCTTAAGCGTGTCGGCAAGGCCTGCATTGATGCCACCCTTACGGATGAGGATATCATGGAAGGTATCAAAGAGATCGAGTATTGCGAGGATAATGAATTATGAAGGATAAAAGATCAGTCGGGATGATCCCGGTGGATATAGCGATCTTTGTGCTGGGGCTGTTTTTGGACCAGCTTAGCAAGTATCTGGTGCGGGCCGGGCTGCCGGAACATCAGTTTATAGAACTGATCCCGGGCTGGCTGCAGATCTACCATCACGAAAACAGCGGGGCTACCTGGGGGATGCTGCAGGGCCAGACGCTGTTCTTTATCTTTATAGCGGTGGCTGTATTCTGTGCCCTGATATTCCTGATCCTTCGTATCCCGAAGGAAAAGAAGTACATAAGGCTTCACATAGCCCTGAGCATGATACTGGCTGGAGCTGTGGGAAATACAATAGACCGCATCATGAAGCGTTCGGTCACGGATTTTATCTATGCGGTGATCATACACTTTCCCGTATTCAATGTTGCGGATATGTATATCGTGATCGCTACCTTCTGGCTTGTGATCATGGTGCTGTTCATATATAAGGATGATGATCTTCGTTTTGTGGGCAGCGGACGGACGGATACAAAGCGTAAGCCGGAGGCGGAGGAAGAGGAGGATTGAAGGAATATCGCTTCGTAGTCAGTGAAGAGCAGGAGGAGGAACGGCTGGACAGGGTTCTGGCTTCCCTTTTGCCGGACAGTTCGCGAAGCTTTCTCCAGCGTCTGATCAAAAACGGCAGTGTGGTACTGAATGCTCAGGGCGCAAAACCCGCAACGCTTCTAAAGAGCGGGGATGTGATAGAACTCAGTCTGCCTGAGGCTAGTCTGCCGGAGATACCGGCTGTGGATATCCCACTGGATATCGTGTATGAAGATGAAGATCTGCTTGTGGTCAATAAGCCCCAGGGCATGGTTGTACATCCTGCTCCGGGGCATTATGATGATACACTGGTAAATGCCCTGCTTTATCACTGTAAGGACTTATCCGGCATAAACGGAGTAATGCGGCCGGGTATCGTGCACAGGATCGACAGGGATACCAGCGGGCTGCTCATGGTATGCAAGAATGATGAGGCCCACAGAAAGCTGGCGCTGCAGCTGGCCGAACACAGTATACAGCGGGAATACCGTGCCATTGCCCTGGGTGTGATAAAGGAGGATGAGGGGCATGTGGATGCTCCCATAGGCCGTGACAGCACGGACCGTAAGCGTATGTGCGTACACAGCGATCTGCTCCATGCCCGCGAGGCATATACGCAGTATTATGTGGAAGAGCGTTTTGGGGATTGTACTTATATACGCTGCCGTCTGAGGACGGGGCGGACGCACCAGATCCGTGTTCATATGGCACATATCGGCCATCCCATACTGGGAGATCTGGTTTACGGTCCGAAAAAAATGCCCTACGGCTCACTTACCAGGGGGCAGGTATTACATGCGGCGCTTTTGGGCTTTGTACATCCCCGGACAGGGGAAGAAATGCTCTTTTCGGCCCCTTTACCCGATAATTTTGCACAGATACTTAAAAAATGCAGATGTTCACTATAGTAATCTGTAATATTTGTGGTATGATGGACTTATGAACTTTGATGAAGAAGAAAAGAAAAAATACTTTCACATGGGCCTGACCTTTTTCCTGGCGGCCTGCGCTATCGTACTCTTCCTTATGCTCATCATGAACATAGGAAAAGTAATGGAAGGGGTAAGGCAATTCCTGAAGATCTGTACCCCCATCATCGATGGGCTTGTGCTTACCTATCTTCTGGCTCCCATAGTCAACTGGATCGAAAACCGCTGGATCTATGCGCGTCATTCCGAATGGCTCTTTAAAGGGAAAGTCGGGGAAGCAAAGGGCAAGGTAAAGAAAAAGGTCCGCGCTTTCGCCATTTTCCTTACTTATGCGCTCTTTATCCTGCTTGTGGTGGGGCTTCTGAGCCTGGTCATCCCCGAGATCGCCAAGAGCGTGCAGAGCATAGCCCGTAATTATCCCGAATATATCGATAATTTCGTGAACTGGGCCAATGCCATGCTGGAAAAGCATCCGGATCTGGAGCAGGATTTCAACTCCCTGATGGAGCGTTATTCCGACACGCTGAATGAATGGATCAACGACAATATCCTCGGCAAAGCCAACGAATTCCTGATGGGGATACTTTCCGGCGGTCTGAACATACTGAAGGGCCTTTTGAATTTTGCCATCGGCATGATCATCGCCCTGTATCTGCTGAACAGCAAGGAGCTTATGGTGGGTCAGGCCAAGAAGGTGATCTACGCTCTGCTCAAAAAGGATACCGCCAACGCCTTCATTCATAATGTAAGATATACCAACAAGACATTCCTGGGCTTCTTTGGCGGAAAGCTGATCGATTCGCTGATCATCGGCTTCCTGTGCTTTATAGCCACCACCATCATCGGTACGCCTTATGCCCTGCTGGTGAGTGTGATCGTGGGTGTGACCAATATCATTCCCTTCTTCGGGCCTTTTATCGGTGCGATCCCCAGTGCTTTCCTGATCCTGCTGGTAGATCCCAAGCAGTGCCTGTATTTTGTGATCATGGTGCTCATCCTCCAGCAGCTGGACGGAAACATCATCGGTCCGCTGATCCTGGGTTCCAAGACCGGCCTTTCCGGCTTCTGGGTGATCTTTGCCATCACCATTTTCGGCGGGCTCTTCAGCTTCGGCGGCATGCTGATCGGTGTTCCCGTATTTGCGGTGATCTATACCGGAGTGGGTTCCCTGATCAAGACCAAGCTGGATCAGAAAAAACTGACGGACGATACCAAACGTTATGTTCATGTGGATTATATTAATGATGATGATGAGTTTATCCGTCTTCCGAAGGAAGAAGTTAAGAATGTTATGAGCAAGAAGGATTTCAAGAGTACTTTTCTGAAGAAAGGAAAGGAGAAGGACGATGCATGAACTGCTTTCCCAGGCCAATCTGAAGCTGCACAGGCTGATCGAAGACCAGACGTTTTATGCTTCGGAAGAGCAGAAGGTCACCCTGGAAGAAGTCAATGCCTTCAACCAGAGTTATGTGGAAGGGCAGGGGGCTCCGGATCAGTTTGCTGCTTTTAAAGAGAGGCTCAAGGAGCTGATGCTGATCGATTCCACCTTGTCAGCCTCTCTCGGAAACGCCGATCAGGTATACGGAAAGCTCAATAATGAAGCCAGGGCCGAGAGGAAGATCCTTCAGCAGCAGGCGGAAGCCTCAGGTATTGAAAAGGCAAAGAAGGATCTGTTCGGAACCAAGAAAAGAGCGGCCAGAAAAAAGCTGGATCGTATACAGAAAAGCAAAGCCAAGCTGGATGCACACAGGGCCGAAGAGGAGTCGCAATACAGGACCCGGAAAGGGATCTTTCTTGCTTCCCCAGAGTGGGTGGACTTTACCATTAAGACCAATGCGGATTTTAAGCCGATCGTGGATAAGGTGGCGGCGATACGAAAGAAGCCCCTGGGAGAATGGACTACCAGGGAGAGCCAGTTCGTCAAGGCTGTAGACAGAGCCGGTACCAGTCCGGTGGGAAAGTTTCAGGCTATTGAGGATGACTCGTTATATGCCCAAAGGATAAATGCTACGACGGATGAGTTTTACGGAAGCGATACCCTGGGAAAGAAATTCCAGAAGGACAGCCTTTATCGGGATACAGCCCGCTGGTCCAGTCCGCTGGGGCAGGCGGATAAGGTCACTGCTCAGCAGATGCGCGTAAAAGCGAACCAGACTTATGTGATGATCTATGGGAAGACCATTGACGGGGAGGAAAAGTCGGAGGCCGATCAGCTTGCCGCCCTGCGTGATCTGCGGTCTTCTGTGATCCTTATGAAACAGGAGATGGAGAGTTTTGTTGCGCGTTCTCCCGTTGTGTTTTCCGGAGAGGCCGGGCCCATGGAACTGATCAGGGAGTTCCCTATGATCAGCGAAATATATAAAAAAAGCCAGCCCATCACCAATCTCACGAAAGCGATGATCACTTCGCCTGCATTTAAGCTCCTTCCCCAGGATGAGCAGAAACAGATACTGGAGCTGAGACGTTACACTTCGGCTGTCAGTAAATATACGGCGGAGCTGGTCAATCAGGCGAGGAAATGGGGAGATTACAGCGACCGGGAGAAACAGCCCACCCTGAAAGGGGATCAGCTCCCTTCGCCTATAGATCCTCTGGATAAGTGTCTGGAAACTGCTACGACTGCGTTGTAAAAATCTTCCCTTTGTAAAAGGAATCTTCGATATATGAAAGAACAGATCATTTTATTGGATAGTAGCACTATGCCGCTTTTTTCCGATCTTTATACCGGCGATATCATGGCCTTTGATCGGAACGATCGAGTTGCGGCAGGTGTTCTGACGCAGGAAAACGAACCTGTAGCCCTCCTGCTTTCTTCGGTCCAGGATGACACCATGTTTCTGGACTGGTTCTATGTACGCGAAAAGTTCCGGCATCAGGGGATAGGGACGGAGTTCCTGAACAAAATGCTGGATATGATCTCCATGGCCTATAAGGTGGAGCTTGCTTCCGTGGCTTCGGCAAGCGAGGAAGCAAGTGCGTATTTCCGCTGGCAGGGCTTTGTCCCGGACGAGGGCAGGATCATGGGGATCGCCAACCTGACGCTGGGGGATATGATATCCCTTCCGGTCAGGAATCTGGGGAACGGGCGGCGTCTCATTGAGCTGAATGACGGTGAGCTCAGACGGATGAACCACTACTTTGTCGGCAATGACAATATCACCGTGACGGTGGACCTGCCGGTGGATCCTCATAAGTATCTGGAGGAATCGGCGGTGGATATGCGGAATAATGAGGTATATTCCCTGCTGCTGCTGGAAGAGGACGGGGATGCGCTCTTTGTTTCTTATGCCTATTCCAGCAATAAGAATGTTCTCTCATTGATGGCTCTGCTTTCCAATGCGAAAAAAAGGCTGATCGAAAGATACGGCGCCGATAAGAAGATCAAGATCGCCGCTGTGAACGAGAAGTCCATGGCTCTGGTCAACAAGCTCTTCAATACCCCCAAGACGAAAAAGATGTTCATGGGCACCAAAGTGCTGGTGTTCGATCCCTACAGGGATGCGGGGTGAGGGAGGAGCGCTCCATATACTGAAAATCAGGACAGAGTCAACCGGGCCGGGTTTACCCGGCTTCTTTTTATGTAAGCTTGACAGCTTTTTGGCAGATGCTACAATTGATTCTAAGTCTGTTGTTGTCTGAAACGCCTTATTTAAGTGGCGTTGAATGGGATAAAGGAATGGAGTCTGTAATGAAAAAAAGCCTGAAGAATGCGATAAACTGGATACTTTCTTTGACCCTGGTGGTCGGAATGCTGCCAGTGGATATCTCATATGCAGCTGACAGTGAGTTGACGAATGGTGATGAAAATGTAACTTACGCAGAAGAACTTACAGGTGAAAAATCTTCGGATGGTCAGGCTGACAGAGATTTTTTTGGTGAGGAAGAGGCTGACGGATCCGGAAGCCGTGGGATCGATCCTGCATTGTTTAACAAGATCGATCAGTTGAACGGAGTATCATTAAGTAGAACATATCTTACAAGCCCTATTATCCCCGGGGGTAATATCGGACTGGACTATAACAGGGATCTGACATCAGCATTGCAGGATCCGAAAAGTCTTCCCCAGGGGGCGCCGGATCTTTCCCCGGATGAGACTATGAATAGGTATCGGTCCTATTGTACGACTAAGAACGGGGCTTTGGTATATCAATATTCATATTATCTTGATGATGAGAAGGCTGTTATAGATTCTTTTGCAGGGTCTTATTACGGTGATGTGGACAATATCACTTCAGGACAGATCCTTGAACAGCCTGTTTTCTGGCTGCCTGAAGAGGTGCTGGAATTTTACAATAATAATCCGCAATATTCCTTTTATGATGATGAAGGTGTCGCATTTATCAATGACTGTCTCGGGAAAGGTCAGATCGATGGTATAACGAGTACATCCGTAAGTGCTTCGGACATGAAATTGATAAACATCAGACCCTCGAATATCGATAGTATTATAAGGGGTGATAATGTATATAGCGAAGCATACAACAATCTGCCCGACCGAATATATATGCTTGAGGTATTGAATCAGGATTGTGTCCCTGCCGGGCATACGGATTCTCAAAAAATATATTACAAGACCAGACCGGTTGCCGGGATAGCCGACGGTGCATTCGCAGGGAAAGACAGAATATCCCTAGTTCGTGTTGAGGGGAATGAGGATGGTTTTTATATTGGGACTTCTGCGTTCGAGGGCTGTACAGATCTAGTTAGGCTATTTCTATATAATTGCTGGATCGGTGACCGTGCATTTAAATCCTGTAAAAAATATGTGCCTATGGAAGTAACTGAAACTGAGGGGGGAGGGTCAGTTTGGTATAAAGGCATATTGAAGGGAATAAGATATATCGGTATCGAAGCTTTTTCGGATTGCGATGCTATCACGCATTTCAAGATATATACGGAAGCAACAAATACAGAACCGTTGGAAATAGGATTCGGAGCCCTATCAAATTGCGATAAGCTGAAAAAGATCTGTATCTACGGCTATGCTTCTCTGGGAGATTATGCGATGTATAATTGCCCTGATTTCTCGTTGATAGCCTGCAATTCTCGCGGTTCTTTTCTGTCTGTTGATGGAGAATCAGATGTCTTCTTGACATGGGATCAAAGGGAAAACGCAGGATATCTTCTCGGGATAGGAAAAGGATGTTTTGCCATGCCCTCATCGGGGGCTGATAATTCTGAAACTATCAGGATCTGCGATATAGCGGTTCCGGATGATCCGGCAGGATACATATATTATGGTGCTGATACGGAGCTTTTCCTGGAGAATACCGTTTTTCAGGGATTAAAAAACGGATCCGAGATAGATGCTGATATGACGCTCGAGCAATTAAAAACATCCTGTGCCTATTCTTCGTCTATCGGGGATTTTCTTTTTGCCAACAGAGGTAGTCTGAAAAAAGCAGCATTAGTCGTGTCTTCTTGTGATCTCGGGAAAGCGCGGGTGCCGATGAATTCTTTCCGTGCGTGCAAGAACCTGGATTGGGTTTATCTTCGCGGTTTATCTTATGACGCGAATCTTTTCCGTGAAGTGGAAAATGACTCGTTTTTTGTCAGCGGTATAATGACCTACGGATCGGAAGCGCCCGGGTATTCTAAAGAACGGAGCTGTACGTGGTCCGCTTATACCAAGGCTGCTGAATACATCTGCTTTAAATCAGACAATATATTATATCAAACTTCGGTTCCTTACTATATCGAGTTTCCTGCTTTTTATTCCGGTCATGAATATCTGTTTACTTTGAATAGTGAGCAAAAGCTGGTCAGTTGTAACTATATCGGAAAGCTTTCAGAAGATAAGTTTGTCGGAAGCGATCCGAAGGATCCATTCACGATCCCGAAAGAGATAAATGGATATACGATCTCCATTTTTGTTGCTGATGCTTTAACCTCATTAAAGGATCATATAGAATATTTAAAGATTTCCGACGGGGTCGGCTTTTACAGTCTTTCGTTTACCGATTATATTTTGAAAGGTATCGAGATAGGAAATGGAGCGATCCGTTTAAGCAACGGATTCTTTAAAGGGTGTAAGAGTCTGAAACACGTCACTGTAAGCGATAATCTTGATAGTATAGGTTTCAATACCTTTTTGGATTGTCCCGAGGGCCTGATCGTAACCATCCCCGGAATGAGGACGGCAATTTCCAAAGCTGCTTTTTCTCCGGACAAAGATGTATATATCTGTACTCCTAAAGATTCGGTTGCTTATACGATCACGGATGCGTACAATCACGAAAACGAAAAGATCCATTGGATCGGATACGACCCGAAGCTGAAACACAGTGTCCGTTTTCTGAACGACGACAAGCAGACAACGATCGATATACAGGTCGTAAATAACGGAACGGATGCCGTATCCCCGAACATGGCCGATAAGAAGTCTTCGATCCTGAGCCCTTCCGCTAATTTCTCTCATTGGGAATGGAAGGACCCTGCTACAGGAAATGTGGTGAGCGGTGATGCTGCATGGAAAAATATCACGGAAGACAGGGATATATGGGCGGTGTTTATTGAACCGGGATCGCCGGACAAGGAGACCCATACAGTCAATTTCCTCTACGATGACGGGCAAACGCTGATCGATACACAGGAAGTGGAGGACGGAGCGGATGCCGTATCCCCGAACATGGCAGATAAAAAGTCCATGATCCTGAGCGAGTCGGCCAACTTTGCCTATTGGCTGTGGGAAACGCCTACAGGAGGGGTTGTAAGCGGGGATGATGCGCTCAAGAGCATTTCCGAAAACCGGGATATCCGGGCTGTGTTCGTGGAACCCGAAACACAGGAAAAGCCGATCCATACGGTCAATTTCTTCTACGATGACGGGATCACGCCGATCGAAACACAGGAAGTGGAGGACGGAGCGGATGCTGTTTCTCCGAACATGGCAGATAAGCATTCCATGCTACTGGGCTCTTCCGCAGAGTTTTCACACTGGGAATGGCACGATCCCGTAGCGGATACAGTGGTGAGCGGCGATAAAGCGTTAAAGAGCATTTCGGAAAACCGGGATATCCGTGCTGTATTCGTCAAAGCTCCTGAGCCGGGACCCGGGCCGCGTCCCGATCCGGATGAAGGTGAGACCGGTCTGGAGATCTATTTTGCCGAAAACGGCTTAAAGACCATCAGCCTTGTTTATACGGGGGATGAACAGCTGCCGGAGGTGGTTGTGAAGCTCCACGGTATCCGCCTTAAGGAGGGTGTGGATTACAGCTTAAAGTACGGCAATAACAAAAACGTGAGTACCACAAAGAAATACGGAAAAGTGACCATCAGCGGCATGGGGCGTTTCTGTAAGAAGCATGAACTGTACTTCACCATCACGCCTAAGGAACTGGGCGATGAAAACGGGAATCCGGCCGAGGGTATAATGATCGCAGGGCTTTCACTGAAGACCGGTGCAAAGCCGAAGCCCAAGCTTTTCTATAACGGCAGGGAGATCAGCAAAAAAGAATACAGCTGGTTCTGGAACCAGTCGGATGATAGCGTGAGCTTTTCCGCAAAGGCGGGCGGTAACTATAGCGGCAGCATTAAGGCGCAGCTGCTTACACGCCTGAATGCTGATGAATACGAAAGATATGGCATTAAGGTAAAGCTGAATGCCTCGTATAAGGTCTTTAACGGCAGGTCCCAGACACTCAGTGAGGATGAACTTCTGGTCACGGATGCCTCCGGGCTGGTGCGTCTTAAAAAGGATGCGGATTATACCGTAAGCTATATAGGGGATACAGTGAACGCCGGTAAGGTGGAGTTCGCGGTTTGCGGTATCGGTGACTATCACGGCAGTGTTACAAAGAGCTACAGCATCAGGCCTGCAAAGGATGCGGTATTCCTGATCACGCTGGTCCCGGAGGAAGACGGCAGTCTGGTATACAGTTATAAAAAGAGCGGAGTTTGCCCCGAGGTGGTGGTGACCACACGCTTTGACGGCAGGGTATATACCCTGAAACAGGGTACGGAATATACCCTGAGATACAAAGGTAATAAACAGATCGGCAATGCCGCTTCCTGCAACTTCCGTTTTATCGGGAACTTCAAGGGGGCTAAAAAGGCGAAGAAGCGTTTTGCCATAAAGAGAGCGGATCTTGAAAATGCACAGATCTATGTAGGAGACATGAAATATACCGGCCCCGGGAAATACCGGTCCAAGCCCGTGGTGATCCAAAACGGCGAAGTGGTGCCCCAGGGCGAATACCAGCTGATGTATCTGGATGGATCGGACAGCGAGCTCAGCGGCAGGCTGACCCTTGCTCCCGGAGAAGAGAGGCTGATCCGTGTGAAAGTGGTGGGAAAGAATAAGAAGTACACCGGCCAGTGCGGATTTGCGGAATACCGGATACGCAATAATAGTGTTCTTACGGATATATCCGGCTCCAAGCTTAAGCTGAGCAGCCGCTATGGCGCGGGTATAATCAAAAATGTACAGTATAACGGCAGGCCCATCATCTTTTCGACGGATTATGACAAGCGGCAGGCGGATCTGATGCTCTGGCTGAAAAAGGATTACAGCTATATGAGCGAAGAGATAGAAAGGCATTTCGAAGTGGTCTATGCCGATAATGTGGAACCGGGTAAAGCCACGGTGCTGCTGATCCCTCTGGACAGTGAAGAATACAGCGGCATATGTAAGGGAACCTTCAGGATAAAGAAAAAGAAGCTGCAGGAGATGAAGTGAGATGAAGAGATCGATAGTTAAAAACATGATAAAACGCATACTTCCTGTCCTGCTTCTTATGCTGCTGCCCCTTAAGGCACTTGCGGAAAGCGGCCTGGTCTTTGATGTTTCTTCCGAGGAAAGCGAGGTATGCCGGGGAGATGAATTTTCCGTTGTGGTCTCGCTGGAGGAAAACAGCGGGCTCTGCTACACGGAATTCTGCCTGATCTATGACACGGCGCGCTTTGTTCCCGTGAGCAAGACGGCGGGAAGCGTGCTGGGAGATGCGGGATCCCGTCCCCTGGATGAAGATATCGCCGAAGGCCGGGTGGAATTTGTCCTGGGAGACGCATCCGGAGCGGCTTATACCGAAAACAGCGGAGCTCTGGCTATCGCGAAGTTTAAGGTAAGGGAAGATGCGGAATACGGATATGCGGATTTTAATCTGAGCGTGAACCCGAAATCGACATTTATAAGCGCTTCCGAGAACGCTGCACCGGCGGAAGGCATGGTCACGGTGCAGATCGTGGACCGGCCGGCACCTACGGAGAAAGAAGAGCCGGAACCTACCAGAAAGGCTGAACCCACGAAGAAGCCTCAGCCTACACCTACCACTGCCCCCGGCGGTAACGGTGGCGGCGGAGATACACAGCCGGAACCGGAGGCTCCGCCTCAGGATCCTCCTGCGGAAGATACGGCACCTCCCGCACAGGAGCCGGTACCGGAAAACAACCCTCAGGCGGCTGACCTGACTTTATCACCTCCTGTTCAGGAAGCGGCTCCGCCTGCACAGACGGCGGCGGTGACTCCCGTAACAATTCCTGCTGCGCCGGCAGCGGATGTGCCGAAAACGGGGGATGATGCACGTATCTATATCTGCGCTCTGCTGGTACTGGCCTCCGTTACCGGCCTTTTGGGTGTTGCATATTTTCGGAAGCACAGGTGGAGCAAGTGAGCGCGACATATCGTATAGGAAATTTCAGCTTTCATACCAGAGAAGAATACCAGGCCAGCCTGAGGGATGCCATGCGTTTCCGTGAACTGAAGCGCATCGGGGAGAGCGAGGAAGAGATCGCCTATAACTATATCCGTCAGCTGAACCAGCAGGGTATACACTTTGAATCCCAGCTTGGGGCGGATTTTTACCTTCGTAACGAGGCACTATGCAATGCCTGGGAAAAGAAGGCGCTGCTGGGGCCTTACCAGAAGAAGAAAAAGAAGCTTCCCCTTCCGGGCAGGGAGGCCGTACTCCAGTATCTGGCAGGTTTCTTCAGCGGGATGCTGGTATTATCCGCAATATTCTTCCTGGTCTTTTTCCGTCAGGAGCAGGGTTCGGCCCGGGCCATGAAGGAGCTGCAGAGCGTTAATGCATATGATGATGCCCGGGATGTGGACACGCCGGCCCTGAATGCACCGGCTCCCACGGAAGAGAAGGGGGAAGTGGTCAATCCCGTGCCTGAGAAAGCTGTATACACGGAACGGGTACTTGCAAACCGTAAGCTTAAGGAAGAAAACGCAGATCTTACGGCCTGGCTCTCCATTCCGGATACTGTGATCGATTATCCCGTGATGCAGCGGCCCGGAGATGATTCCTGGTATCTGAGCCGTGATTTTTACGGAAATGAAGATGTCAACGGCCTGCTGGTACTGGATGATGACTGCGGGATTAACGATATGGGGCTTCTGATCCATGGGCATCATATGCGTTCCGGTGCCATGTTTGCTGCGCTGGAGCAGTACCGGGATCCTCTGTTCTGCGCCACCCATCCGCATATATGCTTAAGCGATATGGAAGAGGAGCGGGAGTACAGCGTTTTTGCAGTTTTTGAGGATCATGTGAATCCGGACGATGAGGATGCCTTCCATTTTTATAAGTACATCAATGTGAATGACATCGAAGAATATGAACTGTGTCTGGAAGGGATACGTGAGAAGGCACTTTATCCCATCGTATGTGATATCAGCTACGGACAGCGTATCCTTATGCTCTCAACCTGTGATTATACACAGGAAAACGGCAGGCTCATCGTGGCGGCGGTGGAGAGCGCGCACTGAATGCGATCATCGTCAGTTCTTTTGCCCCGGATGCCATAATATCTATTGACATTTCCGGCCGCATTTGCTAAACTACTTCAGTATGCCGCACGGAGAGGTATAAGCGGCGCTGCGGCGCTCACCATATTCCGGCGAGATTTGTGATAAGGAGGTGCAGACCATGTACGCGATTATTGCAACGGGTGGAAAACAGTATAAGGTTTCCGAAGGCGATATCATCAAGGTTGAGAAGCTTGCAGCCGAAGCCGGAGATACTGTTACGTTCGATGATGTGCTGGCGGTTTCCGATGGAGATCTGAAGGTTGGTAAGGATGCAGCAAAGGCTTCCGTTTCCGCCACAGTGATGCAGCAGGGCCGCGGGAAGAAAGTACTTGTTTACAAGTACAAACCCAAGACCGGCTATCATAAGAAGAACGGTCATCGTCAGGCATTTACGCAGGTTAAGATCGAAAAGATCAAGGCCTGAGACGGATGATCGAAGCAAGGATCCGAAAGGATGCAGATGACAATTACAGAGGCTTTCTGATCCGGGGGCATGCGGAATATGACGATCCGGGAAAGGATGTAGTCTGTGCCGCCGTATCGATGCTGGCCATCAATACGGTCAATGCTCTGGAAAAGCTTTGCGGCGTTGCCGTAGAAGCCGAGCAGGAAAAAGAAAGCGGTACTCTGAAAGTCAGTTTTCCCGAAGTCCTCAATGAAAAGGGGCAGCTTTTAATGGATGCCCTGGTATTGGGACTGAAGGGAGTAGAAGGGCAATACGACGCTTTTCTGAAAGTTGAGGAAGAGCGGCAGGAAAGGAGATGAGAGAAATGCTTACATATGATCTTCAGTTTTTTGCTCATAAAAAGGGTGTAGGTTCCACGAAGAACGGTCGTGATTCCGAATCCAAGAGACTGGGGGCAAAGCGTGCGGACGGCCAGTTTGTAAAGGCCGGCAATATCCTGTATCGGCAGCGCGGGACCCGTATCCATCCGGGCCTGAACGTAGGCCGTGGCGGGGATGATACCCTCTTTGCCATGGTTGACGGGGTGCTCCGTTTCGAGCGCCTGGGGCGCGACCGCAAGCAGGCCAGCGTTTATCCGGCAGAGCAGTAAGTCATTAAAAGGTCAAAGCCCCGGCCGTAAAGGTTCGGGGCTTTTTTTCAACGAGGAGAGCAGATGTTTGCAGACAGAGCAAGGATCATATTGATCAGCGGAAAAGGCGGGGACGGTCATGTATCCTTCCGGCGGGAAAAGTATGTTCCGGACGGCGGACCCGACGGAGGTGACGGCGGCCGGGGCGGCGATGTGATCCTGAAGGTCGATAACGGTGTAAATACCCTGGCGGATTACCGGCATAAGCGCAAGTTTGCCGCTTCTCCCGGGCAGGACGGCGGAAAGCGGAACTGCCGCGGAAAAGACGGCGAAGACCTTATCTTAAAGGTCCCGAAGGGGACACTGGTTAAGGATGCGGAAAGCGGCCGGGTCATCATCGATATGTCGGGGAACTGTACGGAATACAAGATCCTGTCCGGTGGAAAAGGCGGTCTGGGGAACCAGCATTATGCCACTTCCACCATGCAGGCACCCAAATATGCCCAGCCCGGGCAGCCGGCAAAGCAGGCAGAGGTACAGCTGGAGCTTAAGCTGATCGCTGATGTGGGGCTGGTGGGTTATCCCAGTGTGGGAAAATCCAGTCTGCTGCGGCGTATCAGCAATGCAAAGCCCGAGGTGGCTGACTATCACTTCACAACCCTGACGCCCCATCTGGGTGTGGTGGATATGGGAGACGGTAACAGCTTTGTGGCTGCGGATATACCGGGACTTATAGAAGGGGCGGCGGAAGGCGCCGGTCTGGGACTGGAGTTTTTACGGCACATCGAGCGTAACAAGCTTCTGATCCATGTGGTGGATATCGCGGGAACCGAGGGGCGTGACCCTCTGGAGGACTACCGCAGCATCAATGCGGAACTGGCCAAATACGGAGAAAAGGTAGCATCCCTGCCCCAGATCGTGGCGGCCAATAAGTGCGACCTGATACCGGAAGAGCCGGAAGCCGTGGATATCGATGATGCCGGGGAACTGATCTATGCACCGGATCCGGTAGAGAGGCTGAAAGAAGTGCTTTCCGCGGAAGGAGTGGAGCTTTATCCCATCAGTGCCGTGAGCGGGGAAGGGGTGCCCGAACTGCTGGCGGCGGTATGGAAGAAGCTGAGCGAAATGCCCCGGGAGGAGACGATCTTTAAGACGGAATACGATCCGGATTCCGCCCAGGCCTTTGCCAACGAGCCCTTTACCGTGGAATATGATGAGAAGAATGACGAATATGTACTGGAAGGGCCGCGTATCGAGAAGATGCTGGGTTATACCAACCTGGATTCCGAGAAGGGCTTTGTGTTCTTCCAGAATTTCCTGAAGGATACGGGAATACTGGAACAGCTGGAAGAGCTGGGGATACAGGACGGGGATACGGTACGGATGTACGGTTTTTCCTTCGATTATTATAAATAAGGAGTAAAACATGAAATTAACAAGTAAACAGCGGGCCTATCTGCGCAGCCTGGCTTCTAAGGAAAATGCCCTGTTTCAGATCGGGAAGAACAATCTGACCCCGGAGATAGTAGCCACCGTGGAGGAGGCTTTCAATACCAGAGAACTTGTAAAGCTGAGCATCTTAAAGAGTGCCGTGGAAGATCCTGTGGCTATGGGAGAGGCTCTGGCGGAGCGCACCCATTCCGTTATGGTGGAAAAGATCGGGCATAAGATCGTGTTGTATCGTCCCTTTAAGGATGAGCCCGAGATAAAGCTGCCCAGATAAGGAGAGCTGCGTATGCTGGTCGCAAGCCGTGATCTTACGGAGGAAGAGATCCTTCGAAAGCTGGAAAAGCGTCTGGATCCGCGAAGATATGTGCATTCCCTCGGGGTTGCATATACCGCCTGTTCCCTCTTTATGGCCTACGGGCATACGGATCCTGCGGAGCTTTCACGGGCTTATACCGCGGGGCTTTTGCACGATTGTGCCAAGAATCTTACGGATGAGGAGCGGGATAAATACTGTAAAAAGTATGCATTGGAGCTTTCCGATGTGGAAAAGGCCTATCCCTATCTGATCCATGCCAAGCTGGGGGCTGTGCTGGCAAAGGAAAAATACGGAGTGCAGGATGAGGAGATCCTCTCGGCCATACGCTGGCATACCACGGGGAAAGCGGATATGAGCTTTTTCGAGGCAGTGATCTTTTCGGCGGATTTCATGGAGCCCAACCGCAGGGAACTGGAATGCATGCCGGAGATACGGAAGCTGATCTACCGGGATCTGGATGCGGCGGTATATCTGATACTTAAGCAGACGCTGATCCATCTTGAACATAAGGGCCAGGTGATAGAGGAGCATACGAGAGAAGCATTCGAGTATTACAAACGATACGAAAGGAATGAGTGAGCTATGGAAGCAAGAGAAGTAGCAAAGAATGTGATCGAAGCCATGGAAGAAAAGAAAGCCGTGGATATAAGGGTTCTGGATATCGCCGGGATCTCCAGCATAGGGGATTATTTCATCATTGCCGGCGGGAATAATGTAAATCAGGTGCATGCCATTGTCGACGAGATCGATGAACGCCTGGGAAGAAAGGGTGTGCAGCCTAAACATGTGGAAGGTTATCAGAATGCCAACTGGGTATTGATGGATTACGGCGATGTGATCGTACATGTCTTCGACAGCGAAAACCGTCTGTATTACGATCTGGAAAGGATATGGAAAGACGGGAAGAGCATGGATCTGGCGGAAATCTAAAAAGAGGAACATGAAAGATATGAAAAAACCGGGGGCTTCCCCGGTTTTTTAGTGGATCGATTGTTTTTCTGTCGGATCTTTCAGCGATAAAGCCGGAAGACTCCGAATACTTTGCCCAGTATCGTGCATTCCTTTACGATGATGGGTTCCATGGTATCGTTTTCCGGCTGCAGGCGGATGTGATCCTTTTCCATATAGAAGGTCTTTACAGTGGCCGAGTCTTCGATCAGGGCCACCACCATATCGCCGTTCTTTGCAGTGTTGCAGCTCTCGACAAATACCAGATCGCCGGAATGAATACCGGCGTTGATCATGGAATCTCCTTTAACCTTTAATACAAAGGTGGGGGCGTTGGGCACCATCTCCACGGGAAGCGGGAAATAGCTTTCGATGTTTTCCTGTGCGAGTATGGGTTCGCCCGCGGCAACGCGGCCTACAACTGGGATACTGGTCATTTCCTGGCGTACCATCTGAAAGCTGTCGTCGATGATCTCGATAGCGCGGGGCTTGGTGGGATCGCGCCGTATATAGCCGCAGCGTTCCAGGGTGGACAGATGCGCATGCACGGAAGAGGTGGATTTTAAGCCGACGGCTTCGCATATATCCCGGACCGTGGGCGGATAGCCGTGGGCCAGGGTTTCCTCCTTTATATATTCCAGGATCTCTTCCTGTTTGGCGGATAATCTTTTTTCGTTCATCATCATTCCTCCGAAGAATTGCTGTATAAAAAAGATACTATTACTGCGAATAGCAGGAAATTTCAGATGCTGCCGCGATCTTTGCGTGATCAGACAAAACATCTGTTCTGATAATAACACAGGCTAAACGAAAATGCAAACATATTTTCGGAACAGATTTTCGGAACAAATGTTCGAAAAAGTATTGACAGGCGAACAAATGTTTGATATCATCAGCTCATAAACAGAACGGATGTTCGGAGGGCGATCAGATGAACAGTAAAAGATTCCGCAGACTGATGAAAAAGAGCTGGTACAGAAAACGCATTATAGCACTTTCTGTATTCTGGGTCCTGCTGATCCTTATTGTTTCGGTAGCTGCTGCTATGCTCTTCGGTACCAGGGCGGATGCCGTTGAGGATACCGGTGAGGTGTATTATAAGTATTATAAATCCGTTAAGATCATGGAAGGGGATACCCTTTGGTCTTATGCGGAGCAGTACCGGGATCCCGCCCGCCAGACTGTACAGGAATATATTGCTGAGGTAAAGCGTACCAACGATATGCAGGGTGATACTCTGGTGGAAGGGCGCAGCCTGGTCCTCCCTTACTATTCGACGGAGTATATCTGTTCCAGATAA
This sequence comes from Lachnospiraceae bacterium, assembly GCA_017552715.1. Taxonomy (GTDB): domain Bacteria; phylum Bacillota; class Clostridia; order Lachnospirales; family Lachnospiraceae; genus NK4A136. The sequence goes on from JAFZOW010000014.1 coordinate 58,638, forward strand.
CAACAGCTCCCCCGATTACCCATTAATGATAGATGTACGGAACAAAGCCGCGCACTTGATGCGTGGCTTTGTTCTTGTTTCATTAAAGAACGAAAAGGGTCCTCTGTTTTCCTATTGTGTGATTTGTAAAGTTTCGCATACTGTGATATTATAAAAAAGTATATTATGGCATTTTGTGTTCTGCGGGACTTGTACTTCAGGCCGGAAAAGCCCGGTCGAGTGCGCATATTGTTCTTATGAGAAAGATGGGTATTAAGGGAGCTTATCTATGATAAAAAAGATCCTGAACCTGCTGTTTCGTGAAGAGCTTGCCATAAGGCAGCGGTTGCTGAATCTGATCCTGAGTACTGCGCTGGTCGGCGGCAGTATTTCCATGATCACTACGATCTTTATGGGCGGCTTCTACAGTGCGATGATCGTAGCGCTCATTCTTGTTGTTGTGATCACTTCCTTATATCTATCCGTACGTAAAAACATGGTCAATCTGGCCGGGGCACTGGTGGTCGGCATGTCCAATGTGGTGATATTTCCCTGGATGTATTACAATTCCGGCGGTATGTACAGCGGCATGCCGATCTGGTATGTGATGGGGCTGATCTTTACCTGGCTGACCATGAAAGGCGCAGCCTGTTATATCATGTACGGCGTGAATCTTGTTTTCATGATGGGGAGTATCGTCCTCGGGGAATCGCATCCCGAATGGTTTGTGGAAATGCCGGAAGGCTATATGATGAGTGATATCATGCAGTCTATCTTCATCGTATCCTGCATCATCGGCATCATCTTCAAATACCAGACCTATGTATACGAAAAGCAGAGGACCCGCATCCTGGAAAAGGATGAACAGCTGCACCTTGCCAATGAGGCCAAAAACCAGTTCCTGGCCAATATGAGTCACGAGATCCGTACCCCGATCAACGGTATCATAGGTATGAACACCATGATGCTCAAAGATCTGGATAACGGAGAGCTGGAGGATATCCGGGGCTATGCACGGAATATACAGAGCGCCAGTCAGACACTGCTTTCACTGGTCAGCGACATATTGGATATCTCCAAGATCGAATCCGGAAAGATGCAGATCGTGTGTACGGAGTATGAGCTTTTTTCCATATTGAACGATTGCTATAATGTAAATCAGGCCCGTATCGGGGAAAAGAAGCTGCGGCTGGAGATGGATATCAGTGAGGATCTGCCGTCCGTTTTATACGGTGATGAAGTGCATATACGCCAGATCATCAATAACCTTCTGTCCAATGCCATAAAATACACGGAAGAAGGTAAGGTGTTACTGTGCATACGGGAGGAAAAACGGGAAAATGGTCAGATCCGGCTGCGCATCGACGTGAAGGATTCAGGTATCGGTATCAGGGAAGATGAGATAGATAAGCTTTTTGAGAACTTTACCCGTCTGGATGAGCAGAAAAACCGTCACATCGAAGGTACGGGACTGGGGCTGCCTCTTACCAAGCGCCTTGTGGAACTGATGGGGGGGGAGATCTCGGTCAAGAGTGAATATGGCATAGGTTCTGTGTTCACGGTAACACTGGAACAGAAAGTGATACGTGAGGATCCCGTAGGAAACTTTGCCGAGAGGTATCAGAGTTTTCTGCACTGTCGTGAAGAAGAGGCACCGGAAAGAAAGACGGCACCGGATGCTTCCGTGCTGGTAGTAGATGATGTGGAGATGAACCTGACCGTGGCGAAAGGTCTGTTAAAATCCACTCAGGCAACCGTGGATACGGTCTACGGCGGTGCCGAATGCCTGGAACGCATACGGGAAAAGAAATACCAGATGATCTTCCTGGATCATATGATGCCGGATATGGACGGCATGGAGACCCTGAAGCATATGCAGGAAGAGACGGACCATAAGAATACGGATACACCGGTGATCGCTCTTACGGCCAATGCTGTTGCCGGGGCCAGGGAGATGTTCCTGGATGCGGGCTTTGCGGATTATGTTTCCAAGCCGATCCAGGAAAGAGAGATGCTGGAGATGTTCTTTAAATATATTCCGGACGATATGATACGTGAGGGCGGTGAAGAGAGAAAAAGCGAGAAAAAAGAGGAGAGGCATATGGATGAAAATGTAAGAAAGTATGATGAGCCGGTCCTTGGATTTAAGGAGGACGAGAAGTCTGCTCCGGCACCGGGGAGTCTGGCGGCCCGTTTTCCTTCTTTGGATATCGAGACCGGGCTTAAATATTCCGCAGGAATGGAAGATCTTTTGGAGGAGCTGATCGGGGATTATCTCGAATGGGATAAACGCGGGGAAATGGATGAACTGTTTGAAAAACGGGATCTGCCCGAATACAGGACCCTGGTGCATGCGCTGAAGAGTATGTCCATGAACATCGGTGCCGTGGAGCTTTCCGATAAAGCCCGGGCCCTGGAGTATGCTGCCAGAGATGGCGAGGTGGCCTTTATCGCGGAAAACCATGCTCCGGTCATGAAAGAATACGGAGAGCTGTTGGAAGAGATACGGAAAGGCTTGCATTAAGTAGCTTTAGTATATAGTAACACGTAGTTTTTTCGCATTGTTTCAGAAAGGAGAAAATCGATGAAACGAAGGGTAGGGCGCAAATTGTTTTCATTCCTGCTGGCTTTCCTCCTGATCTTCAGTGAGCTGGGAAGCAGTCTACGCATTTATGCGCAGGACAAAGACGAGGCTACAGGGGATGAAGCTGTAGTGGAAGCGGAGGAGGTGCAGGAGGATGAAGCGGCAGAGCCGGAAGAGCCTGCGCAGCCGGTGCCTGAGGATGATACGGAGGAAGAGACTGAGACGGACGGTGATCCGGAAGTAGAGCACTATGGCGTATGGGTAGGTGGTACCGAGATCACTTCCAAAAACTGCGATAACATTCCGAATCTCGTAGGCGGTACCGGAAAGCTTCAGGTAACGAAGGTGGGTTCGGATTTTTATGGTTTTTTCCTTATCCTTGATGGCGTGACCGGGATCAACGGAGGATATGACATCGGTTCCGGCAGTCGGAAAGCGCTGATCTATACAACGGATATGGTCCAGCTTATGGGAAACTCAACGCTTACAAATGATAACGGACCGGTGATCTATGCAGAGCATGATGTGAACTGCACTATTACCATCCGAGGAAAGCATACATTGAAGGGTGGCGACGGTATTACTCCGGCAATAGAAGCAAAAAACGGCTTTATCTCGATCGCGGGAGAGGATACGGAACTGACGATCCTCAATGATGACAGATATGATGGCGGATACTGCCTTGCTGCCGGCAAAGATATCACCTTTGAAAAGAAAACTGGAAAGGTAAACATCTCGGGAAGATCCGGGATCGCTGCAAATAAGATCAAATTTGAGGGCGGTGATGTTACGATTAAAAGTACCGGTACCGCTATGGAGCCTGTGACAGCGTATGGAAGTGATGATTCCGATATCGTATTTGATAATACGGAGATCGTCAATCCTGTAGAAGGAAAGGTCAAATCAAACGGAAAAAGCGGTTCACAAAAGATCGTGACGATCACGGATAAAAACGGAACGAGCGTTTCGGAGGTCCGTGTTATGCCGACACCCGAAAAATATGGTGTATGGGTCGGGGACCAGCAGATCACATCGCTAAACAAAGACAACATACCTAACCTTTTGGGGACGGATGCCAGCGGCAGCTTTGATCCGGATAACAGAGTTCTTAATCTGCAAAATGTAACGGGGATCACCGGAAGCCATGAGACGCCGGACCATTTTGATGCCAAGATCTATACTACGGGGGCAGTTTCGATCACCGGTGACGCAAAGATCGCGAATCCCGACGGACCGGTGGTGTATGCAGATGATATGCAGCCGGCCGAGAACCTCCTACTTGAGGGAACCTTTGATTTCAGCGGTAAAAAATGCTCTATCATCTACGCCAAAAAGAATATCGTTCTTCGCGGGCATGATTCAAAGATCACAGTCAATGCGGATAATACCTATTGTGTAACTGCGGAAGACGGTTTTGTTTCCATTCTGGATGGTGAATTCAGCTTTACGGGCAGTGCCGGTGTTGCATCGCACAACGGAAAGATCACCATGACCGGCGATATTGATTTTGATATCAACAATACATACAGCTTTGCCCTTGTGGCCTGGGGAACAGAAGGGGGGATCAATCTGGGAACTTATTCTGCCATCACTTCCCCGGCGAAAGCTGAAATTGTCCGTCAAAACGTGGGAGAGAGTACAGAGCTTGTTACGGTAGTGGATCCTGACAGCGGGAACAGACTTGTCAAGCTTCATGTCGGGCGTAAGCCGGAAGACTATGACCTCTGGGTCGGCGATGTGCAGATCAATTCCGCAAATAAGGACAATATCCCTAATCTTAAGGACGGAACGGGTACTTATAATCCCAATACCCATACGCTTACCTTAAACGGAGTGACGGGGATCATGGGACGTCACAGCAACGCTATGATAAGCACAGAAATGGCGGGCACACTTACCATTGATGGCAGTGCAAGGCTGAGCAATTATGACGGCAGCGTTATCTCCGTGAACTGTGATCTTACACTGAAGGGTGATCTTGATCTTTATTCCGATAAGAGCCATACCGTCACGGCCGGCTCGAATTTCATCACCGTGGACGGGAAGCTCCAGGCTAAAGCCGGCGAGAGCACCCGTTACGCGTTGTATACCTTTGGCTCTGCCGGAGGGGTGAAATTTAAGGGCGGCAGAACAAGCCTTAGCGGAAAAGGCGGCGTATTTTCCGGTGGAGACATCAATTTTGATGGTGGTGAACTGAGCATTGATGTGAGCGAAAGCGCATTCACTATATCCAAGTCGAAAGACCTGATCTTTGCCGAAGGTTATGGTTTTATCGAGCCGGATGGAGCATATGTGGGTGATGATCCCGAAAATTCCTATGCAAAGACTTCCTTAAATGCGGATGGCGCCAAAGCAAAAACAGTCCGTCTTGGCCAGAAGAGTGACATCGGGCTTTTTATCGGCTTTGATGATACGGATACCGTACTTTCGAAGGATGCAGAAGGAAAATACACGGCTGTGTATACCGGAGCTGCCATCAAACCCGAAGTACTTGTCAAGAATAACGGAAGAGTCCTGGTCGAGGGCGTGGATTACAAGCTGCGTTATTCCAAAAATGTCAAGGTCGGAACGGCGACGGTCACAGTCAGCGGCAAGGGCAATTATACCAAGAAAAGAGTGCTGAGCTTTGATATCAAGCAGAAAGATCTGACGGATCCCGATGTGGTGATCGGCAATCTGATCTACCAGAAGGGCAAAAAGCCGGCACCGACCGTAGCCTATAAGGGTGTGATCCTGAAAGTCAATAAGGATTATACGGCGGAAGTGAGTGGTGACCAGCTTACCCTCAAGGGAAAAGGGAACTTTACGGGCACCCTGACTGTGACCGTTACGGAAAAAGAAGCGGATGCATATAAGAATGCAAAGGTCAAGCTGGGCTTTAAGCCTGAAGCCAAAGTGTATAACGGGGCTAAGCGCGAGCTTTCTTTCTCGGAGTTGACGGTTACGAGCCCGGACGGGATCAATCTGATGAAGGGCACCGACTATGATGTGAGCTATTCCGCAAATGTAAACGCCGGAACCGTAAAGCTGGTTGTTGTAGCCAAAGGCATGTGGAACGGTGTGTTTAAAAAGACCTACAAGATCCTTCCTAACAGCGATGCTGCCATTAACGTTTACGGCCTTAACGCATCCTATTCCTACAATAAGAAGGGCGTGAAACCCTCGATCGAAGTAAAAGCCGACTCTGTGGTCCTGAAGCAGGGGCGCGACTACAAGATCACGTATAAGTCCAACAAAAAGCTGGGAACCGGCAGCTTTACGCTTAAGTTCCTCGGCAACTATAAGGGCGCGAGTTACGGTGGCGAAAAGACCTTTAAGATCGAGGCTTCGAAGCCGGATCCTCATTCGTCCGTAAAGGTGATCGTCGGAGATATGGTATTCAAAAAGACCGGGAAGTACCAGCCGGCCGTGAAGGTGATCGTATACGGACGCCTGCTTAGCAAGAAGGATCTGAGCATCGAGTATGCCGAGAAGGATGCGCTTACGGAAGCGAAGAACGGTCTGACGCTGACGGCAAGTGGTAAGGGGAATTACGATTTCACGAAGGCGGCTACTTATAATGTGCTGGCTGCAGATTCCGCCAAGGATGTGAGCAAGGCGAAGGTGAAGCTCGTGCAGGGAGGAAAGACGGTCAAGAAGGTAGCTTATACCGGAAAAGAGATCAGCTTCTCCTCTGCAGAAGCCGATGCGCCGCAGCTGTCCGTGAATATCGGCGGTACGGTTCTCAGCTCTGCCGAAATAGAAGCGAACTTCGATATCTACTATGCGGACAACATCGAAAAGGGTAAAGCGACGGTGATCCTGAAGGCGAAAGCCGGTTCGGGATATGCAGGGGTCTGCTCCGGTACCTTTACCATCACATCCATGTCCCTGGATCAGAAGTAAAACAAGATCATTACTTAAGAGAAGCCGGCGGCCTTATGGCCGCCGGTTTTGTCATTCCTCCTCATCCGGGTTTTCGCGCAGGCGTTTGCGTCTTTCCTCCAGGACGGAGCGGGTCTCGCGCATCTTTTTATCGGTGGCCTTGGCGTAGATGTTGGTGGCAGTGATGTTTTTGTGGCCCATTTTGCGCTGGAGAGCCAGAATATCCTTTTCTTCGGCATAAAACTCCATGGCAAAGGAAGAACGCATCTTGTGCGGTGAGATCTTTACGCCTTTACCGGGGATGGAAGATATCGCATATTTCTTTACAAGGACTTCGATGGCCCGTATGGACAGGCGTTTATTTCCGGAAGTCACAAATAAAGGATCGCGTTTATTGAGTTCGGCATGACTAACTTTGCGTTGATCCAGGTATTCGCGTATACAGTCGCGGCATTCGTCGGAATAATAGATGGTCTGCATATTTCCGCCTTTTCGTATGATCACCACGCTGCATTTGTCCAGATCCATATCCGCAATATCAATGGCATGGAGTTCGGATACACGCATACCGGTATCCAAAAGCAAAGTTATCAATGCAAGATCACGTGTGCGATAACGTTCATGATGTTTTTGCTGGCGGCGGGTCAGGCCGTCGCCGGAATCAACGGCATCCAGAAAACGGATCTGTTCGCGCATATCCAGATGCAAAACTTCGTCGCTCTGGTGGATCTTAACCTTTACGGCAGCATTCACGGGATTAAAGGGAACCATGCGGTTGGCTGTCAGATAAGAGAAAAAACGCGACAGAGCGGCTCGTTTACGAGCTACGGTGCGTTCGGCGCGTCCCTGATCGCGTATGATGGTCAGGTATCTGGAGATATCCTGGGAATTAACTTTCTTAAAATCCTCCAGGCTGATATCCCTGGGATCCATGTCGCAGAAATCCGGTTTGAAGTTCACCAGGTATCCGAAAAACCATTCCAGTTCATGTGCATATGCAAGGCGTGTTGTGTTGGCCATTTCAGTTCCGGTTTCCAGAAGAAAGGGGGAACAGAATTCCGGCAGCCTGTCGCAGAATGACATGATCTTTTTTGTGAGATTTTCTTTCTCCAGCATGACAAAACCCTCATAGTTAACATAATTCCCTTATGTCAACATTATACCACTCCCCCGGAAAATGTCAATATAGTATTGCGTAAAACTATAATTTAACGCATATATACATATAAAGCCTCTCCTCTCACACTGCAAATATGTATGACGAAAAATCCGGGAAAAGCTTGCTTTTAGCCGGATTTTGAGGAATGCATATTTGAGTTTGGAGGGAGGCTTTAGCCCCCTCCAAACGATATCCGGCAAGCTTTGCTTGCCGGATATCGCAGTGTGAGAAACAAATTCTGCAAACGCTTGCCGGATATTTCTTGCTGCGTTTAACTCAATGTTATAGTTTATGTCTCCGAAAAATCCGGCGATCTTTGAAGGCAAAATGCCTGACTTTGTGTGACCGTATCTTCCAAACAATCTTATAGAACAATATAGAGCTAATCCGGCAGACTAAGCTCCCTCCTTATAGCCTCCACCACCGCCCCTTCTCCATTGGAACCTATGGTTTTTGTGAATCTTTTCCTCACCTCTTCATGTGCGTTTGAAGGAGCATAAGATCTTACGGCATGCTCGGCCATGGACAGATCGTTAAGATAATCGCCGAATACGATGGTTTCATCTTTTCCGATACTCAGAAGCTCTTGTATCGCCTTTACGCCCGTACCTTTTGAAACGCCGGCGTCATAAATATCGATCCACTTAAATGCTGTTACTTTGCAGATCAAACGGTCGTTGTTAAACTTTTCAAAAAACGGGTAGATATTCTTCTCGATGTCACCAAAATATAAGAGAGCGATCTTGAGGACCTCTTCCGGGATCTCTTCATATTTTCCTTCCTTCCAGGACGGATAATACTTTTTTAATTCCCCGGTCTCGTCGGCGCTCAAGCCGGCTGTATCCTGTATCCAGGCATTCTGCAGGCCACAGGCTATCGTGATAAGATCCTTATGCTTCCGGGCTTCCTCGAATATGGGGAGCTGATCCGCTCTGGTGATCGTTCTGGAAAACAGCTGCTCCTCTTTATGATATATGCAGGCGCCGTTATCCGAAACAAAAGCCATTTTTGATGAATACTCTCCGAAAGGCCTCTTAAGACCGGCTATGGATCTTCCGCTTGCCGCGGCAAACAATACGCCTTTTTCTTCCATCAGATGAAAAACTTCGTCAAATCCTGGCGGCAGCTTACCCTGCCCGTCCAGAAGGCAACCGTCCAGATCACTTACTACCAGCTTTATCATGTTTACCTGATCTCCCGGAACTTCTTCTTCTTTATCTTAAAGCTTCCTTTACATATTCCGCTGTGCTCACTGCCGTCCTTCGGGATCAGGATCACGCTGGCCTTTCCGGGGGCGATGTGATCGGCATAGATCACCTCAAAGTACTTATAGATATCCTCGCTCAGATAGCCGTAATTCTTTGAAAGACGAAGGGCAAGGTCTGCAGCCCTTTCGTCATCCGCAGGGTCAAAGCGTATCTCTTTGCTGCTGTACTGAACTCCGGTAAGGGTGTCCGAAGTCTTGCGGTTCATCAGCGAGATCTTTGCCGCGGATATATCCAAAAGGTCGGCTTTGTCCCTTACTGTATAGCTTAGGCTTCCGCTGCGGCCGCAATAGTTCTTGTTCTTTGCATTAACCAATATGCGTATATCTCTCTCTTCTCCGCTTCCGAGATAAAGCTTTCCTCTCAGTTCACTTTCGTTTTCATCAAGATAGCTGACCTTGTATTCGGAGGGGGATACCAGTTCTCCGTTCAGGATCACCACAGGTTTTGAACGGTATTCACCGGGCTTGTCGTATTTCATATCGCACACATAGACCTCGGCATCGCTTAAGTCGGCGGGGGTGATGGAGAAATACTTGTTTACAGTAGCACAGCCTTTGAAATTGCCTTTAAATCGTATGCTTGCACAGGCACTGTTTCCGACCTTTCTGTTCCCGCTGTACTTTACATCATAATCCCGGCCCTCTGCCAGGGTATATGTTCTGCCGGCCAATGTGGCTGTAACGACAGTTTCGGGATATACGCCGGCCTTGCGGTAGCTGTATGCAGTACTTCCGTCCGATTCCGGTATCAGGCTCACGGTCATGGAGGAAACGCTGGCGGGGCGTATACGGTAACTGACCGCGATGCTTCCATGGTAATTTCCCTTTCCGAAGACGCGGAGCTTTACACGGCCTGCGTTTACACGATCTTCAGAATAGCATATGGTATAATCCCGTCCCTTCTGCAGTTTTACAAAACCGGAGGCATCGGTGACCACCAGTTCGTTCTCCTTGAGGATCTGGCTGTTGCCGTTAAAGTATTTATCCGTATTAAAGAGGCTTACCCTTATTCCGTACTTCTCATAAGCGGCCGCAGCAAGGCGGTTCAGCCGCTTTCCTTCTATGCTGCCGCTGAAGTTTCCTTCGCTTCTGGCAGAAATGCTGATGTTATCGTCGGCCTGATTCCAGTAAAGACTGTATTCTTTCCTATCCACCAGGCGGCCGTTATAATATAGTTTTATCTTTGGCCTGGCACCCTGTTTCAGAGTGAGGCCGTCTAAAAAGATCCCTTCCGAAAGCTCGCCATTGCTGGCGCAGAGAGGCTTTTGAACAATGGTAAAGTAAAGGGAACGGCTGCCGGAGAATTTTCCCATTCCGTATATGATGATCCTGGCTCTCTTTTTTAGGCTGCTTACCTTGCGATTGTTACTGTATTTGAGCCGGTAATCAACACCCTCTTTCAATACGGCGCCGCCGAAGCGTACGATCACTTCCGGTTTTATGGGGGCACCGGTGTAATAAGTAGCAAGAGAAGCTGTGCCGTTTTCGGCAAAACAGATCTCAATTCCGTCGAAACTTACGGTCTGAACCGGACCGGGCTGCGGATCGGGATCGGGCGTGGGATCAGGCGTGGGATCGGGATCAGGATCGGGATCCGGGCCGGGGCCGGGATCTGAACCGATGAGTTCAAAAACGGCTGTCGCTTTTACATCGGAGGAAATAGGGCCGCCTTCCCTGTATGTGGAAGGTTCATAATTCCAGCCTTTGAACTTATACTTGTCCGCTTCGCCGGCATGGAGCTTTGTGGTGACCACAGGTGCTACGGACAGGGCATACTCCCCGTCCCGGAAGGGGCCGTTCTTCTGGATAAAGCTTCCGTCATCATTGTAGTAACTGATATAATATTCCGGCAGGTCATATACCGCGATGATATCACGGTCTTCGCGTATATTGTTTACGGCACTGTAACCGCTGAGTTTTTCTCCTGCGGCATTCTTGGTTTCCCAGTACAGGAATTTGCAGCCGGGGTGAAGGACGGATTGGGGGTCTGCAGGTTTTGTTGCGGATCCGCCGTCTGCTACGGTCTGGGTCTCACCGATCTGGCTCTTGTCGTCGTTTAAGAAGCGGACGAGGTGAGTGCTTGTTTGTGGCTCTCTGACCAATACGGTACTTAAACAGCTCTGGTCGATCTGCGTATGCTCCCCTCCCGCAGAATCCAGCATGACATCAGGCAGGGGGATCACCGCACCGCTCATCAGAGCTTTGGGAGTCTTTACCTTTATCAGGGCCGTGCACTCGGATAAGGAGAAGCAGTTGCCTGGGGTAAACAGTCCGGAAAGGTCAAAACCGCTCAGATCCAGTTCCTCCAGGGAACTGCAGTCGTCAAACATGCCATCCATATACAGATCACTCCCGGAAACGGTCCAGCCGCTAAGGTTCAGTGTTTTTAATGAAGTACAGGCCGAAAACGTACTGTAAAAGTTTTTGACCTTGCTGACGTTGAAATTACTGAGATCAAGCTCTTCCAGTGATTCACATCCCCGGAACGCCATATGCAGACCGCTCAGCTCCGAAGCATCCCAGGATGAAGTATTGATGTTTTTCAGCTTTACGCAGTGATCGAAGATGCTTCCGATGTTCTGGGGTTTGAAACCGGCAGGCATTTCGACGGTTTCGATAGACGAACAATCCTGAAACATCTGCTCGGCAGTGCTTGGCGCATAATTCGTCCACCCGCTCAGATCTACGTGTTCGAGTGCTATGCAATTCAGAAAAGTGGCCTTCGTATAGATTGAAGTCATGTCGGCAACATCCATGCTGACGGATCTGAGACTGGAAAAATGGCTGAAAGTCTGCCAATACGGAAGAGTTTCGTGCAAAGGTGAGATCTTCAGATTTCGTAGGTCGATCGTTTCCAGATTGATCTTTGTAAAGTTATTTACAAAGTCAAATCTTTTCTGGCTTCCGTTAAAGATCGTATTGTCGTTATTCAGAAAGATATAATAAACGTATGGTTCAAAGGACAGATCCTTAATTGTCCCGCAATCAAAATTCGCTTCGATCGCAACCGGATACTCCGTTCCGGCTACATTGGCCGATGCAGGGATGCGGACATCTGTTTCCGTTCCCTTGTATTCTTTCAGGATGACGTAATCGTAGAGTTTTCTGTAAGTGTACTTTGCCAGCCACGCCGAATCACCTTCCCCCTCGGGAGTACTCTCCTCTTCCGCTTCCATCACAGGCTCCGCTCCCGCGGCCAGCAGGCTTTCTGCGGGATAAAAGCTTACAAGCAGCACCAGGGTCATGATCCAGTTCAGGAAATTGATCAGCTTTTTATTCATGTTAAGATTCCTTTCCGAAAGTGATCTGTTTCTAACGCCTCGCTTCGTGTATGTGAATATAGTGATCTGCGGGGCTTTTGGGATACTATCCGTCCGGACACTACATTATAAATATATATCGGCTGAAAACTCCTTAAAATGAATAGCAGCATTGCCCGTATCGTGATAAATTCATTGACTTCCGTCCCGATAACATATAGAATGAGTCCGTTATGAAAAAAGAAGAAAAGAAGATCCCTTTTGATATGAAAGCTTTTCTGAAAAAGACCCTGCTGAGCTTTGTGGGGATCTTCTTCATGGGCTTCTTCCTGTCCTTCCTGGTGCAGGTGAACTACGGCACGGATCCCTATACCTTTATGAATCTGTCTCTGTGTAAACGGCTGGGCTGGAGTCTGGGAAACTGGCAGCTGATCCTGAATGCTGCCTTTCTGCTGTTTGTTATCCTGTTAAACCGGCGCCTCATCGGACCCGGTACCATATTCAATATGGTGCTGATCGGTTATTATGTGGATTTATTTACCTGGCTCTGGAAAAAGCTTTTTCCCGATACTCTCTTTACAGCTCAGCCCTCCCGGGCGCTGATCTTTGCCGTCTGCCTGATCGGCTTTGTTATTGCGGCAGCTGTTTATATGAATGCGGATGCGGGGCTTTCACCTTATGATGCCAGCTGCAGGATCATAGCGGATCTGCTGATCCGCCGCATTCCTAAGCTTCCCTTTTTTATCATCCGCATCTGCTGTGATGCGCTTGTGGTGCTGACGGGGCTGCTGGCGGGAGGCATACCTACTATAGGCATCATAGCCATGACCCTTCTGCTGGGACCTGCCATCACGCTGGTGGGCAGAGTCATGCGCCGCTTTACGAAGCACTGAGCCCGTAGAGCCTGTGAGCGTTTTCCCAGGCTGCGGCACGCACTTCTTCTTCGCTTATCCCCTTTAACTGCGCCAGTTTTACTATAACGTATATGATATTCGCGGAATCGTTACGCTTTCCCCTCCTGGGCTCCGGGGAAAGATATGGTCCGTCTGTTTCCAGGACGATGCGCTCCATGGGTGTATCCATGGCAGCTTTCACAAGTTTTTTGGCGTTTTTGTAAGTAAGCACACCGCCGATCCCGATATAATAACCCATATCCAGGAATTCCCGTGCCATCTCCCTGCCGTAGGAAAAGCAGTGGATCACACCCTTTACAGCGGGATGGGCATGAAGCATATCCGCCGTATCCCTTGCGGCTTCCCTGGAATGGATGATCACCGGCTTTCCGCTCTCTTCCGCCAGTTTAAGCTGTTCTTCAAACCAGTGTTTCTGGAGCTCCGGCGCCACGTCCTTCCAGTGATAATCCAGGCCGATCTCTCCCAGAGCTACGCATTTTTCTTCCTTAAGCAGCTGCCGTATCTCATCTAGCCCTGCTTTTTCCAGCTCCGGAACATCCTCCGGATGAACTCCGGCGCTGAAAAAGATATCAGGATACGCTGCGGCGATATCCCTGGCGCGCCGGCTGGAAGAAATGCTGGCTCCCACATCCACGGCCTTTGCCACTCCCCTCTCAGCCAGGCTTTTGATAAGCTCATCCCTGTCTTCGTCAAAGGCCTCATCATCATAATGCACATGAGTATCAAATATGGCTTTCATAGGATCCTCCTGATCACTTCTTCGTAATCGCTGCGTCTTTTGCTTTTTTGTATGGCTTTTAACAGCCGGGGCTCTTCCGGAAAACGCCCGGCCCAGTAACTCCAAAGTTCTTTCATATGATAAAGCAGGGGCATATCACTGTCAAAACAGGAACAGTACTGCGTATAGATGTTTTCGTAAAAAGAAGAGAACTCTTGGGTGGAGAGGGGCTCTCCCCCATTCAGTTCGCGGCCCAGAGCCGGATCGGCTATAAGGCCTCGGCCCAGCATCAGGCCGGCTTCGGCCCCGGATCCGTCAAACATACGGGCGGGATCTTCCGGAGTGAAGATGTCGCCGTTATATATCAGAGGAAGCCTGCAGCGGGCTGCCACATCATTGAAATAGCGATAACGTGCAGGCCCCCGGTACTGATCCGCCAGCACCCGGGCGTGCACGATCAGCTCGCAAAGAGGAAAGCTTTCATACAGAGGAAGGAGTTTTTCGAATTCCCGCTCGTCATCGATGCCGAGACGGGTCTTTACGGAAATGCGTAAGCTGCTGTGACTGAAGATGCTGTCCAGAAAACGTTTCAGCTCTTCCGTATCCCTTAGCATACCGGCTCCTTTATTATGGGAAGTCACGGTGCCGGAGGGGCAGCCGGCGTTCAGATTGAATTCATCCCAGCCGTATTTTTCGTGGATCTCGTCGGCCAGGGCAAGGAAATCTCCGGCACGGTTACAGAGTATCTGCGGGATCAGCTTTATGCCGGGATTGTTCCCGGGCAGCAGATCGCGGCGCTCCTTATCCTGCATGCCTTTCTTGGGGCGGGGCACGATGAAGGGCGTAAAAAACTTCACGATCCCGTTATCCTTAAGATCGTGAAGCGCATTGCGGAATATATAGCCGGTGATGCCCTCCATGGGGGCCTGATAGACGATCACTTCTTCTCTCTCATGTTGTATTCGATGTCTTCGTCGATCATACGCAGCATGATGTCGGCAAAGCGGGGGTCGAACTGGCTGCCGGAGCAGCGCTCTATCTCGGCGCGTACTTCTGCCTGGGACATGATGTTTCGATAGCTGCGGTTGCTGGTCATGGCATCATAGGCGTCAGCCACTGCGATGATACGGGCCTCTTCCGGGATCTCTTCTCCAGACAGGCCGTCGGGATAGCCGCCTCCGCCGTAACGTTCATGATGCCAGCGGGCTCCGGCAACAAGATTGGGCATGTTGCGGATATTGGTGAGTATGACGGCGCCCTTCTCGGGGTGGGTCTTTATGATGGCAAATTCTTCGTCCGTAAGCCTGGAGGTCTTGTTGATCACCTCGTCGGGGATGCCGATCTTACCCACGTCATGCAGAAGGCCGATGACGTAGATGTTATTCTGCGCTTCGTCGCTGTAGCCGTAGCGCGTGGCGATCTCCCGGGCGTATTCCGCAACCCTGCGGGAATGGCCGTTGGTATAGGCATCCTTGGCATCGATGGCTCCCGCAAGAGACTGCACCACCTGGAGGAAGAGCTCTTCGTTTTCGCTGGTCTTGCGTACCAGCTCGCTGGTGAGATTCCGCTGCAGGCGCACCAGCTCCAGGGTGTGACGCACGCGGATGATCAGGATGTCCGGAACAAAAGGTTTACGGATGAAATCCATGGCTCCCATGGTCAGTCCCAGGGTTTCGGTCTCATCGTCGTCATCCGCCGTAAGGAAGATCACGGGGGTCTCTTCTCCGCTCAGTTCCTGACCACGGAGGAGTTTGTAGGTTTCGAAGCCGTCCATATCCGGCATCAGCACATCCAGAAGGATAAGATCCGGCCGCTCACCGGTACTGAGCTTATCCAGCAGCGCCCGTCCGCCGTTCAAAGCCGTAACGTGCATTCCGGCATCACTTAAGATCATGCCGGCGATCTTCATATTGCTCACATCGTCATCCACCACATAGATGTGGGCTTCTTTCTCGCGCTCTTTCGTCCATTCTTCCCTGTTGTCCGAGATCACCGACTCGGTCTCGTAGGAGATGCGGGTGCCGGAATAGTAATCCGTACGTTTCCAGTTCAGGAGTATACGGTCCACCACTTTCTGTATATCCCGCTCCAGTACCATGGGGAGCAGAAGGAAGAACTGGTTGGCGGCGCTCTGCATCATGATGTCGCTGTTGCGGAGGGTGTTGCGGAGTATCTCGCCGAACTGCCCCACCACGATGGAAAAATCCTCTCCCGCACTGACACCGTTTATGGGATTGATGGTAAAGAGCAGCTTATAGGCACGCTCGTGATAGCGCTGTATATAGCGCAGCATATAGCGGTAGATATTGCCGAAGGCATCCTGCCCGAGCCAGAGTGCATGGGAACCTACGTTGCGTTCATTAAGGATGGTGCTGAGACGGCGCAGATCCTCGGCTCTTGATTCGTCGTAAGCTTTGCGGCTTTCCTGTTCGTTGTAGATCTCGCAGTCGTGCTTGCCGTTCTGCTTGACCATGTAAAGGGCTTTATCCGCCTTGCTGAAAAGTACTTTGAAATCGGCATTTCCGGGGGTGATCACCGCGCCGGCGGATACTCCCAGAGGGATCACGGTGGTTTCCTTCAGGATCTCCTCTGCCATTTCCTTGAGTCTGTTGTTCAGGCGCAGTACCGCGTTTCGTACATCCGCGCGTTCGGTAATACCTTTTAGGAAAGCGACAAACTCATCGCCGCCGATACGACCGGCTACATCCCCCTCCCGCAGACCGGAACGGAGTACTTCCGCAAAGCCGCTCAGAAAACGGTCGCCCATTTCATGACCGTATAGGTCATTTACAAGCTTGAAACTGTCAAGATCGATGACAAGAAGTGTTCCTGCCTCATCCTTGCAGATCTGTATAAGCTGCTGATTGGAGCTGGCTTTATTGGGCAGACCGGTCAACGGATCACTGGCGGCCTCCTCGGAAAGCTCCATGATGCGCTGTGAATTGCGGAGGATATTGCGCACGCGATGGATCAGAACATCCGCTTCCACCGGTTTGCGTATATAATCCAGTGCTCCCTCGGTAAAGCCGTGGGATTCCATCTTCTGGCTTTCATCCGCCGTAAGTATCACCACGGGGATCTCCCGCAGATTGTGGAGCTTCTCGTATTCACGCAGCTTCCGGAGGGTCTCGAAGCCGTTCATCCCGGGCATATAGATATCCAGAAGGATCAGGTCCGCTGTTTTGCCCTCGGCAACGTAATCCAGAAGTTCCTGTCCTCCGGGCAGGGCACCGACCTGCATGCCGGCATCCCGGATGATCTGCCCCACCGTCCGCATGATGGTGCGGTCGTCATCGACGATTAAGATCCGTTCTTTCTCTTTCATTCATCCCCTCCGGGAAAAAGACTTATGATATTCTCGGCCATTTCTTTGTAGCTGTCCAGGTATTCCTGATGATGAAGCTCTATGTATCCGATATCCTTGTTCCGTGCAGCATCCTCCAGGGCTTTGGCGGAATTGGATTGGTCGATGGCACCGATGGTCTTGGCGGAGCTCTTAAGGGCGTGGATCTTTATGCGGTATTCATCCCAGTTTTTTTCGTTATAAAGCTTATGCAGTTCGTCGCATTTATCGGAACGGCTGAGGGCGTAGTCCTTAAGCATCTCCTCATAAAAGCTGCGGCTGCCTGCACAGTACTTCAGTCCGTAGGACTGGCTTATCCCGAAGTGGGCCAGGGCTTTTTCCTTGTTGTCGGGGTCGGCCGGATCGCCTGCCGTTACGGGAGGATTGGGCGAAAATTCCATAACGATCATACCCTCCGAAGCGGGTTTGGGCAGATCTTCTTTTGGAGCTCTGGTATCTTTTTCCGTGCTCCTGTGGCTTATAAGATCCACGGGCAGATAAGCCAGCAGTATCTTTTCCATATCCTGAACTTCTATGGGTTTGGAAAGGTAGTCATCAAAACCGGCTTCCAGATAACTCTCCCGTGCTCCCGCCACGGCATTGGCCGTAAGGGCGATCACCTTGCAGTGGCGTCCGATCAGCTTTTTCTCATGTATCCTGTTAAGGGTTTCTATACCGTCCATCCCCGGCATCATGTGATCCAGGAAGATGAGGTTATATTGCTTCTGCTGCAGCAGCTCCAGGGCATCCTTGCCGGAAGAGGCCAGATCCGGAGTGATGCCGTAGATCTTCATAAGGCTGCGGGCCACCTTGCGGTTCATCTCGTTATCATCAACTACCAGAATGTGGGCGCCCCGCATGGTAAGGCTGTCGTCAGCAGAACTCTTATGCTCGCTGACCCAGACTCTTTTCTCGTAATTACCCATGGGACTCGAATCGGCGATCTCCTGCTTTAGGTCGAAAGAAAACTCCGATCCTTTTCCGAGATCGCTGTCGATCTTCAGTTTGCTGTCCATCAGATGAAGAAGCCTGGAAACGATGGCCATTCCGAGGCCGGTGCCTTCGATGTTGCGGTTTTTCTTCTCGTCTATGCGGGTGAAGCTTTCGAATACCTTGGAGATGTCTTCTTTTTTAATGCCCTTTCCCGTATCCCGGACGGAACAATGGAGAAGGATGGAATTTTCCTCCCTTCCGGCATCCGATATCTTTAAGCATACCTGTCCCTCGTCCGTGTATTTCACGGCATTGCTTAAGAGGTTCATAAGTACCTGTGTGATGCGTACATCATCTCCGATCAGGCGGGAAGGAAGGTTTTCGTCGATATCCGTGATCAGTTCCAGCTTCTTTTCCCTGGCCCTTTCGGATACGGAATTGATCAGATTGTTGATCAGGGTGGCCAGATCGTAATTTGTCGGGAGTATCTCCATCTTCCCGTCTTCGATCTTGGAAAAATCAAGTATGCTGTTGATCAGTGAAAGCAGGGTACGCCCGGCTGTTCTTATATTGGCCGAATAATTGCGTATATGCCGGTCGCTGGCCTCCCGCATGATCATTTCGTTCATGCCAAGTATCGCATTGATGGGTGTGCGTATCTCGTGGCTCATATTGGCCAGGAATTCGCTTTTGGCCCGGTTGGCAGAATCGGCTGCTTCGATCTGCTGCTGAAGGGCAGCCGCCATACTCTGCATGCTGCGGGATAAAGTGACGAGCTCGTCATCACCGGAAAGACTCAGTTCTTCTTCATAATTCCCTTCGGCATAGTGTTCCGCAACGGTGGTCAGCTTTTTGAGCGGGCGTATGATGCTTCGGGCAAAGATCAGACAGGGGATGATGGCCAGGATGAGGATCAGTGCCGAGAAGATCAGCTGCTGACGCAGCAAAATGGCCTGGGGGTGGTTGATCTCGGACTGCGGCGCATAGATACCCAGCACCATGCCGTTACGGAGTTCTTTTAAGATGAGCTTCTGACGCACACCGCTTAAGTTTTTCCCTGCCACCACCTTGTCTTTTGATGTGTTGCGTATGCTGAGGAAATACTGCTGCTCTTCCTGAGGAAGGGCGCTGAAGCTGATGCCGTCGGGATAGTCCCTGTGATAGATCAGGTCACCGTTACGGGCCATGAGAAAGGCGGCCCCGCTGGAATAAACCTGGATCTGCGCTACCATATCCTTCAGCATGTCCATGCTGATATCCATACCCATGATGCCCACGGTGTGATCTTCATGATAATAGGGGATGATGTAGGAGATCATATCAACGCCCAGATTGGCGTTGTAATAGGGATCCATCCACATGGCTTTACCGGCCTTTACAGGAACATAATACCAGCCTACATGCTCCACATCATTTTCATCGTAGAGAGTCA
Organism: Lachnospiraceae bacterium; assembly: GCA_017552715.1. Lineage (GTDB taxonomy): Bacteria > Bacillota > Clostridia > Lachnospirales > Lachnospiraceae > NK4A136. Next base: position 78,091 of record JAFZOW010000014.1, read on the forward strand.
TGTCGGTAGGGATGGAAGGCTGCCAGGAACCGTCACTTAAGTTGACAGTATACCAGAAGCCGTCCGAGGCATCCTTATCCTCGGGATTATAGCGAAGATAGATGGACATGGCTCCGTCGGTATTTTCGGCGATGCTCTTACCCAGCTCCGAGATATCGTAGGTATAAGCATTGCGCTGTTCCGGATCGGTAAGGAAATCCCGGTAGGTTTCGGCCCTTTTTATGGCATAGTTATAGATCGTTCCCACAGACTGTTCCGTGGCACGCAGATCATCGTCTATATTGCTGGACTGGTATTCGGCTGCAGATTGAAGGATCTGATCGGAATCGATACGGAGTATGGCGTTGGTTCGTCCGATAGAGGTAAAGGTAAAAGCAGCAACAACTACAAAAACGATCAGCGAGATCGTCAATATGATCCTGCTCTGAATCGATTTCAAACCCCGTCCCCTTTCTTTAGAAAGATACCGGTATATTATAGCATATCCGCAAAATGCCCGCAAGCAGTTAAGGCTTAAAGACCGCTCCCGTCAAAGGCGGGGATATAGTCGCTTACGGCAGCTTCCGGAGACTGGACATAGGCTTTTGTGATACCCAGGGCTGCGGCATAGTCGGTAAGGCTTTTGTATTCGCGGCCTGTAGGTCTTTTCAAAAGCTCCGGAAAGCCGGAAAGCCCTTCCGGAGGGGTATACTGATCCAGCAGGCTTATATATATATGATCGCCGTAGCGTTCATGCAGATATTTTACGATCTGCTTGGCAGCGATGAGCTTTCCCGGGAGCAGCAGATGCCGCAGGAGTACCCCGCGGGTCATCATGGGCCCTTCTTTCGTATCCCGGAAATGACAGTCGGGCTGCTGGCGAACCATTTCATCTATGGCATGTCCGGCGGCTTCGGGATAATCCGCAGCGAGGCTGTACCGCCCCGCGTCTTCGCTGCGAAGATATTTAAGATCCGGAAGGTAGATGTCGATGAGTCCTTCCAGTTTTTTAAGGCTCTCTACGGTGATATAGGCCGAAGTATTCAGGATAAAGGGCAGTTCAAAGCCCTCTTCTTTCGCTCTGCTTATCGCTTCGGCAACGGTGGGAAGCCAGATATCGGCTGTGACGAGATTGATATTGTTGGCACCCTTTTCCTTCAGCTCGTAAAAGAGCTCGCAAAGCCTTCCGCTGCTTACTTCCCTGCCGGCAGGCTTTCGGCTTATCTCGGCATTCTGGCAGTAAACACAACGCAGATTACAGCCGGAAAAAAAGAGGGCTCCGGAACCCCGGCTACCGGAGATGCAGGGTTCTTCCCAGTAATGCAGGGCGGCCCGGGCAAGTACGGGAAAGGTGCCCGCTTTGCAAAAACCCGCAGAGCTGTGACGGTCAACGCCACAGCCCCGCGGGCATATATTGCATTTTTGGTAAGTAAAAGCTTCTTCAGTCAGCACTTCGGGATATTCGATGGCGCTTACTCTTCTTCGCTCCTGGCCACAACGCCTTCCAGTCCGCTGACATTGATGTTCTTCGTGACTTTGGCATCATAGGTGGAGGCGCGCATGATCTCGGTGAAGTCTACGCCGGTAGCCTCGGTCATGGTGTCAAAGACCTGCTTCATCACCACGGGAAGATTGCCGGAAACGGAGGAAACACCGCTGCCGTCGGATCCGCCGCCATAGATGTTCACCTTATCGATGGAGGCCAGGGGCTTTGCTACCTCGGCTGCCATCTCGGGCAGGATCTTCACCATCATCTCGATAACGGCTGCGCCGTTATACTTCTTATAAGCCTCGGCCTTCTTCTCCATGGCTTCAGCTTCCGCCAGACCCTTGGCCTTGATGGCATTAGCTTCGGCCAGACCCTTGGCAGTGATACCGGCAGCTTCCTGCTCGGCAGCATAACGTGCGGC
>JAFZOW010000131.1 GCA_017552715.1 Lachnospiraceae bacterium
GCAGTTTCTTCGGCTTCTTCTTCCGCTTCTTTACTCACTTCCTTAGCAGGGAGTTCCTTATCTTCTACGGCTTTGAGGCTTGCTCTTGCTTCATCCAGCTTCTTCTTTGCTTCTTCCGCTTCCCTCGCCTTCTCTTCCTCAATAGGTTTTACTTTATCCAGATCCGCCTGTACGGACCTTGCTGCAAGACGGTATGCTTCTATCTGCCTGTCCGCGATCTCGTTCACCCGCCTGCTCTGAAGCTGTGCCTGTTCATCCGTGAATTCCGGTGCATCCAGCCTGTCCTGTCCGGCAAACTCATCCAGCCTGCGCTCTGCACTTTCCTTAAGACGCCGGTTATTGTCGTAACGGCGGTGGCTTTCCTCCTCCATCCGGTCAAAGCTCTGCTGGAAAGTATTAAGTGCCTGCTGCCATGCCTCTGCCATCTCTACCAGCTCGTCAACGGTATGTTCCGTCTTTGTCCCGTCTTTGCCTTTAAGCCTTGTTATGGTTGAATTAAGCGTATCCAGCGCACTATCAAGACCTGCTTTTATATCGATCTCATCCGGAAGTTCAAATTCCAGGCCGCCGGCCGCAGCCGTATTCGCTACCATATCCGCCAGATTCCGTAAAGCCTTAGCGCCTTCGACGAGCATGTCTATCCTGTCCTTACCCTTCTCGGTAAAGCAGGCACTGAGTACGCTGCTTACATCGTTGATCCGACGTATGGTCTCATCCTGGTCATGAAGGGCATGGAGCTGCATGGCCTCGGCAGACATAGCCGAGCTCTGGGATAAGTTTACGCTTCGAAGCAGGGTATCCGTCATCTCCCTGGAGATCTTACCCTCCTCCTGCATCTTTACTACTGCCTCGCCTCTTGCGATGTTCTCTATGGCAGCTGACCTGCTTTTATCCGCAACGCTGTCTCTGTTGAATCCAAGCTTCTCCCTGAAAGTATGTTCCGCCTCTTCCAGTTCCTTCTTTTCTTCTATCCTTCTGGCCGCCAGTTTCTCTTCAGTTTCCGCTATCTCGGCATCTATCCGTTCACGTTCACTGACCAGCCGGCTTAAAGTTGCCGCGTTTTGTGATATACCTTTTAACAGTTCGGGATCTTGCAGATTCTGAGAAGGCGTGTTCCCCTTAGCTACAGTCAGCTGTGTTCCGTTCATGCGTGCTGTGGCATTAATGCTCTTCTCCACGTCTTCCCGGTCTTTACGCAGCTGTTTCAGTTTTGATTCCATCTCACGGGCTGCCGCCTTTATCTGTGCCTCCGTAGTTGTCGTCACTGCATCCTGCAGCATGGAAGATGCACCCTTGAGGGCGCTGTTAGCCATGTGGGTTGCAAGATATTTGAGTCCGGCGAAATTGACTGCCCGGGATGCGGACTGTAGCTCCTGTGCATACTGTTCGTTAAGAAATGCCTGATCTGCCTTTTCGCCGAGCTCCTTTTTCTGCGCCGCTTCCTTTTTTCTGGCCTCTTTTCTCTTATCGTTTTCCTCTTCGATAGCCAGCTTGATGTTCTGCTTTTCCGTAAGCTGAAGCGCCAGCTTTGAACGGTAACGGTTCATCGCCGCTGCCGCCAGTCTCTTTCTGCCTGCCTCCGTATTTACATCAGGAGCTTTTCTTGCCGCCTGGAAGTCTTCCTCATAAACCTTCGCAGCCTTTGCGAACTCATGGATACCCAGTCTGCCGGGGTTCCAGCTTTTATCCGCCCAGTCCTGATTGGCCGCAAAGTAATGCCTGTCGCTGTCATTTAACCACTTTTGCTCATCCTTATCCCTGCAATACACAAACGCATCCGCCCTTGCCTGCTCGGCTTCCTGCTCCATCCTGCGGTATTCGTCCAGACTTCTGACCCTGAGCTTCCTGGTCTCCGTCCTGGTCCTTTCCGCCTGATCCGCGGCGTAACGCGCTTTGATCACCTTATCGATCTCAGCTTCCGTCTCACGCCTCTTCTGCTCATCTTCCCTGCTGATCTTTGTGAAGCCCTCAGTGATCTGCACCTGGGTTCCCAGCTTCTCCGCCCCCTCGGGCATTGCTTTTGCAGCAAAACGCTCCCTTACATCCTGTGTCAGACGCGCTGATTTTTCGTTATAGATCTTCCTGCCCTCTTCCAGGGACTCTGCCATTTCCTGCAGATCCTGAAGTGCAGTCGTATACTGTCTTACGGTCCTGCTGCTTTCCGCGGCAGCTCTTTCTTTTTCCTCATATTCTTTAAGGGCCGCCTCATAGTCTTCACGGGCCTTCTTATGTTCCTCGCTCTCCCCTGCAGTGGGAGCGGCGCTGTCATCTGCGGGAGCTTTCTCCTCTTCCTCCGCAGCCTTTGCGGCCTCGGGATCTTTCTTTGCACGCTCTGCCAGCTCTTTTCGTATAGCCTCCGCAGAATCCCTTAATACGCCCATACGGATGTCCATGACGTCCGTTGCCGCTTCCGATCCGTGCTTAAGTTCATTGATCTTATGATCAAATACGC
>JAFZOW010000132.1 GCA_017552715.1 Lachnospiraceae bacterium
GATATAGTATAATCACCTTGTAAAATTTTGTTTAGTCGCATAAACTTATTTTACAGCAGAAACCAGGCTTTTCATAGTCTGGTTTTTGTTTTTGGGGAATAAAAAAAGAGCTGCCACACCAATTTAGTGCGACAGCCCCTTATGATTTACCTGAAATCGTAAACTGTTTTTACAGATATTTCTTCAGCGCATCCGCCTTGTCGGTCTTCTCCCAGGGCAGATCCAGATCGTTGCGGCCGAAGTGGCCGTAAGCTGCAGTCTGCTTGTAGATGGGCCGGCGCAGATCCAGCATCTTGATGATGCCGGCGGGACGCAGGTCGAAGTTCTCGCGGACGATCTCCAGGATCTTTGTCTCGGGAAGCTTGCCGGTACCGAAGGTATCCACACGCACGGAAGTGGGCTGAGCCACACCGATGGCGTAGGAAAGCTGGATCTCGCACTTGTCGGCCAGACCGGCAGCCACGATGTTCTTTGCTACGTAACGTGCCGCATAAGCCGCGGAACGGTCCACCTTGGTGCAGTCCTTACCGGAGAAAGCGCCGCCGCCGTGACGGGCATAGCCGCCGTAGGTGTCCACGATGATCTTGCGGCCCGTAAGACCGGAGTCACCGTTGGGTCCGCCGATAACAAAACGGCCGGTGGGGTTGATGAAGATCTTGGTATCCGCATCCACCATATCCGCAGGCAGGATGGGATCCAGCACATACTTCTTCACATCGGCGTGGATCTGCTCCTGGGTAACCTCTGCCGCATGCTGGGTGGAGATGACCACGGCTTCCAGGCGCTTTGCCTTGCCGTTCTCGTCGTACTCCACGGAAACCTGGCTCTTGCCGTCGGGACGGAGATAGGAAAGGGTGCCGTCCTTACGTACCTTGGTAAGCTGCTTGGTAAGCTTGTGGGCCAGGGAGATGGGATAAGGCATATACTCCTCGGTCTCGTTGCTGGCGAAACCGAACATCATGCCCTGGTCGCCGGCGCCGATGGCCTCGATCTCGGCATCGCTCATCTTGTTCTCTTTGGCTTCCAGTGCCTTGTCCACGCCCATGGCGATATCGGCGCTCTGCTTGTCCAGTGCCACGATGACACCGCAGGTGTTGCAGTCAAAGCCCTTATCGGAATGATCGTAACCGATCTCACGGATGGTGTCGCGCACGATCTTCTGGAAATCCACCTGTGCCTTACTTGTGATCTCGCCCATCACCAGCACCAGACCGGTTGTGATGGCAGTCTCGCAAGCCACACGGCTCATGGGATCCTGCTCCATCATGGCGTCCAGCACCGCATCGGAGATGTTGTCGCAGATCTTGTCGGGATGGCCTTCCGTCACCGACTCGGACGTAAATAAGATTTTTTCCATATAGATGATCCTCCTTTATGGATGGTTGGGCGAAGCTCTCCTTAACGAAGACTTGCTGTGCAAGAAAAAATCCGCTTCTTTACATAAGCGGATCATCACAGGCTGATCCTCTTATTGTTCGACGCAGGGCTTTAGCCCCTCTCGCTCAGGTTGGCACCTTCCTTCGGTCTCCCTCCGGGGTTGCCGTGGCTTCACAGGTCCTATGTACCTCCACCACTCTGAATAAGAGAACTTCACATTATTTGGTTCGCTGATAGCATACCCTAAAGCAGCGTTCTTGTCAAGCTCATTCGCTGCCCGCATAACGCCGGTAGGCGTGTACGAGTCCCGTTGCGGGAGCGCAGAGTATCAGAGCCACCACCACTCCGAAGAGGGCCTGGATGATCTCGAAGGGAAGCTTGATGATGGCATACTCGGGTGTGGAATAAACATAGGCACGACCCAGGGTATAACCCACCACCATGATCACCGCACCCAGCAGGAGGCCGATGGTCTGGGCAAAAACCCGGGCAAAGGCGGGATGTTTCTCCTGCAGTTCTCCCTTTTTAAGGAGCTTGGAGGCGCAGAGCGCGATCACGGCCGCCTGCAGTCCATGTGTGACAAGGGACACATACATGGAAGGGGGATTGAAAAAAACATCTCCCAGGAAGGAACCGAAACCGCCCATGATAAAGGCATAGATCGGATCTCCCAGCAATATGGCACCGGTGCAGATGGCTGCATCACAGAAATACAGATGCCCCCCGGGTACGGGTATGCTGAAAGTGGACAGGATTATGGTCAGGGCCATAAAGACTGCCGCCAGGGTAAGTTTTCGGATCTGAACCTGAGTTCTGCTTTTTCCGTTCATGATCTTTCTCCTTTTTGCTATCCGGTTACGGCCTTAGTATATTGATATGCGTCCTATCTGTCAATATTCCCTGTAATATGGGAATCTTATCACCGGTGATATGAGAGCACAGTTGACATAAGCTTTGCATAATTTTCCCCCTTTGACATTTTCGCTCTTCTGCATTATAATCATACAGAATTTAACAGACGGAGTGAGATATGGACAGATACGCTATTCGGGGCGGTGCGTTTCTGCAGGGCGAAGTCCAGATCGGCGGCGCAAAGAATGCCGCACTGGCAATACTCGCAGCAGCAGTAATGACAAATGACCGCGTACGGATCGAGAATGTTCCGGATGTCACGGATGTTAATGTGCTCTTAAAAGCCATGGAGCACATCGGGGTCAGTATTGAGCGACCCGAGCGTCACGCCGTGATCATCGACGGTTCCAAAATAGAGAGCTGCATCATCGATGATGAATATCTTAAGCGCATACGCGCTTCCTACTATCTGGTAGGTGCCCTGCTGGGGAAGAACCGGCAGGCGGAAGTGCCTCTTCCCGGAGGCTGCAACATCGGTGTGCGTGCCATCGACCAGCATATCAAAGGATTCAGTGCTCTGGGTGCCAGAGTGCGTATCCTTCATGGATGCATTTCCGCCGAAGCCAAAGAGCTGCGGGGAAATCATATTTTTCTTGATAAAGTGAGCGTGGGCGCTACCATCAATATCATGATGGCGGCGGTTCTGGCCAGCGGCAAGACGACTATCGAAAATGCCGCTAAAGAGCCCCACGTGGTTGATCTTGCCAACTTCTTAAACAGCATGGGCGCCAATATCAAAGGCGCAGGTACGGACGTGATCCGCATCAAGGGCGTGGAGAAGCTCCACGGCACGGATTATGCCATCATCCCGGATCAGATCGAAGCCGGCAGCTATATGATGGCCAGTGCCGCCTGCCACGGCGATGTGCTGGTACGCGGCGTGATCCCCAAGCATCTGGAGTGCATCACCGGTAAGCTCTGCGAGATCGGCTGCCATATCACGGAATACGACGACGCAGTCCGTGTATCGGCTCCCGAACCTTTAACTTCCACTCAGGTGAAGACCTTGCCTTATCCGGGCTTCCCTACCGACATGCAGCCCCAGATCACCGTAGCCCTCGGTCTGGCCCAGGGAACCAGCATCGTGACCGAAGGCATCTTTGAAAACCGATTCAAATATGTGGATGAACTGATCCGCATGGGCGCCTCCATCAAGGTGGAGGGCAATATGGCCGTTATCACCGGGGTTTCCCGTTATACCGGCGCAAGCATCACCGCCCCCGACCTGCGGGCCGGAGCGGCACTCGTCATCGCGGCACTGGCCGCCGAAGGCGAGACCATCATCGAGGACACCCGTTTCATCGAGCGGGGTTATGAAGATTTCGAATTAAAGCTGAAAGGTCTCGGCGCCAAGATAGAGCGCGTTTCCACTGATCGTGAACTGAAAAAAGCAAGACTGAAGCTGGCCTGATCAGAGTATCCTCTGTATGCTCAGCTTCGGCTCTTTGCCCAGCTCCAGGAATGTGCCGTCGGCCATTTCCAGCATGGGCTTTGAAAGACGCTGTTTGTTGATCCAGCGCACGGTACCTATGCGGCCGTCATTCAGCATCACGCGGTTATCGATATAGGTGTTCACCACGTTTTCCAGGAATTTCATGATATAGGAGATCTCGTATTTCTGCAGGCCTTCCTCTTCGAATATCTCAATGACACGGAAGGGGCAGAGGCCCTCTCGGTATACGCGGTTTGCCGTCATGGCATCGTACACATCGGCGATGGCCACGATCTTGGCGTAGCCGTCGATGTTCTCACGGGTAAGCTTCATGGGATAGCCGCTGCCGTCGCACTTTTCATGATGCTCCAGAGCCGCAAACTTGATGTGTTCGCTGATGTTCTGGTTCTTCAGGATCTTGTAGCCTTCCGTGGGATGGGATTTGATGGCACGGTACTCTTCGTCCGTCAGCTTCCCGGGTTTTTTGATGATGTTGTCATCGATCTTCAGTTTTCCTATATCGTGCATCATGCCGCAGGCCGTGGCGATCTTGAGCCTTTCCTCATCAAAGCCCAGCCAGCGTCCGAAGACGTTGCAGATCATGGCCACATTCATGCTGTGGGCATAGGTCAGGTCATCAAAATCACGCATGTTATGAAGCATGTCAAAAACGCCGAAGGTATTGCCCTGATCGCTGATGATCTTCATGGTATCCCCGATCATATTATCTACATTGATCGGTGTATTCTTTTCAACGATATCGTTCAGATTGGTGCGCAGGCCGTCCACATTTTCGGTAAAGCTCTGTTTGAAAGCCTGGAATTCCTGACTGGCCTTCAGCTTTTCAAAGTGGGAAGGCTCCTCCATCTGCGTGACCGTGACGGAAGGCTTTTCGTCCGGTATGGTAAGTCCTGTCAGTGCATTTAAAAGTTCATCCGCCGCTTCGCCAAGCTGATCGTCGGATATCCCCAGGCCGCTCAGATCCGGTTCATCCTCACTGATCTCTTCTACCTCGATACCTTCGGGGTCTTCGATACGTATATCATAGATCTCATATGCTTCCAGACGGCCGATCATGCGCTCCGTGAGCACCGTTCCCTTGGGATAGACCAGCTGATTCGAACCGCTGATGACATCAGCCGCTACTACCATCCCTGCCTGTAATACACTTGTACGCACATGTTTCATAATGATACCTCAACCAGTAAGTGTTCTGTCTGTAGCTGCCTCTTAAGTAAAACCTACACGCTCAACTCAGAAAGTCACATAGCCTCTCGGATCCTGAGCCACCCCGCCGATACGGATCTCGAAATGGAGATGCGGTCCGGTACTGTTTCCCGTGTTGCCGCTGTATGCCACCAGCTGTCCCTGCTCCACATACTGTCCCACGGAAACCACCACACGGCTTAAGTGGGCATAACGGGTCTCCCAGCCGTCGGGATGCTTGATGGTCACCAGATAGCCGTAACCTGCCGCCCAGCCCGCATAGGATACAGTTCCGCCGGAAGAAGCCCAGATGGATGTACCTATGGGTGTGGCGATATCCAGTCCCTGATGGTTCGTGGAACCTATGCCGCCCGGCGAACTACGCCGACCGAATCCGGAAGAGATACGTCCGCCGGCCAGAGGCTTGATGTAGGTAGGAGGAACCTTGGTACCCTTCTCCACCACCTTGGCTACGGCCTGGACTCCCACTTCCTCGTAAAGTACTTCCTTCTCCTCAACCTCCGTATTCCTCCGGGTGATAAGGCTCACGGTCTCGTGATAGCCTGCGGAAGGCTGCTGCAGGGTCTCGGATTTTGAAGTGTACCATTCGTCGTTTAAAATGTACTCTGTAGGCAGATCATATACTTCTGCCGTACGGGTGGTCTCGGTCCAGATCACCGAAAGCGCCGGTTCCGGCACGGTGATGATCAGCTCCTGGTCTATGCGTATCACGGAATTCTCGTTTTCCAGGGCATCGCTGTTGAGGGAGATGATCTGGTCCAGAGGCAGACCCACCTTCAGGGAAATGCCGGAGAGGGTATCTCCCGCTTCCACCTTATAGATCTGCTGCAGCTCCTGCAGATCCGTCAGCTTGCTTTTCGCTTCCTCGTAGGGAACCAGTGCATTTTTGGGAAGAATAGCCTCCACGATCTCGATACGGTCGGAAAAACTCATCTCCTCGATGCCGTAATCAAAGGAATCGAAACCCACATCACTGCTTTCCAGATCCCAATCCCTGGTATCGTCCGTGATCAGTGCCGCTCCGCCCATGTTCAGCAGAAGCTCCTCTTCCTTCTTCTGCTCTTTGCGGCTCACCCGGGGTACCAGCACGTTCAGCTCCCGGCTCAGGTCGTTTGCCAGCACCACCTCAAAGTCACCTTCCGGATCATAGGCGGCGATGGTCTCCTGAAAGATCTCCCTTACCTCGTCGGCGCTGGACACATTGACCATGGTCTCTCCGACCTTGACGGAATAGGCCTTGGCGTAGTCCGCCGTTACCTGATCCGCCAGCATATCCTTCATCTGTACCGACATATCCGCTGCCGTGGTAAGCTCCTCATTGTCTAAAGAATCATCGGGCAGCGTTACCATATCCGGGAGCGGTATAAGGCTCATGCCTTCACGGGAAAGCGCGATCTCCCTGCGGGCATCCCGGTAAGCGGCATACATCTCTTCCCTGGATTCCACAACGCCCAGCTCTTTCCCGTTCATGAATACATGAAGTCTTACGTCTTTTTCTTCCTCGGCGACAGAGCGGCGCTGGGGCATAAATAAAAGAAAAAGACCGCACACGAACAAAGCCGTGCGCAATCTTGTGATACAGGAAAGCTTGTGATATCTGGATCTGCGCATTCCAGCCTTTTACATCTGCAGGATCCCAAAGATATACAGGATCGTTACCGCCAGATTGATGAGGGTAAAGATCATGTTGAATATCACCAGTGCCTTAACCTTGTTTACCCGCATCTCCACAGAAAGATTGGTGTTTTCCACGCTTTCTTTCTGCTTGTCGTTCTTCTCGTTAATGACTGCCTGCACGTTACGGTAGACCTTAACGCTCTCCTTGTGCATGAAATCTTCGGCAGCCTTGAAACGCTCCTCCAACGCGCGCTTGTCTTCTTCGGCGCGGGCCGCAGCCTCCTCTTCCTTCCGGGCCTTCTCTTCGGAATCATCCAGATTCAGCACAGCGGAATTGATGCGCTGCAGGAACGCAGTGATCTCTTTGTTATCCTGTTTCAGTCCATAGATACCGCTATCCACCGCCGACTTGAGATTGCTCTTGCTCTCGTCAACGGAAACCTTCAGACTGCGGATGCTGTTGGTGGTATCACTTGCAGAGGAAAGGAGCTCGGCCAGAGCCTGGCGGACCTCTCCGTTATCTGCAACATTTTCTCCTCCTACGCTGCCCTGTGAGCCTTCCTGCAGTGCAGCCAGCTGAGCACCGGCATTGTTCAGGGCAGTCCGGATCTCCTCCATATCGGAGACGCGTGCGCCGCCCATGCCGTCCAGAGCCATATGCAGCTCGCCTTCGGCGTTCTTGATCTCCTGGATGCTCTCCTGCAGTACCTGGTTATCGTTCTGCAGCTTGTTGATGGCAGCCAGCAGAGTATTGAGGGTATCGTCTTCGCCTTCGCCGCCCTTTTCCCCAAGGCTGCCCACAGCAGCTCTCAGCTCGGTAAGGGAATCACGGGTCTGGGAATTGGTCTGTGCCAGAGCGGAAAGGGTCTCCTGGGTCAGGGCATCGATCTGGCTCTGCTGCCGGAGTTCCTCGATGAGGGAGGAGATCTTCTCCTTCAGCTCGTCGTCGCCGGCGGGGATCTCCCGGCTGACTTCCTCAGGCATTTCGCTGCGGCTGATACCGCCCTGCTGTAATGCCGCTATCGCAGCGGCCACGGATGCAAGGCTCTCCTCGGTATTGGTTCCGGTCTGCCGGATCTCGAAAAGTGCCTGCTGGATATCATCGGCCTTCTGCTGGATATCGTCGGCCTTTTCTTCCAGTCTGTCGTTCTGTTCACGGATAAGGCCGATGTTTTCCTTCAGCTCATCCACACCGTTACGCATATCGTCTGCCGTGCTCTGCACTGCCGACGCGGAATTCTTCACTTCCTCACTGCTCTGCCGGATCTCGGCTGCCGGCTCGGTGAGCATGTTCTGTACGGTATCCTTAAGGGACTGCACCATGGTGCTGTCCATACTGCTGAGGGCTTCGCTCACGGTATTCTTAACGGCATCCGTCATCTCGCGGGATACCTGCTCCGTGTTGGCACCGCCTTCGGCTTCGATCTGAAGGGTACGCACCTTCTCGATGCTCTCATCCACCAGGGCATACATCTTTTCCGTAAGCTCGGTATTACGGTAGTTCAGCTTACGCATCTCCTGCAGCACGGCCTCGTAGGCTTCCACCTGATCCTGCAGGTTCTGCAGCTGCGCGCTTTCTGCCTGGGAATTGGCACGGATCATATCCTGTGCGTTATACTTCTCTGCCAGCTTATCCATGAAATTGTCCATATCTTCCTCCTGTCCGCATCAAAGCGGGCATACCTTTCTGGTTGACATATTTTTATTATTGTATCAGACAAATCCGCATTTTACAACAAAAAACTTGAAAAAGTCAGCAAAAAATCGCATCGGGATTTAACACAAGATTTACCTCACGTTCATGACTTGTTCATATTTGTCGACTAAAATCGGTTTCAGAAAGCGATAAGTGCGGGTACATTCTAAATTGACGTTTTCATAGTTTATGTGTCCGCGACGCGGGCACACCTCCTTTCTAGTTTTGCAATACACGAGAAAAACCTGTTCGCACCCTCCTCAATGCGAACAGGTTTTTTTCGTCATGCGAACAGGTTTTCTCGTGTGCGATTTCGCCATTCCGCTTCGCGGAATGGCGAAATCGCCGTTAAACTCGGGATTCGCAAGCTCACCCTCGCGGGATTTTCTCTGTGTGAAGTGTCGGTGGAATTCTGTTCTTCTCGGAAGCTTATCGAAATCTTATCCTTCCTTCTGTTCAAACATTTCACGCAGGGTGCGCCAGCCAAGGGTGGCGCATTTGACGCGGGCGGGCATGTGGGAGACGCTCTCCAGGGCGGCAGCCTCCTCCAGGGCCTCGATCTGCTCGGGGTCTGCGGTGCTGCGCACCATATCCATAAAATCGTCTGCCAGCTTAAGGGCTTCTTCCTTCGTCTTTCCCAGGATCAGGTCCAGCATCATATCCGCGGAAGCCTGGGATATGGCACAGCCGCTGCCGGTATAGCTTCCGTCGGCAATGCGGCCCTCCGCATCCAGCTTCAGCATCAGCACGATATCATCGCCGCAGCTGGGGTTGACACCCTTCAGCACCAGGTCCGGTGCCTCCGTCTCTTTTTTATGCGAAGGATAGAGATTGTGCTCATTCACGATCTCGCGGTACAGCTCTTTAATCTCCAAAACCAAGCCACCTCCGAAGCTTCGATACGGCGTCCACAAAACGCTCCGCCTCTTCTTTCGTGTTATAAAAGGCCACACTGGCACGGGCCGTGGCACGGAATTCCATGGACAGGCGTTCCTGCATGAACTCCATCAGGGGCTGGGCGCAGTGGTGTCCCGCCCGGATGGCGATACCCTCCTCGTCCAGTACGGAGGAGATATCGTGAGGATGACAGCCCTCCACGTTAAAGCAGACGATGCCGTGATGCTCCGCCGCGTCCGCAGGTCCGTAGACCTGCACGTGAGGGATGTCCTTGAGACCCTCCAGGATGATGCGCACCAGCTCCGTTTCCTGAGCCTCCATGGCCTCATAGCCGATATCATCGATATAATCAAAAGCCGCCGCCAGTCCCACGGCATCCGCCGCATTCACGGTGCCGGCCTCAAACTTGTGGGGCAGCTCCGCATAGGTGGCGCTCTCCCGGTCCACGTATTCGATCATCTCGCCGCCCCGGAGGAAAGGCTGCATCTTTTCCAGAAGCTTTCTTTTCCCGTACAGCCCGCCTATCCCCATGGGACCCGGCAGTTTGTGCCCGGAAAAGGCGTAAAAATCCACATCCAGCGCCTGTACATCCGTCCGCATATGAGGCAGGCCCTGAGCTCCGTCCGCCAGCAGCACGCCACCCACGGCGTGTATCAGCTCTGCCGCCTTCTTAAGGGGCGAAGCCGTCCCCAGCACATTGGAAACCTGGGTCAGGGCAAGGATACGGGTCTTTTCGTTCACGGCGGCTGCCACAGCCTCCTCCGTGATATGCCCGTCTTTCTCCGGCTCGATAAAGCGCAGCTTTGCCCCCTTTGCCTTCGCCACCATCTGCCAGGGCAGCAGGTCGGAATGATGCTCCAGAACGCTTAAGGCGATCTCGTCCCCTTCCTTCACCGTCTCCAGACCGTAGCTGTATGCCACAAGGTTGATGGCTTCGGTGGTGTTGCGCACAAAGACAAGCTCTGCCGTATCCGCTGCATTAAGAGCCTTGGCAGCACGGGCACGGGCTGCTTCATAAGCCTCGGTAGCGCCTACGCCCCAGGCATAGAGTCCCCGCAGGGGATTGGCGTTGGTGCTGCGGTAAAAGCCTTCTATGGCCTCCAGCACCTGCTTCGGGCGCTGCGCCGTTGCAGCATTGTCAAAATATATGCAGTCTCCCTTATCGAAAATGGGAAAATCCCTGCGGATAGCTGCTACATCCATATCTCAATCCTCCGAAAGATAGCCTTCTTCATTAAAGTGACATTCCCTGTCGCCGATGAATACGGAAGCCTCCCGCACATAAGAGCCGTCGGCCCGGCGGTAACGCTTTCCGTGATCGTCCGCTTTCCAGCCCTCGATGCTCACACCGTCCTGGATCAGCGCCGGCTTCAGCTTTGCATACACGTCGTCATCCTGAAAATGCCACCACTCGCTGCTAAGCCCCGCAAAGCCTGCGGAGAACATATAATCCTTCAGGATATTGGCAATATCGTTATTTGCCGAGGTAACGGAATGATAGCTCAGATCATGCATATGTGTCTGGGCCGACATCTCTTCACCGGTATCCAGGCGCTCCAGGGTCAGGTCCACCGCCACGCCGAAATTGTGCCGCGAGCCGGACTGGGCCAGGAAGGCATTCAGGCTGAAGCCGCTGCCGCACATGAGCTGCCGGTAGGTCTGATCCGACACCTCTTCGGGTATGTACTCCGTCCCGTCGGGATGGTAATAGTGGATGGTACCGTCGGGATCCGTAATGGTATAGGGCTGCGGTACAGGCTCTTCCCCTTCCGTTCCTTCTCCTTCGCCCTCCTCCGGCACGGTCTGGGCTGCAAGCGCTTCCACCATGGTATCCGCCAGATATACCTTTTCGCCGCTGATCAGGAACTCCTCAAGAGATACGCGCCGCATGGTCTGGGCAGGGGCCAGATTATCCAGCTGGGCCGCCGTCACATCATAGATGGCCCGGGTGGTAACATAGGGCCGGAAGGAATCGTAGATCTTTAAACGCATGCCGTCGGTAAGGGTGTTCCGTGCCGCTGTGGCCAGACGTTTGGCTACGGGGTAGAGCAGGGGCACCAGAAAGCTGCCGTCGGCCAGGAGTACATTCTCATAGCCTATGCACACCGTTCCGCTAAGCCCGCGGATCTCGTAATCGTGGACCATGTAGATATTATAATAACTGTTGGTGATATCGTAAGCGCACAGGTCTCCCAGATATTCCGGAAGATTGATCATGCACCGGTCGCTCTCCACATAACCCTCTCCCCAGGCGGAAAAGACCTTGAAGAACTTTCCCTGTTCCTCCAGGACGCAGAGGGCGGTGCAGGGTGCCAGGGTGGCCAGGGTGGTCTTCTTATCCATGGCGGAATACAGGGGCATCTCCTGTGTATTCCAGACCGTAGCCTGCACGGGGGAGATATCGGTATGTACCCGTACCTCGGACTGTGTGGCCAGTGCATTACCGTAATTGATGGTCACCACACGAAAGCTGTGATAGCGCCCCGAAGCAAGACGGTCCGTATCGAAACTGCGGGGACCTCCGCTTTCGATCTCGGCGATGGTCTCCCAGTTCAGAGTCTCGTTATCCAGCTTCTGGATGATATAGCCCTTACAGGCAGCCTCGTTCCAGCTTAAGCGGAAACGGTTGTCTCCCAGCGGCTCCTGTTCCAGGTAAAGATCCCCGGTGAGCAGATCGTCGCGCCGCACCGTGATCACTTCGTTCAGATCTTCCCAGATCCTCAGATGCTCCTCCAGACGCTCGGCCCGAAGCAGGAAGGAAACGGAGCCGCCCTCCTCGGGTAAAGGAAAATCCTTATCATCTCCGAAGCTGAGTACCAGTTCCCCGTGACCCCGTCCGTCATTTCCCGGATGGCTGTACTGCATGCGGGAGATCTCTTCCAGATAATTGTCCGCCCGCATCAGGTACAGATGATAGACATCTTCCTTACCGCCCTGCACCGAAACAGTGAGGGTACGGTTCCCGGGATCCACGCGCCAGAGCGTCTCGTAGCGGCCTTCTTCCTTCAGCCTGAGACTGATGACCATGGGTTCTCCGGCCAGCCGGTGCACGGTCTTTCCGAAGATCTTATAGCCTCTGACGGGAACGATGTTCAGCACATAGGTCTCTTCCGCGGAAAGCGTTGCCGGCAGATAGCAGCCTGCACTTTCCGACTGCCCGGTAAATACGCTCTGTCCGGTCCCGGAAAAGAGCTCCAGACGGTATTCGGATGCAAGCTCTGCGGGAGTCCAGCCCGCAAGCCAGCCCAGATCATCCTTTTTCATGTTCACTTCCGTGTCCTCGGCCATAACAGGCTTTACGCCGCCGAGATAACCCGCCGCAAACAAAAAAACAAACAGAAGGACTATAAGCGCTATAGCCGCTGCCGGAATATAGCGGAGCATGGAAGGCCTTTCCTTCCTCTTCTCCTGTGCGGCCTTTGCACTGCGCCAGTGTACGGCCGTTTTTTCTGTTATTTTTCGGTCTTCGAGTCTCATAGCATCTTCTTTACTCCGGGTATTAAGCGCAGCAGGGCCGTAAGGACAGCCGAAAAGAACAGGGCTGCCGCGATGAGCACGACAAAGCCTTTCCATCCCCAGCTGAAGGGATCCCAGCCGTGATAGCGCATGATATAACGAAGAGGGATCATGTGAAAGAGATAGATCCCGAAGGTCAGTGCATCCGCTTTCCGAAGAAGGCCGTGATCGCGGCCGTCATCTTCCTCCGCCGAGCCCCACTGCCAGGCGAAGATACCCGCACTCTGCAGCACCACCGCCGGAGAGGCATAGCTGGAAAGCATGGCTTTAACCGAAGCGGAGCCGCTGCGCCAGTAGAAGAGCAGCATAAGGAAGACCATCACGCTTCCCGCCGCCAGCAAAAGACAGCCTGCTTCCCGCGTGACCTTCAGCTTCCCGCTGCTGATACCGTATCCCAGAAAGAGATAGAGGGTATAGATCACCGAAAGCTGTATATGAAACTCCACATGTATGCCGGCAAATTCCAGCATGGGTAAAAGGGACAGAAAGACAAAGCCGATGACGCAGAGATAGCGGAAGGTCTTTTCGTCACACTGCGCAACCGGCCGGTACGCGGGCAGCAGAAGATAGATGCCCAGCAGCATATACAGATACCACAGGTGGGACCAGCTGCCTCCCGTGCAGAGCTGCTTCAGTGCAGTGAGCAGTACGGCAGGGCCGAAGGCCTCCCCGGACATAAGGGTATCGAAACAGGTGAAAAGCAGGACGCAGAAAACCAGCGCCGCAAAGACTCTGAGGATATATTGCTTAAATATCTTTCCCGTGGTGATCTGCCGCGAAGGGTCCAGAAGCAGGGCGCCGGAGACCATCACAAAAACCGGCACAGCCCACATAAGGCCGTAGACCGGCATCATACTCAGGCGCTCCGCCCGCTCGCTTATCTCTCCCCGAAAAAGGATCTCTGCGGCATTCATGGTATGGAGCACCACTATGGCCAGGCTTCCGATGATCCTGAGCCGTGACGCTCCCGTATTCCACCGCCTCGTCTCACCAGACAAGACCGTCATCTCCTATACATCCAGAATTTTCATCATTACCCGTTTCCACGACCACGACCGTAGGTATGGCCGTGGGAGTAGGCGTGGCCTCCTCCTTGACTGCTTCCGTCGGCTGCGCTTCCGCTGCAGCCTCTGCTTCCGCCTCCGTAGGCTGCGGCTCCGGTGTAGCCTCTGCCACCACGGGATATACCGGTGTACCTGCCTCTTTTGGGGTATCTTTCGAAAGCATGACTGCCATACAGCCGAAAAAAAGAACACATATCACCGCCGCTGCGTGAAGAAAACGCCTGCTCATGATACTCTTTTACTCCTCCATGGGCGCGTAGTTCGAATAACGCCAGGTTCCGCCGGTTCCGTATTTAAACATAAAGCAGTTCTTTTTCGTGGCATGTTCGCACTCCGGATCAAAGACCCAGGTATCACCGTCTATATCCAGTTCCACCCAGGAATGGGGTGTCAGGCCGCCGTTGATGGAGGGAACCTGACCATAGATCTGCCGGCCGGGATAACCCAGCAGCCGGGCCATTTCATAGAAGGTTGCCGCAAATACAAAACAGTTGCCGCAGTGTCTGGAAAAGCCAAAATCCGCAAACCAGCGGGTACCGGGGGAACCCTCCTCCGGCATATCCGGTTTACCGTGACCGTAATAGGAAAGCTGTGTCACCGACCACATATAAGCGGCCCGCAGGTCCCAGCCTACGGAATCAAGTGCCGCCGCAGCCTCGGGAAAGGTTTCCCGGCTTACGGGGTTAAGCTCTTCCGCTACATAGGACGGTGCCTTGGCAGGGATCTTTACCGCAGCCTTGGCCTTTTTAGGGCGCGTTTTAGGATGGGGGGTAGCGGAATAAACGTTCTCTTCCCCTTCCTCCCACTCATCCGTGCTCGCGGGTGCGGCTGCTGCCGCTATGGGTTTGTACCCGAGCCCCAGGAAAAAACAGAGGGCACAGATTAACATAAGTTTTTTCATTTCGGAGGTATTCTATCAGAAAAAATGCGGAAAAGCAAGCATTTACAAAGAAAAACCGACTTTATTGCACCATATAATCAACAATGGATGCCGCTGCATTTTTTTGATTCTGCCAGCATTCCCTGCGAAGAGTTCTTCTGCTGTTGTTAAACTCTTCACTCTCCAGAAGGGTATCGATCAGCTCTTTCAGCCTTCCGAAATCCTCCTCCGTTATCATATTACCCAGCTTCGGGAATACCTGCTGCTTCCAGGGTTCCTCTTCGATCCATGCCGCATCATAAGGCGCCATATCCTGTTCCCCGCCGGCAAAGCACAGCACCGGCTTATCGAATACAAAGGAGAAGTCGAACACTACGCTGGAAAACTCGCTCAGCAGTATATCCGCCTTATTCAGTACATCAAAATTATCGCTGTCCCGGTTCCACTGCACCTTATCCCCGTAGCGGTCCATCAGGGGCTTAAGTTTATCCATCTCCGTTTTGAAGGACTGGGGATGGGGACGTATGATGATGTCGTAACCCGTATCCAGCAGGGCATCCACCAGCTTCTCCCCGTAACGGTTGAGCACCGAGATCTCGCCCCAGGAAGGGGCCAGCAGCACCGTACGTTTATCGCCTGCAGCCTTTTTTTCACTGCTGCCGTCCGTCTCTTCACGCCTCTTAAGCAGGCTGTCCATATAGGTGCATCCCACTACCTGCAGATCCTTTGCTTCGATCCCCCGGAGCTCCTCCAGTTTACGGATGTATCTTTCCTGAAAATCTCCCACCAGCAGAACGGAATCATAAAAATCCAGGCCGAACATCCGGTATGCGGTGCCTTCATCAAGGGAATGAAAGATGTGGACATATTTTCCCACCTGCTTTGAACGTTTCCACTGATACACATCCAGGCCCGGAGTGGTGGCCAGCACCACATCGGCATTGAGCATGTTCATCCTTGCGAAGGCTTTGTTTCCGCTGCCGATGAACACGGTATCAACATGCTCATATTTTTCCTGCAGAGCCGGATCATTCTCATCCGAGGTCATATAGGTGCAGGCTATACCCCGCTTTTCAAATTCGTCACATACCGGCTTGAACACGTTCCAGTAGCTTTTGCCCTCGCTGAAGATAACATATTTCAGCCGGGCATTGTCCACGTCACTGCTTATCCTTCCGCCGTGAAGGACAAACTTCAGCTTTATCCACAGCTTCCTGAAAAAGAACAGCAGCGTGGAAAAAATACCGATCATCGCCGCGAACAGCATACTCCCCGTGCCGGGATCAATATACAAAAGCATTGTTCACTTCACCTCCGAATCACTTGCAGGAAAAAAGCTTCACGGTTTGATCTTTACCCAGCATGAGGGATCATAGATATTACCGCTAAAGTGGTATACTCTGTCCTCCGGGTCCATCACGAAGGTATTACCGGTGTGCAGCTGTATCTTCCAGTTTTGGGATACGACTACCGTCTGCTCCCCGGCTTTTTCATGCCCGTCCAGGACATTCCCGGTAAAGGGATTTGCCGCGCCCTCCAGCACCCCGGCGCAGGCCAGAGAAGGAGTATCCGCATTCGTCATAAAATCTTCGCTTACGGTAAAGCCCTCAGCGTTAAAATCCTTCATCATCAGGAAGCATGCCGCCTGACATACCGCGACCTGCCCCAGATTGCTGACGGAGCTGCCGTGATCGGAGACCAGGATGATGCGGGTATTGTCGTACACCCCTTCCTGCCTCAGATGATCGAACCATTCACCCAGCTTCATCAGGGAATACATATTCGTATCATAGTAGCCCTCGTCCGTTTCGGTCTCCAGCTTTAGGATGTTTCCGTCCGCGTCCGTTGTCTTCTGCCCCTCGTGCCACATCGTTCCCTCGTTATCGTTAAAGGGATCGTAATCCGGCTTTAAGAGGATCACACTGTTGTGGGGCGTTTCGTTGCACAGCAGGATAAAGTGATCCCCCTCGTCACAGGCCCGGGTGGAAGCGGAAAGCTCCGAAAGGGGCTGGAACAGATAGGAAGCCTTTTTCTCGTTTGTAACGGGATCGTGATAACGCCCCATATTATAAAAGAGCATACGTCCTGCGGTGGGCATGATACGGAAGAGGCTGAAGCGGAACAGGCCGTTTTCCTTCAGGCGTTCCCACTCCCCGGCTTCCTCAGGGTTCCCGAAGATGTCGTTATTGGAATACGCGTTCACCCCTTCCATGCCGTCAAATATGCTAAGATCCGCTATCTCCTGATAGCCCGCATAAGGCGGGTTCACCACCTCAACATCATAGCCTCCCTCCGAAAAAAGACCGGGCATCACCTTCAGAGCCTCGTCATGCTTCTCCGAGATCAGCATATCCGTCCGTTTATCCATTGCCTCCGGTGTATATTCGTATCCGCCGTAAAGCCCCGGTGCTCCGAAGTTGGTGGCGTTCCCGTGAGAGATCACGTTGGAATACCAGGTAAAGCCGTCAAACTGCTCCTTAAGCTCGGGTCTTTCGGCCATGATAAAGGGAACATAAGGTCCGATGGCGGAATCGATCATGATCACCACCACGTTCCTTCCCTCTTTGCTCAATTCGAGAGAAGCTTTTCTTCCGCCTTCTTCCGCTTCATGAGTTGCAAGGTATTCCGCGGAAGCCTGATGTATCTTCACGATGTTGATGCCGCTCATCATCAGAAGCACTGCCGTCACGGATATATAAAGCCAGCGCATGATGCCGGTCTTCATCGATACCACCGCCGTGATCACTACCACGACCAAAAGGATCAGAAGGTTTATGAATATCTCATTATACGTGAACTCCGGCGAATTCTCGTAACGCAGATGATCCGTCAGTCTGCCGTAGGCCGTTCCGGAAAGGAAGTGGTCAAAAAGAGCCACCGTGATCAGCACCGCTTCCGCCACATCCGTCCATTTCCCCAGGGACTTTCTGAGAAGGAAGTAGTACACCGACAGCCATACCCCGAAGGTACCGAGGGCAAGCACTACCGCCGTAACAACATAATGGACCGGATTGACCATCACTTCCCTGCCTATGAATTCCAGCGGCGAGGAGGCGACAACGCTTGAAGGTATAAAAACGCCGGTCAGGCTGATCAGTGCCAGCACCGCAAGCACGTGCAACGAAGTTACGGGCAGCTCCCTGCTCTTCTCCTTCCGGGGGAATCTCTTTGCGATGAGGGCAACGATATTCTTTCCGAGGGAGAACACATTGTTCAGGGTCCAATACAGTACCAGGCCGGAGGGGGAATCATAAAGGAGCACCAGGAAGATGACGGCCATGCCGAAGACCTGCAGCTTCTGGCCGGCGGTGCTTTTCCGCAGATATATCCCGCCCGATACCAGGTTTATGATCGTCATCAGTATGGGGAGGACATTCACCCCGATATTCCCGAGGGACAGCAGGGCATCCGGTTTTCCCAGATCCCGGATGATAAAGAATTCCTTGCCGAACATGGCATGATAATTTGAAAGGAAATGGTATGCGGCGATAAAGAAGGGGATCTCGATCAGAAGGGCGACCGCTCCGCCCAGATTGCCGAGGGTACTGTAGCCGGTCTCCCGGTAGTAGGCCTGCAGCATCATGAAACGCTCTTCACCGCGGAAGGTCTTACGGATATGTGTCTGCCACTTTCCGATCTTCTCCCGCTTTTCCGCCGTTTCCGCCTGCAGCCTGTCCGCTCTGTTGTATAACGGAAGTACCAGGATATTAACTATCAGACTCAGTGCAACGATGGCTATGCCGTAACTCTCGGTCTTGTTAAGAACGATGCCGTAGATCGTTTCCATTATGATCTCGAGAGGGCGTATAAACATGAAATACATACGTTCAGTATCTCCCCTTTCATCAAAAAAACCACCGAAAATTATACCATTGACCGTTGAAAGTGTCAAAAAAACCGTTCCCCCAAAGCCTGTCTTTCCCCTTAAGATTATGGGTGAACTGTGCGGGCTTTTGTGCTATACTCGTTGTGGAGTTCTCCTTTGGCGGAAAAAAAAGAAATTCGAAAGGAGCAGCAATCAAATGAAAACCGTTTACACCTGTTTCAGCACCGACGTCATCCACGAAGGTCATCTGAACATCATCAAGGAAGCGCAGAAATACGGGCGCGTCGTTGTCGGTTGCCTGAGCGACAAGGCCTCCATCCGTTATAACCGTTTCCCTACCGTGTCGGAAAGCAATCGAATGGAGCTTTATAAGACCATTGAGGGCATTGATTCCGTGATACTTCAGAACGATATGCTCTATGATGACGTGATCGGATATCTGAAGCCCGACTATGTCATCCACGGCGACAACTGGAAAGAAGGTGCGGAGTCTGCGATCCGTTCCCATGTTGAAAAGCTGCTTTCCGCTTACGGTGGCGAGATCATCGATGTGCCGTACACCTGCAACGAAGATGTAAAGAAGATCGACATGCAGCTGAAGGAAAAGCTTTCCATGCCCGAGTACAGACGTAAGCGCCTCCGTCAGCTCTTGTCCATGACCCCCATCGTTAAAGCCATGGAGGCCCACAGCGGCCTTACGGGCCTTATCGTGGAGAAAACCGTCATCGAAGGTGATAACGGCAGGCTGGACCAGTTTGACGCCATGTGGATCAGCTCCCTCTGCGATTCCACCGCAAAGGGCAAGCCGGATATCGAACTTGTGGACATGACTTCCCGCTTCCGTACCATCGAGGATATCACGGAGGTCACCACAAAGCCCATCATCTTTGACGGCGATACGGGCGGACTTACGGAGCACTTCGTATACACCGTCCGCTCCCTGGAGCGTCTGGGCGTGAGTGCCGTGATCATCGAGGATAAGACGGGACTTAAGAAGAACAGCCTTTTCGGGACGGAAGTCGAACAGACACAGGACAGTATAGAAAACTTCAGCGCAAAGATCACTGCGGGAAAGAAAGCGCAGCTCACCGACGATTTCATGATCATCGCAAGGATCGAATCCCTGATCCTGGAGCGGGGCATGGAGGATGCGCTGGAAAGAGCCAGGGCCTTTGTGGCGGCCGGTGCCGACGGCATCATGATACACAGCCGTAAGAAGGATCCTGCCGAGATCGTTGAATTCTGTGACCGCTTCCGGGCAGAGAACAGCACCACCCCCATCGTGGTAGTGCCCTCTTCCTTCAACAGCATTAGCGAGGCGGAGCTTGCGGAGCATGGCGTGAACATCGTGATCTATGCCAACCAGCTGACACGTTCGGCATTCCCCGCAATGCAGCAGACCGCTATGGATATACTTAAATATCACAGGGCGAAAGAAGTTGACGACCGCCTGATGCCCATAAAACAGATCATCACACTGATCGATGAGATATAAAGCTACTGCATTCCACGACCCTGCATCCAAAGGATGGGGGTCAAAAAGGAGTTTTACAAGATGGAGATAAAAAGAAATGTATTACTGAACCCCGGGCCCTCCACCACCAGCGATACGGTAAAGATGGCCCAGCTTGTACCGGATATCTGTCCGCGTGAAAAAGAGTTTCAGTCCATCATGGCCCCCATGAGGAAAGATCTTGTAAAGATCGTTCACGGAGGGGATGACTATACATCCGTTCTTTTCTGCGGGTCCGGTACCATCTGTATCGATGTATGCCTGAATTCACTCCTGCCGGAAAACAAGAAAGCCCTGGTCATCAATAACGGTTCCTACAGCCAGAGAGCCGTGGATGTGTGCAGGGCCTACCGGCTTCCCCTGATCGAAGTAAAGCAGCCCATTGACAGGACGCCGGACCTCGCCATGATCGAAGAGGCTCTGAAGGAGAATGGGGGCAGGGTCGCTTACGTGTATATCACCTACCACGAGACCGGCACGGGACTTCTGAACCCCGTAAAGGAAGTGGGAGCCCTGGCCCATAAATACGGTGCATTCCTGATCACGGATACCACCAGTGCCTATGCAATGATCCCCATCGATGTTAATAAAGAGAACATTGACTTCTGCATGGCATCCGCCCAGAAGGGGATACAGGGGATGACCGGTCTTTCTTATGTGATCGGCAGGAAGAACATCATTGAAGAGAGTAAGGCCTATCCCATGCGTTCCTACTACTGCAATCTGTATATGCAGTACGATTTCTTTGAGCGTACGGGCGAGATGCATTTCACCCCTCCCGTTCAGACCATTTATGCCGCAAGACAGGCACTGAAAGAATACCGGGAAGAAGGAGAGGAAAAGAAGTGGGCCCGCCACCGGCGTATCATGAACGGGATACGGGCCGGCGTAGACAGACTGGGCTTCCGGGAAGCACTGGACCGCTCCGTTCAATCGGGGCTGGTATCGGCCATCATCTACCCCGACGATCCGGGGTGGGACTTTGAAAAGATCCACGACTACTGCTACGAACGGGGCTTCACCATCTATCCCGGAAAGATCGAAGCAAAAGGCACCTTCCGGCTCTGCGCTCTTGGTGCCATCGACGAGGCGGATATCGCAGAGTTCTGGAAAGTGTTTGAAGCCGGGCTCCGCGAGATGGGTGTGAGCATACCTGTGAAGTATGATGCGCAATAATACGAAAACTCAAAAGCGTAAGCTGAAGGAAGAAGATAAAGCATGAGTGAAACAGCGATACTTATGGCTGCCGGAATGGGAAGCCGGATGCGGCCGATAACGGAAAAGATCCCGAAGCCTCTCGTGACGGTTCACGGCAAGGCGATGATCGAAACCATTATCGAAGGCCTCAGGAAAAGGGATATAGATAAATTCTATGTGGTGACCGGATATCTGGGAGAGCAGTTTAATTATCTTGAAGAGAAGTACGGGAATCTGAAGACCGTAGCGAACCGGGATTATCAGACCATCAATAACATATCCTCCATCAAGGCCGTATCGGAGGTACTGATCAACACAGATTCGGATGTATTCATCTGCGAAGCGGATCTGTATGTGAGCGATACAGGCATATTTGATGCGAAACTGGATCATTCCTGCTACTACGGAAGGATGGTCAAAGGTCATTCCGATGACTGGGTGTTTGAACAGGACGAAAAGGGCCGTATCACCCGCGTAGGCAAGGTGGGGGATGACTGCTTCAATATGGTGGGCATAGCCTGGTTTAAGAAAGAGGATGCCCGTAAGCTGGGCCGACTGATCGATGCCCGATACGGAAAGGAAGGGTATGAAGATCTGTTCTGGGATGATGTGGTAAATGAAAACCTGGACGAATTAGACCTTGTAGTACATGAGGTGCGTGCCGGCCAGCTGGTCGAGATCGATACCGTAAAAGAGCTGATCGACATCGACCCGAGCTACAAAAGCTATGAGTGATGCGTGAAAAGAATTTATAAGTGAGGAAAAATCGAATGAAAGTAGAAAGACTTGTTGAGATCATAGGATCTGATTTTTACACGGGTGTGCCGGACAGCCAGCTGAAGGCCCTCTGCAACTATCTGATGGATACCTACGGCATCGACCCGAAACATCATATCATCGCCGCAAACGAGGGTAACTGCACGGCTCTGGCTGCAGGCTATCATCTTGCCACCGGCAAAGTCCCCGTGGTGTATATGCAGAACAGCGGCGAAGGCAATATCATCAACCCTGTGGCAAGCCTTCTGAACGATAAGGTCTATGCGATTCCGGTGGTTTTCATCGTGGGCTGGCGCGGGGAACCGGGGATCCATGACGAGCCCCAGCATATCTATCAGGGCGAGGTGACCGTTAAGCTGCTGGAGGATATGGGGATCTCCTGCTGCATCATCGGCAAGGATACAAGCGAAGAAGAGGTAAGAGCCGCGATGGAAGGGTTCAGGGAGAAGCTGAGCCAGGGTTTGGACGTTGCCTTCGTGATCCGCAAGGGGGCCCTTACGGATGCTCCCAAGGTGGAATACAGTAACACAAACACCATGGTCCGTGAGGAGATCATACAGCATATCGTAAAATACTCCGGCGAAGATCCCATCATTTCCACCACCGGGAAGGCCAGCAGGGAGCTGTTTGAAACCCGTGCAGCCAACGGACAGAGCCACAAGTACGACTTTTTGACCATCGGGTCCATGGGACACAGCAGTTCCATCGCCCTGGGCGTGGCCATAAACAAAGCAGACAGCCGCATATGGTGCGTTGACGGTGACGGAGCCGTTCTGATGCACATGGGAGCCATGGCGGTCATAGGTGCGAACAGACCCGGGAATCTGATCCACATCGTAATCAATAATGCCGCCCACGAAACGGTAGGCGGCATGCCCACGGTGGCGGGAAACATCGACCTGGTGAAGATCGCATTGGCCTGCGGATACCCCAATGCCGTATCGGTCGACAGCTTTGAAGCTCTGGATAAAGAGCTTGAAGCTGCCCGGAACAGAAATGAGCTGAGCCTGATCGAGGTCAAGTGCAGTATAGGCGCACGTGAGGACCTTGGCCGGCCCACAAGCACCGCACTGGAGAACAAGCAGAGCTTTATGGAGTATTTAAGCACACTCTGAGGTGTAGCCCATACGCCGCCCTGCGGTCAAGCCGCAGGGTGGCTTTTTTATTTCTTTCACCATAAAAAACCGCCCCCCGGTTTCCCGGAGGGCGGCGGTACTTCATTTCTGTGCTGCAGCGAGCTGAGCCTTCAATCGTGCTATTTTCTCTTTATCCCGCCGGCGGTCTTCCTGCAGTTTCTTCTTATCATCCTGTAGTTTCTTTTTGTCTTCCTGCAGCTTATCAACTGTTATTTTAGTCTGTTCCAGATTGTTCTGCGTCTGTTCCAGATCGCTCTGCGTTTGTTCCAGATCGTTTTTAGACTGCTTAAGTTCTTTTTTCATCTTTCTGATTTCACGCTCTAACTTTCGTTTTTCTCTTTCTTCGATGGCATGGCTGTGAACATAATCCTCACGTGCCCAGCAGAGTTCACGGATGGCATCGTCTTCCGATAGCTCATATATGGCCATTGCCGCCTCAGCTAATGTCCTGTCTTTCGCTGCGATCATCTTTATCTCCTCCCACGTCTCTGCCTTAAATAATCTTGCCCACTTATCAATCTCGTATCTCTTGTCTTCCTCTGTTGCTCTGTCAATCTGTTTCAGATCGACCACATGGATCCGGACCTTATCCGAATAGCCATAATGCTTATCCTGTTCCATCATACGGTAGACGGAACAGAAGGATGGATGATTAGGGAACAGCGTATAATCCAGAAAACCAATCTGTATGGACGGGATCGCTTCCCTGTAATCCGATCCACCCTCCATCTGCGTATAGTTTCTGCAGACATAATACAGGGAACGCTCTCTCCAGTTATGCCTGTCTTCCACCTGCATCTCCAGATCAAGGATCATCTGATCATCAAACAAAAGACGTACATCCAGGATGATCTCTTTTTCGTCCACAGCTTCCCCAAGGACGATCGGATTCAAAATCTGTACCTTATGAAGCCGCCTGGGATTCAGATGCAGTACCGCACAGATCAGCGCTTTCAGGACCCGCCGGTTCTTCTGAAGCACAGCCTTAAACATATAATCATTTGTCATCCGGATCGGTATCCGGCCGCTGGCTTCGCTGTAGATCCTTAGTCTTTTACTTTGAGCCATATCTCATACCTCCTTTTCAATATTGCAGGAGAGAAATATGGCCTGTCTTTTTCTGCTCTCCTGCTCTTTACATAAGATAGTGGTAAAAGCACAGAGAGTCAGATCCTTTGAAATTACAGAAATTCAGAATGTCTAATCTTGCCATGCTTCTGAGGATAATATAACACGCGAATAGTAGGGGTGCAAGGAGATTTTGTAAAAAAACCGCCCCCCGGTTTCCCGGAGGGCGGTGGAGGCTTCGCCTGACAGCGAAGCTTTGAAGTCGCTCAAAGCCGCGACGGGCTCCCCCGATCTTCGATCGGGGGCAGCGGCGCTGTTACTTATTGCTTTGTGTTGCTTTCAGCCTGTATTACTCGGCCTTCGTTGCAGGGATCTCCTTAGCCTTGATCGGGACCTTGAAGGTCTTGATGCCGGCATAGCCGTTCTTACCTGCTACGGTAACGATCATGGTTCCC
>JAFZOW010000133.1 GCA_017552715.1 Lachnospiraceae bacterium
ATCCACCCTCATGCTGTACCGGATATCCTTCGCCATCAGTTCCGCCTGTTCATCCGACTGCGATTCATACCGGTCTCCCCGGTCTATATTGCGCTGCCTGCAGATATCCAGCGGGCAATATACCTCTACGATGTCCAGCGGGTTATTCCCCAGGATCTCTTTCATGCGTTCGTAATGGGGCGCAACGCCTTCACGCTCCACCAGGATGCTGTCTATGATCACGTTTTTCCCCATATCCGAAAACAGTTTCGCGGTATGGTACATCATGATGATCACTTCGCCAAGGTATTTCCAGTAATCTTCCTGCAGGTATTCCTCTCCGATCATCTCCTGGAACAGATCATTGGCCACCACATAGAAGAAAACGTCCCTGCGTGCCTGCAGTGCTTCCACAATGGATGTTTTACCGGAGCTGGTGACCCCGTTCAGATAGATGATTCGTCCTTTTTCCATGACAGAACCCTCCCTGCGGTTTTGATCAGGCAGTAAGCCTGTGGTTTTGCTGAAGCTCTGATTGGTTCCTGGCTATGATCATATCATACTTGCCATGTTTTCCCAAAGAAAATCTCCGGCAGCTATCAACGACTGCCGGAGATATCCTCTTTTTTTGTCTTCTTTTCCGGTTATTTGCTCCTGAGGTATTCCAGCGCTTTTGCCATTCCCGTATCCCGGCCGGCCTTCAGGTCTTCCAGTGTCGGTATCACCCTTATATCGGGAGAAAAGCCCTTATTGTAAATATCCTCCCCGTTCTGGGCATAGCACCGCCTGGTGCAGACACGGAATGCTCCGCCGCTCTCAAGCTTACGGAACAAAGGCTGCCCGGAGGTGCCAGCGGTATTGCCTCCGATAAAAACGGCCCTGGTATGCGCCTTCATCACATCCACAAAGTCTTCCGCCGCCGAAAACACAGCTTCATTCATCAGCACAACAATGGGCCCTTCCAGCTTTCCCGGAGCGTGATTTTCTTTGGTGCCAATCTCCTTTGTATAGCAGATATGCCGGCACATTTTATAATTCCGGATGCTCTCTTCATCCACTTGTTTTTCCTCAAGCTCCGCCAGCGTCAGGCCATTGAGGTCATTCCTGCCCTCTCCCCATGCACGCCTTGTCGGCTCATATACCTGCGTCTCGGCGCCGCAGCTTTCAAAACTGCCGTCAATAAACATCGCCGCGATCGCGTCGCCGTTCGCGCTGTTTCCTCCGCCGTTGCCCCGGACATTAATAATATATGCCTTCGCCTTCTTCAGCTCGTCAAAGCAGGCATACACCTTTCCGGGCAAGGTATCATCCATAAAGGAGGAAATCGTGATCACCGCGATGTCATCCTCCGTCATCCCGATGCTGCAGCTGTCTCCCTTCAGGAAATCTCCTTCCAGGATGGTTTTGCTCGTCACCTTTTTGATCGGCATATCAACACTGCACCAGTGCAGGTTCGTGGGATTCTCCCGGGTCAGTGAGATATCAAACTGCTCCCCGTCCTTTTCAAAGGTGCAGTTCATCGTACTGCCTGCCCTTCCGCACATCAGCCACATCATGGCGTTAAATCCACATGAGTCTTTGTGGGCATGCCAGATATAAGGATAGATTCTTTCCTTCACATACTCGGACGCATCCATCCCGTCCACCTTTTTCAGGATGCTGTACAAACTGATCCGGTCTTTGTATTCCTCTGTAACATTCAGTACGACAATATCCTCGCCGAGCTGGAACAGAATGACCGGCAGCATCGAATAGTACTCTGGATCCTGCATGATATCCATGGGCATGCTTACGTCCGTATGCCCGTCCCCCAGCAGGGTGATAAAGCGCATAAGCTCTTTGTAGTATTCATACCGGTCCTTGGCCGCCAGTACCCGGGGCAGTGCTTTTTTGTATTCCTCATCCCAGTTGATGGACAGTTTATCCCAGAAAGCG
>JAFZOW010000134.1 GCA_017552715.1 Lachnospiraceae bacterium
CAGCAGGGCCGCTATATCATCCGGTCCCATCATCTTGTTCGGGTCATCCGAAACAGCAGGCGCAGGGGCCTCTTCTGCAGGGGCAGGCTCCGGCTCGGGTTCAGGAATAGGCTCTTCCGCAGGCGGTTCTTCAGCGGCTGTTTCCTCCGCAGGCGCTTCGTCTCCTCCCATGCTTGCCAGCAGGGCCGCTATATCGTCCGGTCCCATCATCTTGTTCGGGTCATCCGAAACCGCAGGTGCAGGAGCTTCTTCTGCCGCGGGGGCAGGTTCGGGTTCCGGCTCGGGTTCAGGTTCCGGCTCATGCTCGGGTTCAGGTTCCGGTTCGGGCTCAGGTTCAGGCTCGGGCTCAGGTTCCGGCTCGGGTTCCGGCTCCGGCTCGGGTTCAGGTTCCGGTTCAGGAACAGGCTCCGGTTCGGGCTCAGGAACAGGCTCCGGCTTGGGCTTAGGTTCCGCTTTCGCTTCCGCAACCGCCTCAGCCACAGGCTTGGATTCCTCCACGGCCTCCGCAACCAGACGGAAAGAAGGTAATACAAGATCATCGTCCGTCACCCTGGGTGCCGACGCTTTCTTTTTAACAGGTGCCTCTTCCTCCGCTTTCGGTTCCGGTTCGGGCTCAGCTTCCGGCTCTAAAATTTCCGCCGGCTCACTATCCGCCTCTTCTTCCGTTTCCACAGGAAGATCCTCCGGAAGAGTTTCCTCCTCCGCTTCCTCCTTGGCCGCAGTCTTTCCGCGTCCCTGTTCCATCTGTTGTTGTGCTGCTTTCAGCAGCTGGTCGAGATAATCTTCTTCCGAAGCCATGATAAAACCCACAAGTCAAAATATAACGCATGTAATTGTATCACAAAGCCCCGTCCGAAACAAGATGACATAAGATTTGAATGGTGAACTGACCACACAGATCAAAGCATCCTCAGATCGTTGATATCCTGGGCGATATATCCTCCAGCACATCCAGAAGGATGCGCACCGTATCCAGGGACGTGAACATGGTCACACCGTTGGCGATGGCACAGCGGCGGATCTCAACGCCGTCCTGATAGTGAACGCCGGAAAGAATGGCTCTGGTATTGATGATATAGCTCACATAGCCCGCATGGATCGATTTCAGCACCTCATCGCTCCCGTCACTGAGTTTTCCCCGGATGCGCGTGCGTATACCGTGAGCCTTCAGGAAATTCCCGGTCCCCACCGTAGCTTCGATATTAAAGCCAAGCTCATAGAAACGCTTCACCAGAGGCAGCGCCTCCTCCTTATCCTCATCCGCCAGGGTGACCATCACGGTCCCGTACTCCTTCATCTTTATGCCCGAGGCCTGCAGCGCCTTATACAGGGCACGTTTCAGGCTCCTGTCGTAACCGATGGCCTCACCCGTCGACTTCATCTCCGGCGAAAGATAGGCATCCATGCCGTTTAATTTTTCAAAGGAAAAGGCCGGGGCTTTCACATACCAGAACTCCTTCTCCGGCAGTATCTTGCCGGCAAGTCCCTGTTCATGCAGACTCACGCCCAGCATCACCTTTGTGGCGATATCCACCAGGGAGACCCCCGTGGATTTGGACAGGAAAGGCACACTGCGGGAAGCCCTGGGATTCACTTCTATGATGGAAACATTTTCGTCCCGGTCCACGATAAACTGGATATTGAAGAGACCCTTGATCCCTATCCCCCGTCCCAGCTTTTCCGTATATTTCCAGATCAGATGCTTTACCTGCTCCGAAATGGAGAAGGGCGGATACACGCTGGTGCTGTCACCGGAATGAACTCCGGTACGCTCCACCAGTTCCATGATCCCCGGCAGGAACACATCCTTACCGTCACAGACCGCATCCACTTCCACTTCCTTACCGACGATATAACGGTCGATCAGCACGGGCCGGTCCTTATCCACCGCCACGGCATTCTTAAGATAACGCTCCAGCTGCTCCTCCTTTGCCACGATCTCCATGGCCCGTCCTCCCAGTACAAAGGAAGGTCGCAGCAGCACCGGATAGCCGATCTGGGCGGCTGCCCGCTTGCCTTCTTCGATACTGCTCACCGCCACACCCTCGGGATGAGGGATCTCCAGCCGTACGATCAGCTCCTCAAAGGCATCCCTGTCCTCCGCGGTAAAGATCGCTTCCGGTCCGGTCCCTACGATGTTCACTCCGCATTCCGCCAGCGGCCCTGCCAGGTTCACCGCCGTCTGCCCTCCAAGGGTGGCGATCACCCCCAGGGGCTGTTCCAGCTCCACGATATTTAAGATATCCTCCACGGTCAGAGGCTCAAAATACAGCTTGTCCGCCGTGGTATAATCCGTAGATACCGTCTCCGGATTATTATTGATCACGATGGCCTCGTAGCCCAGCTCCTGAATGGTGCGCACAGCGTGGACCGTGGAATAATCGAATTCCACTCCCTGACCGATGCGGATGGGGCCGCTGCCCAGCACGATGATCTTCTCTTTATCCGAAACGATGCTCTCGTTTTCTTCTTCATAGCTGGAGTAGAAATACGGGACATAACTGTCAAACTCGCTGGCACAGGTATCGATCATCTTATAGACCGGGCGCAGGCCGTATTCCCTGCGCTTTTCGCGTATCTCCGCCTCCGCACAATCCGTCAGCTCCGCGATATAGGAATCGGAAAAGCCCATGCGCTTGGCTTCGTAGAGCAGCTCCTTTGTAAGTTCCTCCGCCTCCAGCCTCTTTTCAAAATCCACGATCTTGCGTATCTTATCCAGGAAGAAGAAGTCGATCTTGGTCCGTTCATAAATGGCCTGCTCGTCCGCTCCCAGCCACAGAAGCTCCGAGATGGCATAGATTCGGTCATCCGTCCCTTCTTCGATATAAGCCAGAAGCTTCTCCACCGCTTCCTTCTTCTGCTCCTCCCCCTCTTTTTCCGAAAGGTTCTTCACATCGAATTTGGCCAGATGGATGTGGTTCCTGCCGTCCTCCAGGGAACGGATGGCCTTCAGCATGCTCTCCTCCAGGGTGCGGCCGATACTCATGGTCTCCCCGGTGGCCTTCATCTGAGTGGAAAGCACATTGGATGCAAGAGTAAATTTATCGAAGGGAAAGCGGGGCATCTTGGTGACCACGTAGTCCAGGGCCGGCTCAAAGCAGGCCGGCGTATTGGCCAGACGGATCTCGTCTAAGTTCATGCCCACGGCGATCTTGGCCGAAACCCTGGCGATGGGATAACCCGTGGCCTTGGAAGCCAAAGCCGAGGAACGGGATACCCTGGGATTGACCTCGATCACGTAATAACTGAAGGATTCCGGGTCCAGAGCAAACTGTACATTGCAGCCTCCCTTCACCTTAAGGGCGCGGATGATGCGCAGGGCACTGTCACGCAGCATGTGATATTCCTTATTGGTCAGGGTCTGGCTGGGGGCCACCACGATGGAATCCCCGGTATGAATGCCCACCGGGTCCAGATTTTCCATATTACAGACCGTGATGGCTGTATCATTCGCATCACGGATCACTTCGTATTCGATCTCCTTATAGCCCTTGATGCTCTTTTCCACCAGCACCTGATGCACCGGGGAAAGGGACAGCCCCGTCTCCATCTTCACCCGCATCTCTTCCGGATCCGATGCAAAACCGCCGCCGGTACCGCCCAGGGTAAAAGCAGGCCGCAGGATCACGGGATAGCCGATC
>JAFZOW010000015.1 GCA_017552715.1 Lachnospiraceae bacterium
ACCAGCTCATCGTGGGTGCCTTCCTCGGTGATGCGGCCTTCCTCGATGACCAGGATCTTATCCGCATTCCGTATGGTGGAAAGACGGTGGGCGATGGCGATGATGGTGTGCTCGCCCGCGATCTTTGCGATGGCCTTCTGGATCTGCTGTTCCGTTTCCACGTCCACGGAAGCAGTGGCTTCATCAAGGATGATGATGGGGGATTTCCGCAGGATCGCCCTGGCGATGGCCACGCGCTGCTTCTGTCCGCCCGAGAGGCGCAGTCCCCGCTCACCCACCTGGGTCTCATAGCCATCCGGCATGGCCATGATGGTCTCGTGGATATTGGCAGCCTCCGCCGCCGCACGGATCTCCTCCATGCCGGCTTCGGGAGCGGCGTAACCGATATTTTCCGCTATGGTCCCGTTAAAGAGGAAGGTATCCTGAAGCACGGGGGAGATGCTCCGCCGCAGGCTCTCCATGGTCACATCCGAGATATCATGGCCGTCGATAAGGATCTTCCCCTCCGTAGGCTCGTAAAAACGGGAGATGAGCTGTGTCAGCGTGGTCTTGCCCACGCCGGTGGGTCCCACCAGCGCCAGCATCTTACCGGCTTCGCAGCGGAAGGACACATCCTGCAGCACCGGGATATCATCCCCGTAGGAAAAGCTCACATGTTCAAAGCTTATCTCCCCGTGCACATCCTTAAGCTCCTCAGCATTCTCTTTATCAACGATCTCGCAGGGGGCATCCAGGATCATCAGCACACGTTCCGCCCCGGCCATGGACTGCTGCATGTTCTCGAGCAGCGTGGCCAGACCGGTGATAGGCCCGTAAAACAGCCCCAGATATAAGAGAAAGGCCACGATATCCTCCACCCGCAGGCCTTCGCTGTAGGCCAGGTAACCGCCAAAGCCCACCACCAGGATGGTCCCCAGGGAGGAAACAAACTCCACCGAGGGATGGAAGATCGCGCTGAGCTTCAGGGCCTGCAGCATGGCCCGGATATGATCGAAATTCCGCTCATCCACCTGCCCGGCTTCGTACTCCTCCCGGCCAAAGGACTGGATCTCCTGTATGCCGGAAAGATTATCCTGCAGCTTTCCGTTCAGTTCACCCATCTTCTTCTGGGAGACGCGGAAATACGGCCGGACCTTCTTCGCAAAGATAACCCCCGAGATCAGGATCAGGGGTATGGGGGCACAGGTGATCACCGCCAGCTTTAAGTTGATGGTAAGCAGCACCACCAGAACACCCACAAAGGTCACGATATTGGTAATGGTCTCGGGAATGATATGGGCATACAGAAGCTCGAAATCCCGGGTATCGTTCACCACACGGCTCATCAGATCCCCGGTCTGCTTATCGTGGAAAAAGCCCAGATGCATATGCTCCATCTTGTCGTAGACCCGGGTGCGCATATCGCCCACCAGGTACCAGGCCGCCTTATGGGCCAGGTAATTGCTCAGAAAGCGGAAAAGGATGCGCAGCAGATAGAGGGCCACCAGCAGCACCATCAGGTTCAGGATGCGCTGAAGCCCGGCTTCCGTTACGCCGTCTTCCACGATACCCGTCATGGCTGCCAGCACCTTGGGTGCTGTAAGGTTCACCACCGTAAGGAGCAGGGTGGACAGGATCGCGATGATATACAGAGTTTTGTAGCGTATTGCCTCACGGCTCAGGCGCCAGAGCATTTTCATGAGTATCTTCCCCCGTGACTCGGATCACTGTATACGGCAAGATCGCCGTCCATCATATCTTAGCATCAGCTCCGGAGCCGTACTTATCATACTCCGCAACGGATCATATCATTTTTTGTTGTGAAGATCCCGCTTCACTCCGTAAGGGAAAAAGTCAGCGGTACACGCAGGAAGCGCTCCGTCACCTCGTAGACCAGGATATCCGGATCCTCGGCTTCCAGCATGGAAGGCTCGTAGCGGTAAGGATAGATAAGATAGGAGTAATTAAAGTAATCCGCCAGATAAGGGAACATCAGGGCCCCGAAGGAATCGCTGATCATCATGAGCCGCCGGGGATCCCCGTCCCCGTTTTCATTCACGAAGCGCATCTCCGTCTCGTCCTCATCGGACCACTCGTTGATGTAGTGCCGGTGCCAGGCCACGTTCCAGGCATTGTATTCGTCCTTCACTATACCCTTCAGTCCCAGCATATTGGCCAGATCCGCCTTGCCGTTCTCGTTGAACTGCCAGACAAGCTGTGTCTGGTCCGGCAGAGGCTCCTGCCTCAGCACATCCAGTATGGCATCGGCACTGATATAGCTGGCCACATAACTCTCGTGGGTATCGTATTTCAGGAAGAGCCTCTGTTCCGGATACTTTTCCTTCCAGGCCAGTATGTCGTCCTCCGGCGTTACGATGTTCAGATCCGTGTGGAAGCGCAGGTATTCCACCACCTGCTGAAGCCGTGTATATTCCGCGGGCTTGCCGAAGCGTTCGGGCATCAGCTCCGGATAGATCTTTGCCTTTGAGGGGGAGATCACCAGAACGAATTCCCCGCCTCTTGCCTCCATCACATCCCTTGCGGTGCAGAAACGCTCCGCCAGGGTCTGAAGCTCCTCCACCGTAAAAAGATCCGTCCCCAGCCAGTCGGCGATGGGATCCTCCTCGCAGGTCTGCTGCCCGGTATAGAACATCCAGCCTTCTTTACCGATCACCAGATCGCTCTTCATGGTCTCGTGAAAGACATAGTAATCCGCCAGCCCGCCAACGGTGGCCAGCTGGTTCTTGAAGGGCATGATGCCCGAAAGCCACTGCTCCACCTGCCTGGGATATGTGCTGTAATTCTCCGCCGTAAAAGCGGGAGCCTCCGGCAGGCTGCGGTTTTCATAATTGTGGGTATCCAGCCAGCCCTTCATGACATAATAAGCCGGTGCCGGCAGCATAAAGGCTGCGACAAAGAGCAGGATATAAAGTTTTTCGATCCATTTTTTCTTCATCATCAAAAGCGGAAATAGATAAAGGGATTATAACTGTCGGCTCCCAGGCTCACAAAGGAGACCAGGAGCAAAAGCGCACAGCAGAGCAGCTCCGCAAAGCTTCCGCTGAAGCGCTCTTTCTGTTTTGCGGCCTTTCCCTTTGCAAAAGCCGTCTGCAGGGGACCGCAAAGCAGCACCGCCAGAAGCATCACGGCCCAGTGGCGCCACCCGATATAGATCCCGTAGCGCACCCCCGGGACCGCCGCCGTCCAGGGCAGCAGCATGTTCTTAAACTGAAGCAGAGCTGCGGAAAGGCTGTCCGCCCGGAAGATCACCCAGCCCAGGGTAAATACCATGATGGTATAGATATGGGCAATAAGGGGATGCTTCTTTAAGAACTTCTCCAGCCCCAGGCGCTCCAGCACGGAAAAAGCCCCGTGCCACAGGCCCCAGATCACGAAGCGCCAGGTGGCCCCGTGCCACAGGCCCGTAAGGGCAAAGACGATCAGCAGGTTCACATGGGTTCGGATCTTCCCCTTGCGGTTTCCGCCCAGGGGGATATAAAGGTAATCCCTGAACCAGCTGCCCAGGGTCATGTGCCAGCGCCTCCAGAATTCCGAGATGCTGCGGGAAAGATAGGGCAGGTCGAAGTTCTCGGGGAAGGTAAAGCCGAAGATCTTCCCCAGACCGATGGCCATATCGGAATAGCCGGAAAAGTCGTAATAGATCTGCAGGGTATAAGCCGCGGCCGCGATCCAGGAGGCCGCAAAGCCCAGCTCCGTTACGGGATGCTCCAGCAGGCGGTCGCAGACAGCCGCACATACATTGGCGATGAGCACCTTCTTTGCCAGGCCGTAGGTAAAACGTCTTATCCCGGCAGACACACCGGAGAGGGTGATGCTGCGTTCCGAAAGCTGCTTTTCTATATCACTGTAGCGCACGATGGGGCCGGCGATGAGCTGGGGAAAGAAAGAGATATAAAGGGCCAGCTTCAGCGGATCCTTCTGTACCTCGTATTTCCCGCGGTACAGATCGATGATATAGGCCATGGCCTGAAAAGTGAAAAAAGAGATCCCTATGGGCAGGGGCAGGGCCACCCGGGGGATATGAAGGAAGGGGAGCAGGCGCCCCAGGGTGTTGGTCACGAAATCCGCATACTTAAACACCCCTAAAAGAATGAGGTTCACGCTTACAGAAAGTACAAGCACCGGCTTCTTCGCCCGTGGCATGAGCATGCCGCAGCCCCAGTTGAATACGATGGAAAACAAAAGCAGGAGCACATAGACCGGCTCCCCCCAGGCATAAAAGAACAGACTCGCCAGAAGGAGAAGGATATTCTGCAACGCCGGCTTTCTGCAGATCATACCCAGCAGAAATACCGGCGGAAGAAAGAACCAGAGAAAGATAAAGGAGGAAAAGACCATCCTAGAGCACCAGCCCTGCGCTCTCCTCCGCGCCCATCACCAGGTTCATACACTGTATGGCCGCACCGGAGGCTCCTTTTCCCAGATTGTCGAAACGGCTGGCAACCACCACACGCTCTTCGTTGCCGCAGACAAAGATCTCCATGTCGTCCCGGCCTGCGCAGGCATCGGTGAACAGAGCTCCGCCCTCTTCAAAACCGAAAGGCATCACTTTGATAAAGCGCTCCCCTTCGTAATATGCCGCCAGCGCATCCCGCAGCTCTTCGGGCCTCAGCTTCTTCGAAAGCAGTTCCGTATAAAGAGGCAGCTGCACGATCATGCCGCTGTGATAGTTGGTGGTAAAAGGCGAAAAGAGAGGCTCTCTCGCAAGGCCGGTAATGGCCTTCATTTCCTTCAGATGCTTATGGCTCTGCCCCCAGGCATACATACGGGCGGAATCGAATTTTACATCCCGGCCCTCTTCCTCGTAGGCCGCGATCAGCTTCTTCCCGCCGCCGCTGTAGCCCGATGCCGCAAATACGGAAACGGGATAATCCGCAGGCAGGATGCCTTCTTTGATCAGGGGATAGGCCAGGGCGATAAAGCCCGAGGCATAGCAGCCCGGCACCGCGATACGCTTTCCTTCGCAGATGGCCTTCCTGTGCTCCTTCGAAAGCTCGGGAAAACCGTAGGCCCAGCCCGGCAGGGTACGATGTGCCGTGGAAGCATCAATGATCACCGTGTCGGGGTCATCGCAAAGCTCCACCGCTTCCACCGCAGCCGCATCCGGCAGGCAGAGAAAAGTGATGTCCGAAGCATTAATGAACTTTTTGATCTCGGCGGGATCCTTACGCTTATCGCTGTCGATCTTCAGCAGCTCGATGTCCGACCGGCCTTCCAGCCGCTCGTGGATCCGCAGCCCCGTGGTACCTTCGCTTCCGTCTATAAAAACCTTTTTCATCTTATGCTCCCTGTAATCCCGTATACAGATGATAATACTTGCCCTTCTCTTCCATCAGCTCTTCATGGGAGCCCCGCTCGATGATGCGTCCGGCTTCCAGTACCATGATGCAGTCGGAATTACGCACCGTGGACAGACGGTGGGCGATAACGAAGGTGGTCCGGCCCTTCATGAGGCGGTCCATGCCTTCCTGCACCAGCTTCTCGGTACGGGTATCGATGGAGGATGTTGCTTCATCCAGGATCAACACCGGGGGATCTGCGATAGCGGCTCTTGCAATAGAGAGCAGCTGCCGCTGGCCCTGACTCAGGGAAGCTCCGTCACCGGTCAGCTCCGTATCATAACCCTCCGGCAGGCGGCTGATGAAGCCGTGGGCGTTGGCCAGCTTTGCAGCGGCCTCCACTTCCTCATCCGTAGCCTCCAGACGTCCGTAGCGGATGTTTTCCCGCACGGTGCCTGTAAAGAGGTGGGTCTCCTGCAGCACGATCCCCAGGGAATGACGCAGGTCGTCTTTTTTGATCTTGTTGATATTGATGCCGTCGTAACGGATCTTACCGTCCTGAATATCGTAGAAGCGGTTGATCAGATTCGTGATGGTGGTCTTGCCGGCACCGGTGCTGCCCACAAAGGCGATCTTCTGTCCGGGCTTGGCAAAAAGCTTGATATCGTGGAGCACGGTCTTCTCTTCGGTATATCCGAAGTCCACACCGTCAAAGACCACATCTCCCTGCAGCTTCACATAGGTGGTGGTATCATCGGCCTTATGATAATGTTTCCAGGCCCAGAGGCCGGTACGCTCTTCGGTCTCTGCCAGTTTGCCCTTTTCTTCCTTCGCATTTACCAGGGTCACATAACCCTCGTCCGGTTCCGGTTCTTCATCCAGAAGCTTGAAGATACGGTCCGCACCGGCCAGAGCCATAACGATGGCATTGAACTGCTGGCTTACCTGGTTGATGGGCATGTTGAAGCTCTTGTTGAAGGTAAGGAAGCTGGCCAGGTCTCCGACGGTGATGGACAGGGCACTTGCGGGATCCAGGGCCAGAGCCAGGATACCGCCCACTACAGCACAGAGCACGAAGCTTAAGTTCCCCAGCTGGGCATTGATGGGACCCAGGATGTTCACATACTGGTTGGCCTTGCGTGAGCTCTCGCAGAGATTCTCGTTGAGCTCGTCAAACTTTTTGATATTGATCTCTTCATGATTGAAGACCTTTACAACCTTCTGGCCTTCCATCATCTCTTCGATAAAGCCGTTCAGTGCTCCCAGCTCTTTCTGCTGCTTCACGAAATAGCGGCTGCTGCCGCCGGCGGCCTTACCCGTGGCAAAGAGCATCAGCACTACCATGAATATGGTCACCCCGGTAAGCACGGGACTTAAGATGATCATGCTGATGAACACGCTCACGATGGTGATGGCGGAGTTCAGGATCTGGGGCATACTCTGGCTGATCATCTGCCGCAGGGTATCGATATCGTTGGTATAGATGCTCATGATATCGCCGTGGGCATGGGTATCGAAATAGCGGATGGGCAGGCGCTGCATCTTAGAGAACAGCTCCTTGCGCAGGTTGTTCAGCGTGCCCTGGCATACATTGATCATCAGCCGGCCCTGCAGGTAATTTGCAATGACGCCGATGAGATAAAAGCCGGCCACAGTGAAGATCGCCTGCAGCAGTCCGTCATAGACCACCTCTTCCCCTGCCAGGGAAGCCTTCAGCATGGGATCGATATAGCCGTCGATCAGGGTACGCAGAAAGAGCGTTCCCCGTATGGAGCATAGTACATTGGTCACGATACATACGGCAACGATGATCACA
Source organism: Lachnospiraceae bacterium (assembly GCA_017552715.1). Lineage (GTDB taxonomy): Bacteria > Bacillota > Clostridia > Lachnospirales > Lachnospiraceae > NK4A136. Next base: position 7,096 of record JAFZOW010000015.1, read on the forward strand.
TGGAGCAGATATGACTTGAAAACATAGGAAAAGACCCGGGCCAGGATACGCTCCGGATGGTCCAGCTTGGGTTTCGGTCCCATACCCCGGGGACCTCTTCCGAATTTTACTTCTTTCGCTTCTGCCATAATCTGTTACCTGGGTTCATCAAAGTCGCCGTTACCGCTGGTCTGGGATTCATAGACCTCACGGTAAATGGCGTTATCCTTCAGCAGTTCGTCATGGGTCCCGAAGCCGTTCACACGGCCGTTATCCATAACGATGATATGATCCGCATCCTGCACGGAGGAAATACGCTGGGCGATGATGATCTTGGTGGTGCCGGGAATGGCTTCCCGGAAGGCCTTGCGTATCTTCGCATCCGTTGCGGTATCCACAGCCGAGGTGGAGTCATCCAGTATCAGCACCTTCGGCTTTTTGATCAGGGCTCTGGCGATACAGAGTCTCTGCTTCTGTCCGCCGCTCACATTGCTGCCGCCCTGCTCGATCTTCGTCTCGTATTTTTCGGGCATCTTTTCAATGAACTCGTCGGCGCAGGCCAGACGGCAGGCTTCCATGCATTCCTCCTCCGTGGCATCTTCCTTGCCCCAGCGGAGATTATCCAGAATGCTGCCGGAGAAGAGCACATTCTTCTGCAGCACCACGCTCACTTCATCACGCAGGACCTTCAGGTCGTACTCCCGCACATCCACACCGCCTACCTTCACACTGCCCTGGGTCACGTCATAGAGACGGCTGATGAGGTTCACCAGGCTGGTCTTGGCACTGCCGGTGCCGCCCAGGATCCCGATGGTCTCGCCGCTCTTGATGGAAAGGCTCACATCCTTCAGTACGGGCTCGCCCTTTCCTTCCCTGTCATAGGAAAAATCAACATCCTCGAAAACGATGCTGCCGTCTTTCACTTCAAAGACCGGATCCTCGGGATTCACGATATCCGCTTCCTCGTCCAGCACTTCGCAGATACGCTCCGCGCTGGCGATGGACATACTCACCATCACAAAGATCATGCTGATCATCATCAGGCTCATGAGGATGTTCATGCAGTAAGTGAGCAGGCTCATAAGATCCCCGGTGGCCAGTGTGGTGCCGCCGCTCTGCACGATGATATGGGCTCCTACCCAGCTGATGATCAGGATGCAGGAATAAACCGTGAGCATCATCACCGGGCCGTTTAAGATGACCCGCTTCTCGGCCTGCTGGAACATATGATAGATATTATCGGAAGCCTTCTTAAAGCGGCTCTTCTCATATTCCTCACGGACGAAGGATTTCACCACACGGATGGCGCCCACGTTTTCCTGCACGGTCATGTTCAGTTCATCATACTTCTTGAACACGCTGCTGAAATACTTCATGGCAGAGCGCATGATGGTAAACAGGATGATGGAAAGGAAGATCACCGCCACCAGGTAGATGCTGGCCACCTTTGGTGAGATGATAAAAGCGGCCGTCATGGCAAGTATCATGGAAAAAGGCGCACGGAAACACATGCGCAGTATCATCTGATAGGCATTCTGAATATTGCTCACGTCGGTGGTGAGCCGCGTGATCAGACTGGAAGTGGAAAAATGATCGATATTCCCGAAGGAAAAGGTCTGTATGCGGTCAAACATCCCCTTACGCAGGTTCTTTGCAAAGCCGGTAGCCGCTTTGGCGGCAAACACCCCGCCCAGCAGACCGCTGATCAGGCCCAGTACAGCCAGCAGTATCATCAGCGCACCCACCTTATAGATGTGGGGCAGATCCCCCTTGCCTATGCCGTCGTCCACGATGGAAGCCATGAGCAGGGGAATGAGGATCTCAAAAAGCACCTCGAAGATCATGCATATCGGGGTGGCAATACTGGGTGCTTTATATTCTCTTATATAGGAAGCTAACTTTTTTAACATAACGGGCTTATTTTACCACTAGTTTCCCGAATTGTCACGCCCGAATTCCCGTCCGATCAGTATGTTATGGAGCAGGCTGTCGTAGACAACGATGGCCAGTGCCTTTCCCTTATTGGAGTAGTCCCGGCGGTCGATGAGAACATTATTGGCGGAGTAATCCCCCACGTAACGCACCAGCAGCGAAGAGTATTCATCCAGATCCTTCGTATATTCCGGCGTTGCGGGATCGTTGGCATTGAGCAGCGTAAGCTGTCCTTCGCTCCAGAGCCATTTCCCGCCTCCGGGGCAGAGAGCCGGATCGATGCCCAGACGCTGAAGGGCCGTGTATTCTTCCGCGTCAAACTCCCCCTCCAGGGAAATGACCGCCGTCATATCCTTCGTTTGCAGAAGAAGATCCACAAAATTGTCCAGATCCGTTTCTTTCTTCAGGGCATCCCCGTATTTACGCTGGTAGTAGTATCTCAGATCGTCATCCCAGCTGCTGTAGGCCGCATCCCCGCGATGGTCGGGAAATTCATAGTTTTCGGCAAAGTATTCTTCGAAGAAGAGCGCGATCTTTTTTGCACCCAGGGCATTCAGATGATTATTATCAAAATAATCCGTATCCGGGTCGATACCGCACTCCCCGCTCAGACGGTTGAAATCAAAGAAAGGGATCCCCTGCTCCTGCGCATATCGGGCCGCCGCATCCATCCGTCCCTGATCGTCCCGGAGAGTCTCGAAGGGCAGCACCATGAACAGGGGCTCCGCTCCGTTCTCCCTGCACAGCTTGCTCACATCCTCAAGCCACTTAAGCTGGTCTTCGGAAAGCTGTACGGGGGCAAAATCTCCCGGCTCCTGCTTCTTCGCCTGCTGCAGATTCTCCCAGTTTAAGTATTCCCCCTTCCCCAGGTGGTTGGCTTCATCCGGTATGAAATCCGGCCGCTGCAGCTCACGATAGCGGGTATGGATGATGGGCCAGCGAACAAGATAATCCGCAAGGTCTTCGGAGACCGTCTCGTCCTTTTCCGCATAGGCACTCACCTGGGCCAGGCTGTCCCTGTTCAGCGGCAGGGAAAGGTAATTCCGGTAGATATTCCCCTGATACTCATGTACATCGAAGGTGAGACAGAACATATCGATCACCACCAGCTTCGGATGCTGGGAACGGAACAGATATTTCAAATAGTAATAACAGGAATCCCTGTCCATGCCCGAGATGGCAGTATTAAAGGCCGCGATCCCCGCATCCTCCCAGAAATAGGCGGGATAACAGCCGGCATACACATGGGAGCTGCCCACAAAGACCACATCCGGTGTCACATCACCGGTCTCCTTAAGCTGGGTCACCGATGAAAGATAGTCGCCGTGTGTATCCTTCCAGCGCAGCACGTCATAAACCCTGCCCAGCCAGAGTGCTGTGATCACTGCAAATATGACGATACGTATCCCCTTCTTCATCCTTCTCCTCAGAAGTCAAAATAGATAAACTGGGCGGAATCGAAATCGATCCCGTATTCTCCCCACACGACCACGGCCGTGATCAGTCCCAGAAAGACCAGCCAGCGGAAGACCAGGCCCTGCGTGAGCAGCCAGTTCCCGATATCGCAGCCCTTCTTTTCACGCACCAGAGAAACGAAAAACAAAAGCAGCACTCCGAAGACCAGTATTCCCACCTCGCGGAAATCCAGTCCCCAGCTGTACATACTGTCGTCAAAGAGCACCCAGGGATCATAATGGCAGATCATCCTGCGGATAAAGAGCAGTCCCAGCCGAAGGGAACGGGTACGGAAAAAGATCCAGGCCAGCCCCGCCAGAACAGCCGTCAGGACCTTCTTTCCCAGATGGAAGCTGAAGCTTTCCCGATCCGTCTTCAAAAGCTCATGCAGCTTATCCCGGAGGGGAAGGGTGAGTTCCCCAATGATCTGGTACAGCCCGTGCAGACCGCCCCAGAGCACAAAGGCCCAGGCGCTGCCGTGCCAGAGGCCGCTCACCAGGAAAACGATCATGATATTTACGTATTTCCGAAACTTCCCTTTCCGGTTCCCGCCCAGGGGGATATAAAGATAATCCCTGAACCAGCCGGAAAGAGAGATATGCCAGCGGCGCCAGAACTCCGCAATACTCTCGGCAAAATAAGGGCAGTTGAAATTCTCCATCAGGGTAAAGCCCATCATCCTTGCCGCACCTATGGCGATGGCGGAATAGCCCGCAAAATCCGCATAGATCTGCACGGAAAAGCCCGCCGCACCGGCAAGGGCTTCAAAGGTACCGATGGCATGGATATTGTTGAAGACCGTATCCACGAGAAGCGCCACCCGGTCGGCGATGCACATCTTCATAAAGAAGCCCCAGAGCATCATGCCGAAGCCGGATACCATACCGTCATAGTTCCAAAGCCTGCGCTTCGAGACTTCCTTCACCTGGCTTAAGAGATTCTTACTGCGCTCGATGGGGCCTGCCACCAGCTGGGGGAAGAAGCTTACAAAGAGGGCATAATCGATGAAATCCTTCTCCGCCGAAACGGTACCGCGATACACATCGATGGCATAGCCCAGGCTCTGGAAGGTATAGAAGGAGATACCCACGGGAAGCAGCAGGGAAAAGGGACTTTCCAGCTTCTTCAGGTGAAAGATCCCCAGCACATGGTTCAGATTGGACAGGGCAAAATCGAAGTACTTGAAAAAGAAAAGCAGCGCCAGGTTCATGATGATCACTGCCGCCAGCACACGCTTGCGGTAAGCCTTATCCTCCCGGCGTTCCATGAGCCTTCCCGCGGTATAGGTAGCGACGGTGGAAAAAAGTATCAGCAGCACATAGGCCGGGTTCCAGCTCATATAAAAAAAATAACTGGCCGCAAGCAGCCAGAAACGGCGAAGCTTCGCCGGCATGATATAGTACAGCAGGATAACGATGGGGAAAAAGATCAGAAAAGGCAGGGAATTGAAAAGCATATCTTCTCCCTAGCTCCAGAGCAGATGCACGGTATTCTGATCGGCATCGATATCCAGTATATCGTCAAAGGAAAGAAGAAAGGCCGAGAACTTGCTGTAGCCCAGCTTCTTCGCCGAGAAAGACGGATTCCAGTTCTTCAGCTCCTCGTTGATCACGGCCATATTGGTGATGGTGCCGCCGTTATCCTCCAGGATGCGTACCAGCTGTTCCTCCAGCTCCTTGCGGGAGATATCCTCCTTCTTTATGCTCACCATGGTGGAGGAATTGCGGTTCTGCAGCACCAGGTTGTGCACCTTATCCTCCAGGAAGGTAAGAAGCTTGGTGCAGCCGTAATTGCGCACGTCAAACTCGGGATACTTGTTCATCAGACGGGACCCGATCTCGCCGATGTAGGTATCCTTGCCCTTATTGGAATTCTCATCGATGATCTTGTAGATGGAATTCTCGATCTCGTCCAGAGGAGTCAGGGCGTATTCCTTTTCCTTCTTCTTGCTGCGGCTGTTCTTTTTCTGGGCTGCAACCGGTGCGTCATCGATACCGCTGATGACCTCCAGGAGCTTGAAGGAATTACAGGCGCTGCGGAAAGCTGCGGGAGTCTTGGCCTCCCCCACGCCTACCACATATTTCCCGGCCTCCCGCAGACGGGCTGCCAGGCGGGTAAAATCGCTGTCACTGGTGCACAGATAAAAGCCATCCACATTCCCCGTATAAAGGATGTCCATGGCATCGATGATCATGGCGGAATCCGTGGCGTTCTTCCCGGTGGTATAGCTGTACTGCTGCACCGGCATGACGGAATACTCCAGCATGATCTTCTTCCAGCCGGAGCGGCTCTGCTGCGTCCAGTCGGTATATACTCTTTTATAGGTAGCAACTCCGTTATCCGCCACCTCGTCCATGATGGCCTTCAGATATTTGGGCGCCACATTATCGCCGTCGATCAGGACGGCAAATCTCATTTCTGCATTCATGGGGATTATTATAACGAAATCAGTGAATATGTCAAACAGTAACTGTTCGGGATCGTAAAGCGCTTCTGAACAGATCTGTCAGTTTATGGTGCCGCCGCCGATGACCACATCCCCATTATAGAGCACCAGAGCCTGGCCGGGTGTCACCGCCCGCTGGGGGGCATCGAAGACTACCTGCAGGGTATCTTCATCCGGCTGGGTGACCACGCAGGGCTGCTCCTGCTGCCGGTAGCGTATCTTCGCGGCGCAGCGCAGTTCCCCTTCGATCCGGGGCAGGGCGATGAGGTTGATATCATGAGCCGTAAGGGTATCGGAAAAAAGCCCGTCTCCGTGACTTAAGATCACCCTGTTGTTCGGAACATCCAGCTTTGTTACATACCAGGGCTCTTCGGCAGGGAGGTTTAAGCCCTTGCGCTGCCCCACGGTATAGTGGATGATGCCCTTATGGCGGCCCAGTACCTTCCCTTCGCGGTCCGTGAAATCCCCTTCCGGGAAGCTCTCGCCGCTGTACTCCGTAATAAAGCGGGCATAGTCCCCGTCCGGTACAAAGCAGATATCCTGACTTTCGGCCTTATCGGCATTTACAAAGCCCTGTTCCTCCGCGATGGTACGGATCTGTTCCTTGGTATACTCCCCCAAAGGAAAGGCACAGTGCGAAAGCTGCTCCTGCGTCAGGTTATAGAGCACGTAGCTCTGATCCTTGGCGGGATCGATCCCTTTCTTCAATATATAACGCTCCCCGCTTTTCTCCACCCTGGCATAATGGCCGGTGACGATGGTATCGCAGCCCCGGGAAAGGGCATAGTCCAGGAGCTTTTCGAACTTCATATAACGGTTGCAGTCGATGCAGGGATTGGGGGTACCGCCGGCGGCATAGGTACGCACGAACTTATCGATGATCTGCGCGGAAAAATCGACGCTGTAATCCTTGGAAGAATGGGGGATCCCCAGCATGGAAGCCACACGGCGGGCGTCATCCACGTCCCGGTCGGAGCAGCAGCTCTTCCCGTTGCAGGAGCTCTCCTCCGCCCCCGTGAGCGTGGGATGAAAGAGCCGCATGGTGGCCCCTTCGCATTCGTATCCCTTCTTTAACATAAGAAAAGCGGCGACGGATGAATCCACGCCTCCGCTCATCGCGATCATAGCTTTCATATACTATACCAGATACCCGCGGTTCGTACCCGCGGAAGCCCCGGAGAGGTTGATCTCTCCCGGTCCGTAAGTCATGCCCGCATAAACTATATCCGTATTCTGCATCAGCGGGGCGGAATGGTCATCCTTCACGGATTCCGCATAGGCATCCCGCAGCTTGCGTATCATTTCCATACAGCGGGGCAGCTCCTCCGTCGTGCGACGGATGTCCGCCATGATGAGCCGCCGCTCCACAAAGCGGTAGATGCTGTACAGATCCTTTGCCGCCTCCTGCTCCATATGCAGGGAATTGATCAGCTCACTTAAGCACCCGCGGGTGTGACGTATGGCCGTGCGGAACTCATCGCTTCCGGGCTCCGCCTCCAGCACCTCGCGTCCGTAATCCAGAAACATATCGTAAAGTATCACCACCAGGGCCGTGGAATTGGCCTGGGTGATCCGCAGTATATAATCCTGTCTCGTATCGTCAGTCAAAGTATATACCCTCCATTCTCATGCCGCGCAGCGTATTCCGCCGGTTCCCTGCACGGCGAAAACCCCGCGAGCTTTGTTACCTGCCGATCCCGGGCCGCACAGCATATTCTTCCGGCACTTTGCACTGCGGATATCCCGCGAGGGTGAGCTAGCGAATCCCGGGTTTTACGGCGACACGGCCTTGCGCGCAGCGCAACTCATTTTCCCATTCAGGCCGCGCAGCGCAACTCATTTTCCCATTCAGGCCGCGCAGCGTATTCTACCAGCATCTGGCACAGAGAATATCCCGCGAGGGTGAGCTTGCGAATCCCGAG
>JAFZOW010000016.1 GCA_017552715.1 Lachnospiraceae bacterium
AAGCCTGTAGTCATCGATTACTTACAGACACTACAGGCTAATCTCGCCGATTGTAACAATCTTTGCCAATAAAGTTACCATATTCCTATGATCACTTCTCCAATAATCGTTCAATCTCCATCCCATATTTTTCATTGCTAAGATATGAAATAAATATATTACCACATCCAATTATATTTGAAATATGATTTAATCGATTTATATTCGCTTCTGAACAATTCACACCTGCAATTATTCTTTTTGCACGCAATCCAAATGTGGATATTTCATAATTTTTTCCCACTATATTATCTATTGGCATTGCTATCCTATATTCTTGCTCGTGAGCCCAGCTTTCTCCTTTTATATATAGGTTTTGTCGTATAAGACTTGCAATGCTTTCAGCTTCAGGCGAAGATTTCTTTCCGTTACGAATATTCTCAGAAAGCGCTTCCTTCAATTGAAAAAATAAGCTTGCAATCGGAATCCTTTTCTTTTCGTACTGAACCTTATGTATACAGGGTTTGTTCACCACTTCATACTCCACACAGAATCCATGATAATTGTTCGTATAATAAGCCCACATTGGAAGATAATCTACAGTTCTTCCAGAAAGGCATACAACACCATATTCCTCCATACGTAAGAACTCTTTGAAATAGTCGATTACATTATCTGGATACCCCTTTTCTTTAAAAGCCTTTTCGTTTACTACCATTCCCTTAAATTCATATGGATCATTCAATTTCGAAATTGCAGAAAACCAAAGCATATTATTTTCTAAAGTATAAAACTTTTTTTCATCTGAATCATCCTCCTTAAGATAAAAGTGCTTTATCAATACATCTGGTATATCTTTCTCTCGCAATATTTCCGCCTCTATCCGCTTTCCATTCCTAATCAATTTTATATATTTTTCAAATTCATATGCTGTCATTTTCGTATTTCTCTCCTCCCATTAATAAGCAAGATAGTCTTTGTGTTCAAAACACGCCATTTATATATAACTCACGTTCCTGAAGCATTTGCATCGACTTAACCATATAAGCATATGCTATAGGATCAGTGTTTCTGAAACTGCTGATTTTCTTTATTCCCTTCACTTTCAGCAGAACATCTCTATATGCGTCAGGATCGGATATTCGTTCATAATCCTGCCCGGTTAATATACATGTCGCAAGATACATCACTTCACTTGCGTAAGCACCGGCATTTTCGCCATTTATTCTTCCAACAAAAAGGTGTCCCTGGATTGCTCCTATACCCTTCGAAGAATACTGATATTCCTCTGATTTGATATTTCCTCTTCCCATAATGCAAATACAGCTGTCGATCGTGTCTTTTAAACAATCCTCCGCATTTTTGTCAAGCCCGCGATAACCACGTTCTATAGCGGATATACAGCCATATACAGTTGACACCGTGGGATAATCATCCATTTCCTGTATCAGTGTCCAGCAGTCAAACATCTGCTTTATGATCTCCAATTCCTTATCTGCCCCGAATGGAATCCCGGTTGTATGCGGAGCAAAAGCAGTCAACTTATCTCCGAGAATGCTGTTTTTATCAGGTACTACCACGTTCAGATCTTCCCCCACACTCGTTAAGAGTGTACTTCGGATAGGCCGCTCATACACAACCGGATACGGATTATCCTCAAACACAACATCTAAGAGTATGTTTATCTCTTTTCCACTTCTCGGTGACAGAAAATGGAATCTGAAATGTCGCTTTTCGATATCATTATGCCCTTTGCGTTTATGTTCATTAACATCGATAAACGGGAATATCTTTTTGGCTTTCTCGATATATCCATCCACATCAGTTCCATGACTGACTATTATATCTATATCCGTACTCAATCTCCTCGGATTTTCCAGCATAAGCATAAGGGATGTTCCGCCTTTGAAAATAAAAGGCATTCCAACACTCCTGATTGCCTCTAACAGTCCAAATGCGAATACAGTACGCTCCAATATGGATGGATCCGCCCCGGTTCTGGTTCTTAATCCTGTTATATGTTCGGCCGAATAATTCTCACGTGCCAGCATTTTCTATTCTCCCTTCCAGATAATTGCATATTTCTTTGTATCTGTTTCTTCTCTTCGCATATCGTAGCATTCGTTTATTATCAAGAAGAAATCTGCTTTCAGCCTGCTCGATCACATCAGGATACTCCGCCTTACTATATGATGCCAGAATCAATTTATCAGCAAGCATATCTACGAGTATTTTCTCCAATGTAATAACATGAGGGTCTGCGGCTCGTAATGGGGCTTCCGATACCATATCAGTCACTATAATACTTCCCTTAGACCAATACAGAGTCATATCTTCTTGCCGCGGCTTGTACAACACATTGTCGTATCCCTCGTCCTGCAGATATCTGAATACATAGATACTGCTTTCTTTTTCTACCTGAACGAAAATGGTGTTCTGTGCTATAAGATGATTCAAAAAATCATTCATCAGTACTGTCTCAAACACGGTAAAACTTACATGAGGATACCTATTTGCGATAAGATTGATCAGTTTCTTCGTTTCATCAGAATAAAACGGCTGATACTCCCTTAGTTCCTCTCCCTGCGATAAAGAATATGCATCATAGCCCCGGCGGAATATCTTACCGTCACGTATCAAGCAGCTGATACTCCAATGATAGGTGGTATCAGCTAAATTCGGTTTTATCCTTTTCAACAATCCAAGTAATTCTTTGTGTGAGTATGTTCGACTAAACTCAAGCTTCTCAATAATGCCTTCATACCATTGCATTAATATCACTCCCTCACTTTGAAATCACGCACATTGGCAATTTTCGTTTTTTTTGCCGATATTTAGTATAAAGCAAAGCAATAGCAATGTCAACGCACGTTGGCAATTTTTCGTTTTTTTGCCGATGTGCGTTATACATCTCTTTTCGTCCGCTTTTAGGCATAGTCAATGTATTTCTCGGTAGTTTTCAAATTATTACCGAGCCTTGCTTTTGTTCCATGTATCAAGAAGCGCCAATATCACTTCTTCCATCCTCTGCGGTGTATAGGACTTCGGGAAGTACTTTGACACCTTATTCATAGGGATTGTCAGATTCCAGCATTCCGGCTTCTTTTTCTCTGACATGATCTGCAGGATCATATCATCCGTCAGCTTCCCCTCACGGGAAATCTGCTTCATCCTCTGTGCCTGGGAAAGGGACGGTGTAGCCATTTCACAGTCAATTGTCATAAATAGTATCTCCTGCTCTTCTTTCGTCAGATATGAGATCTCTACAGCAGGTGTGAGAGCAATCTTTCGATCATCTACCATGCGAAGGAGTTCCGGGATCAGTTCATTCAACCTTAAATACCTCTGAATCTGCGTGGAACTGTCCGGGCTGTTCTCTGCGATGAGATCCCTAGAGGACTTCTGCTCCAACTTCTGTCCAAGTTGGTCAGAAGTTAAATCATTCCGTGCTCCCTGCCTTTTTATAGCCTCCAACTTCATCTTATATGCCCTTGCGCGTTCACTTGGCAAAATCTCTTCTCGTTGAAAGTTACTGTCTACCATCATTACGGTTCCGGTGTCATGGTCTACTTCCCTAACGATAACAGGAAGCGTTGGTAAGCCCAGTAGTTCTGATGCTCTTTTCCGCCGATGACCGGATATAAGTTCATATGCGCCATCAGGTAAAGGCCTGGCTATTGCGGGAACCAGCACGCCCACAGAGCGGATACTTTCCGTTATCATCTTCATTTGTTCATCATCACGTATCTGAAACGGATGATCTCTGAATGGGATAAGCTTTTCAATTGGAATAAATGTGATCGTTTCTGATTGTTTAGACATCTGAATCCTCCTTTGCATGGTGTGCATTTGGATTGATCCAGACAGTGAACTGCATGGGTTTAACGCGGAAGGCAAAGAAGCGCCCTCAGACGTTTTTTCAATGCAGGGAGTTTAGCCCTTTTTTTAACCCATAAGGGGAATTTAACCCCTATTTAACCCCTATAAATCGAGACAAAACAGGTCAAAACCAAACAGATTTTTTCAAAAGAAAAACCCCGGAAACCAGCGTGTTTTCGGGGTTTGTAAGCAATTATTATCTCTTGCTGAACTGAGGAGCACGTCTCGCTGCTTTGAGACCGTATTTCTTTCTCTCCTTCATACGAGGGTCGCGGGTAAGGTAGCCGGCCTTCTTGAGAACGGGACGGTTTTCCTCGTCGGCGCGAACCAACGCACGGGCGATACCGTGACGAACGGCACCGGCCTGTCCGGTGAATCCGCCGCCCTTAACGGTAACATAAGCATCAAACTTGCCTTCGGCTTCAATAGCAGTCAGCGGCTGCTTAACGATCACCTTCAGGGTCTCCATACCGAAGTACTCGTCCAGATCCCTGTTGTTAACGGTGATCTTCCCCTTGCCGGGGGTCAGGAACACTCTGGCCACGGACTTTTTCCGGCGGCCGGTTCCGTAAAAGGTTTCACTTGCTTTCTTTGCCATCTCTTATCTCCTCCCGATCAAAACGCCAGTTCTTCCGGCTTCTGAGCTGCATGCTTGTGATCCGGTCCGGCATATACGAAAAGCTTCTTGTACATCTCACGACCCAGAGGCCCCTTGGGAAGCATGCCCTTAACAGCCAGCTCAATAACTTCCTCCGGCTTCTTTGCCAGCTTCTCACGAAGGCTCTGCTCCTTCATGCCGCCTACATAATCCGAGTGACGATAGTAAATCTTCTGATCCAGCTTCTTGCCGCTCACTTTGATCTTCTCGGCATTTACTACGATCACATAATCCCCGGTATCTGCCTGGGGGGTGAAAGTCGGCTTATTCTTGCCGCGCAGCACCTTGGCGATCTCGCTGGCCAGGCGCCCTAAAGTACATCCGCTCGCATCGACCACATACCACTTCCGCTCGATGGTCGAAGGAGAAGCCATATAAGTCTTCATCTTACTTTCCTCCTGATACATTTACAGCTGTTACCTGCAGCAATGATCTGTGTGATGTCCGGGCACACAAATACCGCCGCAAAGAGTTATTATATTACAGTGAAGCTCTTTTGTCAATTACCTCTTTACTTTGTAAAGAGCAGCTCCATATCACAGCCCATGGGACTGTCTTCCTCATCAATGACCAGAGAAATGGCCCCGTCGGTACGTATGCTGCATTCCAGGTCTTCGCCCTTGCCGTCGGCCGAATTCAGGATCAGCTTCTTTCCGTCCTGCTTCCAGCTGACCTCGTATGTGTACTCATCGGGATCCACATCACCCATCCCCTGCTTCATGGCTTCCATAACAGTGGGTTTCATCAGATCGAGGTATTCGTATACATCCTTGTAGCCCATGTCTTTGGCTTCCTTTTCCAGATCCTTCTCCGAGATGCCCTGCTGCTTCATGACCACCTCGACCACGGTATAGTAATTTTCGTCCATCCACTGAAGAACGTCGTCGTAGAATTTCTCAATGTCAAAGGACAATTCCCCGCTGCCGCCCGTTTTCAGATCCAGGTTTACAAAGAGGTCAAACTTCACCCCGTCAAAGATCTCGGCCAGCTCCTCGTCCATCTGGGATTTGAGATATTCCTCTCCCAGCTCCATGACCGCCGTATAGTATCCCTCTATAGCGCCGTTATCGGTCTTCTTTCCGGAATCGTCGCTGTCTTTCTTCGTTTCCTTGACCTTACCCTGCTTTTTCCCGCTATCCGGCTCTTCCGCAGGCGTGGCCTCGGGCTTTTCTTCCTTTACCTCGGTTTCTTCCTTGTCCTCTTTATCCTTCTTCTTATCTTTCTTATCCTTCTTATCGTCCTCGTCATCCTCCTCCTCTTCTTCCTCTTCCTGCGCATCACGGCCGAAACCGCAGCCCGTTACCGGAAGCAGCAGAGTGAAGCTAAGCAGCATCGCAAGGACTCTGTACCACAGATTCTTTTTTCTCATATGTTTATCCTCCCATAAAAGCTTAGGTTTACATCCCTCGTCCGCACAAGGGCGGATGCAGGAAACATCGTAACACGTTTACCGTAGCCCGTCAATCCCGGCTGTAAAGCGGTATTCCGTCAGACAGAGCCCCTGGGGTGGTGCCGTGGGCCCCGCTGCCGAACGGTCCTTTGCCTCCAGCATACGCTCAACATCTTCCGCAGTGATATTTCCGAAGCCGGCTTCCATAAGGGTGCCGGCGATGATACGCACCATATTATAGAGGAAACCGTTACCGCTCACCCGTATGAGGATCTCGTCCTCCTGTCGCGTGACCGTAAGGGAATATATATGCCTCACCCGGGTGTTGCTCTGGGCATGCACGCTGCAGAAGCTGGTAAAATCATGCTCTCCCACCAGAGGGAGCGCCGCTGCTGCCATACGTTCCGCATCCAGCGGACGATGCACATGAGTGGCATACAGGCGCCGCAGGGGATCGGGAAGCGGCGAATTCAGGATACGGTATTCATAGGTCTTACGGCTCTCGCATTTCCTGGGGTGAAAATCCTCCGCCACCTCACAGCCGGCGGTAACGCGTATGTCCTCCGGCAGACGGCGGTTTAAGGCCAGCGGCAGCTTTTCCGCCGGGATACGATGTTCCTCCGGCAGGGAGATGGCCGCCACATTATCCCTGGCATGCACCCCGGCATCCGTTCGGCTTCCCCCCTCCGCTTCGATGGCCTCTCCGAAGATCTCGGAAAGGGCCCGTTCCAGCTCCTCCTGGACGGACACTCCGTTCTCCTGGCGCTGCCAGCCGTGATATGCCGTTCCGTCATAAGCCAGACGCAGCAATATCCTTCGCATCAGTATACCTCACTCATGGAAACGCTGATGCCTGCGGCATGATCCAGCATGGCCTTTGTCCAGGGCACCGTGTTTTCCTTAAGCAGCAGACCGGCAGCCACCAGGATGCCCAGATAGAGCAGCAGCACCAGATAAGCGGCCAGATCCCGTGAGCGGTAGCGCAGCGGACGGTACTGGGTCCGCCCTTCTCCACCGTGATAGCAGCGGGCCTCCATGGCCAGAGCAAGATCCCCGGCTCTGCGGAAAGCTGCGATAAAGAGGGGTACCAGCACAGGCACCATGCTCTTCGCCTTTTTGAAGATATTGCCGCTCTCAAAATCGGCTCCACGGGCCAGCTGCGCCTTCATGATGCGGTCCGTCTCCTCCAGCAGGATGGGGATAAAGCGCAGGGCGATGCTCATCATCATGGCGATCTCGTGCACGGGCACGCGGATGAGCTTGAGGGGAGCCATAAGATGTTCCATTGCATTGGTCAGGCGGGTAGGTGTGGTGGTGAGGGTCATCATATTGGAACCCAGCACCAGGAGTATGAGCCGCACACCCACGGAAAGCGCCTGCTTCAGGCCTTCTTTCGTGACCGTGATCTTCCATATGCTGAAGAGGGGTGTACCCTTGGTAAAAAACACGTTGATCAGCAGTGTGAAGAGCAGCAGGAAAAGTATGGGCTTAAGGCCTTTGAGCATGTAGCGCAGCGGCACATGGGAAAGGCACACCACCAGGATCCAGAACAGCGCTGCGATGGCGTAAACATAGGGGCTGTTGAAAAGAAACAGGGATATCAGGTAAGCCAGGGAGCCCACCAGCTTGGTGCGGGGATCCAGGCGATGGATCACGGAATCCGCTGCATAGTATTGTCCCAGAGTGATGTCACGTATCATGCCGTCGCCTCCAGGATCCGTTCTTTGGCCTCGGAAAGAGTCAGTGCCTCCGTATCCAGCTCCCAGCCGGTTTTTTCAAGTTCCTTAAGGATATAGCTGGTCTCCGGCGCCGCCAGGCCGATCTCTTCCAGCTCCGCGGCATGGGCAAAGACCCTGCGGGGCGTATCGTCGTACAGAAGCTTTCCCTTATCCAGCACCAGGATACGGTCAGCCAGCTCCGCCACATCCTCCATGGAATGGGAGACCAGGAGCACACAGATCCCCTCCTCATCCCGAAGGGTACGTATCATGGAAAGCAGCTCCTCCCGTCCTGCGGGATCCAGACCTGCCGCAGGCTCGTCCAGGATCAAAAGCTCCGGCTTCATGGCCAGCACGGAAGCGATGGCCA
Source organism: Lachnospiraceae bacterium (assembly GCA_017552715.1). Classification (GTDB taxonomy): domain Bacteria; phylum Bacillota; class Clostridia; order Lachnospirales; family Lachnospiraceae; genus NK4A136. The sequence continues at coordinate 7,995 of JAFZOW010000016.1, forward strand.
CCCGCCGTTTCTGCCCTCCGGAGAGGTCGAAGGGAGACTGGTCAAAGCACTCATCCTCCAGCCCCACCTTTTTTATGGCCGCAAAGGCTGCCAGCTCCGCTTCCTTACGGTCCAGGCCCATGTTCTTCGGCCCGTAAGCCACTTCGGAGAGCACCGTCTCTTCAAAAAGCTGGTGCTCGGGATACTGGAAGACCATCCCCACTTTCCCCCGCAGGGCCTTACGGTCGTAATCCGGGGCATAGATATCCGCCCCGTCATAATAGACGCTGCCGGAATCGGGAGTGAGCAATGCGTTTAAAAGCTGTACCAGGGTGGACTTTCCGGACCCGGTGTGCCCGATAAGGCCCACAAACTCCCCGGGATGCAGCACAAAGCTCACATCCTCCAGGGCACAGCGCTCCTTATTCGTTCCTTTATCATATTTATAACTGAGCTTATCGGCGATGAGCTTCATCCCGCCCTCCGGCTCCGGCTTTTCGGAAACCGTTGCGGGCGCAGCCCCTCCGCCGCTTTTATGCGGTATATCTTTTAAGGCCTCTACAAGTTCCTTACGGTTCAGTATCCCTTCCGGCAGGGGCAGTCCGCTCTTGCGCAGCTCCCAGCCCAGCTCGCAGGCCACGGGAACTCCCAGACGCAGCTCCTTAAGCTCCTCCACCCTTGAAAAAATGCTTCGGGGATCACCGTTCATCACGACCTTCCCCTGATCCATCACAAAGATCCTGTCGGCATAGACGGCTTCTTCCATATAATGTGTGATGAGGATCACCGTGATCCCCTCCACCTGGTTCAGGGCACGGGCTGCCCGTATCACCTCATAGCGGCCTCTGGGATCCAGCATGGCGGTGGGTTCGTCCAGGATCAGACACTTGGGATGCATGGCCAGCACCCCGGCAATGGAGACGCGCTGCTTCTGTCCGCCGGATAAGTGATTGGGGGAAGCATCCCGGTATTCCCACATACCGATGGTCTTTAAGCTTTCCTCTACGCGGCTTATGATCTCTTCCGTGGGGACGCCCATGTTTTCAGGCCCGAAGGCCACATCCTCATCCACCACCTGACCTATGATCTGATTATCGGGATTCTGAAAGACCATGCCTGCGGTGCGGCGGATATCCAGGAGCCTGTCTTCGTCCTGTGTGTCCATGCCGTCCAGCACCACCGTGCCTTCCGCAGGAAAGAGTATGGCATTGATATGCTTGGCCAGGGTAGATTTTCCCGAACCGTTATGCCCCAGTATGGCGATAAACTCCCCGGGCTTCACCTCCATGGACACTCCGTCCACAGCCGTGGTGATGCCCTCCACATTGTTCTCCTCGTCCCGGCGGATGTACTCGTATTTCAGATCCTTTATCCGCAGCAGGGCCGAAAAGCCTTCTTTGGAGCGCGTTTTTTCTTTTTTCCCGGGCTTTTTCTTCATAACCGAAATATTATATCATATTATCACACTATTGTCTTGCATAATTCATTCAGCTGTGATATACTCGCGAACTGCACGGATGTTTAAACTCCTTCCCATCCGAAAACACTAAAGGAGGTATATTGAAATGAAGAATAAAGGAGTTCTTTACTTATGTCACGCGGCAGTCATTGCCGCACTCTACGTGGTGCTGACCTTCGTAGCCGCAGGCTTCGATCTGGCCAGCGGCATGATCCAGGTACGTTTCTCCGAAGCTTTATGCGTGCTGCCCTACTTTACTCCGGCTGCGATCCCGGGGCTTTTTATCGGCTGCATTCTGGCAAACCTGCTCACCGGCGGGCTGCTGCCGGATATCATTTTCGGAAGCCTGGCCACTCTGCTGGGTGCCGTCGGTTCCTGGTACCTTCGTAAGAACCGCATCCTTGTGACCTTTCCCCCTGTGATCGCCAATGCACTGATCATCCCTTTTGTACTGACCTATGCCTATCAGATCCCCGGAGGCATCCCCCTGCAGATGCTTACGGTAGGTGCCGGCGAGCTCATCGCCTGCCTGGGCTTCGGCTCCATACTGATCCAGTGCCTGAAGCCGGTACAGAAGCATATCTTTCCGGCAGGTGCACCGGCGGCCAGATGATCCCCGTGCTCAGCTGAACACCAAAAGCTTTATCCTGACGATCAAAAAGGGCATCCTTACGGATGCCCTTTCACTTTGCTTTTGCTTCGGACCGGAGCTTATACCAGCTCCAGGATCACCATCATCGCAGCATCGCCCTTACGGGGGCCGATCTTTACGATGCGGGTGAAGCCGCCGTTACGGTTGGCGTACTTCGGTGCGATCTCATCAAAGACCTTGGCACACAGATCCACCTTCTTGGTGTTCTTCTTGCGGCCCTGAGCCTCGGCGGGAACTTCCTTTACGTCGTAGAACATGCTCATCATCTGATGACGTGCATGCAGACGGGAAGGATTGTCCTTCTTGATCTCCTTCTCCACTTCGTCGTAAACGGTCACCTTCTTGCCGTCACGCTCTTCCTTGACACGCTTGCCGTCCTTGTCCTTCTGAGCTACCTTGGTCTTAACCGTGACGGTCTCGTAGTTATCCTTCTCTTTGATACCAAGAGCGATGATCTTTTCAGCCAGCTTCTTCACTTCCTTGGCACGGGCCTCGGTAGTGGTGATGCGGCCGTTCAGGATCAGCATGGTCACCTGGTTACGCAGCAGCGCCTTTCTCTGAGAAGAAGTCTTGCCTAACTTTCTGTACATTGCCATAGTATCACACTCCTTTCTTTTTTGTACTTACACTGCCGCGCTCATCGGGCTTACCGGCAATGCAAGGAGTTTGCACCCCTCCCCGCTCTTCGGACTTACGGGAGAAGCAGTATCACTTTATCAATCCTCGGAATCTCTCAGGTGCAGTCCCAGCTCCTTAAGCTTCTCAAGCACCTCATCCAGGGACTTCTTGCCCAGGTTACGGACCTTCATCATCTCGTCGGGAGTCTTGTTGCAAAGCTCTTCGACGGTGTTGATGCCGGCACGCTTCAGGCAGTTGAAGGAACGGACGGAAAGCTCCAGCTCATCAATGTTCAGACTGATGGGAGTCTTCTTTTCCGTTTCGTCCAGATTCTTGATGACGGAAACATCATCGGTCTTTCCGGAAATGCCGATGAAGAGCTTCAGATGCTCGTTCAGCACCTTTGCTGCCAGCCCTACCGCATCCTCCGGAGACAGAGCTCCGTTGGTATAAACATCCAGCGTGAGCTTGTCATAGTCGGTGATCTGTCCCACACGGGTATTCTCTACCGTGACATTTACGCGCTCTACCGGCGTGTAGATGGAATCCACCGCAATACTGCCTACGGGCATGTCGTCTTTCTTGTTCTTTTCGGAACCGGCATAGCCGCGGCCTCTGGTAATGTAAAGATCCATCACCAGTCTTGCGTCTTTGGCACCGCTGATGGTAGCGATCACCTGATCCTTATTGATGACACTCATCTCGGGATCTTCGAAATGGATATCGGAAGCCCGAACCACTCCGTTGCCCTCAAATTCGATGCGGGCTTTCTTCGGCTCATCGCTGTCGCTCTCATCCTTGATGGCCAGGGATTTGATGTTCATGATGATCTCAGTCACATCTTCCTTGACTCCGGGGATGGTGGTGAACTCATGCAGCACATTGCCTTCAAATTTTACACGGCTTACTGCCGAGCCCGGCAGGGAAGCCAGCATGATGCGCCGGAGGGAATTCCCCAGCGTGATGCCGTAGCCACGCTCCAGAGGCTCTACCACAAAACGCCCGTATTTCTTGTCTTCCGAGATCTCGGCGATCTCGATATTGGGACAGTCAAAGTCAAATTCTAACATTTAGCTGTTCTCCTTTCGGTTTGGAGTTGTATCAAGTCACTTTATCTTACTTGGAATACAACTCGACGATCAGCATCTCGTTCACGGGCACATCGATGGCTTCGCGGTTAGGAAGCTCCTTCACGGTACCCTTCTTTGCTTCGTAGTCCACTTCAAGCCAGGCGGGAACGATACGACCCTCGGTCACTTCGATCACATCCTTGAAACGGGTAAGTCCCTTGGCTTTCTCTGTGAGCTCGATCACATCCCCGGGCTTGATCTGATAAGAGGGGATATTGATCTTCTTGCCGTTCACGGTGATGTGCTTATGTCCTACCACCTGACGTGCTTCTCTTCTGGTACGGGCAAAACCCATACGGAAGACAACGCTGTCCAGACGGCTCTCCAGGAGGATCATCAGGTTTTCACCGGTCTGACCCTTCATACGGTCGGCCTTGTCGTAGTAGTTACGGAAAGGCTTCTCCAGCACACCGTAGATGAACTTTGCCTTCTGCTTCTCCTTCAGCTGCAGACCGTACTCACTTACCTTACGGTTCATACGCTGGGGATTGCGGATGGACTCGTTCACACGCCGGTCAAGGCGCTTATTGGTATTTTTCTTGCGGCCATCTACCTCGCTCTTCCACTCGCGTGTATGAGTGTATTTCTCCACACCGAGTACGGCGGGCTCGATGCCCAAGGCTCTGCATCTTTTCAATACAGGTACTCTGTTTACTGCCATGACTCTCTATCCTCCAAATCTTCCATTACACACGACGACGCTTCGGCGGGCGGCACCCGTTATGAGGTACCGGGGTCACATCGCGGATGCTGGTGACCGTAAGCCCGTTGGCCTGCAGGGCACGGATCGCTGCCTCACGGCCGCTGCCGGGTCCCTTGACCATCACATCTACCGTCTTAAGGCCGTGGACCAGAGCCGCCTTCGTAGCGGTCTCGGCTGCCATCTGCGCCGCATAAGGAGTAGATTTCTTTGAACCGCGGAAACCAAGCCCACCGGCAGAAGCCCAGGAAAGAGCATTGCCTTCATTATCCGTCAACGTCACGATGGTGTTGTTGAAGGAAGCCTGAATATGTGCCTGTCCATGTTCAACGTTTTTTCTGACACGCTTCTTAGCAGTCTTCTTAGCTGCAGCGGAAGCACTTTTCTTAGTTGCTGCCATAAAACTAACCTACTTTCTTTTATCGCTATGGTTTATAAGTTACTTATTTCTTCTTACCGGCTACGGTCTTCTTCGGGCCCGTACGGGTACGTGCGTTGGTCTTGGTCTTCTGACCGCGAACGGGCAGACCTTTACGGTGACGGATGCCTCTGTAGCAGCCGATCTCCTGCAAACGCTTGATGTTCAGCGCCACTTCACGGCGCAGATCACCTTCTACCATGTAGCCTTCTTCAAGGACGGCGCTGATCTTTTTCACTTCGTCGTCCGTCAGATCCCTGCAGCGTGTATCGGGATTAACCTTGGCTGCAGCGAGGATCTTGTTTGCACTGACACGCCCGATGCCGTAGATATAGGTAAGGCCTATCTCTACACGCTTGTCTCTGGGCAGGTCGATACCAGCAATACGTGCCATTTCTTTTTTTCCTCCACTTGCTGTGTTGCCGCTCGGTATGTTACGGCAGATTAACAGTTACTAATTGACTGGGACAATGGGTTGATTGTCCGGCCGGATCACTCCGGCTTTGCCCCCGTTTTACGGGGTATCAATCGTAAATGCACGGCGATCAGCATGTTCGCCTCGGCAGCGGAAAAAGTGCCCGCCGCATACTTCGCATTTATCGATAGAGGGCGCGCACTTTTTGACGGAAAAGTGCTTACCCCAGCCGCTCATTTTTCTGCGCCCATCAACCCTGGCGCTGCTTGTGTTTGGGATTATCACAGATGATCATGATCTTCCCTTTTCTCTTGATGACCTTGCACTTTTCGCAGATCGGTTTTACGGATGATCTTACCTTCATGGTACTCTAACCTCCTTTCATCCTCTCAAAAAAGACCGTGAATGATTATACTACACAAATGTGGCAGATGCAAGCCTTTTTTATTTATCTCTCCAGACGATCCTTCCCTTGGAAAGGTCATAGGGGGAAAGCTCCATGGTCACACGATCCCCGGGGAGGATCTTGATGAAATTCTGGCGAAGCTTTCCGCTGATATGAGCCAGCACTTCATGGCCGTTTTCCAGCTGCACCTTGAACATGGTATTCGGAAGTTTTTCCGTTACCGTGCCCTCGATCTCGATCACATCTGCTTTAGACATTAAAAATCTCCTTTTTTACGTTGCGAATGATCCTGCGGATCTCTTCATCGGCGGGTATCCCGCCCTTTCTTATCTGCTCTGTCAGTTCTGCCGGATATCCTTTCCGCAGAATTGTCAGATGCTTCACATTCTTTATCTTGGGCCGGGCACCTGTGCGCCCGCGGCCGTTTACCAGCTCTGCCCGGTCTTTTTCTTCCCTGATGACCAGATAGATCTCTCCGCGGTCATGTCCGGCTTTTGACTGCACCAGGCAGCCGAGAAAATGTTCCATATATCAGTATAAACTCAGTATCTCGGGATCACCGTCGGTGATCAGTATGGTGTTCTCGTAATGTGCGGAAGGTGAGCCGTCATCCGTCACCACCGTCCACTCATCTTCTTCCCAGACCACATCTCCCCGGCCCAGATTGATCATGGGCTCGATGGCCAGGGTCATGCCCGGCTGCAGACGGGGTCCGCGTTTGGACATGCGGTAATTGGGGATCTGGGGTTCCTCGTGAAGCTCGGTCCCTACGCCGTGCCCTACCAGGTCACGCACGATGCCGTATCCGAAAGGCTCGATATAGTCCGCTACCGCATTGGAGATATCAAAAAGATGATTCCCCGCTCTTGCTGCTTTTATGGCCTCGAAAAACGCATTCCGGGTCTCGTCGATGAGCTTCTGCCTCTCGGGGCTTATCTTTCCCACGCCGTAGGTTCTTGCCGCATCGGAATGATAGCCTTTGTATATGATGCCTGCATCGATGGACACGATGTCACCTTCCCGCAGGATCTTTTCTTTGGAAGGGATGCCGTGCACTACTTCGTCATTCACCGACACGCAGATGGAAGCCGGAAAACCTTCGTAATTCAGGAAATTGGAAGCCACCCCGTGTTCTTTGATGAAAGCAGCCGCCGCCCTGTCCAGCTCAATGGTGGGCAGACCCGGACGGATCAGCTTTTCCAGCTCCCTGTGCATATCACAGAGCATATGGTTGGAGATGCGCATCAGGTCGATCTCTCTGGGACTTTTGATTGAAATAGACATCTCCTCTGCTCCTCTCAGCCCAGGATGGCCTTGATGGCGGAAAAGACTTCGGCGGAATCCACCGTACCGTCCACGCTCTTCAGCACACCCTTCTTCGTATAAAAATCGATCAGGGGCTGAGTCTGCTTATGATAGACATCAAGACGGTTCTTTACGGTCTCTTCCTTATCATCGTCCCGCAGCACCAGCTCGCTGCCGCAGGCGTCGCAGATCCCTTCCTGCTTGGGGGGGATGTGCTCGATATGATAGGTAGCGCCGCACTTCAGGCAGGCCCGGCGGCCGCTCATGCGACGGATGATATTCTCGTCCGGTACGTCCACATCGATGGCAAAATCAATGGCATCGTTCAGTTTGGTAAGCTCCGCATCCAGCACCTCTGCCTGAGGGATAGTACGGGGAAAACCGTCCAGCACATAGCCGTTCTTGCAGTCGTCCTGGGCCACACGGTCCAGAAGGATGCGGACTGTCAGTTCATCGGGCACCAGCTCGCCCTTGTCCATATAGGACTTGGCTTCTTTGCCCAGCTCCGTGCCTTCTTTGATATTGGCGCGGAAGATATCCCCGGTGGAAACATGGGGAATGCCGTATTCCTTTGCGATCATCTTGGCCTGGGTGCCCTTGCCGGCACCGGGAGCCCCGAGCATAACGATCTTCATAATTGATTCTCCTTAAAAATACCAAAACCCGCGGGAGCCGAAACTCCCGCGGAAAAGCTCACACTTGACTTATGAGTTCAGGAAGCCCTTGTAGTTGCGCTCCACCATCATGGTCTCGACCTGACGCATGGAATCCAGCACAACGCTCACGATAATGATGAGACTGGTTCCCGCGAAGGTCACGCTGGCACCGAAGATGCCGTTGAAGACCAGGGGAATGGTCACCACGATGAACAGGCCTACCGCACCGATGAAGATGATGTACTGCAGGATGTTGTTCAGGTACTCCGTGGTGGGACGTCCGGGACGCACACCGGGGATAAAGCCGCCTCTCTTCTTTAAGTTATCCGAGATCAGCACCGGGTTAAAGGTGATGGCCGTATAGAAGTAGGCGAAGAAGATCACCAGTACAACATACAGCAGCAGTCCCAGTGTATAAGCGGGGGTATCCTTGTTGAACCAGTAGCTGCTCTGCAGGCCCTTCATGATATGGCTCCAGACACCCGTGCCGGGATCCAGCTTGAAGAGACTGTAGATGATGACCGGGAACTGCATCAGGGATGATGCAAAGATCACCGGCATAACTCCGGAGGTGTTGACCCGGAGCGGGATATTATTGGTATTACCCATGGCGGCGATGCGGCTGTTATTGCTGCGCCCGTTATAGTGCACGGGTATCTTGCGCACACCGTCGTTCAGAAGCACCGTCAGTATGATGACGATCAGGATCACCGCCGCGATGATGATGGCGGAAAGGATACGGGCACCGATGTTCTTGCCCTCCACGGTGACGAACTGATTGATCAGACCGCTGATATCCGCAGGGATGCGGGATGCGATGTTGAAGACCAGGATGATGGAAGATCCGTTTCCGATCCCCTTCTCCGTGATCTGCTCGCCCAGCCACATGATGAATGCGGAACCGGCGGTAAGTGCCGCCACGGTCGCGATCACGTTAAAGGCATTGAACTCACGCAGCAGACCCTTCTGACCGAAACCTACGGCAGTACCGATGGCTTCTACCAGGGCCAGGCCCACGGTTGCGTAACGTGTTGCCTCATTCAGCTTCTTATGACCATCCTCTTCCCGGCTCATCTCTTCCAGCTTGGGGATAGAGAGAGTCAGCATCTGTACGATGATGGATGCCATGATGTAAGGTGTGATGCCCAGTGCGAACACCGACATGCTGGTAAAGGAGCCGCCGGTGAAGGCATCAAAGAAATTGAACGCATCCCCGCTCTGGGAAGCAAACCACTGCTGGAAATAGCTGGAGTTTGTCCCGGGTACCGGCAGCTGGCTGCCCAGACGCACGATGACGAGCATCAGGATGGTATAGATCAAGCGCTTACGTATGTCCTTGATCTTAAATGCATTTGCCAAAGTCTTAAACATGGTGTAACCCTCCGTCAGACTTTATTCTGCTTCGACACTGCCGCCGGCTGCCTCGATCTTTTCCTTAGCCGTAGCGCTTACAGCATCCAGTTTGATGGTAAGCTTCTTGTTGATCTCACCATGCCCCAAAAGCTTCACTCCGTCCTTCGGATTCTTGATGATGCCCTTTTCCTGAAGGCTCTCCACCGTTACGGTATCGCCATCCTTGAATACATCAAGACGGCTCACGTTGATGCTGATGATCTCCTTCGTGTTGCGGTTCGTAAAGCCCCTCTTGGGGATACGACGGTACAGAGGCATCTGGCCGCCTTCGAAACCGATACGGGGAGCACCGCTACGAGCCTTCTGACCCTTGTGTCCCTTACCGGCGGTTTTGCCGTTGCCTGAACCGTGTCCACGGCCGCGGCGGAAGCTATCACTGTGCTTGGACCCTTCCGCGGGTCTCAGATTCGATAAATCCATTTTACTCTCCTCCTTATGCTTCCTCGACCTTTAACATATAGCCGATCTGCCGGATCTGGCCTCTGGTGGCCTCATTGTCCGGAAGTGTCACGGTCTTGTGCATCTTCGAAAGCCCCATGGCCTCCGCCGTTCTCCTGTGCTTGGGGACGGCACCGATAGGGGATTTCACCAGAGTGACCTTCAGTGTTTTCTCTGCCATGATATTTCCCTCCTGTTATGCGCGGATCTCGTCCACGGACTTGCCGCGGGCTGCCGCCACCTCTTCGGGGCTCTTGAGTCCCGCCAGGCCGGCGATGGTCGCCAGCACTACATTCTGCTTGTTATTGGATCCCAGGGACTTGGTACGGATGTTCTTGATCCCTGCCATATCGCAGACGATACGTGCAGGACCGCCGGCGATCACGCCGGTACCGCCGGGAGCACGCTTCAGAAGAACATGTGCGCTTCCGAAAGTCCCGATGGAATCGTGGGAGATACTCTCGTTCTCGTCACGGGCTACGCTCACGAGATGCTTGGAAGCATCCTCCTTGCCCTTGCGGATAGCCTCGGGGATCTCGGCGGCCTTACCCAGGCCGGCACCCACATGGCCGTTGCCGTCACCTACGACTACCAGTGCGGTGAAGCGCATGTTACGTCCGCCCTTTACCACCTTGGTTACTCGCTTGATGGCGACCACCTTATCATTCAGTTCACCCAGCTGACTGGCATCAATGATCTCACGTCTCATAATCTGACTTCCTCCTAGAACTCTAAGCCGGCTTCTCTTGCCGCCTCTGCTAACGCTGCTACTTTTCCGTGATAGATGTAACCGCCACGATCGAATACGACGGTATTGATGCCCTTATCCATGGCACGCTTTGCAATGATACCGCCCAGTACCTTGGCTGCCTCAACATCGTTGGTCTTGGAAAGCTGCGCCTTAACATCCTTCTCTACCGTGGAAGCCGCTACCAGAGTATTGCCGGCCACATCATCGATGACCTGTGCATACATATGGTTATTACTTCTGTATACCGCAAGGCGGGGGCGCTCAGGCGTGCCGCTGAAACGGTTGCGGATCTTTAAATGCTTTTTTTCACGCACTTTCTGTCTTGATTCTTTGCTGACCATTTCTTACCCCTCCCTTACTTCTTACCGGTCTTGCCGACCTTACGTCTGATGGTTTCCGTGGCATACTTGATACCCTTGCCCTTATAAGGCTCAGGCCGTCTCTTGTCGCGGATCTCGGCGGCAAACTGACCGACTTTTTCCTTATCAATTCCCTTAACGATGATGACGTTCTGACCGTCTACGGTCGTTTCGATCCCTTCGGGATCCTCCATCTCCACCGGGTGGGAATATCCCAGGGAAAGCACAAGCTTCTTGCCCTGCTTGGCTGCCCTGTAACCTACACCGTTAACCTCCAGCTTCTTCTCGTAGCCGTCGGTCACACCCACTACCATGTTGTGGATGAGCGTACGGGTGAGGCCGTGAAGACTCTTCATACGCTTCAGATCGTTGGGACGGCTGACCGTGATCTCGGCGCCTTCCTGCTTGATCTCCAGTTCCGAAGGCAGAACACGCTCCAGCGTTCCCTTCGGTCCTTTAACCGTCACTTTGTTATTTTCTGCAATACTTACCGTTACACCGGCAGGTACCGCGATCGGCATCTTTCCTATACGTGACATGCCCGTTTCCCTCCTTACCAGACAAATGCTAATACTTCGCCGCCTACTCCTTTTTTCCGGGCTTCCTTATCGGTGATCACCCCGGCATTGGTGGAGATGATGGCTATACCCAGACCGCCCAGCACACGGGGCAGCTCATCCTTACCGGCATAAACGCGCAGACCCGGCTTGGAGATGCGCTTGATCCCGGTAATGATCTTTTCATTCTTGTCCGCGCCGTACTTTAAGGTGATGTGGATCGCCTTGAAGGCTCCGTCGTCCACCAGCTCGTACTTGCGGATATACCCTTCATCCTGAAGGATCCTGGCGATGGCCAGCTTCATTTTGGATGAAGGAACGTCTACCGTATCATGTTTTGCAGTGTTTGCATTGCGGATGCGCGTAAGCATATCTGCAATAGGATCACTCATTGTCATTTCTTATTCCTCCTCCCTGATTTACCAGCTCGCCTTTTTCACACCCGGGATCTGACCCTTGTAGGCCAGTTCGCGGAAGCAAACGCGGCAGATGCCGTACTTCTTAAGCACACTATGCGGACGCCCGCAGATCCGGCAGCGGGTGTAAGCCCGCGTCGAGAACTTGGGTTTGCGCTGTTGCTTGATCTTCATTGCTGTTTTTGCCATGATCTTTACTCCTCCATCTTATTCAGGCTGAAGCCTTTGCAAACGGCATGTTGAACAGTGTCAAAAGCTCTCTGGCTTCCTCGTCGGTCCTGGCCGTGGTCACGATGATCACATCCATGCCGCGCACCTTGTCCACCTTGTCGTACTCGATCTCGGGGAAGATCAGCTGCTCCTTGATGCCCAGGGAATAATTTCCGCGGCCGTCAAAAGCGTTGGGGTTCACACCGCGGAAGTCACGCACGCGGGGCAGTGCCAGATTGATCAGGCGGTCAAGAAACTCATACATCTTGTCGCCCCGGAGGGTGGTCTTGCAGCCGATGGCCTGATTCTCACGGATCTTGAAATTCGCGATGGATTTCTTGGCCTTGGTGATGACTGCCTTCTGGCCGGTGATGGTC
>JAFZOW010000017.1 GCA_017552715.1 Lachnospiraceae bacterium
CGGAAGAAAAAAAGAACTGGGCAGACAAATATGATACTCTCAGTATTACGGAAGGTATTACCGGTCTTGGTGAGGGATATCTGGATGCGTTTCCCGCGATCTCCTGCCTTATTCTCAGCAGGACGGTAAGTTCGGTGGCGGCGTCGCCCGAACGGCTGAAGGCTTTGCGCAAAAAAAAGGTTTTGATCCGCGGCGAATACGATAGCTTTGCGGAAAGCTTTGCCAAAGAGAACGGACTGAGATTCCTGCACTGCGATATCCATATCGCAGACTATGATATTGAGGTCGCCCATGAGCATGATATCGTCACCCTCCGCTTTCATACCGACGGCACTGCGGACATCCACTACAACTGCTTTACACCGGGGAGCTCGGCAGGCAGTTACGGAGGCGGAGAATATGTAAAAGAACTTCCACGGGATTTTTACCTTGGCTGTACCATGGAAGGCTTTGCCGGAAACTTCTCGGAACATGCGCGTGAACAGATAATGGCCAACGATGCGATCCGGCGTTTTCTCGAGTCGGCGAACCGGCGGCATGAAGAAAACAGCACTTAAAGAAGAAAATGCTTTTAAATCCATGGAAGACTGGGCTCTGACGGAAGGCCTTGCGGAATACTATATGCAAAAGATCCCGGGTATGTCGCGATCGTTTCAGTCCTGTCAGGAGCAGGCTGAATTATATAGAAAGCTGGAGATCTCATGCGGAACAGATGCGGTAAAACTGTATAGAGAAGCTACCCGGAATGCCGCCGAAAGAATATCATCTTAAATGCACGATCCACCGGCCGTCTTCAACGGTATACTGAAATTCATTTATATCGGGATCGTTGAAGACTTTCATCAGATCGTTAAGATCCTCAACCACATTGGTCTGGGAAAGCTTCTCAAGCTCCACCCATTCCATCTCGCCTTCTTCGGAGGAAACCACATTCCCGCAAAATTCAGTAGCCTTGAACAGAAGAACGATATATCGGCCGCCCTCGATCGGGAATTGCTTTATCCCGACCAGGCGGGGTCTTATTATATCCAGACCGGTCTCTTCTTTCATTTCCCTTATAACGGCATCCACAAAAGATTCCCCGGGCTCAACATGACCTCCGGGAAAGGTATATCCTTTCCAGTCGGCTTTTATCCTGTTCTGCAATAATACCCTGTTTCCATCCTGTATCAGACACAGAACGGTCAGTTCGGCATTTTCGGTACGATGTCCCATCTGTATATTCCTTCCCTGTCAATTTCCATGATCGTACATTTCATTCCGGTCAGAATTCCCTGACCATCCTGATACGGCTCCCCTGGTCCTCGTCATCCCGGTAACCGAGCCTTTTATACAGCTGATGTGCCCCGGTATTTGTTTTTTCCACATGGAACACGATGGCCTTGATGCCCGTTTCCTTTGCGTAATCCTCTGCCATCCCGATAAGCTTTGTACCTATCCCTTTATCACGGCATCGGCCCGTCACCGACAGATCATCCAGATAGATATAGGCGTCTTCACGGTACACTTCTACGGAAAGATAAGCCACGACTTCTTTTTCCTGTACCGCAACATAGATATGATCTTCGTTTCCCGCGAAATACTTGTCCAGATAAGTCTCTTCATAGCCCTGAACATCATCCGTATGATAGATGGTCCTCAGCATTTCCCAAAAGAGTTCTTCTATTCTTCCTTTATCAGATGCTTCTGCTTTCCTGTAAAAAAACTGCATGTGTTCTGATCTCCTGTATCCTCATAATAAAGAAACTACCGCCCCCAAAACCTGCCTGACTGATTATAGCAATATAAGAGGATCATCGCAATAACGAGCCGGCTGATGGTAGCTTAAAGGCGGTTCTTTATTGCTATAATTTCCTTATATTGATATAATCAGACAGATACAGGACATTTGTTTCGGACAGTAAAACTGTTCCTTCCGTTCAGATCTGATCATCCGGAGTAAGATATGAATATTGCGGTAAGTGCATGCCTTCTTGGCGAAAACTGTAAATATAACGGCGGTAATAATCTCAGCGAGAAGGTGGCTGAGTTCGTAAAAGGTCATAAGGTCTTTCCGCTCTGTCCGGAGGTGATGGGAGGTCTGCCTACACCCAGGGAGCCTGCCGAAATAGTTGCCGGGATCGTAAGGCATAAAGACGGAAGCTCGGTGGACGAGGAATTCAGAAAAGGGGCAGAGCTGGCATTAAAGACGGTAGAGGATAATGATGTTGAGCTTGTTATCCTGCAATCAAGAAGTCCTTCCTGCGGGGTCGGATCGGTGTACGACGGTTCTTTTTCGGGGAAGCTGATCCCCGGACAGGGAATCTTTGCGAGGATGCTTGCTGAACGGAATATCAGGATGATAGATGTTTCCGAACTGAAATAAACGGGACTCGCTAAAAGCATAAGTGAAGGGAGCGTGATCACATGAAGACAAAAAAACAGGGCAGCAACTGGACAGCGTATCATGATCCGGAAACGGGACGATACTTCGCCGAGATCATCTACACCAGCCGTGAGGGACGCGAACAGTATAACTACGAGATCACACAGGATGTATTTGCCCGACTGGGTACCTTCGGTGATGATGTGGAGAATGAAAGGCTGATCAAAACTGCGAAGATTACATATTCATTTGAGAATACGATGTACGGAACTCTGGGGCCGGAAAGGACGGTCTGGGATGAGGAAGCCAACGAGGCGATGAAGAAAACAGTCGACAGGCAGGAAAAGACCTGATCGGATATGAACAGACCTGGGATATGGGAGAAAGAACTATGATAACGATAAAGTTTGGCAGACGCTCGGTATGTATGGGTGATGATGTTAATAACGGGATCTATACGATAGAAATGCCCGATGATGCAAAGCTGGGAGACCTTATAAAAGTGGTCCGCCATGGCGGAAACGGTAATACCTGGCCGGTTCCGTGCACATCGACCTGTTGGAACATTTATACAAATATCGGCAGGGTGGCAGATATGGTGCCTGAGGAAAAGAAGATAGTCTACCTTGACCGGGATGAAAATACATTGCTTTCTTCTCTTGGGATACGCTGGGTCTACGCCTGTCACGAAGAATACGATAAAGATATAGCACTCCTTGAAAGATCCTATTTCGTATAAGGTATGGGGGCAGAAATGATCATTAAGGATATTGATAAGGGCAGACCCTTTGACTGGGGCAAAACTTCTGAGGATTACGCAAAATACAGGGACATATATCCACAGGCTTTTTACGACTATATACTGAAACTGGGACTATGCAGGGACGGACAGAAGGTTCTTGATATCGGTACAGGAACCGGTGTGCTTCCAAGGAACATGTATAAGTATGGAGCGAAATGGACGGGTACCGATATTGCCGGGAATCAGATCCGGCAGGCAAAAGAGCTGGCGGAAGAAGCAGGAATGGAGATCGATTTCTTTGCCTCCCGGGCGGAAGAGCTTTCATTTCCCGATAATACATTTGATGTGATAACGGCTTGCCAGTGTATATGGTATTTTGACCACGATATAACGGCACCGAACTTTGCAAGAATCCTTAAAGCCGATGGAAAGTTTTTGATCCTATATATGGGATGGCTGCCGTATGAAGATCCCGTGGCCGGGAAAAGTGAGGAGATCATTTTAAAACATAATCCAAACTGGACTGCGTATGGCGACACGGTCCATCCTGTCTGGGTGCCCGAGCAGTACCTGAGCGGCTTTGAACTGTTATCGCAGGAACAGTTCAGAGTTGATATCCCGTTTACAAGAGAAGGATGGCATGGAAGAATGAGAGCCTGCAGAGGCGTGGGGGCTTCGATGTCGCCTGAACAGCTGACTGCCTGGGATAAAGAACATATGGAGATGCTGGAAAAGGAAGCACCGGAGAAATTCACAGTTAAACACTATATATCAATTGCACTGTTGCAGGTGAAGAAATAAAATGTGCAGATAATGATGAAAGAAGATTTTGGCCTGCAAGGAAGATCGCTACGGCAAATCCTGATACTGTTGAGCAGCTTTGAAGAGGAAACATTATGGTAATAGAGCACATCGCAATGTATGTAAACGATCTTGAACAGGCACGGGATTTCTTTGTTAAGTATCTGGGCGGCAGATCAAATGCCGGATATCTTAACGGAAACACCGGTTTTCGATCGTATTTCATATCTTTTGAAGATGGTGCACGGGTGGAACTGATGAACAAACCCGGCCTCGACGATACGGAAAAACCCCTCAACCGTACAGGTTATGCTCACATCGCATTTTCGGTGGGGAGTAAAGAGAAAGTGGATGAGATGACTTTGCGCTTAAAGGCGGACGGCTTCGAGGTGGTCAGCGGCCCCAGAACTACAGGCGACGGATACTATGAAAGCTGTGTGGTGGTTTTTGAGGGAAATCAGATCGAACTGACAGAGTAGCACGATGTAAGAATGGTAAGAACAACGATTATAGGGGGATTTATGTGCGGGATCTGTGAAAGGATCAAAGAAACAAAAGCGGGAAACAACCCGTTTTTTGTAAAGGAACTTGAAACAGGATATGTGGTGATCGGAGATTATCAGCACTTTAAGGGGTATACATTATTCCTGTATAAGGACCATGTTGTTGAGTTGTTTGATCTTGATGAGAAAACAAGAGCGAAGAACTTATACGAAATGACTGTAGTTGCTGAGGCGGTTAAAAATGCCTTTGGAGCTGAAAAGATGAATTATGAATGTCTGGGGAACGGAGAAGGCGGTGCACATATCCACTGGCATCTGTTTCCGAGAAGGACCGGAGATATAGAGGGTTTTGGAAACAATGGCAGGGGACCTGTCTGGTGGTATCCCATGGAAAAAATGTATGCTGATCGGAACAGACCCGAAAATGAAGAGCTTGAGAAGCTGAAAGCAAAACTTCTTGAAGAACTGAACAAGCTTTCGATCGATAGCATTAAGAGCAGAACAACTTGATGACTTTGGAGATAGAAAAGTGAGAAATGGCCTGGTCTTATTGGAGGGACTTCCCGGAACGGGTAAGTCGACGAACTCCTATAAGCTTTATGAACAGCTTTTGCTTAATGGTAAGAAGGTTCGCTGGATTCATGAGGTTTCGCAACCGCATCCGGTCCTGTTTTTCACGGAAAGCTGCATGACCAGGGGAGAGTATGAGAGCTTTAAACTGAGATATCTTGAAGCGGCAGAGCTTTTTGATGAGCTGGCTGAGTTTCGGAAAACTACTGTGGGAATTGATCAGGAGGAGATCCGCAGAAGATGGCCGGAAGCCGAAAAACAGGAATGGTTTCAGGAACTGTTGCAGTATGATGCCTTTCCTGGCTCACTGGATCGTTATGAATTTCAGGCACTTGAAAAATGGGAAACATTCGCAAAGAAAGCTGCGGAAGATGAAGATACGATCTTTATCCTGGACAGCAGTTTTTTTCAATATCAGATATTTACCTATCTGCTGAAGGCTGCACCTTACGAAAGACTTGAGAAGTTTGTTCGGAAGATCGCGGAGATCATAAAAGAACTGAATCCTCTGCTCATTTATCTGTACCGTGAACATACGGAGGATTCCATTGCATATCTGAAGACGCAGCGCGGAGAACAGGACCTGCTGTCCACGTGGGAGCGGGATCAGGAAGAGCCGTATTACCAAAGCAAACAAAAGGATGTTTCGGCATTCTATGATTTCCTGATGGATTATGCGAAATATGCCGAGGCTTTATATGAGACTCTCGGGTTTGACAAGCGAAAGATCGAGATTTCTGAAAATGATTGGAAAGCCTACGAGGATGAAATGCTGAAACTCCTGGAGATCCATCGTGTGGAAGTGCCGGAATTTAATGCGATGGAGGGGACTTTCGCAAATGCAGAGCTGGGGGTCTCTTTCACGATCCGGGATAATGTGATGAAAGATCCCGAGGGCGTAGAAAGACGCCTGTCACCAAGATCAAAGGAGGAGTTCTTTGTTGAGGGGATCCCTACGATCCTGCAGTTTTCCGGAGAGGATTCCATAAGGCTTCTTGGACAGCAGATCATTCCGCAGTGGACAGAGACGGGGACGATATATACTAAATAGGTGGGAGAGAATATGACAGACTTTGATAAGGTAAGAAACTACTACAGGTATTTTGATGAACAAAACAGATTGACGAACAGTAACAGCGGTCGCCTAGAATTTGAGATAACGATGGAAGTTCTGCACCAGTTTCTTCCCGGGGAGGGGAAAATACTGGATCTTGGCGGGGGAGCAGGAGCTTATTCATTCCCCCTTGCTGACGAAGGATACTCCGTATATCTGGCAGATCTTTCCGATGAACTGATCAATAAAGCGAAGGAGTATGGAAAAGACAAAAAAAGACCCCCGGTATCTTATGATGTGGTGAATGCTACAGATCTGAACACTTATGATGATGAACAGTTTGACGCACTTATTCTGTTTGGCCCGCTGTATCATCTGCTTGAATCATCGGAGCGTTTACAGTGTATATCAGAGGTTAAAAGAGTATTAAAAAAGTCCGCTCCGGTGTTTGCGAGTTTCATTCCCAGATTATCCGGAAGCATAGCTTTAATAGACAGATATTTTAACCACCCCGATCAGGTGAATGCCGAAAGTCTGAAGGAGAGCTTTCAATCCGGGAAATTCAACAACATGGCCGACACGGGCTTTCAGGAGGGATTCTATCCTTCCATCGACGAGATCGAAGAGCTCTTTTCGTCAAACGGATTTGAAAAAAAGCTGATAAGATCACTGCGCGGCTTCGGATACGAAAAAGAAGACTCATTGTACAGGCTGGAAAAGGAAGACCGGGAAATGTTTGATATGACAATGCGTTTGCTCAATGAAACTTCGCAGGACAGAGCGATCGTCGAAATGTGCGGTCATGCCATCTATGTCGGCAGGAAAGCATAGATCTGTAAGAGACTCGGGTAAGGTTTATCTATGAAAAGAATCATATATGCGATATTTACGCTTGGTATCATATGTCTTCCCTTAGCTTCCTGTAACAGTGCCGGCAATGTAAATGAGACGGGCTGCGATGAGGCTGACCTTAATACGATCGAATGGAAAGATGATCCGACGATAGGCAAAATGCAGGCCGGATATTATAAGAGGATCTCGATCGTTAAGAAAGATGAGACATATGAGGAGATGCTTAAACTGCGTGATGTGGAAAATAAAGGGTATCTGATCGTGTATGATGACGGGACTGCAAGCTTTGAGCTGGACGGAGAAAAAACAGAGTATTTTTATGATGAGTATAATCTGTATTCGGATGAAGATACGGAAAAAACCAATGGGATCCCTTATGTTTATATAGGCGGGAGACTGCTTGTTGATGATGGGGAAACGATAACGCAGTATTTAAAGCTTTCGGATGAAGAACTTGAATGATCATGTTCTTTTATGCCGATCCGGGGGAAACAGGATTGCAGAATAAAATGAAAAGTCTGATCGAGAGTTTTGTAAAAGAGACTAAAGAAATCCTGCGGGATGATCTGGTGGGGATATATCTGCATGGTTCCGCTGTTATGGGATGTTACAATCCTGATAAGAGTGATATAGACCTGATCATAGTAGTTAAAGAAGCTATGTCTGATGAGCTTAAGAGGGCGTACATGGACATGGTGGTGGAACTGAACGGCAAGGCAAACGCAAAAGGGATAGAGCTGAGCGTTGTTAAGCAGAGTGTCTGTAAGCCCTTTGTTTATCCGACGCCCTTTGAACTTCATTTTTCGATAGCACATCTTGACTGGTACAGGAATGATCCGGAAGATTATATATTGAAAATGAAGGGGGAGGACAAGGATCTTGCGGCACATTTTACGATCATAAATCACAGAGGCAAATGCCTGGACGGGGTTCCGATCAAAGAGCTTTTTGCCGAAGTGCCGGTACGGGATTATGCGGATTCCATATGGTTTGATATAGCTGATGCGGAGGAAGAGATCCTTGATAATCCGATGTATCTGATACTGAACCTGGCAAGGGTTCTTGCATTTCTTAAGGATGGACTTGTCCTTTCCAAAAAAGAAGGCGGTGAATGGGGACTTGACAATATCCCTGAAGTATATCATCCTCTGGTACAAAGCGCATTGAAGGAGTATACGGAGTGTGCGAAAGCATCTTATGACCGGGAGCTTGCGAAGAGCTATGCCGCTCATATGCTTGAGCAGATAAAAAAGATGAAAAAGGATGCAATCGTTGTTGGGGCTGTGGTATAATCGGAAACGACGGGTTTGCGCAGTCATGGATGGCGTGATCAAACAGGAAGGATATCATTTTTCTGATGGAAAAATATCTGAAGGATTTTAAAGGATATATCGAAAGGATGCAGAAGGTGCGTCTGCTTTCGAAACCGGATCTGAAGGAGATCGGGGATTCCGGAGAGTACAGCAAGACACTGGTGCGTAACTTTTCAGAGATCGGGGATCTTGCAAAAGTAAACCGTAAGGTTATGGATGCGTATGTGAACCCCGTGCTGTCAGGCAGGAAAAACCTCGATGATGAGGAACGTGAGAAGATCGACAGCATCAACGAGTTACTGGTCGAAAAGTCATCATTTGAAGAGGTCGATGCGCATCTTTCCGAAGTGCTGACGGATCTTCTGATGGATGATATCGATATCACCGAAAACAGTACCGACGACGAGCGCGTGCTTGCGATGGCGGGAAAAGTCAAAAGAGATTACATGGTTATCGCTGAACTTACCCGTTTTATCAATGATGACACGGAAAGCATCCGGGCCGCGGCTCTTGAAAACAGAGAACTCCTCAATGCTTACATTAAGCCGGATGCCTTTAAAACACTTGGGGAGGAAGCAAAAGGAGCAGCGCTGCAGTTTTCTCTGATGGGTGTGCTTTTGTATGAAAACAATCTGCAGCGTCAACCGGAAGAATACTGGGAGAAGGCCTTTGACATACTGC
Source organism: Lachnospiraceae bacterium (assembly GCA_017552715.1). Taxonomy (GTDB): domain Bacteria; phylum Bacillota; class Clostridia; order Lachnospirales; family Lachnospiraceae; genus NK4A136. The sequence goes on from JAFZOW010000017.1 coordinate 8,882, forward strand.
AGGAAGCGGAAGAGATCCTGCAGGCTCCCTTTTACCGGGAAGTGTTTCCGGATTATGGCTGGGACACATACGAATTTCGTATCTATTATTACGGTGCGATGCTTGCGGATTCCCTGCTTCCCAGGCGTGCTGCGGAGAAGGCATATGAATACGCAAAGCGGATGGAAAGTTTTTTGCAGGATTGCACGAACGAGATCATCCTGGCAGCGGTCAATGTGGAACAGGCCGGAGATCTGATGTATCTGGCATCGGTTCAGGCAGGCCGTACCCCGGTCAGGGAGGCCAGTGAAAAATTCTATCGTGGCTTTCAGAACAGGGACAGCAGCGATTACTCCGTGACCGGCGTGAATAAGAATCTCGATCCGCCCTCCTCTTACATGATCACGGCAAAGATGATGGGCCTCGAACTGGGCGAGATCGATTATGACAGGATCTTCGAGATTCAGAAATCCATGCTGGATTATCTCTACCATATCCCCAACAGGGCTGATGTCTACATGAAGAGCATGACGCTTTTTGCAAATCTTCCGATGTATTTTATGGAAGTTCCGGGTGCCATGACGCTGGAGGAATTCTGTATCAACGCTTTTGCGGCGGTACACCCGCCGACATATGTGCATGTGAATATGGTGGCGCGTATGGCAGAGTGTATGAGCAGGCATCTTTTGGAGCTTATGCCGGAATTGTTCATCGGCTTTCCCGGCTGCCCGGATGCGGCATCGGTGCGTGATCAGAAGGATCGCATCATCGATTATACATTCCATTCGGCTTTATGTCATGATCTGGGAAAGCTCTTTATCATCGATACGATCTCGATGTATGGAAGGAGCCTTTTGGATACGGAGTTTCTTACGATCAAGCATCATCCCATGATCGGGGCGCGGCTTGCGGCGGAACATCATTCCACAAAGGATTATGCGGATGTGATCCTGGGGCATCACATCTGGTATGACTGCAGCAGAGGCTATCCCGATAATTTCGATACACGAAAGAGTCCCTATAAAGCAGTGATCGATATCGTGCTTGTGGCCGACTGTCTGGATGCGGCTACCGATACGGTGGGCCGCAGTTACAGCAGAGGAAAAACCTTCGCGGAGTTTGAAAAAGAAGTGGAGGAGGGCCTGGGTATGCATTACGCGCCCTTCTTTGCAGAGTTGTTCAAACAGCCGTCATTCCGATCGGACATTGAATATCTGCTGAATGAAGGCCGTGAGCGCATGTACCGCGACACCTATGATCATATCATGAAGCATGCATGATAAAGAAAGACGTATGGTGTGTGAGATCCTGGAAAAAGCTGATACGGATTGGCTGTTATCGAAAGAAGCGTTTTCTTTATATGCGCCGTGTATGTATCAGGCTGCATTTGATGAGTATAAGAAAGTTATTGCCCAATACGCATCGGATCCGGATGTAAAGATCTTTGTTTGTACGGAGACAGGTATAAAAGCTGGGATGTTGGTGCTGCGGGAGGCAGATGAGACCCCTGAGATCATCGGGATCGCTGTTTCGGCGTCCATGCGCGGCAGGGGGATCGGAACTTATATGATCCGACAGCTTATGGAGTCGGAACACTTTGAGAAGGTGAAGGCCCAGACAGATGATGATGCCATCGGATTCTACCGTAAATGCGGATTCTCCGAGGAGATGCTGATGGTAGAATATCCCGATGGCAGGTCAAGGCGCTATAACTGTACTCTGATACGGAGATGATCTGCGGATCCCATGCCCCTGTGATCAGGCTTCAAAATCCATGCATACCCGGCCGGAGGTGTAAGGTCTCACCTTTGTGGTAGCTACCTCTACATGTGCGGGATGTACGGAATACCCTTTCAGAGCCGCTTCATCTTCAAAAGACGAATCCAGCATCAGGTCGCAGTTGGAGCTCGGCAGGGGAGTGGTGTTTACTTTGATCTCGATCAGTCCCGGGATCTGTCCTTTCAGTCCTTCCAATCCCTCTTTTATCCCGGTTTTGATCTGATCGATCTCTGCACCGGAGTATTCGTCTTTCAGTGTCCAGAGTATTACATGTCGTACCATGGTGTCCCTCCTTCTTTTATGATTCCGCCCTATTATAGCATTTCCGTATACAAAAGGAAACAGCGCTGTTTTCATCATAAACTTTTCCTGTAAAAGCGCTTTAACGGGCCTTAAAAAAGTGATAAAATCAGACTGCTTGAAGCTTGAGGAACGGACAGGTGTTGATATATGATCTACTTTGTACGGCACGGTGAGACCGTGTGGAATGTTGAAAATAAGATATGCGGAGCTACGGACAGTCCTTTGACGGAGCTGGGACACCGTCAGGCTGTCGAGACTGCGGAGAAGATCCGTGACAGCGGGATCAGGGCGGATGAGATCCTGTATTCACCTCTGTCACGTGCTAAAGATACGGCGGTGCATATCTCAGAGATAACCGGGATCCCGATGCGGGAGGAGAAGCGGCTTTTTGAACAGAACTTCGGAAAGTACGAGTCCACACCCCGTAACGGTGAGGAATTCAGGGAGGCGAAGAAACAGTTTTTGAACCGTTATGACGGGGGAGAGTCCATGTTTCAGCTGGCCCAGCGCATTTACAATCTCCTGGATGAGCTGAAAGAAAAAGGCGGGGACTATATACTTGTGGCACATAACGGGATAACCCGGGTAGTGCATTCATATTTTTATGAGATGACGAACGATGAGTATGCTGCCTTTGGGATAAGGAACTGTGAGGTACGGGAGTACCGCTTTGCAGGAGAAGAGTAAGACTGGGGACGGGAAGGATGATCAGTTTAAAGGAGATCTCAAGGGAAAACATAGACGAAGTTCTTGCACTGGGAGTAGATGAAGATCAGAAGACTTTTGTGTCATCCAACGGAGATTCACTTGCGCAGGCATATGTTTACAGCGAAACCGCATATCCCTTTGCCGTGTATGAAGGATCGGATCCTGTAGGGTTTATCATGATGGGCTATTACGAGGCAAAAGCGTATTATACCCTTTGGAAATTTATGATAGACCGTCGATATCAGAACAGAGGATACGGACGCAAGGCGCTGGAACTGGGAATACGCTTTTTGAAAGAACGCTTTAATGTATCCGAGATATATACCGGCGTGGTCCCCGGTAACAGTGTTGCAAAGAAGCTGTACAGATCGGTGGGGTTTGAGGAAACAGGCTTGATCGAACTGGGTATGGAAGAAATGCGGCTGACGCTGTAGGCTGATCGTATCGATGCTTTACAAAGGAGTTTATTATGAATGATTATACCCTGATCCGGAAACAGGCTGAAGAACTTGCGGCAGATACAAGCTGGGATATCACGCTGTATGCAAATATAGCTGCGCTTCTCTATGAAAGCCTTGAGGATATAAACTGGTCCGGCTTTTATCTGCTCCGGGGCGACGAACTTCTGCTCGGCCCTTTTCAGGGGAAAGCGGCATGTACCCGTATACCGGTGGGAAAAGGAGTCTGCGGCACAGCGGTCAGGGAACAGCGCATCATCCGCGTGGCTGATGTACACTCTTTCCCGGGACACATTGCCTGTGACAGTGCTTCCGCTTCCGAGATCGTTCTTCCGCTCCGCCGCGGCGGAAAGATCATCGGTGTGCTGGATATCGACAGTCCCCTGAAAGAACGGTTCACGGAAGAAGACGAAAAAGGGCTGGTAGACATTGTAGGGGTAATTGAGAAGCAGCTCGTGGAAACGGTCATCCGGATCGCAGACAAAGAAGATATTAAAGAGCTGCAGCGCTTATACTATGAGCTGGAGAACGACGCCGTCATTTTTCAAGCGGAGCATTTTGTTCACGGAGAGCGGGGGGAGGAGTTCTTCGAAGGTATATTCAACAGTGAAAATCAGGATATCATAGTAGCCCAACGGGACGGAAGGGTCGTCGGCTTTGCTCATGTCATGATACTGGAACAGAAAAAAGTTCCCTGCCTGAAGCCGGAAAGGGTGATCTATCTGCAGGATCTGGATGTTTCGGAAGAACTGCGCAGTCAGGGCATAGGAGCAAAACTGATCGAGGCCTGTAAGGAATACGGAAAAGAGCATGGTGCTGATTTTATGAGGACACAGGTTTTCCCTCAAAACACCAGAGGTATGAAGTTTTATGAAAGGGCCGGATTCGCGGAAAAGATGAAAACCATTGAGACCTATCTCTGATGCCTGAAGGAGGAGATTTATGAGATACGCAGTCATATCGGATGTTCACGGGAACTATCCGGCATTGCAGGCAGTTATCCGGGATGCGGAAAAAGAAGGGGTATCGCACTACCTGTTTGCGGGGGATTACTGTATCAGCGGAGCCTGGCCGGATGAATGTGTAGCGGCCATCCGTGCGATCCCCGATAAACATGTTATAAGAGGCAATGAAGAGAAATACCTGGAAAACCTGATCGGAAAAGACCAGTCAGGCTGGACGGACGGTCAGATGCAGGTATCCTACTGGTGCTACAGAAATATCAGCCGCGAAAATCTGGATCATCTCCTTGAACTGCCCCACAAAACGGAGTTTGAGTATGGGGGGATAAAGATCCGTATGGCGCATTCTTCCGTGGATTTCCTCGGCACGCATCCTTTTTATACCTGGAATTCCGTCACGGTGGCGGAAAGAAACAGAAAGCCGGGAGCCGTTCCGGAACTGATACTGAAAGATATGGCAGACGAGCGGGATGCGGATCCTGCTTTTCTGGAAGCCGTGTCCGGGCTGGAGGAAGGGATTTATATCTTTGGGCATTCCCATGTCCAGTGGTCTTATAAAGCAAAGGATGCGGAAGTTTATCTGATCAATCCGGGATCCTGCGGGCTGCCGCTGGACGGGATCAGAAACAGCCTGCCCTATACGATACTGGATATCTCGGATTCCGGAGAAGTGAGCGTTGAAGAAAAGAGAGTACCCTTTGACAAAGAGAATTATATCCGTGAGCTGATGCAAACGGGACAGTATCGGGAAGCCAATGTGTGGAGCAGGGTGATCATCCGGGAAGCGGCTACGGCACTGGAACATATGTATTTCTTCCTTGGATTTGCTGAACAGTATGCAAAGGACATCGGGGATGACAGGAGGCCGTATGCGCTGGATACCTGGGAGAAAGCATACGAGCTGTGGGACCGGCAGCAGGGTGAGTTCCAATATCCTCCCCGGGCATAGCGGATCCTCACAAAAACAGAGTTCGGGGAACCCCCCCGGACTTTTTTTTGATTTTTTTAAGTACTTTTTAAAAAGTGGAGTATTATACTCACATCAAGCTCGGAGCCAAACACTTAAAAACGGGAGATGTGTTATGTTTTTCAGAATGGTAAAAAAAGACCTGAAAGAAAGCAAGGGACTTAATGTTATCCTCTTTCTCTTTATGGTCATCGTTTCATCCCTTGCGGCCATCAGCGGTTTTCTGCTCTATGTGGATTTCCGCGGCACAAAGCTGACGGAAGAGAGGGTAAAGCCTCATGATTATGTGTGTGCTTACATAGAGAAAAACAGAGAGGTGGAATTAAGGGAGTATGAAGAGGCAGTAAAACAGAAATACCCCGATGCGATATTCGGACATATCGAAGGGATAAGGCTGGAGATCACAAACATGAGCTATAAGGGTATGGAAGAAGACTACGATAAGCTCAGGAACAGTCTCTCAACCGTGGTACTCTTTCTTTCTACCCAGACCTTCGATATGGACCTCATGTACACGGAAGACAATAAGCCCTTTTATGTGGAAAACGGAAATATCGCCATAACGGGAAGGTACGCCGCACTTACCGGATTAAAGGTCGGAGACAAGCTCAGACTGACGACCCAGATGGGGAATATCTATGAGCTCAATATCTCACATATCGTAAGGGATCCTTCCATGGATAATATATACAGGTTCATTGTTTCGGAGCCTGACTATGAGGTCTTAAGTAAAGAGTCGCCGGCCAAAAACTGGCTGTTTACGGTGCAGAAGAATGCAGCAAATGACGAAGCAGAGGAAAAGATAGGTGCTCTGATAAACAATCATAAGCCGCTTAAGGAGTATCCGCATTATATGGGGCAGTCCAACGGGGTCACAAAGAGTAATACGATGCTCGTTTCCGTGCTGGTCTCATTCTTTCTGCTGTTGGCATGCATTTTCATGCTCATCGTAGTGTTCTTTGCCATCAGCTTTACCATAAAAGCTGCCGTAAAGAAAGAAGAACGGGAGCTGGGCATCATGAAAGCCCTGGGTACCGACTCCTTATCCTTCCGTTGGCTGCTTGCGGCCAAATATATAGCATTTGCTGCGGTGGGTTCCGTGATGGGATGTCTGATCGGCCTCTTTGTGGGAGGCAAGCTTGTAGACAGGTTTTTCTTTAATATCTCCTATACCTTTGGGGCCGGGGATTATCTGGTAGCCGTATTTTCCGCAATACTGGTGACCCTGTTTATCATCCTTTATATCATGCATTCCATGAAAAGGATCGATAAGATATCCGTAATGGATGTGCTGCACGGAGAGGCCAGGGCCGACAGTATACGGCGCGGTGGGAGCCTTCAGCTGAACAGAAGCCGTAAGATCTCCATTCCGCTGTTTCTGGCACTTAAGGATATCCTGGGAGGCTTTAAGAAGTATATCCTTCTCTTTGTTGCATATACGGCCGGATGCATTGTTGTACTCATGAGCATAATGATGAGGGATACGATAATAAGCTCGGACTTTTTATATAAATACTATCCTTTTAAGCAGATGGACTTTGTTATCAATCTGACGGAGAAAACAACCGAAGAGCTTTCCCTCGGGACCGGCAGGATCGATGTTGCATTAAGACAGTTCGACAGCCTTATGGAGAAGGAAGGTATCCCTGCCGCGATCGAAATGGTAAACAATCAGGATACCGCTCTGATATTCGGGGATGAAGAAGAGGATGCGCTGATGTTTTATAACTTTGATCCCGAAGGGCTCAGGATCAGGGCAGGAAGCCGCTATCCCGTGCTTGAAAAGGAAGTCCTTATCGATCAGTATACAGCGGAATCAAGGGGGCTGGCTATTGGCGACAAGATCACGATGAGGTATGAAAAACTCTCTGAAGACAGGCTTTCATCCCATAAGGCAGAAGAAGAGTTTGTCATAACCGGCTTTGTTGACAGAATGACAAATATCAACGGAAAACAGGTAGTCATGGCAAAAGCCTTTAAGGATGCAGCTGTGGGAGGAGGATATAATACCATTGGATTTACCCTGGATGCACCTGAAAAAGAAAAAGATGCATACAGAGAAAGAATTAAGGAACTGTTCCCGGATGATTACATGACGGATAAGGAATTCGTTTTATCTTTTCTGGGTTTGTATGATACGATGTTCAGTTTTATGAGAAATGCCTTTGTTGTCGTAGTCGCATGTATCCTGGGCTTCCTGACCGTGATGTATCAGACGATCTTTATGAAGGATGAGGAAGCGGAGCTGGCACTTCTTATAGGTACGGGGATCGATGATAAGAGTACAAAGGGCTGGCATTTCTTAAGGATGATGATCATATTCGGAGCGGCATGCATCCTGGCTGTCATACTTACACCGACCCTTGTGTCATACCTTAGCGGGGTGCTGTTCAAACAGCTGATCGGACTTACGGGATGGGAGCTTAATGGCGGATTCGTTCCTGCGGTAGCATGGATGGCTTTCATAACCATGGTCATCGCAACTGTAATGTCACTTGTTGTTAAGAAGATAGAAAGCATTGAGATATGGAGGATCAGAAATGAGTAATGCGGTTCTGGATGTAAAGGATCTTTGTAAGACCTATGTGGTGGACGGGTACAGCAATAATGTGCTTCAGAACGTGAATTTCCGGATGGAGGAGGGAGAGTTTGTCTCAATCATGGGCCCCAGCGGTTCCGGAAAATCCACGCTGCTCTATACCGTCAGCGGCATGGATGAAATGACTTCGGGAAGTGTGATCTTTGACGGAGAAGATATCTCGAAGCTGGACAGAAAGCGGATGGCCAAATGCAGGCTTACCCGAATGGGATTCGTATTCCAGCAGATGTACATGATGAAGAAGCTGAATGTCATGGATAACATCGTACTTCCCGGCTATCAGGCAAAGCTTAAGTCAAGAGCGGAAGTCAATTCGGATGCGGAGGAGCTTATGAGAAGGCTCGGCATCATAGAGACCGCGGAGAGATACACAACGGAGGTGTCCGGAGGACAGCTGCAGAGAGCCTGTCTTTGCAGGGCTCTTATCAATAAGCCGAAGATGATCTACGCGGATGAGCCTACGGGAGCGCTTAACCAGAAGGCTTCCATGGAAGTCATGAACGAACTGGTCAAAGCAAACAAAGCGGGTACATCGGTGCTGATGGTCACTCACAGCGAGAAGGTCGCATCCTGCAGCGAGAGAGTGATCTACCTGATCGACGGAAACATAGAAGGAGAACTGAAGCTCGGAAAGATGAAGAGCGAGGATGAGACTGCGGTAAGGGAAAGACAGCTCAGAAACTGGTTACAGGACAGAGGGTGGTAAAATGAAGAGTATAAAAAACATCATTATAGGCACCATGGGAGCAACACTTATCCTGGGAGGACTTACGGGCTGTTCCGGCACCGCTCTGTACAATGGATTCGAAGTTCCCGTTCAGCCGGAAAGCACACTGAGCCCCGTTGGGAATCTATACAGGGAAGAGCTTACGGAATACGGAGATGAGGGTACGGCGGATACGGTCCTGGATACATTTACTTCCGACAATGGGGCGTGTACCATAAAGAAGCTCAGCCGCTATTACGATGTGACCCTGGATTATGAGAACTATTCGCCGGAGGAAGCAGGCAGGGCATATGCCGAAACCATAATGAAAGCCTTCCCCGATTATCATGCGGTGATAGAACCGTACATTTACGAGAATATCTATGCCCAGTTAAAGGATCTTACGGATGATTTCAGTGCAGTGGAGACGAGAGTATTTGCTCTGACAGAGACACTGCGGGATAAAGACAGGGAAGAGCTTCTTGCCTTTGCGGAGGAGCTCTCGGGAGGCGTACACGGATATGCGGAGGACGGAGTGATCAGCTATGAGGAGGCAGTCACCTATAATCTCATACCCGAGGCCCTCAGGGGAACCGCTTGTTCCGCCCTCTCTTTGTGGGGGGAGAAGACGGCGAGCGGTGATCCCATTACGGTGCGACTTCTTGACTGGCATCCCGGGAGCAATAATCAGATGGGCAGGACCCATGCGGTGATCCATGCGCAGAAGGGAGAACAGTCCTATACGGGGATATCCTTCCTTGGCTTTGTGAGCATCGTGTCGGCTGTCAACAATGACGGGGTTTTCGCCGCGATCCTTGATGTGGGCAGTTTGAACGAGGATTACAGCTGTGAAGACAGGAAATGCTATACCTATGACCTTAAGTATGCTCTTGAGGAGTTCGCAACGGCTAAGGAAGTCGGGGAGTTCATGGTGGCAAACAGTGCGGATTATACCTGGAGCCATAATCTGATCATAAGTGATAAGGATCACAGCTTTTGTGCGGAAGATGCCGTAAAGCAGCTGCAGGAAAGCGGGAAAGGATATTCGATATTAAGAGATGCTGATACGCCTCTTCTTTCCGGCCTCAGCTGGGATAATAAGGATTCCTTATGTGTGGTCAATTCTTTCGCATCCGAAGGGAACCAGGACTTCTTCACCGGAAATGCCCATAATCTGGTGCGTTTCAATAAGTATAATGAATGGGTTGCTTCAAAAGACCGCTTTACCGTAGGGGAACTGAAGACCATGCTCACAAAGGAAAAAGTTAACCAGGGCCTGGGAAAAGGAGAAGCGGCGGCTCAGAATGTGAGAAGACGCGGGACCGTTCAGATCATCATCGTAGATTATCACACGGGGAGGATACAGGTAAGCTTTATAAGTCCCGAAGGTGCCTCGGATGATGTGGTCTTTACCGACATCGGAACGTATTGAGAAAAATACATTTTGTGCGTGAAAAATCCGGGAGAATCGATTATACTTATTATGATATCGGAGGAAAGCCACGGCAGGTACGGATCATGAGGGATATACTGATAATCGAAGATGATAAGGACCTGGGGCAGCTGATCGCAGACTTTCTTGAGAAAGAGGGATGGAGCGTTACGCTTGCGGACAGCGCGGAAAAGGGTCTGGAACTGTTGGAAGAAGAAGCGTTCAAGCTTCTTCTTCTTGACGTTATGCTGCCCGGAAAGGACGGCTTTGAGGCACTTAGTGAGATAAGGAAAAGCAGAAACCTTCCCGTACTCATGATGAGTGCAAAGAGTGATGACGAGAGCAGGATACTGGGCATAGAGATCGGTGCGGATGATTACGTAGACAAGTCTTTTTCCATACCGGTACTTACCTCAAAGATCAAGGCGCTTATGAGGCGCTCCTATGATATAGGGGAGGAGAAGCAGATCCTTTCTTCCGATGGCATCACGGTAGATGTGGGTGCCAGAAAGGTTTATAAGAACGAAGTGCTAACGGATGTAAAAGGTAAGGAGTTCGACCTTCTTGTTTATCTTATGAAGCATAAGGGAAAAGCTCTCCGTAAAGAGGCCATCTTCAACGGCGTCTGGGGGGAAGACTGTTTCAGCGAGCAGTCTTCTCTCGGGGTATACATCAGCTGGCTGAGGGATAAGATCGAAGATGATCCCCGGGAGCCGAAGCTGATAAAGACCGTGTATAAGGTGGGGTATCAGTTCGGAGAAACGTCATGAAGTCCTATATCTCCAGACTTTTGATCGTGATAGCGCTCTTTGTGCTCCTGCTCGCCGTGATGAATTATCTGGGACAGAAGATCACGGATAAGGGCAGGAGTGAGAGAAACGTGGTCACGGACCGGATCAATGCCGAGTTTGAGGCACGGTTGGAAAATACTGCCCTGAGTCCGGAGGAGCTTCGTGAGGAAGTTTTTTCAGCCCGCAGAGCCGAGTGGGAAGAGCTATACGGGAAAGAGGCCTGTCCCGATGATATCCGGGTAGTGCTCATAGAAGCATCCGGTAATGAGCAGAAAGGGAATGCCGGCGGGAGCCTGCTCGAATACGGGGAAGAAGGAACAAAGCTCCGCGGGATCTGCCTTAAAGATGGAACGCTGGTGGGGATAGCCGAGTACCGCTTCGACGATCCTGCATACGACAGGATCCGGCTGCTTATGAACATCGGCATCATCGCTGCTGCCATACTTACCACCGCTTATGGCCTGTGGATCTACGGGAAGGTGATCCTTCCCTTTAACCGGCTTTCCGATTATCCCGAAAGGCTGTCGAAGGGTGAGATGACGGAAAAGCTTCCCGAAAAGAAAGATCATTTTTTCGGACGCTATATCTGGGGAATGAACATGCTTTCGGACAAGCTGGAAAATGACCGGAAGACCTTAAGGAAGCTGAATGTGGATCATCAGAAGTTCGTGACAACTCTGGTCCATGGGATAAAGACCCCTGCGGTTAATATCAAGCTGATGGCGGAAGCCATCGCCACGGGACTCTATGATCCCGAGGGAAAGATAAACGAAAAGGATGCGGAGCTTGCGGTCAAGATCGAGGGCAAGGCGGATGAGATAGAGCGTCTGGTCGCAGCGGCCGTGGATGAGACCAATACGGCCATTTTTGAGTATGATCCGGAAGCAAAAGCATTTTACAGGGATGAGATACTGAAATTTATCGAAGAAGAATATACCAATACCTTTAAGGTGGCGAGGATATCCTTCAATACGGTGTCGGAGGGCAATCCCATGATCGCCAGCGACTTAAGCGGAGTCCGTAGGATACTGAGGCAGATCCTGGATAACGCCATCAAGTACGGAGACGGAAAGAAAGTGACCCTGAAAATGGAAAAAAGAGAAGAAGGGCATTTTATCTCTGTTTCCAACAGCGGAGAGACCCTTCCGGATACGGAGCTGCCCTTTGTGTTCAACAGTCTGTGGAGAGGTTCCAATTCGGGAAAGGTGAACGGGAGCGGTGTGGGTCTGTACGAGGCGAGGCTTATAGCCAGAAAGCTGGGGGGCGACCTGCGGATGCGGACAGGAGATCACGAAACGGAGCTGATCCTCTTCCTGCCCCTCTGATCATCTGAGCGCATTCTTATTGTCATTACCATAGTCCTCCGTTATAATGTTCTGAGGGGAAACCGCCGAAAATGCGCTGCAGCTTTGGGCAGACGGATCAAAAAGCATGAGCAGTGAAAGGGGAAAGGTCATGGCAGGAAAACGGTATCGGGATACTTCCTTTAAAAAGCGTTTGATGATCATGATATTCATCAATATATGCCCGGTTTTTCACTGGGTGCGGAACAACAGGAGGATCCTGAATTTTTATTACTATATCTGTCTGGCGGAATTCGAGAAAGTGAAGGATAAGGATTCGGAGGTGCTGAATATGCTGCACAGGGATCTGCTGGCTTCGAAGCATTCGTTTGACAGCCTGTACGGCATAGCCAATTTTATGAACAGCAGGGAATACAGGGCGTTGGTTAAAGCGGCTCCGGACAAAAAAAGAAAAAAGCTGAAGCTGTGACGGCCTTTGAGAGGTTACGGAGATGAAGTATGAACAGAAGTTTGTTTTGAAAAACGGTCAGGAGGTACTGATACGTAACGGAGTGGCGGCAGACGGTGCCGCTGTCTTCGATACCTTCAACCGTACCCATGAGGAAACGGATTATCTATTATCGTATCCCGATGAGAACAGTTACGATCCGGAACAGGAAGCGCAGTTTCTGGAGGAAAAGACGAACAGCAGCAATGAGATCGAGCTGGTCGCCGTGATCGACGGAAAAGTTGCCGGAACCGCCGGGATAGAGGCAATGGGAAAAAAGTATAAGATGAAGCACAGGGCGGAACTGGGCATCAGCATCTTAAAAGAGTACTGGGGCCTGGGCCTGGGAAGGATACTGACAAGTGCCTGTATCCAATGCGCCCGGAAAGCCGGTTACAGCCAGCTGGAGCTGAATGTGGTAGCCGATAATACCAGGGCCTTATCCCTGTATAAGAGCCTGGGCTTTACGGAATTCGGACGCAATCCCCGGGGCTTCAATTCAAGAATGAGCGGATATCAGGAATTGCTCTATATGCGGCTGGAACTGTAGAAAGCCCGGCGCTCATAAGCAATTATCCCGAAAAAGGAGGGAAAAATGAAGGATCACGCAAAACTGTGGGTAGGGTACAGCACCAAAACAAACAACAGAAGCTGTAATAGTCTGAAAAAGATCCGTATATCCGGCGCTTCCGCTTCGGACAGGATCGTGCAGAATGCGGTCGGTGAACTGAAAAGCGGACTTAAGGAGATGCTGGATATGGAGCCGGAGTTTGACTTCGGCCCGGCAGGAGAGGAAGCCCGGATCACGAGCGGGAAAGATATACTGGACCGTGAAGAATATAAGATCTCTCTGACTGAAGAGGGACTCTCCATCGAGGCCGGAGGTGCTTCCGCTATCCTCTATGCCGCCTTTGATATCCTGCGGACCGTCTCCTGTGAGAAAAGCGTGGAGGAGACTTATGCAGTCGTACGCAGCGTACGCCCTTCCAATCCCCTGCGTATGCTGAACCATTGGGACAATATGGACGGAAGCATCGAAAGAGGATATTCCGGTGAATCCTTCTTTTATGAGGATAATGAGATCATCATCAATGAGCGGACGAAAGAGTATGCCAGGCTGATCGCCGCTGTGGGGATCAATGCGGTGGTGATCAACAACGTGAATGTCAAGGATGCCGCCTCCTATATGATCACAGACAGGTATTTTGATAAGCTTGCGCAGCTTGGGGAGATATTTGCAGGATACGGTATAGGCCTGTATATGAGCCTCAACTACGCCTCCACCATAGAGATCGGAGGACTGGACAGTGCCGACCCGCTGGACGAAAAGGTCATAGCCTGGTGGAAGGCAAAGATGGCCGAGGTGTTTGAAAAGATACCCACACTTAAGGGCTTTCTGGTAAAAGCGGATTCCGAAGGGCGTCCCGGCCCCTTTACCTATGGCAGGACCCAGGCTGACGGTGCAAACATGCTGGCCGATATCGTTAAGGAATACGATGCCATCATCATCTGGAGATGCTTTGTTTATAACTGCAGGCAGGACTGGAGGGACCGGAAGACCGACAGAGCCCGGGCAGGGTATGACAATTTCATGCCCATGGACGGGGATTATCACGATAACGTCATCCTTCAGATCAAGAACGGGCCCATGGATTTCCAGATCAGGGAACCGGTCTCGCCTCTTCTTGGAGGGCTGAGAAAGACCAATCAGATGCTGGAGGTTCAGATCGCCCAGGAGTATACCGGACATCAGATCGACGTATGCTTCCTCATCCCCGAGTTTAAAGAGATCCTCGGCTTTAAGACCTACTGCTCCGAAAAGGATGATACGGTAGCGGATATCATCAGCGGAAAGACCTTCGGCAGCAGGTATTCCGGTATCGCGGCCGTTACCAATACCGGAAATGATTTTAACTGGACCGGGAATTATCTGGCGGGAGCCAATCTCTTCGGTTTCGGGAGGCTGGCCTTTGATACGGAGCTTTCCTCCGAACAGATCGCGGAGGAATTTGTACGTATGACCATCACTCAGGAGGAGGATGCATTGAAGCTGATCATGGACATACTCCTCCGCTCCAGGGAGATCTATGAAAGATATACCAGCCCGCTGGGGATCGGGTGGATGGTGCAGCCCGCCACCCATTACGGCTGCAGCGTTGACGGTTATGAGTATGACCGCTGGGGAACCTATCACAGAGCCGATCATCTGGGGATAGGCGTGGACCGGAGCGATAAGGGAACGGGCTATGCCCTTCAGTACAACGAGCCCAATGCCTCGATCTACAATTCTCCCGATGAATGCCCGGATGAACTGGTGCTCTTTTTCCATCACCTTCCCTATACCCATGTGCTTCACAGCGGGAAGACGGTGATCCAGCATATCTATGATACGCATTTTGAAGGCTATGAGGAAGCCCGGGAACTGGCGGCAGGCTGGGATTCTTTAAAGGGGAAGGTGCCCGAGGAGATATTCGAAAACGTAAGGGAACGTTTCGAACTCCAGCTTGTAAATGCTCACGAATGGTGCGACCAGGTAAATTCCTACTTCTATCGTAAGAGCGGCATCCCCGATGAAAAGGGAAGGCAAATCTGGTAGTAAAGCATCGGATGTGTTATAATCAGCTAAGATGATCGAGCCGGAAACATATGCTTTTGGGCTCTTAAGTAACTGACAGAACAGAAGAGGAGACAAAAATGCCCCCCAGTCATCACAGCAGTTCACATCACAGCAGCTCGCACCACAGCAGTTCGCATCGCAGTTCGAGCCACAGTTCGAGCCGCAGCCATAGCTCCCATTCATCATCCCATCATTCCTATTCCCGTTCCGGGAGCTCGGGCAGCGTTTTTGGGACCCGCTCTGCCGCGCGTTCAAGCTATACTGCTCCCGTGGTGCGCCCACGCGTAAACCAGCCTGTAGGATGGAGTGATTCCAAAGACAGCATACGGCACTACCGGCTGAAAAACCACGATTATGATTATTATCCCTTATCCTGGACGGCTCCCGACGGGAGACGTTTTGAGGAAGGGTATTATGATGAGAACGGTCAGCATTATAAGAACCTGTTCATCCCCGGGATGTCCATGATGATGGTATGTGAGTATTGCGGCAACCACATGATGTATGTCTGCAAGGAAGGGGAAATGCCGGTCTGCACCGGCTGCGGTGCGCAGTTTAAGGTTGATGTTACGGATTATAACCAGACGGGCAGTCTGCCGGCCTCTTCTGTACCGATGAATTCGACACGGAATACGCTTAAGGTTGTAGGGATCATCCTTGCGGCCTTTATCGCTATGCGTATCATAGGAGCTATCATGGGTGCAGCCTTTGCGGGCTTATTTGCCTACAGCAAGGCACGGAACGATTCCTCCTCCCCTACGACTGCCGTATCGGAACGCAATCGTTCGATCTACGTGGAGGAGATCGGGCGGACCTGTTATCTGGACGGAGAAGACTGGTACGACAGCAAAACGGAATGCTGGTTCTGGTATAACGACGAGACCGAACCCTACCAGTGGCAGTACTGGTACGAAGGCATCTCCTCCGATTACGGGGATTACGGCTGGATGGAATATGATATGGACCAACAGAAATGGTATATTGAGAAAGCACAGGGAGACTGGATAGTGCTTCCCGAAAAATACGACACATCGGCACTCTGGCATTTTACGGACGAATATACCAATCCCTTCTGAGGGCCGGGAGCTGTGCGGAGATAAGCTTTGTGTTTCCGTACAGCTTTTTGTTTTGCGGCTTTTGAGATGATCGGGATGGGTAAACGGGGGAACAGATCATGAACATACACGACATCTTGCTGACGGTGCAGTACATAACTATAAGCGTGTTGTTTATCGAGGTACTGATCGTTTTTCTGAGGTGGAAGAATCCGATCCACTCCTATCTCTTTCTCGCATGTATATCTTCTTTTATCAGCAATATCGGATATCTTTTCGAATTGAAAGCACTGTCCGAGGAGACGTATATATCCGCCCTCAAGCTTTCTTATGTGGGCCGGGTATGGATCGTCTTTGCGCTTTTTCTGTTTTCGGCTAAGATGTGTAAGATAAAGATCCCCCGGGGATTGCTTTATTTTCTGCTGCTCCTGCATCTGGGGATCTACCTGTCCATACTTACGATCGGAAGCAACGCTCTGTATTATACGGAATATCAGTTCATTCCCGATCCCGAATTTCCCCGCTTTATCCACAGCAACGGATATCTGCACGATCTGCTGATGGGGCTGAACGCTGTACTGATCAGCTTTTCCATGGGCTGGGTCATCCGGGAATATCGCAGAGAGGATGATAAGAGATCAAAACAGAGGCTGTTTATGCTCATCCTGGCATTCGGAGTCCAGGCGCTGGCCTTTCTGCTGCAGGTCACCGGGCTTGTGGGGATCTCGGATTATTTTGACCTTACCATGCCCGGAGCTTTGTTCGGAACCGTATTCATGCTGATCGGGATCCTGGGCTTTGATCTGCTGGGGGCCCGGGAGATCGCAAAGGATTTTGCCATCGACAGGATCTCCGAAGGCATCATAGCCGTGGATAACGGCGGACGGATCCAGTACTATAATGAGCCTGCGGCCAGGATCTATCCGGAGTTTGATACTTTCTTTTCCATAAAAAGAGCTTTGGATATACGAAGTGCCCGCAGGGAAGACACGGAAGGATCCGGAGAAGGGGAAATGCTGCCGTCACGGGCCCATACGCCTTATGACATCCTGGACCATATCACGGAAGCGATAAACAAGGGGGAGATATTGAAGGTCGGGGACCGTGTTTACACTCCCGAGGAAAACGACCTTATGTTCAAGGGAGAGAGCTACGGAAAGCTCTATGCTCTGGTGGACGATACGGATCGTTATCACTACATGGAAGAGCTTCAGAAGCAGAGAGACATAGCCGACAGCGCCAATGAAGCCAAGAGCAGATTTCTGGCCAGCATGTCCCATGAGATAAGAACACCCATCAACGCCATGCTCGGCATGGATGAGATGATACTCCGCGAGGCCGAAGATAAGACCATACGTTCCTATGCGACAGATATCATGGGAGCGGGCCGGACCCTGCTGTCGCTGGTCAATGACATACTGGATCTGTCAAAGGTGGAAGAGGGAAAGATGGAGATCATTCCCGTGCAGTATGATCTGGCTTCCCTCATCAATGATCTGGCCAATATGACCCGGGAGCGGGCCGCTAAAAAGGGACTTAAGTTCGCCGTTAAGGCCGATGAACATATCCCGCATCTTCTCTACGGTGATGAGATCCGCATCCGGCAGTGCGCCATGAACCTGCTGACCAATGCGGTAAAGTATACGGAAAGCGGAGAGGTCCGCTTCCGCATCACATACAGTAAGAAGGATAAAGATCACATCCTCCTTTCCTTTACGGTGGAAGATACGGGCATAGGTATGAAGGAGGAGGATATGGTCAATCTGTTCTCCCCTTACAAGCGTATCGAAGAAAAGAGAAACCGGGCCATTGAGGGAACGGGACTGGGCATGAGCATCACCAGGCAGCTTCTGGAACTGATGGGGAGCAGTCTTCAGGTGCACAGTGAGTATGGTAAGGGCTCGGTATTTTCCTTTACCATCGATCAGGAGGTGATCGACTGGGAAGAGCTGGGTGAATATTCCCTCCGTTTTGATGAGGCGGCAGCGCAGTCCTATGAATATCATGAGCTGTTCCATGCGCCGGATGCGCGGATACTGGTGGTAGACGATACCGAGATGAACCTGACGGTCATCACCAGTCTGCTCAAAAAAACGGAGATACGGATCGATACGGCTGCCTCAGGAAAAGAAGCGCTGGACAAGGCGGAAGATACCCGTTATGACGTGATCTTCATCGATCATATGATGCCGGATATGGATGGCATAGAAACCCTGAAGCATCTGCGGGAGTCGGGAAAGTGCACGGATGTTCCTGCGGTGGCCCTGACAGCCAATGCGGTCTCGGGAGCCAGGGAAATGTATCTGGAAGCCGGCTTTACGAATTATCTTTCCAAGCCGGTGGACGGGGAAAGACTGGAAAGAATGCTCTCGGAGCTGATCGCGGATGAAAAACTCCTAAAGCCGGAAAATACGCCCGGAAAAGAAGAGACGGTTAGCGGGGAAGATACGGCTTCGACGCAGCTTCCCGTGTGGCTTGAGGATATAGAAGGTATCGATGTGCAGGCGGGGCTTAAGAATTGCGGAAGCATCGAAGGCTATATTTCGGTCCTCTCCGTGTTTCACGGGACGGCCCGCAGTAAGGCGGAGGAGATAGAAAAGCTTTTCGGAGAAGGGGATATTGAAAACTATACCATAAAAGTCCATGCCCTGAAGAGCTCGGCCCGTATCATCGGAGCTTCCGCGCTGTCCGAACTGGCAAAGAGCCTGGAAGATGCCGGAAAAAGAAAGGATAGCGCATATATACGGGAAAATACGGAAAGGCTTCTGGAACAGTATCGCTCCCTGGATGACAGACTCTCCGGCCTGGATGAGACAAAGGAGGAGCGGCCTTCCATCGATGCGGCTGCCCTGAAGGAGGCCTACCAGACCGTCATCGAGATCGCGGGCAGCATGGATTACGGCCTGATGGAAAGTCTTCTGAAAGATCTTCGCGGATATGCGCTTCCCGATAAGGACAGGAAGAAGCTCACGGAGCTGGAGGAAAAACTGAACGGGCTTGACTGGGACGGCATGATAAAGATCGCCCGTGAGGAAGTATGATCATGCGGAAGACGGCTTTACAGAAAATATCTCATCTGGCCCGTACCATAAAATCCGGTCTGGCGATGATGATCCCGATCCTGTTCATAGGAAGCATCACGGTCCTGTTAAACGGCTTTCCGGTGCAGGCCTATCAGGATTTTCTGAATTCTTTTCTGAGCGGAGCGCTCAGGAGCATCATTCAGATGATACAGTATTCTACGGTGGGCATTCTTGCCATATATGTGACCGTCGCCCTGAACATAAGCTATATGAACCGGACCGATGAGACGGGGCGGCATGTGTTCCGATTCGGCAGTCTTTTGGGCTGTGTCTCCGGCTTTTTTATCCTGGTGGGCTTTTTCAGCGGAGAGCCCGATGCTTCCCTGCTCAGCGGGCAGGGAGTTTTCAGCGCCATGGTGGCGGGGCTTGTGGGATCCGCGCTCTTTAAAGTCTTTGAGCGCTGCTTTAATACGCAGAAAATGGTCTTTGTAGACGGGGCGGATTCCGAGTTTAATGCGGCGCTGCACGTGATCCTTCCCTTTTTGTGCGTGACCCTTGTTTTTGCCACGGCGAACCACCTGATCACCGTTTGCTTCCGGGTTCAGAGCCTGCAGCATCTGTTCATGAAAGCCATGGATGCTTTC
Source organism: Lachnospiraceae bacterium (assembly GCA_017552715.1). Lineage (GTDB taxonomy): Bacteria > Bacillota > Clostridia > Lachnospirales > Lachnospiraceae > NK4A136. Next base: position 28,696 of record JAFZOW010000017.1, read on the forward strand.
TTCCTGCGTATGCACCGTTCCTATTCCAGCGGCCTGCTTTTTGTCTTCCTTACCAGCGGCATGTGGTGGTTCGGCATACATGGAAACAATGTTCTGAACCAGGTGGCCGAAGACATGTTTACCGAGATCATCCCGGGAGAGATCGTTTCGAAGAGTTTTATCGATACCTTTGTAAACATGGGGGGGACCGGATGTACCATAGGACTTTTGCTTGCCATGCTGGTATTCGGAAAGCGCAGCTCCACAAAAAAGCTTTCCGGCATGGCTTTTCTGCCCGGAATGTTCAATATAGGGGAAATGATGGTCTTCGGTTTTCCCATCATATACAATCCTCTTATGGCCATACCCTTTATCCTGGCGCCCGTGCTCTGCTTTTCCAATGCTTTTCTCCTCACCCGTCTGGGGTTCCTGCCTCCGGTCAGCAATTCGGTGGTCTGGACCACTCCGGCACTTATGAGCGGTTTTATCGCCACGGGGTCTGCAAGGGGGATACTGGTACAGCTCTTCAATATACTGATCTCCACTGCCTGTTACGCGCCTTTTGTGATCCTCTGCGAAAAGAAGTCCCTGGAGGACTTTTCGTCCGCATTGGGTGAGCTGGTGGGAATATTGAAAAAGAGTGAAGAAACAGGTGAAAAGCCGGTCCTTACCGAATGCGAAGGAAACGCGGGGAGGCTGGCGAAACATCTTGCGGTGGATCTGGAGGTCTCGCTGTCTTTGGCTTCGCCTGCTTCGGCCGCCGACAGAGGCGAAAGCCCGCTGATGGTACACTATCAGCCGCAGTACGATATTTCGGGGCAGTGCTGCGGGGCGGAAGCGCTCCTCCGCTGGGATCATAAGCGCTACGGAGTCGTCTATCCCCCTCTTGTGATCCGGATCGCGGGGGAAAGCGGAGATCTGTATGATCTTGAAACATATATCATAGAGAGGGCCGTCCGCGACGCGGAGCTTTTCCGGAAACGCTTCGGGAAAGGCTTCAGGATGTGTGTGAATGTTACGCTGCAGAGCTTTTACGATAAGAGGTTTATCCCTTTCTTACAGAAGATCGCGGAGCGCTATATGCTCAGAAGCGGGAATATCTGCCTGGAGATCTCCGAAGAAAATGAGCTGGTGACCACGGAAGAATGCGCTGAGAGAATGAGAATGATCCGGATGTACGGCTACGGCTTTGCGCTGGATGACTTCCGGATGGATCACGTATCCCTCCGGTATCTTCAGCATAATCCCTTTGAGCTGGTAAAGCTGGATGAGGAGCTGGTCCGTTCGGTGCAGGATAACCGGCGCAGCCGGGAGATCATCGATTCCATCGTTTTTCTGTCGAAGTCCCTGGATTTTAAGCTGGCAGCGGTATTTGTGGAAGAGCCGGAGCAGAAGGAAGTGCTTGAAAAGACCGGCTGTCAGCTCTATCAGGGCTATCTCTTCGGACCGGCGACTGACAGGGACAGTTTCATCGGGTCGGGACGGCCGTGAGCGAATAAATATGCTGACAAAAACACGGAAAAATGGTATAATTTTGTAGCATAATTCTTTATTTCGGTTCCGTGAAAGCGGGAGAGTTTCCGAATTTGGAAAGGGACCGGAATATCAGGATGTGATCGGGGGGAAAAGTATGGATTTTCAGCTTCTGGTAGACAGCATACCGACAATGGCATGCGTGGTGTCCGTTGAAAAAAAGGATAATGATTCCTACGGGGACATCCGCATCGTAGCCGGAAACGGCGCATATGTCTCTTCGATAGAGCATCCTGCTCCCGGGACGGCGATGCTCACGGATAAGTTCACGCCGAATACGCTCTATACCGATTATCTTACCCGGGATCTGAATTTCGAGGATTATTCCTACCGTTCCGCCGTTAAGAAGAAATGCCTGCATTCCTATGCACATCCGGACCGGATGAACGTATGGCTGAATATGATGTTCATCCCCCTCTGGCCGGATGATGGGGATGTGTGCTATTGTGTCTATATGATGGAGATCAACCTGGAGCAGGACAGCTCCAATATGTCTGTCATTTCATCCGATGTCGCCACTTCCGTTCTGGAGACCTGTATCAAATTGAGCGGAACAAATGATTTCAATGCAACCATAAAGGATATCATCCGGGATATCCGTGTCCTCTGTGATGCCGAGCATTGCTGTATCCTTACCATGAATGAGTATAACCGCTCCTGCTCGGTTCTGGGAGAGGCTTTTTCCGAGAACACGTCCCTGCTTCCCATGGGGACCTATCTGGACGGAGAATTCTATGATATCGCCGAATCCTGGGAATCCACCATCGCAGGCAGCAATTGTCTTATTGTTAAGGATGAAAAGGATCTGGAAATCATCCGGGAGAGAAACCCGGTCTGGCATGCGTCTCTTACCGGTGCAGGAGCTTTCAACATCGTTCTTTTCCCGCTGAAATCCCGCGGCGAACTTCTGGGTTATATCTGGGCACTGAATTATGATAAGGAACGTGCGATCAAGATCAAGGAGACGCTGGAGGTCACGACCTTTATCCTGGGCTCCGAGATTGGGAATTATTTCCTGATGGACAAGCTGAGGAACCTTGGTTCGAAGGATCTGCTCACGGGAGTCATGAACCGCAATGAGATGAACAACTATGTGGACGAGCTGAGCAACGGAAAATATTCCCCGTCCTCCGTCGGAGTCATTTTTGCGGATCTGAACGGCCTTAAGGAAGTCAATGATATAGAGGGCCACAATGCCGGGGATGCGCTTTTGAAAAACGCCTCCGCGATCCTGCGGGAGGTATTTGATGAGAAAGAGATCTTCCGGGCAGGCGGGGACGAGTTTTCCATCATCCTGCGGGATGTGACACAGGACGAACTGGACGCCAGAATAGCGGAGGTCGATGAAAAGTGTAAAAAGAGCGGGGATGTTTCCATTGCCATGGGCGGCAGTGTGGAAGCCGACAGCCGGAATGTCCGCATGGCACTGCGCTCTGCGGATGAGAAGATGTACGAGAATAAGAAAAAGTTTTATTCCCAGTACGTGTCTGCGGAAAGAGGAAGGGGGAATGAGCGCTCGGCCAATGAGAGCGATATGCTCCGCCGGATGAATTATGACCAGCTCACCGGCCTCCCCAGCATGTCGTTTTTCTTCAAGCTGGCGGAAAACGAACGGCGCAGGATGCATGAAGAAGGCAAGGTGTCTGTGATCCTTTTCCTCAATCTTCATGGCATGGGAGAATATAATAAGAAATTCGGCTATATCGAGGGAGATAAGCTCCTTCGCGAAGTGGCTCTTCTGCTCTCGGAAAGCTTCGGCGCCGAATCCTGCAGCCGCTTTGAACAGGATCACTTTGCAGCCATCGCCGAAAAAGAGGGACTGGAAGAAAAGCTGCGGGAGATCTTTAAAAAGCTGCGGCTCTTAAACGAGAATAAGAGTCTCTACATGTGCGTCGGTATCTATCCGGATACCATCGGCATGGTGGGGATTTCACTGGCCTGTGACCGGGCAAAATATGCGGTGGCAAGGAAGAATAATCTGAAACGCTCCGAATACATCTATTACGATGAAAAGATGCTGAAGCAGGAGCTGAACAGCAAGTATGTCATCGAGAATCTGGACCGGGCCATAAACGAAAACTGGATCACTGCGTTTCTCCAGCCCATTGTCCGCTCCACGAGCAGAAAAGTCTGTGACGAGGAAGCTCTTGCCAGATGGATCGATCCGGAGAAGGGCGTGCTCTCTCCGGCGGAGTTCATTCCGGTTCTGGAGGATACGAAGCTGATCTACAAGGTCGACCTGCGTATCGTGGATATCATCATCGAGAATTATAAAAAGAGGCTGCATGACGGCATCGGGGTGGTGCCCACCTCGGTCAATCTGTCCCGGGCGGATTTCGACATGTGCGATATCGTGGAGGAGATCGATAACCGGGTGAAGGCTGCAGGCATGCCGAAGGATATGCTGACCATCGAGATCACGGAGAGTCTGGTGGGAGAAAACTTCGGCTATATGAAAGAACAGATCCGGCGTTTCCAGGAGCTGGGCTTTAAGGTGTGGATGGATGATTTCGGGAGCGGCTACTCCTCCCTGAACCTGCTGCAGGACATGCAGTTTGACGTGATCAAATTTGACATGCAGTTCATGCGGCAGTTTGATACCAACCCGAAGTCGAGGATCATGCTGGCGGAACTGATGCGGATGGCCGTACGTCTCGGAATAGAGACCGTGACCGAAGGAGTGGAGACGCAGGAACAGGTGGAATTCCTCTGTGATATCGGCTGTACGAGGATGCAGGGATACTATTTCTGCAAACCCATCTCCATGCAGGAGCTGGTGCGCAGGCATAAAGAGGGAGTAAAGATCGGCTTTGAGAAGCTGGAGGATGCGCCGTATCATTCCGCCCTGAGTTCAGTCAATATCTATGATATAGCTTCCATTTCCAATGAGGATGAATCGGAGCGGCAGTACTTTGATACACAGCCGGTACTGATCGCGGAGTTTAAAAAGGGAATCCTGAAGGTGAGCCGTTCCAATGCTGCTTACAGGAGATTTGCGCGGATGTATTCGGTCTTCGGCGCCGAAAAGGAGTCGATCTCGATCGACGATTTCAAGGGAGAGCTGAATACCGTTTTGTACAAAGCGGCACTGCGGGCCAAGGAGAGCGGGCAGAAGGAATTCATCAACGAGCTGACAGAGAACGGGGATACGCTGCACGGCTTCATCACCAAGGTGGCGGAAAACCCGGCGAAGGGTGCCGTTTCCTATGCTTTTGTGGTGCTGGGGATCACGCCCAAGGGAGACAAAGGTCTTTCCTTTGCCGGAATCGCAAAAGCCCTTTCCGTTGACTATATCGATATCTATCAGGTGGATCTTGATACCGAGAAGTTTATCGAATATGCCCCCGGAGAGAATGGGGCGGACTTTACCGTGGAACGGAGAGGCGATGATTTCTTTGCCACCAGCCGCAGGGATGCGCAGCAATATCTGCACGAAGATGACAGGGAAGGCTTTATAAAGAACTTTACAAAGGAAAATGTGGTAAAAGCCATCGATGAAAACGGTTCCTTCTCCTATACCTACAGAGCCGCTTTCTACGGCAGTTCCATTTATGTCAATATGAAGGCCCTCCGTATGGGAGGCAAGGGTAATCAGATCATCATCGGTGTCAACAATGTTGACGCACAGATGAAACAGAGAGAGGCTTTGGAAAGGCTTAAGGAAGAGCAGGCCACTTATTCGAGGATCTCCGTGCTCATGGGCGATTTTATCGCGATCTATACCGTGGATCCGGATAGCGGTGCTTATATGCAGTATTCCGCCTCACGGGAATATTCGGAAATGGGCACCAGCAAGGCCGGATCGGACTTCTTTGCGGAATCCTATGAAGAAAGCAAGGGGCTCATCCATCCGGATGATTACGAGCAGTTTACAAGACTGTTCACCAAGGAAAACGTGCTGGCGGAAACCGAAAACGGAAAGCTTTATGTCATACGTTATCGCTTAAAGTTCGGAGATGATTACGCAAAGATCTATCTTCGTGCCGGTCAGGTAAAGGAAAAGGACGGCATGCAGCTCATCGTCGGCATCTGCCTGGGATAAGAGGCGGAAAGAGGTGCGGATATGATAGTGCGACTGATCACGGGCATTATATCGATCATTGCCAATGTGGTGTTCTTTATCGTCCTGAGGCTGGATCTGTATACGGATCACGCGGTCCTGGGGGACGGAGAGACCCATACCTGGCATCGCAGTCCTCTGGACCGCATGTATACGGCCGGCAGTAATACACTGGTGGATCTGCAGTTCTTCTTTGCAATCGTAAGTGTCATCAGCAGCATACTGCTGATGTTTGGGGTAAAGAACAACATTGTGAGGATCGTTCAGCTGATCAGTACCCTTGCTTCGCTGATCCTGTTCATCTGCATGATGATCTACGCAGGACATGTACATCCGAAATACTGAAGGGATCTTTTGATAAAAAATTACGGAACAGATCGGCATCAGAGGTATGGACAAGCGTTTTACAAAAACAGATGAGCGCAGAAAGATTTCGGGAACACGTATCATGATAACGATACTTGTCATCCTTTTTTTTACAGCCATCATCTTCATATATTACAGCATGCTGTATAAGGAGAAACGGAGCAGCATCATCCGCGAAGGGGAAGTAAGTGCAGGTAAGTCTGCGGATCAGCTGGATAAATACCTTTCCACCAATATCGATTCCATAAAGCTGTCGGCTTATACTCTGGATGAGATGATCAGTGAAAAGCGGAGCGACCAGGAGATACAGGATTTCCTTGTGGGACAGTCCACAGCCATCAAAAAGGCGGTAAATGAGAATTCCACCGGTCTGTACGGATATATCAACGGACGCTTTTTCAGCGGGACCAACTGGGTGCCCCCCGAGGATTATGTGGCTACGGAACGGCCCTGGTATTCCAAACCGATGGAGGAGCCCGGCGAGATCACCATACTGGATCCCTATGTGGATGTACAGTCCGGGAATATCATGCTCGCATTGGGGAAAACCCTGTGTGACGGAGTAAGCGTGATCTCGGTGGATGTTTCGCTGGATCAGATACAGCAGCTGACGGAGAATGCAGTAAAAAGCGGTTATTCGGATATCGAGATGATCCTGAACGATAAAGGGATCGTTGTCGCTCATTCGGATCCCGCGGAGAACGGCAAAGATTATTATGATGAAGAAAACACTCTGGGAGCAAAGATCGTCCGTAAGCTGATCTCGACGGATGAAAACAGCTTTGATTTTCGTTTTGAGGGAGCTCATTACGTTGTTTATGTGGCGGGTATCCGGAACGGCTGGTACAGCATTTCCGTGAAGAATGCTTCGGCCGTTTTTTCTTCCCTGAACCTTATCTTTTTCGTGACCATAGGGATAATCATAGTGATGGTCCTGATCCTCAGTATCATCATGATCCGTTCCGGCCGTTACCGGAATATGTCTGCCGCGGCCATGGCGGCAAATGAAGCAAAGTCTGCATTCCTGTCCAATATGTCTCACGAGATCCGTACGCCCATCAATGCCATCCTCGGAATGAACGAGATGATCCTGCGGGAAAGTCAGGACAGTGCGATCAAGACCTATGCGGGGAATATACAGAACGCGGGCAGGAACCTGCTGGGGCTGGTAAATGATATCCTTGATTTTTCCAGGATCGAGGCGGGAAAGATCGAGATCATCCCCCATGATTACGAACCTGCGCTCATGATCGCGGAATCCCTGAACATGATCAGGACGCGGATGGAAGAGAAGGGGCTGGTGCTGAAAACGGAGGTTGATAAAGAGCTTCCGAGACGATTGAAGGGTGACGGCGTCCGGATCAGGCAGGTTATAACGAACCTGCTGACCAACGCGGTGAAATATACCGAAAGGGGCAGTGTCAGCCTTCGTGTGGGATATGAAGCAATACCCGGGGAGGAGGATGAGATCCTTCTGAAGGTGTATGTTAAGGATACCGGGATAGGGATCAAAGAGGAAGATATGCACAAACTGTATTCGAAGTTTGTGCGTATCGAGGAAAGCCGGAACCGCAATATCGAAGGCACCGGGCTGGGTATGAACATCACCCGGAACCTGATCGAGCTGATGGGATCGGAGCTGGAAACGGAAAGCATATACGGAGAGGGCTCCTGTTTTGGCTTCCGCGTAAAGCAGGGTGTTGTCGATGCGGCCCCCATGGGAGATTATCTGACGGCTTATCAGGAGCATCTTGACGAAAAAGACAGATACAGGGAACGCTTTACGGCTCCCGATGCCCGTATCCTTGTAGTGGATGATAATCCCATGAACCTTCTGGTATTTAAGAGTCTTGTGAAAAAGACCGGGGTAGGAGTGGATATGGGAGAATCTGCAGACGAAGCCATCGCGAAAAGCCGCGATAAACATTACGATCTGATATTCCTGGATCACATGATGCCAGAAAAGGACGGGATCGAGGCGCTTAAGGAGATCCGGGCCGATGAGGACAATCCAAACGCTTATACGCCGACGGTATGTCTTACTGCGAACGCCATCGCCGGTGCCGAGGAAAGATATATTTCCGAAGGCTTTGATGCGTATCTTTCCAAACCCATCGATCCGGAAAAGCTGGAGTCTCTCATGCACGCTTTCCTTCCTGAAGAGCTGATCCTGCTGCGCCGGGATGACGCGGAAGAATGGGAGGAAGCCTTACCGGAAGAGCTTGCGCTTCTCGCCGGAAGCCCCATCGATACGAAGAAAGGACTTAAGAACAGCGGAGATCTTCCCGCTTATCTGGCCCTCCTTAAGATCTTTTATGAGTCCATTGATGAGAAAAACGAGGAGCTGGAAGGCTTTTACAGAGAGAAGGATCTTAAGGACTATACCATAAAGGTGCATGCCCTGAAGAGCTCTGCCCGCATCATCGGGGCCGGAGAACTGGGAGAGGAAGCCCAGAGGCTGGAGGACGCCGGAAAATCCGAAGATATTGAATATATCCGGGAACATCACGCGGCCTTTATGGAGAGATTCCGTTCCTTTAAGGAAGTTCTTTCGGCTCTCTTTGCAGCCGGAGGGGATGACGGGGATAAGCCGGAAGCGGATGAGGAGCTTATGGCGGCCGCATATGAAGAGATACGCAGTGCTGCGGATGATATGGATTGTGACCGGCTGGAACAGATCTTTAATGAGATGAATGAGTACAGGATACGGCCGGAGGATAAGGAGCTGTTTGAAAAGCTCAGGGATGCGGCACAGCAGTACGATTACGATACGATCCTTACACTGATGGGATAAAGGACGGGAGAGATAATGGGTTTCTGGATTGTAGTAGTAGATGATGAGCCTCTGAGCCTGACGAATGCCAAGGCAATGCTGAACCGGCACGATATGCGTGTCAGCTGTTTGCGTTCCGGGCAGGATCTGCTGCGTTTTATGGAAAAAAACAGCCCGGATCTGATCCTGCTTGATATTCTGATGCCGGGGATGGACGGCTTTGATACCTACCGGGCCCTGCGTCAGTTTGAGGAAGGAGCAGGCAGAGCGCAGATCCCGGTGATCTTCCTGACCGGCGAGGATAATCATGAAACCGAGCGCAGGGGACTTAAAGCAGGGGCTTCGGATTTTATCCACAAGCCCTTTGATGAAGATATACTGCTCAAGCGGATCCATAACTCCATCGTTAACAGCAAGACCATAGAAAGCCTGACGGAAGAAGCTACGCTGGACCGGCTGACGGGCTTTTTGAACAAGGCCAGCGGAACGGAAAAGGTATCCGGCCTCTGCAGGGAAACAACAGGGGCCCTGATGATCCTGGATCTGGATAATTTCAAACTGGTGAACGATCTTTACGGGCATGACATGGGAGATCGTGTGCTGGTTGAGTTCGCATCTATTTTCAGATATAATGTACGAAAGGAAGATGTTATCTCCAGGATCGGCGGCGATGAGTTCTTGGCCTTTTTTCCCCAGATGACCCATAGGGAAGAAGTTGCAGCCTTTACC
>JAFZOW010000018.1 GCA_017552715.1 Lachnospiraceae bacterium
ATCCGAAAAGTCGGAGAAAAAATCCCGTATTTCCGTGCACAGCGGGATGGAGGAAAAAGACAAAATATCTGTACATGAAGAAGAACAGCTGCTCCAGCCGGATTTTGCCCAGCAGATGACTCTGCTCACCGGTCAGATGGCTAACGACCGACGCCGTGCCAGCGGGTATAAAAAAGTGCGTACGGCCCTGCAGGCTTTCCGGGCCGCGAAGCAGGACGAGCAGAAGAGTGCGGCACTGGCGCTGCGGGATGCGGCCCTGATCTATCTTGAGGAGCGGGGACGTAAGTCCTATGCGGACCGGAAAGAATGGTGTGAGCAGCTGGTGAACCTGGTCAACGGGCAATACGGAGAAGTGGCCAGGGAGCCTGGATACAAGGAGCAGCTTACGGGGGCGGAGCTGGATATGGAGCTGAACCTGGCCCATCATCTGGTGTACGGAAAGAAGAAATTTATGGAAGCGGAGCCGAAGAAACGCCGTGAGCGTTACAATGATCGCAGGATGCGTGTCGTAGAGGTGCGTCTGATCAGGGAAAGGGCGGAAGAGCTCAAGCAGGAGCGGGCCCTGGAAAAGGCACAGATGAACAGGGATCTGAATGCACAAAGCGTAGAAGACAAAAACGCAGCCATGGTACGTTATCGCGGTGTCTTTTCCGAGCTGCTGATGCTGGATCTGAATAAGTTTAATTTCGATTCCACTCTTGATTTTACAAAGCGTCTTGTGGGGAGAAGGCGGAACAGTACGGAGCATACGGCGAAGCTTTATGACGAACTCAGCCGTTTTGCGGATTTCAAACAGGCATATGAAAAGCTGAATGGAAATGTCACGACGGAAGAACACGGCTTTACGGAGAATGAGTGGAAAGAGCTGGGGGCGAGATTTAATTATCTTTCCGACGTTTACATGGAATACTCCCTCCGTCTGGATCTGATGAGCAATCCTTATTACGCTCTGCTTCGTAACAGTGATCTGAAGGATGAGAGCGTTACGCAGCTGACCCGGCGGATGGATCAGCAGGGGATACCCAGAAGCTATGCCGATTACTTAAAGACCCTCATCGAGCGCAAGCAGCGTAACTCCCGGCCCCGGCTCTTTGAGCGCGGCAGTAAAAATGCGGACGGACAGCGCCGGGCCCGCAATACGGCCGGGCTTCCCAAGGCTTATACGGGAAAATTCGGGGATCAGGAGAAAGCGCGCTTTAACCAGTATATTCAGGCAGCAAAAGACAGCTACGCTGCCGTGGAAGCGCCCGATGAGCAGATCCTGATCGAGTTTGATGATCATCAGCAGATCGGGGAAGAGAATTTAGTGAATGCTCCTAAAGGGGAGGTGAAGGCACCGCAGAAGAGGAAACTCGCCCATCTGGGACAGTCCAAAACGCAGGACAGTGTGGCTCCGGTGGAGGCAGGGGAACTGGATATTAAGACCAGTGTTAAAAGAGGCCGGGAGAATGAAAGGCAGAAGCGTATTGCCGAAAGAGACCGGCTGAAGCCGATACGTGAGGAAAAGGAAAGAGAAGCAGCCCGCAGGCGGGATGAAGCAGAGCTTAAGCAGACAAAAGAGAAGATGCTGAAGCTGGAGAGAGATAAACGTGTACTGGATACTGCACTGGGTGCGGAGCGCCGTATGGATCCGGAGACCGTGAAGGAAAAGAGCCTGGTGCAGATGAAGGAAAATGCCGTGAAGGCTCTGGAAAAACTGAGCGCGATCCCCGCAGCACGCTTTGCCATCCTGCCGGTCAAGGAGCTGCTGGGCTTAAGCCACAGGGTAAGGGAATATGCGGGGGATCCGCAGGAGTTTCAGAAGTTCATAGCGGATGAGCTCTCAAAGAGCGAGACCCTTCTGGACGGGAAGGAGCTGGAGCGGCAGCTTAAGGATGCGGATGAGGACGAGATCGAAGAGAACAATCTGGATACCTATAATAACGGGGAACTGGGCTGCCTGGAGCTGATGCGCCTGATGGCGGCCCGGGGAGTGGATGTGAGCAAAAAGGGCTATGCCGCCTTTGACGGCTACACTTCCGCCGAAAAGAAGCTGCTGGGCAAGCACTATATGCTGCTGCAGGGAAAGATCTACGGCAGGGAGAAAAACATGGAGGAGCTGCGCAGGGTCAGTATATCCGTCCTTTCCATGATCAGCGGAAAGAGTGAGACGGAGCTGGACCGCATACCTCTGCGTATCCTTCTGGAGCAGGCAGAGAATGCCCTGCCTCTGATCACAGACCGTGAAAAGGCCAGGAAGAAGGTGGAGGGCGCTCTGACGGTGGCGGAAAAGCAGTTCCGTTCCGTCACGGAGAAGGAACTGAACGAGATGGCGGTAAAGGCCGCCGGAAACCGTACCGCGGCCTGGGAGCTGCGGGAATACTGCAGGGCCTATCTGCTGGAACATACCGCTTTTTCGGATCAGGAACTTGCAGATTATCCGGCCATGCAGCTCTACAGTATGGTCTGTGCCAAAATGCAGGAAGGAAAGCCGTCCGGGGCGGAGGATCCGCTCGTTTCCAACAAGACGCTGGAAAAGGGATATCTGTCGGAGAAGAAGGCAAAGGAAGATGAGAACACAAAGCTGGCCAAGAGGCTTGCAGACATCCCCGCAGAAAAAGAGAAGGCTCTGACGAAACGGAAGAAAGAGTTTGAGGATTATCTGAACGCGAATGCGAAGAAGGGTATCCTGAAACGCGACGGAAAGGGCACCATTGAAAACAAGAGAAAACAGATGGAAGAGGATCTGAAGAGCATCGAAAACAGTTACGAGCTTGAAAGATCCGGGGCACTGGAGAAGATACAGAAGAACAGAAAGTCCCTGAAAAAGATCGATGAACAGCTGTCGATGGTCCGGACTGAGATGGAACTGGATGAAGCCGAACGGAAGAGAAGCTTCGAGGAACGGATGCAGAGGGATCTGAAGCAGGATGTGCTGCAGTACGGGAACCGTAATGTTCAGCTCTTAAAGAGCGAGAAGCTGCCCGAGCCTCAGAAGCAGTGGAGTGAGGAGGGGGGGCAGACCCTGAACTTCTTGGGCGACATGATGAGCGGGGAAGAGCAGTATGATGAAAAGGGGAAGGTATTGCCTGCCGAAGAGCGCCTGCGTGCGGTCCTTAAGGAACATGCCGGCATACTTGCGAAGCTGGCGGAGGCCCGGAAGGGCGAGAATCTGGCTTCGGGCATATGGAACGGTCCCCTTCAGGAGCTGGGTAGCGGCGTGACCGGCGAGCAGAAGAAGCTGCTTGCAACCATCAAGGAGGGTGTGCTGGATGAGATCCTGGATAAGCTGAATCAGAGCGGGGGGCAGGATGTGGCCGCTCTGCTGGATAAGGCGGAATTCACGGCTTTCCTTAAGGAGATGAGCGGAAAGCTTGGCAAGGTGATGCGCGCCGGAGAAGAAAAGGTCCAGAAGCTTCTGGATGATGCAACGGATAAGCTCTTCTCGCCTTCCGCCGGTATGGATGCCCTGCTCTCGGAGGAAGAAGAGAAAAATGATGAAGAGCTGAGCGAGGAAGAGAAGCTGGCGAAGAAGCTGGAGCAGGACAAGCTTACCGTAATGCGGATGAAGGATGCGGTTTACGATACCAGCAAGGGACAGGGCAAATTCCTGCATCTGGTGATGAAGGACTATTTCCGCCAGGCCGATCCCGCCGACCGTTCCTTCATGATGAGCTATATGATAAAGGACATGAAGCCGAAGAACCGAAAGCTCAAACCGGGAGAGCGGGGCGGCATGTACTTTGCATCCATGCTCAAAGGTGCGGGCCCTGTGATGCAGAAGCTTTTCCAGGGTATCCCCGAGCAGATGCTGGATAAGCAGTTCCATGAAGCCCTGAGCGTGGTGAAGAGCAATCTCCGGCCCATACCGGAAAAATATGTCCTGTCACAGCTGAACCGGATCAAGACGGATGCGGGCCTGAAGCGTATTAAGAAGCTCCGTTCCCTGGGCGCGGCCTCCATCGCCGAGACCTTCCTCTGTGAGATCACGGATGCCAAGCGAGTGAAGAAGGAAGTAGTGGTGAAGATCCTCCGTCCCGATGCGGAACAGCGTAAGGAAAGAGAGAGGGAGTTTATAAAGAAGTGTGCCATCGAGGCCGACCGGCCGAAGGAGGGGGATGTGAAAGATACCCTCTGGAATGAGAAGGAAGGCGGTGTGATGATGGCTTCCTATACCGCGCACATGCGTAAGATCGATGAGGAATTCGACCTTAAGAATGAGGCGCAAAATATCATCAAAGGCGAGAAGTCCTATGAGGCTACGCATAAAAAGTTCGGTTCCAAGGTGAGCTCGGTGAAGCTGGTGGAGGGGATCCCTTCCACGAAGGATTATCTGGTGATGGATAAGGCGGAGGGCGAGACCGTGGACCGTTATCTGCTGGAGCTGAACCAGCAGCTGGGAGACCTTAAGGAGCCCTGGAAGGGATATAACGAAAAGACAAAAAAGGATCATAATCAGCTGACCGAAAAAGAGGCGGAGCAGTTTGAAGCAAGAAAGAAGCTGGAGACAAAGCTCAGGGAAGTCGAGAAGCGTCGGAAGAATCTGGTGCAGATGGCCAGGACCTGGGCGAATCAGGCCCTGTTCGGCAATTATTTCCATCACGGGGATCTTCATGCCGGCAATATCATGATCAACGACGAGAAGGCTACGGTACTGGACTACGGGAACTGCACCCAGCTGAACAAGGACCGGGTAGAAGCGATCCTGCGCATGATGGCGGCAGCCTTCTGCGGCTTTTCGGATGACTTTATCGACGGCCTGCGGGAGCTCCTCCATGCCGATAAGGGGAACAGCTACAACCGTATGGCAAATAAAGAGAAGGATGTGCTGAAGGCCAGACTGAAAGTGGAGCTGGACAAGATCTTTGAACTGGGTGACGGCAGCAATACCGGAGAGCGTATCTTCCTGGCCATGATGAAGGCGCAGGAGGTGGGCTTCAAGCTCCCGCAGGAGATACAGAATTTCTCCCAGTGCGAGCAGCGGCTGGAGAATTCCATCGCCGAATTCAACAGCACGGTGGAAAAGCTCCGGGAAAATGTAGCTGAGATCGATAACCTGCCTTTCTCCGGAATAGGAGAGCAGTCTTTCGACCCGGTCCATAAGCTGCGTGAGAATTGTACGATCTCCGCGAACGACGGAAGAAGATTATGCTCGCCCGCCCAGGAGACAAGGAAGCTGATGCTCAATTTCGGTGTCGTGGATGAAGAGACCCTGCGTTACGATCTGGAACATATAGAAGATACCGGCAAGCTGGAGGAGGCTTATCTCGGAGAGCTGCCGCAGGCACTGAAGGAGCTGACGGATATAGCGACTCTGCCCCAGAAGATCACGGAATGGAAAAAGAGCTTCCCCGAGTTCCGTGATACGATCAAAGAGGACCTATCGCAGCAGACAAACGACAAAAAGAAGAAGAAACGGAATACGAAGATCATCCAGCTCCGCAGCGCCATCGCCGGGATCAAGATCTTTATGAACGATGTAAAGGGTGCCGGCCTCGGGAAGTATCTGGGGGGTGACGAAAAGCTGGATGCGCTGATCGAAGGAGGCGTTTCCAACGCGGATCAGGAGGCTTTTGACGAACTGATGCTCCTGCTGGAAAAGCAGCTGCCCAAGGTCGTTTCTCTTCCGGCGAAGCTGAAGGCTTATCGCGAAGAGAAGAACGAGAAGAAAAAACAGGCAGCCGCAAACGATTTTGTCGAGACCTACAAAGCCGCCATGGGCTTCAGTCCGCTGACCATGCCCGGTTTTGAGGATATAAAGATGTTCTGGCATGGGGATCATTTTGAATCCACCTATAAGGTCAAAAAAAGCGGCGGCTTTTACAAGACGGCCGTGGAAACGGCGGACTATGAAGAGGGCCTGATGCGGGAGCAGTATGACAGAGTCCTGAAGGAGAAGGGGAAGGACGCGGAACTTTTCCGCTTACGTTTTGAAGCTTTCGTTTCTGCCCGCAGGGAGTACGTGAAGGACCGTATGGAAAAGGGAAGCGAAGATGCGGAACTGAGGAAGAAGAGAGATTCGGCCGAGGCGGAGTTCTTAAAGAGCCTGCACTGGTTCGGCAGCCGCGAACTGAAGGCACGTCTGGAGGTGTATCAGTGGGAAGAGGAATACAGAAAGCCCCTGCCCGGCATGATGGAGATCATAGCCGGTACCATGGGTGAGCATAAGGGACGGCTCCTGAAACTCTTCAAGTTAAAGAGTGCCAAGTATGCGGCGAAAATGGGTGTTTCGGAAGATGACCTGAAGAATGCGGCAACAGACTGAACAACGGGAGAAAAGAGATGAAGATCGGGATCTATCATATCACAAAAGAAGATGCAGAACTGTACAAAAGATACCTTCCGCAGTACATCCTGGATCATGTGGCGCTGCCGGGCTATTATGCCCTGGCAGCGGTGACGGACGCTCCTACCCCGGCAGGGACAGCCATGTACTATCTGGGGATGCTGGAGGACGGCTCCATGTATGGCAGGATCTGCTGCATCGATGTGAAGGAAGAACAGAAGCATACGGGGGTGGGAAGCGCCCTGCTGCAGCGTATCCATCAGTTGCTGAAGGCCTCCAAGGTGGAAGAGAGTTACGCCTGTGTTCCTCAGGATGATAAAGGCGGAGCACTGTCTTTCTTCCGTCGTTTTTCATATGCCTTTGACAGCCGGGTATATGAGTATCAGGGAAGTCTGGAAGAGCTGCTTACGGAGGATCTTTCGAAATGGAAGGACCGGATCGGCATCCGGAGCATCGGAGGCCTGAAAGATAAGGAGTTTCCCCGTCTGCTGCAGCAGATCATGGATAAGGTTCCCGTTGCCTCCGGGGAAACCCTGATCCCGGCGGAACTGGCCCGGGAGCAGACAGCCTATGACCAGCGCCTGAGCTGTTTTTACCACATGGCGGACAGTGCCGGCATCTTTCTGGTAAGGCGCACCGGGGATCTGCTGGAGCCCCTGTATCTTGCGGGTTACGGTGAGGAAGTGGAAGACCGGCTTTTTGAGCTGCTGGTCTACAGTGCCCGGATCGCAAAGAAGACCCTGCCGCCGGAGACCCGTGTAGGGATTGAACAGATGAAAAAAGAGGATCTGGAATATTTCCGGGATCTTTGCCCGGTGACAAAGCCGCTGCTCCTTCGGAAAGGCATGCGGCTGGTCAGTCTTTAAGAAAGGCAGTCAGTTCTTCCGGGGTGCCCAGTACATGCACCCTGGAGGGATCGATGTCGGAAATGTAGATCTCTCCGCCTTTGGAGAGCAGATAGTCGTAAAGCGGTGCCACGTATTTTTCACCGTTCACACAGTGGGCCGGATCGCTGTAATACTCGTTATAAAGCTCTTCATACAGAGCGCAGCTGCGGAAGTAGTATGCACCCAGAGTACAGTGATCTGAGATCCGCTGTTTTTCTTTGATCTCAACCACTTTTCCCGTATCGTCCAGACGTACGAAGCTCCAATGATCCCCTTCGGCACGAAAGCAGGGGATGAAGCCGTCACCCTTAAGCTCTTCGCTGTTCATCTCGCCGGCTTCCACATAGGTATCGATGTTGTAGATGAGCAGGCCGTGTTCCGGCTCCCAGTATTTTTTTGCCAGCATGGCCGTGGTGGCCTGGCCGTCCGTCAGGTAGTCCAGCAGTATGATCTCCGGATCCGGGATCTTAAGCTCTTCGCATTTCTTTTCGATAAAACCCCGCACATCGTTCTCTTCATCCGCCATGGCAATAAATACAAAGCGGGCGGCTTCCTTCCGGTAACCCTCCAGGCTGATCAGGGACCAGTCGAACAGGGTCTTACCCTTTGCTTCGATCATGTATTTCGGGACAGTATAACCGGCCTTACGGAAACGGGAGCCCAGTCCTCCCATGGTGATGACGATGTCAAGTCTGCTCATGTGCTTTCTCCTGCTTAAGATATGATGTACTTTTTATTCAGCCTCTGTCTTGCTTTCCTTACATCTGGAATTCCTGCAGAGCTCTTCCAGTTCCTCCACGGAACGGTTCAGGAATTCGTCCGGCCTTACCGTGCGGTCGTCCACGTAAAAACCTTTATGTCCCGGCCATACCTTGCCGTAGATGATCTCGTCGTAAGGGATGTCCCATTTCTTCAGCCATTCGGAAAGCACGGCTGCGGTGTATTTGTTGATGAGCCCCAGATTCCCCTGATAGGAATTCATGTTCCGTGAGGTGAAGAGGATTATGCGGGCTCCCTGTGCTTTGTATTCCTTAAGCTTCGCGACCATCTCCGGATAGGGGACCAGGTCCTCGTAGCGCTCATCCTTACTTTTGATGGGACAGAGGGTTCCGTCTATGTCAAATACAAAAGAATATTCTTCAAGCATCTTTTTCTATCTCCTTAAGGATGTTTTTGGCGTTCAGGATCAGGGCAAGGACCTTATGGGGGTTGTCCATGTGCAGGGGCAGCATGGAAAGGAAAAGGGAAGCTTCGTAGATCCGCACGCTGAGGTAATCGAAGCCGTTCTCCTCCGCCTTGCGCCGGAAGATCCCTTTGAATTCGCTGTTGTCAAAAGGGATATCCAGCTCGAAGGAAAAATCCGCATCCACCCGGATATCGAAAAGGGCATTATTGAAAAAGTCATAGCGTCCGCAGACGGAATGGCTTAGCTTTGCAACATCGTAATAGGGATCGGTCCAGAGCTCCTCTTCCGTCATGGCACCCTTGGGGTCGATGAACTTCAGGGTGCGGGTGGCCTTGTTATACAGGGTGTTGGCAAAGCAGGGATCCCCGTGGCCGATCACCAGGCGTGAGGGATACTTATTCTTTTTTTCGATGGCTTTTTTCAGCCGGAAGTATTTTTCCGCCAGCCGGTCGATATCCGCATCGCTTTCCGCCAGAAGCTTTTCGATGGGACGGAAGCCCTCCGTTTTCTTCAGCTGTTCGATACGGTCCTTTACTTTATCTACATAGAGGGCATCTGCCACCTTCCTGCATTGTTCCTTTTCGCAGTCCTTCGAATGACGGGAGGCAAAAAAGTAGAAGTACTTATCCAGAAGCTCCTCAAATTCCGAGCTGTCCATGGAGCCGTGCACCCACTTGATGGCCAGATCCGTCATATGGAGCCGCTCCATGGTGTAGGAAGCTTCCGTCTCCGTTTCCCGGTAATCAAAGGGGATGACGAACCAGAACTTCATGTCATCCGGCAGCAGGTGATAGAAGGTATATTCCGCTTTGATCTTCTTTTTGTCGGAAGAGCTTTTTACCAGTGTGTATTCATTGCCCCGGAAACGGTTGAAATAGCGGGAATCGAAGTTTCCCGTGATGCACTGGATAAAGTTTCCGATGGTGCCGATATCCACCACTCCGTCGATGGGGGAGTGCTCTTTCATATTCCGGATCAGGTCCCAGGCGTGTGCACCTCCGGTGACGGCACGGCAGAAGGAAAGGTATTCCCGGACATTCGGGAACATCCCCGCCACGGAACGCTTCTCGGAAAGCAGGGCAAAGCAGTCGTCCACATAAGGCAGCTTTTTAAAGGAAAGTCCTGCGGCATGGGCATCCGAGATCAGATAATTTGAAAAGCAGTGCAGGATACGGGCATCCTCCGAAGAGAGCAGTTCCAGCTCTTTGATCAGTGCCGTGTATTCGTATACCGAACGCAGCCGCTTCCATACCGCATCGGGATATTCTTTCAGCAGTTCGTCCCTGTAGTATTCCTCCAGGCGGCGCTTCTTTACCACCACATCGGCGAAGCCCCGTTCACCGATGATATCGGCGATGACTTCGCTCTTGCGTCCCGTATCGTCATAGATGATGATCGTTTTCATTCTTTGCTCCTTTTTCCTGTCATCAGTTCCGCTGCCTTGATCAGAAGGTAGGCAGCTATGAGCAGGATGATGCTGATAAAGACAAAGCGCTTCAGATCCGCCGAATCCCCCGTACCCAGCGCAGCCGACAGGTAAGTACCCAGCACGCCGGAGGAGAGGGTGCCACCCGCAAAGCCGCTGAGTAAGGTCACACTTCCGATCTCCACCCCCCAGGCCAGAAGGGAGAGCAGGTAGAGGAGAAGGCCGCGGCCCTTTGTTACTGCGGCGATCTCTTTATAGATGGAATGCAGGGCCTCCATAAACCTTAACATGGAAAGCTTGCGCTCCGTTGCACGGGCAGAGAGGAGAAAGCTCTTCCAGAAGCGGTACAGTCCCGGGAATACGCAGTACAGACCCAGGGAAAGAGCCAGGAAGAGGAGCAGGAAATAGACCAGGGCAGAGAGGCTGCCTCCGGCCACCAGCTTTACCGCGATCACCACCGTCACCAGTGCCAGCGTATCCATAAAGCGATCCAGCAGGATCAGGACCACACCCTTCAGCTTATCCTTGAGCAGTATGCCGAAGCAGTACATGCGGAAGAACTCGCCGGACTTCATGGGCAGGATCAGGCTGACGGGAGTCACCTTGCACCAGCATTTCAGGTAATCGGAAATACGTATCTCCGAGCCGTACAGGGCCAGATAGAGGCGGAAGGCTTTGATGCCGTGGACCAGCAGGACGGCTCCCGCAAAGAGCAGGAGATAGGAAAGACCGAGACCGGAAAAAAGGGCTGCACCGTCCCGGTAGCTTTCCAGGAACAGCGCCGCGGCGATCAGCAGCACCACGAGGTTTATAAGATTGTAGATCAGCTTCGCGGGCTTCATTTCATCCTTCCGTATCAAATATGGTCTGTGCGCTGTAGTCGGCCACGACTTTGTCCCGGTGCTCTGCCTTTAGGAAGGCGGCCTTATCCAGTATGTAGCTGCCCAGGAGCTTCAGCACCGTGACAGCCTGGTTGAACATCTTCACATTGGAGACCTGGTCATCCTCCCGCCATTCGATGGGGAAGAAGCGCAGGCTGTGGCGGTAATAGGAAGAACCCAGGATCATGCAGTAGTTGAACATCAGGTTATCTTTGTATTTCAGATAAAAACCGTCCTTCAGGATGGAGGTCTTATACAGGTTCAGCCCCGAGCCCAGATCGTAGATCTTCTGCCAGCAGCCCAGGGAAAAGAGTATATTGTATACGAAATTCCCGAAGGTACGGAAACGGGAATAGCCCGTGAGCTTAGAACCGCGCATGAAGCGGGCACCCAGAAGGCAGTCATACTTACGGTGTATGCCCCGTTTCAGATAGGGCAGCATGCAGGAGATATCCCCCTGGTCGTCCCCGTGCAGCACGATGCAGTAATCGAAATCATGCTCCAGGGCGTAACGGAAGGCAACCTTGTGGGAGCCTCCCAGACCGTAGTTATCGTCATTGCGCAGAAGCTTTACCCGTACGGGAAGCGAGTGCTCCTTCAGGTAAGAGATCACTGCCGCTTCCCCGTCATCGGTGCTGCGGTTGTTCACGATGATGACTTCGGAAAGAAAAGCACAGACCTCCGGCCTTAACTGACGCAGTACCCGGGTGATCTGCTTTTCGCAGTTGTACATGGGGATAAAAAGCAGGATCCGTTCTTTTTTGCTCATTCTTCTACCTCCCTGAGCTTCAGCAGTGAAGCCTTACTTACGGAGGGCAAAGCTATGCTCTCGCCGTAAGAAGTGGCCGTGAGTTTTATGGCGTCATGTTCGTTAAAGAGCCAGCCGCAGCCGCTTCCCAGAGGGAAGAGGAGCTTTCCGCGGTTCAGCTCGCAGTTCATGTTATGTACCTCTCCTTCATCGTCCGCCCAGCTGACCGTGACCACCGTTCCCCGGTTATGGTCCTTTTTCATGAGTCTTGCAGATAAGGGGGAAGGAGCAGGCTGTTCCACTTCTTCAAAATAGTTGAAGAGCATGTAACTGTAGTTCTGTTCTGCTCCTTCAAATTCCAGATAGATAAAGTCTGCTTCGTCTCCGTTGATCCTTTGGTCAAAATCGATCCACAGCGCATCCTCTTCACTGCGGCATTGCGCCGTCACGGGAACATCGGAGAAGATCTTCCCAAGCGAAGCCATGGAAGAACCCCAGGAAGCGGGGGTGCGGCCCAGCTCACGGCCTTCCCTGGCCAGATCGATGTTTTTATGACGGGCAAGGACTTCTTCTGCGGAGAGGCCTTCGCTGTTGGGGCGGAAAAGGCCTTCCTCCGGAGACCAGAGGTAGGAACCGCTGCACAGGAGCCAGTGGTAAAGGTAATACTGTGAAAAGGAATCGGCGGGGGTACATACGGTCCCGTTCTTTTTAAGCAATGCACAGCTTTCCTCGGCGGCACCGTAGCCCTTGACCGTAATGTTTTCCATGACCGAATCGCCCTTTAGCTCCGAAAGGTAGAAATGCCCGAAGCGGCCGATCCCGAAATAGCCGTCCTCCCTGTTCAGGGAGGCTCTCTCATCATAATTCTTTGCGATATTCTCAAAGGTCTCCTGCGGGATGAAGCAGGTACCCAGACGGGGTACATGACCGTCCCCCACAAGGATGCAGTTATCGGGTACCGTATAGGAGGCCTCCAGTTTGCTGTCGCTATCCAGGCCCATAAAGGCCTCTCCGGATACCAGGGCCACAAAGAAGAAGGAAAGAGCCGTAAGTACACTTAAGGACTGCGGGCTGCGTACATAACGCAGGGCCAGCAGAAGGATCATCAGGGAAGAGGCATAGATGATGCCGGCGCTTCTTGCATAGATGCTGTCCGAATCGATACGAACCAGGGTATAGGAGAAGGATACCAGCACAGCGATGCCGAAGCAGCTCCACAGCGCTTTGCGGCTCTTCATGAGCATGGCGGCGGAGACCCACACTACGGCTGCCGGCACCAGGAAGGTGGCGCTGTCGAAGAAAAGCAGGCGCAGGCCGGTGCTTTCCACCGAGGGCAGGAAGGAAGCCGGAACGGTCTGACCGAAACGGGACATGCCGTCGGCATATACGGTCTGGCCGGCCATGGCCAGCATATGCTTAAGGGTTCCCAGCAGCAGGGGCACGGACAAGAGCACTGGTAAGAAGCAGATCCCCCATTCCAGCCAGAAGCGGGGGGTTTTTATCTCCTTTGAAATATCGCTCTTAATGTAGTCCCGCAGCTTAAGGAAGGCTAAGGGCAGGAAGCCCAGGCATACGGCGGCACCGAAAACGGGGTAATAGAGCCCCCCTGCAAGACTGGTAAGTAACCAGGCCTGAAGCCAGCGTTTCCTGTTCTCCATGAGCTTCGGCCAGCTCAGCAGCAGCATGACGGGAAGGATCAGGGTGACCCGGTTATAGCGGATCAAGGGGATGAGCAGGGCCAGCAGGAGCACTGCATCGTTCTTAAGCTGCCTGCGAAGGAGCAGGACGATGAGAAGAACGAAGGCAAAGTAGAAAAGGTTCTCCGTTACATAATAGAAGGCATACTGCCCTTTCCCGAAGAACCACAGGAAAAAGCCCTGCAGAAGGGAATAGAAGCCGGAGACCGGTATGTATTCCGAGAAGGGGCTCTGTCCGTATTCGAAGATCTGGGAAAAAGCAATGATGTTTTCGAAGGGATGATGCAGGTCGTCGGATACGATCTGGCCGCTGCCTGCATAGCTGTTGAAATTCATGATACAGCAGAGGGTGCCGTAGGAGATCAGCGTGCGTATATCCGTCTCGCCGCGTTTCCATTCACGGAACTTAAGCAGGGCAAGGAGGAGAAAGGCCGCGATCACCAGCCAGATGAAGAGGCTGACGCGGCGGGGCAGAGGCAGATTGATCACGCTGCCTCCCGCGTTATAATCGCACATCAGGAAGATCAGAAGGGAAAAGGGTATCGCCAGCTGCATCAGAAGAAAGCCGGGTACGAAGATATCCTTCTTGCGGTAGCGGGAATAAAACAGCACAAGGAGTGTGAGAGCGGAAGAAAGAAAAACCAGGTTGGTGAGGTTTACGCTGCGGCCGCCTCCCAGGAATACATACAGACGGTAAGCTCCGATGCTGCCGTAGAGGGTGGAAACAAAGAAGATCAGGCCGCTCATCACCAGGAGCCTGTCCGTAAGGAGCAGGATCAGGAAAAGCAGGAGCAGGGCCGCGAGCAGGGGATGAGTCCCGCCGCAGACGAGATAATACACGGCAGCGGAAACGATGACAGCAGTGGCTGCGATACGTATGCGGCGGCTGTTCTCGCTTTCCTCGGTGCGGGGAACGAAGCCCGCTGTTTTTTTTCTTCGGAGGAAATAAAACAGAAAAATGGCAGCTGCTCCCAGCAGTGCCAGAAGATATACCAGCTTCTGCTCGGCGGCTTTGTTGCTGCCGAAGGAAGAGGTGAACTCGCTGACCACATCCGTATATTCCTGCAGTCCGTTGCCGAAAAGGGCCAGCCAGACATATTCAAATGCTACAGCAAATATAAGAAGGAAAACAAAAAAGAGCGTCTCCGCCATATCCGTTTCTCCAGCTGAAATAACAAGGAAATGATACATGACAAAGCCGTATTTGTCAATGTTTCGGGGCTTTGGAGAAGCCGGGGAACAAGTGTGGTACACAGCCTTGACGGAATCCCGCTTTTGTGTTATAAACTCCCTTGTTTACAGGTGGAGCCATGAGCGTAAGCAGCTCACGGGGCTTGTTAAATGGGAACCGGGTGAAACTCCCGGACAGTGCCGCTACCGTATAGCCGGATCTCAGCCTGCGAACAGGCACACAAGCTTTTCCGAGTCAGAGAAGAGTGCCGAGGAGTCGGATCGCCGGCTCTCCTTTTGTGTGCCGCGAAAGCGGTTTTTTAATTTTTATCAAAAGGGAGGAAAAGAAAATGAAAAAAAGAACGTTAACCTGGATCGCTGCGGCGGTCACCAGCTTCGCCATGCTGGCAGGCTGCGGAGCACAGCCGGAGGCTGCTGCGACACCTACCGAGGCGCCGAAGACAGAAGCTGCGACGCCCACGGAGGCGGAAACAAAGGAGCCTGAACCGGTCGTGGAGGCCGAACCCCAGGGGACAGCCATGAGGGATCGCAGCGGGAACGACATCGTTGTACCTGCGGAAGTGAATACCATCGTTGCGATGGCTCCTTCGATCTCCCGCGTTCTGATCGATATGGGCCTTTCGGACAAGATCGTATGCTCCGATACCAATACCCAGGCTTCCTACGGCAGTGAGCTTAAGGCAGATGTACTTTATATGGATATGATGGCTCCGGATCTGGAGCAGCTGGTGGCCCTTGCCCCGGATATCATCTTTACTTCCGGTATGAGCTCCAAGGACGGCGTGGATGCTTTTGCTACCGTTCGTGAGGCAGGGATCTGCGTGGCGGATATCCCCAGCAGTTCATCCCTAAAGGCCATCGAGGAGGATCTGATCTTCATCGGACAGTGCGTAGGGGAAGATGCCCAGGCGCAGGAACTGGTGGATGACATGGAACTGGCCATTGAAAGTATAAAAGAGATCGCTGCGACGATCCCCGAGGAAGAAAAGAAGACCGTGCTCTTTGAGCTCTTTACACCTTCGGCCGATTATCCCACCATCTATACCGCTGGCCCGGGAACCTATATCAATGAGATGCTGGAGCTTGTGGGAGCCATCAATGTGGCAGGAGAGGAAGACAGCCAGTGGCCTGCTCTGACAGAGGAAGCTGCTGTAGGAGCGGATCCCCAGGTGATCCTTACAGCAGATATGTACACCCCGGACGTGATCAACGTGCTGCTGACCATGCAGGGCTGGGAGAACGTAACGGCCATTAAGAACGGGAATGTGTACATGCTGGATGCGGATCAGGTGAACCAGCCGAACCATCATGTGATCGATGCGCTGATCGATATGGCGGAGTGCATCTATCCCGAGTACTTTGATGAAAGCTTTTTGCTTCGTCCCGCTGCGTGAGTAAGTCGGAACGGACATTAAAAACTGCGGCGGCAGCAGTATTTGCGGTGATCGTCATGATCCTTGCGGTGGGAGTGGGCTCTGTGGCCATCTCCCCCCGGGGGATCCTGGCGATCCTTGTATATAAGCTGGCCGGAAGAGAGCTTCCTGCGGATGTGACCGTAAGCATGGTCTCCATCCTGTGGGAGATCCGTTTTCCCCGGGCCTGCTGCGCCTTTATCACGGGCGCCATGCTCTCTTTAAGCGGTGCAGTCATGCAGTCGCTTTTACAGAATCCCCTGGCTTCCTCTTATACGCTGGGGGTTTCTTCCGGTGCGTCCCTGGGAGCGGCCATCGTGATCGTCTTCGAGATCTCGATCCCCGCACTGAACTATTTCCTGCTTCCCGCGTCGGGTTTTATCTTCGGCCTGGCTACGGTCTTTCTGGTGCTGGCCTTTTCGGCCCGACTGGACGGGGATCTGCGATCACACACCATCATTCTCTTCGGCATGATACTATCCCTTTTTGTCAATGCGATACTGACTATGCTCTCGGCTGCTTTTTCCAGGCATATGCAGCGTCTGATCCTCTGGCAGATGGGCTCTTTTGCAGGCAGACGCTGGGAGCATGCGGCGATACTTCTGGGGATATGCATCCCCGGAGTGCTTCTTGCCTGTGCCTTTCAGAGAGAACTGGACCTTATGAGCTTCGGGGAGGATACGGCCCGGGCCGGAGGCGTGGACACGAAGAAGGGGCGTACCATCCTGCTCATCCTCTCTTCCGTACTGACCGGGGCGGCAGTCTGCTTTACCGGGGTCATCGGCTTTATCGACCTGGCAGCACCCCATGCGGTGCGCCGTCTCTTCGGTTCTTCCCATAAATATGTGTTGCCCATGAGTGCGCTTCTGGGTGGGGCTTTCATGGCCCTGGCGGATCTGCTCTCGCGTACACTGCTCTCGCCCCAGGAGATCCCTGTAGGGGCGGTGACAGCCCTGCTGGGAGCCCCTTTCTTCCTGTGGATCTATTTCGGTAGCAGGAGGCGCAGATGAAGGCGATCGAATGTAAGGAACTGCATGCAGCCTATGATCCGCGCAGCCTGGGAACAGATGCCGAGGTGCTGCACGGGGTAAGCATTTCCGTGGAAGAGGGCAGCCGGGTGGCCATCCTGGGTCCTAACGGTAGCGGGAAGTCTACGCTTTTGAAAGCCCTTACGGCCATGATCCCCTATCAGGGAGAACTGGAGCTTTTTGAAAAGGCTGTGAACGGGATGAAGCGCAGGGAGATCGCTTCTTCGGTATCCCTTTTAAGCCAGCTTTCCCAGCTTTTCTTCTCTTATACGGTCTTTGAATGCGTGCTGATGGGGCGCTATGTCCATGTGGGAGGCGGATTCTCACGCTACAGTGAGGCGGATAAGAAGATCGCGGAGGAATGCATGCGACGTACCGGAGTAGAGGCTCTTGCAAAGCGCCAGCTCTTTACCCTTTCCGGCGGAGAGCAGCAGCGTGTATTCCTGGCCCGGACTTTTGCCCAGGATGCTCCGATACTTATGCTGGACGAACCGACGAACCATCTGGACCTGAAGGTGGTGGCGGGGATGAGCGAATACCTGAACGAATGGAGCCGGCAGCAGGGGCATACGCTGATCGGCGTGTATCATGATATCCCGCTGGCTCTGGCCCTGTCGGATGAGCTGATCCTGATGAAGGAAGGGCGTATCCTTGCGGCAGGAACGAAGGAAGAGCTGCTGAAGGGGACTGCGCTGGAAGCGGCTTATGATTTTGATGTTCGGGGATATCTGAAAAGGCAGGCCATATCATGAGTCACTCTGTGTTTCGGCAAAAGATCGATGGGTGGCAGGCCGCTGCGCTGCCTGTCTCGGAACAGGCATATAGGGAAGCTGCGGAAAGGCTGGACCGCATCGCAAAGCCGCTGGATTCCCTGGGGCTTTTCGAAGAGCAGTTAAAACGGATCGCAGCGATACAGAAAAGCGCCGGGATAAAGCTTACGCCGGCCCGGCTTACGGTCTTTTGCGGCGATCACGGCATCATAGAGGAAGGCGTGAGCCAGAGTGACAGCAGTATAAGCCGCCTGGTTGCAGAGAGCATGGCGCGGGGCGGATCCTCGGTATGCCGCATGGCGGCCCGGGAAGGCGTGGATGTGCATATCGTTGATGTGGGGCTGAAAGAGGTCTGTATGCATCCGGCGGTGATATGTGATAATGTAAGGAGAGGAAGCCGGAACTTTTTACATGAAGCGGCCATGAGCGAAGAGGAAACGCTTATGGCGCTGGATGCCGGGATACGGCAGGCACGGGAAGCGAAGGAGGGAGGTATAAGGATCCTTCTTACGGGAGAGATGGGGATCGGGAATACCAGCAGCAGCTCGGCCCTGGCTGCAGCTTTACTCGGGCAGGATGTGAAAGCCGTGACCGGGCGTGGTGCCGGCCTGGATGATGCAGGCCTTAAGAGAAAGATCGAGGTGATCGAACGGGCACTTGATCGGCACTCTTTTACGGGAAAGACGGAGGGTAAGGAGGAAGTTTTCCGATTGCTTTCCTGTGTCGGGGGCTACGAGCTCGCAGCACTCTCCGGGCTGTGCATCGGCGGGGCTCTCTACGGGATCCCGGTGATACTGGACGGCCTGATCACGGCAGCAGCGGCACTGACGGCGGTGCGCATGGTGCCGGCCTGTACTCCCTGTCTCCTTGCATCTCATCAGGGGAAGGAACTTGCCATGGAGGCTTTGTTGAAAGAACTGAAACTTGAGGCACCGATCCGTGCGGGGCTTGCATTGGGAGAAGGGACCGGGGCCGTGATGGGGTACAGCCTCCTTAGGGATGCCCTGGCGGTATATGAGGAAGCGGCACCCTTTTCCGAACTTGATATGAAAGCCTATAAAAGACTATGCTGATACTGGTGACCGGCGGTGCGGCCAGCGGGAAATCCGAGTTCGCGGAGAGAGTGCTGTTATCGCTTGGGAAGGATCATAAAAAAACATATCTGGCGACCATGCAGCGCGGATCGGATGCGGCGGAGCAGAGGATCAGGAGGCATCAGGCGCTGCGGGAAGGGAAGGACTTTGAACTGCTGGAAAGCCCGCGCAATATCGTCTCCGTACGTGATCGCTGCGGGGAGGCCGTGCTCCTGGAGTGTGTAACGAATCTGCTTGCCAATGAGCAGTTCGGAGAGGTCTATGATGAGCACCCGGCGGAACGGATACGTGAAGATATCCGCGCCCTGCATGAGCGCTGCCGTTTTCTGGTAGCGGTGACAGGTGAAGTGTTTTCCGATGGGATCATGTACGAGACGTATACGGAAAACTACCGCCGCGAACTGGGGAAGCTTAACTGTATGCTGGCAGAGGATGCCGATGCTGTGGCGGAGGTATGCTGCGGCATAGGGCAATGGATCAAGGGGGGAATATGATCTTTCGGGCTATCCTGTTAGCGCTGTCTACCTACAGCCGGCTGCCGATGCCGATGCTGAAACTGAAAGGCGGAGAGGAGCGGCTGGTCCTGCCCTGTCTTCCGCTTGTTGGCGCAGTACTTGGCGCAGCGGAACTCTTGCTCTATCTTGCGTGTCGTGCGCTCGCCCTGCCGGATGCCGCCCTTGTCTTGCTCTTAAGCGCGCTCCCGCTGCTCTTTACCGGAGGGATCCATACCGACGGATTGATCGATACGGAGGATGCGAGGAATTCTTTTCGCTCACGGGAGGATAAGATCCGTATCCTGAAGGATCCCCATGTGGGTGCTTTCGGGGTGCTGCGGCTGCTGCTTTTCTTTATGCTCCTGTGGGCAGGGCTCTTTATCCTGCTGAAGAAGCCGATGCCTGTCGCTGTGATATGTGTCTATCTGCCCGGAAGCTTTGTGTTCTCCCGAAGTCTCTGTGCCCTGCTATCCCTTCTGCTTCCTTCCGCAAAGGAAAGCGGTATGCTCTATCAGCTGAAAAAGGGCGGCCGGGGCCCGGCGTTCCTGCCCGGAGCTGTTCTGACGGGGCTTCTTGTTCTGTACATTTTTACGGATATAAAAAGCGGAGTGCTTTATGCTTTGCTTCAGGCGATTCTTCTGTTATATTATATTCATATGACAAAAAAAGAATTCGGCGGCGATAGCGGCGATACGGCCGGCTGGCTGATCTGCATGTCGGAATGGACGGCTGTGGCAGCCCTGTCTCTGGCGACTTTGTGGGGAGGGCTGTGATGAAGCTTTATTTCGGCGGAGCCTGGCAGGGAAAGGAAACACTGGTCAGGAAAACCCACGGGCCGGAGGCAAAGATCCTTCCCGCGTATCATCTGCGTGTGCGTGAACAGCTCCGGGAAGGCCAGGATCCCGTAAAGGAGCTGGAAAGGCTTGTGAAAGAGGAGCCGGAGCTGATATTGATCTGCGATGAGGTGGGATGCGGGATCGTACCGGCGGAGGCGGAAGAAGAGCGTTACCGCGAGGCGGTAGGAAGGACACTGTGCCGGGCCGCCGAGCTTTCCGATGAAGTGTTCCGCGTGCAGTGCGGTATAGGGATACGGATCAAATGAAGGAAGCTGCGTGGCTGATGGCTCCTTTGTTGGCCTTTCTGCTGGATCTGCTCTTCGGGGATCCGATCGGGCGCTGGCATCCGGTCTGTCTGATGGGGAAGCTGATCGCCATTCTGGACAGGAAGCTGTACCGCAGGGAGGATGCGCCTGAAGTGCAGTTTCGAAAGGGGATCGTGCTGTGCCTTTGCGTACTGCTTGCCGTTACTCTGGCCGGGCTGCTGCTTTTTCTTCCTGTCCTTTACTTGGGGAAAGTCTACGCACTGATCGTGGGAACATTGCTGGCTGATAGCTGCCTGGCGGCCGGGGACCTGAAAAAGGAGAGCCTGGCCGTAACGAAGGCTCTTCGTGAAGGGGGGACGGATGCCGGCAGGAAAGCTGTTTCGCGTATAGTCGGCAGGGATACGCAGCGGCTTGATGAAGAAGGAGTGCTGCGTGCAGCGGTAGAGACCGTTGCGGAGAGCACCACGGATGGTGAACTTGCACCTTTGTTTTATCTGCTTCTTTTGGGACCGCTGTGTGCTCTTCTCTACAAAGCGATCAATACCATGGATTCCATGCTGGGATATAAGAACGAGCGATACCTGTATTTCGGGAGAGCGGCGGCGAGGCTGGACGATGCCGCCAATTTCCTGCCTTCCCGTATCGCGGCCCTGCTCTCGATCGTGGCGGCCCTGTTCATGAAAGATATGAGCGCATCGGAAGCATTCAGGATATGGAAGAGGGACAGACGCAAACATGAGAGCCCCAATTCGGCACAAACGGAAAGTGCCTTTGCCGGAGCATTGGGGCTTAAGCTGGCCGGACCGGCTTATTATTTCGGAAAGCGTAAGGAAAAGGAATGGATCGGAGATGCGCGGAAAGCCATAGATTGTGAAGATGTGGCAAGAGCTGACCGGCTGATGATGGCTGCGTCCTTTCTGGGTCTGCTTTTCGGGCTGCTGCTGCGAGGCGTGCTGCTTTTTGTGTTCGTCAGTCTGTTTTCGGGGAGTGCATCGTGATGCGGCACGGAGGAGAAAGCTTCGGGAAAAACATACGTCTGGACTTTTCCGTGAACTGTAACCCGCTGGGGCTTCCTGAGGGAGTGCGCCGTGTACTCGGGGAGAATATCGAAGCTTTCTCCTCTTATCCCGATATGGATTCCGCAGACTTAAAAGAGGCGCTGGCGCGAAAGGAAGGGATCGCCGCTTCGCAGCTGGTCTTGGGGAACGGGGCCTCGGAGCTGATCATGGCGCTGGCCCGGGTTTTCTCCGGCAAAAGAGTGCTCCTGCAGTGCCCGATCTTCAGCGGCTATGAAAGAGCCTTCCGGGCAGCCGGTTGTGAGCTGTCTTTTGCGTCCGGCGGTGAAAACTTTACAATCTGTAAAGAGAGTTTTGATCGGATCGAAAAGGAGAAACCCGAGCTCTTTGTGCTCTGCAGCCCTTCCAATCCGGCCGGTACACAGCCCTCGGCCGAAGATACGGAACGGCTTGCGGAAAGCTTAAAGCGGGCAGGATGCGTTCTCCTTTCGGATGAAGTGTTTCTCGATTTTGTCCCGGAGGGAAAAAGCCTTGCCGTTTTTTTTGACAAGGGAGGAAGGCTTATCGTCCTGCGGGCGTTTACGAAGAGCTATGCCATGGCAGGACTCCGCCTGGGATACGCCCTGTGTTCCGATACTGCTATGGCTGAAAAGCTTAATGCGCAGCTCCCGGAATGGAACATCTCCGTTCCGGCCCAGCTGGCAGGGCTGCAGGCACTGGAGGAAGAACCGTACCTTGTTAGAAGTCTTGAGCTGATCGGAAAGGAAAGGGAATGGCTCAGTAAGGAGCTTGATGCTTTGGGGTTTTGCTGTACTCCCTCCTGTGCAAATTACATCCTCTTTAAAAGTGATAAGGAATTATCCGAGCCCCTGTTGGATAAGGGGATACTGATCCGGCGCTGCGATAACTACCGCGGCCTTCCGGCAGAAGGCTATTACCGCGCGGCTGTCAGGACGCGGGAAGAGAATATGCAGCTGATCGAAGCATTGCGGGAGGTCATAAATGGCTGAAAAGATCATGATACAGGGAACAATGTCCTCTGTGGGGAAGAGCCTTTTGACGACAGGGCTTTTGCGTGTCCTGAAACGACGGGGAAGAAAGGCAGCTCCCTTTAAATCCCAGAATATGTCGAGTATCGCACACACACTGGAGGGCGGCCTTCAGCTTTCCAGGGCGCAGGCCATACAGGCGGAAAGTGCGGGGACGGAAGCTATGCCGGAGATGAACCCCATCCTTCTAAAGCCCTGCGGGGATATGCGCTCCGAGGTGATCGTGATGGGGAAGAGCCGCGGGGAAATGCCGGGGATGGAATATTTTGCACGTAAGAAGGAATACATTCCGACCATCATGGAAGCCTTTCACAGGCTGGAAGAAGCGTACGATACGATCGTTATCGAAGGGGCGGGGAGCCCGGCAGAGATCAATCTGAAGAAGGATGATATCGTCAACATGGGACTGGCGAAGCTGGTGGATGCACCGGTGCTGCTGGTGGCTGACATCAATCCCGGCGGGGTCTTTGCTCAGATCTACGGAACGCTGGCTCTGTTGGAAGAGGAAGAACGGGCCAGGGTCAAGGGCATCATCATCAATAAATTCAGGGGAGATATACGGATCCTGGAGCCCGGGATCAAACAGATCGAGGGACTGTGCGCTGTGCCGGTGCTTGGAGTACTCCCCTATATGAAGATAGATATCGAGGAGGAAGACAGTCTGAAGGACGCGCGTAACGTGAAAACGGAACGTTCGGCTGCGGACCGGACATATCGGGAGGAACAGTACGATGTCCTGGCAGATGCCATGGAGAAGGATCTGGATATGGAAACCATCATAAATATATTAAGGTAAAGGAGGGGGCTTATGAGATTACGACTGATACGGCACGGAGAAACGGAATACAATAAGGAGAAGCGCTACCAGGGACAGCTGGACATACCGCTTTCGCCGGAAGGGATAGAGGGGCTTCTTCCCGCGGGGAAGGCATGCATGCCGGAAAAAGTGTATACCACGCATCTGTCCCGGGCGGCGCAGACCGCGCAGATCATCTTTCCCGGCGTGCCCCAGACCGTGGTGAAGGAACTGGCCGAGATGAACTTCGGTGAGTTTGAGGGTAAGAGCTACGCCCAGATGGAAGAGAACGCAGCCTACTGGGAATGGGTAGACAGCGGTGGGGAAAGCCGCATACCCGGCGGGGAGAGTCGTGATGAGTTCGTGAACCGCATCGCCGGGGCCCTGATCCGTCTTGTGGCTGAGGCGGAAAAGGCCGGTGAAAAAGAGCTGTGCATCGTGGCTCATGGCGGCACGGTGATGGCGGCACAGTATTACTTTGAAAAGGAGTTCCCCGGCTGCTATCACGAATGGCTTACCGAGAACGGCGGCGGCTACGAGATCGAATGCGGGACAGAAGGGGATACACTGCGCTGGCGGACGCTGAAGCGCATATCCTACGCGAAGGGCGCCTGCCGCACCCATCTGTATTTCGGGGAAGGCCGGGGTAAGAGCAGCATATGCAGCGGTACGGCCCTGCGGGCTCTGGCTGCAGGACGGGAGGTTCATATCCTGAGATTCTGTAAAGCTGCCGGAAGCGGTGAGGATGAGATGCTTTCGAAGCTTGGAGCCAAGCTGTATTACGGAGAGGATACGGCGGTCATGCCCAGCGCTCTGGATGAGCAGGGGAAAAAGAAGGTACGCAAACACCAGAATGAACAGCTCTGGCAGATCATGGATGAGCTTCGGAATAATAAGACGGAACTCGGAAGGATGCTGATCCTGGACGAAGCCTGCGCAGCCGTTGAGTACGGTCTGCTGGATGAAGCCTTCCTGAAAAAAGCGGTGTTATGGCGGCCGGCCCGGCTGGAGCTGATGTTGAGCGGAAGAAATCCTTCGCCCTGGATGAAGGATGCGGCGGATTACCTGACGGAGCTGAACTGCCTGCGGCATCCTTATGAAGAAGGTATCGACGGGCGTAAGGGTATTGAGTGGTAATAGAATTCGTGGTTTTTGCCGTGTCAGATATGTTCGCACTCGGACACTGCTCGCGCCACAGGATCTTCCCCCTGCCTGAACGATCGCACGCTTCCCCACGTTCGTGGGGCCCCTTCCGTGCTCCAGGCATCGGGCCCCTCCTCGTGGCTCGCTCGTAGCGGACGCTAAGCTCGTGCTTATTGCACTCGCTAAGTGCCGACGGCTCGATACGGTCCTCGTCGCGAATCATATCGTGACACGGCACTATCCACGGAAAGGGGCATTATGACATGAGGTCCGGCTCAGGGGCTTGTTCTTGACAGATATTGAAATAAGGGCTACAATTTGCCGGATTGAGGTAAAAGGGTATGTTCAGAGGAAGAGAGAAAAAGATCGCGCTGTTCCTGGGCCTTACGGCTCTTTTTGCGCTGCTGCTTTCCTCCTTCCTGATCACGCTGGAGAACCATCATCACTGCCACGGAGAGGATTGCCCGATCTGCGCCTGCATCCAGCAGTGCAGGGACAATCTGCGGCAGCTGGGGGATACACTCCTGCCTTCCGTAGTCTGTTTTGTATTGTTTACGGCGGTGCTTTCCGCCGCTTTCTCCGATACGGCGCCTGTCCTGCAGGACAGCCTTGTCAGCCGTAAGGTACGCATGGACAATTGAAGTCCTTCGATAAACTGTCGCTTTAATATCATTTTATCGGAGGTAACTATATAATGAAAAAAAGGATCATAGTGTTTCTGGCTGCCCTTCTGGCCATGGCAGCTCTCTGCGGCTGCGGTGCCGATAAGGTTTCCGCATCGGATGCGCAGAAGATCAGCATCGTCACCACCATATTTCCCGAATACGACTGGGTAAAGAACATACTGGGAGAGAATCCCGCGGAGGCGGAGCTCAGCCTGCTTCTGGATAACGGCGTGGATCTGCACAGCTATCAGCCTACGGCGGAGGATATCTTAAAGATCTCCACCTGCGACCTCTTTATCTATGTGGGCGGTGAGTCCGACGGATGGGTAGAGGATGCCCTGCAGGAAGCTACCAATAAGGATATGGTGGTGATCGACCTGCTGGATGAGCTGGGGAATGCCGTGAAGGAAGAGGAACTGGTGGAAGGCATGGAAGGCGAGGAAGAAGAGGAAGAGGAAGAAGGCGAAGAAGAGTAAGGGCCGGAGTACGATGAACATGTATGGCTTTCCCTGAAAAATGCAAAGATCCTCTGTGCTTCCATTGAAAAAGCCCTGGAAAAGATCGACGGGGCAAATGCGGCTGCTTATAAGAGCAATCTGGATACCTATGCGGAAAAGCTGGATGCGCTGGATAAGGAATACGCTGCTGCGGTTGCTGCCGGAAGTAAGGACACGGTGCTCTTCGGTGACCGTTTCCCCTTCCGTTATATGGTGGATGATTACGGCCTGAAGTATTATGCGGCCTTTGTGGGCTGTTCGGCGGAAAGTGAGGCCAGCTTCGAGACCATCACCTTCCTTTCCGGAAAGGTGGACGAGCTCTCCTTAGGCAGCGTACTGACCATTGAAAGCTCCGACGGACGCATCGCGCAGACCATCGTGGAGAACAGTAAGGCAGGCAGCGCAAAGATCCTTAAGATGGATTCGCTGCAGTCCACTACGGCGAAGGATGTGGAAGCAGGCGCCAGCTACCTGGGAGCGATGGAAAAGAACCTGGAAGTATTAAAGGAGGCATTGAAGTAGATTTGGCTCTTCTGGAAGTAAGGGATCTGTCCCTGGGATACGATTCCCATACCATCATAGAAGGACTGAACTTCTCCGTGAACGCCGGCGATCATCTCTGTATCGTCGGCGAGAACGGGGCGGGGAAGAGCACGCTCATGAAGACCCTCCTGCACCTTAAGGAGCCCATGGGCGGGCAGATCCTGTACGGAGACGGGCTGAGCCGTAATGAAGTGGGTTACCTTCCGCAGCAGACCCCGGTACAAAGGGATTTTCCGGCATCGGTATACGAGATCGTGCTGTCCGGGAATCAGGGGCGCTGCGGCTGGCGGCCCTTTTACAGTAAGGAAGACAGGACCAGAGCCCTGGAAGCCATGGAACGGCTGGGGATCACCGAGCTTAAGAAGCGCTGCTACCGGGAACTTTCCGGCGGGCAGCAGCAGCGTGTCCTGCTGGCCAGAGCTCTCTGCGCCACCCGGCGTCTGCTCCTTCTGGACGAGCCGGTGAGCGGTCTGGACCCGAAGGTGACCGTGGAGATGTACGAACTGATCGCGGAGCTGAACAAAAGCGGGATCACCATCATCGCCATCACTCATGACATACTGGCTGCCCTGCGCTATGCCAGCCATATCCTGCATATCGGGGAAGAGGTCTTCTTCGGGACCCGGGATGAATATGCAGCCAGCGACGAAGGGCAGTATTTCTTAAAGAAGAGAGGTGGCCCGGCATGATCGAGAAGCTGCAGCTCTATCTGGAGATCCCTTTTGTGCGCTATGCCCTGATCGTGGGGGTGCTGATCGCACTCTGTTCTTCTTTGCTTGGAGTGACACTGGTGCTCAAACGTTTTTCCTTTATCGGGGACGGGCTTTCCCATGTGGCCTTCGGCGCCATGGCCATTGCCGCGGTACTGAACCTGAGCAACGATATGCTGCTGGTGATGCCCCTTACCATACTCTGTGCCGTGCTCCTTCTGCGTACGGGGCAGCATACGGTGATCAAAGGGGATGCAGCCATCGCCATGCTCTCGGTGGGAGCCCTGGGCTTCGGCTACCTGATCATGAACATCTTTTCCACTTCATCGAACTTAAGCGGCGATGTGTGCACCACGCTCTTCGGCTCCATGTCGATCCTGACCCTGCGACCGGCGGAGGTACGGCTGTGCATCATCTTTTCGATCCTTGTGGTGATTGTGTTTGTTCTGTTCTACAACAAGATGTTTGCGGTGACCTTTGATGAGGATTTTTCCAGAGCCAGCGGTATGAAGGTCGGGCTATACAATCTGATCATAGCCGTTGTGACGGCAGTGATCATCGTGCTGGCCATGAACCTGGTTGGGTCGCTGCTGATCTCGGCCCTGGTGATCTTTCCGGCGCTGTCGGCTATGCGCCTTTTCAAGAATTTCCTGTCGGTAACGATCTGCTCGGTGGTGCTCTCGGTGTTCTGCGCCTTCACCGGGATCGTGATATCGATACTGGCAGGCACCCCGGTGGGTTCCACCATCGTGGCCATGGATGCGGGAGTTTTCTTTATCTGCTGGATCATCGGCAGGGTAAAGGGAGGTAAGTGAAAATGAAAAAAAGATATGGCTGCATCGGATTTCTTCTGGCTTTAAGCCTGCTGGCAGGCTGTTCGGACGGGCAGAGCGCGGCAGGGCGCAATGCCGGCGGGGCCAAGACCGTGGACGATATACTTGAGGAGGGGCTTAAGGAGACTCAGGCTTCCGTAGGGGCTCCGCCTGCCACTTCCACACCTACACCTACTCCCGGAGCCGAAGTCACAGCCGTGCCGGAAGAGCCGGTGGTACTTAGCACCACCGAAGGCATTGATGTGGACCTGACGATTTTGAGCTCGACAATGGTCTATTCCGAGGTCTATAATATGATGAGTGTTCCGGAAGACTACATCGGCAAGACCATCAAGATGGAAGGAAGCTATTCCTACTGCCGGGATGATGTCAGCGGAGCGGAGTATTATGCCTGTATCATACAGGATGCCACGGCCTGCTGTTCCCAGGGGCTGGAATTTGTCCCGGAGAACCCGGAAGCCGTTCCCGCCGAAGGCGAGAGTGTTACGGTAGTGGGTGTTTTTGATACCTATCTGGAAGGCGATTATATGTACTGCACCCTGCGGGATGCTACGATATTATAAACGGGCGGTCTGCTCCTGCGGGCAGCTGCCGGACAGGAGCAATAAATGGATGCCCCGTATCTGGATACGGTCCTGTATGATAATTTTTACGAACTCCTGAAGGGACGTTTCGGGGACAGCGCGGAAAAAAGCGCGATACGCTATTTCGCAGGGGACGAGATCGTAAGCATCAGCTATCGTGAGCTGGTCCGTCGCGTCGCCTGCGTCTATTTCTATCTTAAGGAACATCTGAAGGACGGAGCCCATATCGGGATACTCTCCGAAAACCGTTATGAATATATCGTGATCTGGCTGGCCGCCGTCTTCGACCATGTGATCGTCCCCCTGGACAAGGAACTGGATGCGGAGAGCCTGGCGGAGAGCGGGAAGGCTTTTGACATTGACTTCCTTTTCTGCACGGAAAAGACCATGAAGGCGGCGGAAGGGGCTTTTGGCTGTGAGCTGTCTTGCATCGACCGCTCTTTTTCTGCTATCATAGAAAACGGCGATCCCGTGGAGCGTTTTTTCGGGAGCGTGGAGCATACGGATGCGGAACGCTTTGCTGTGCTGGCCTCCACCTCCGGTACCGACGGGCGGATGAAGGGTGTCATGCTCTGCCAGAGGAATGTGATCATGAACATCCGGGGGACACTGGAAAACAATGTGCTTAAGGATCCCACCCTGGCCTTTCTTCCCATGAACCACAGTTACGGCTTTCATCCCTGCATCCTGGCAACGTTATATAACGGAACAACGCTCTGCCTCAATACGGAGCTGAAGCACCTGGCCCGGGATCTGAAGGCCTTTGACCCCTACTTTTTCGGGGCAGTCCCCATGGTGGTGGAGGGCCTGTATGACAAGATCCTGCGGGAAGTAAAGCGGCGGGGAAAGGAAAGGACCTTCCGGCGAATGATCGCCCTCAGTAACGGGCTGCGAAAGCTGGGCATCGATCTGCGGCATCTCTTTTTCGGGAAGTTCATCAACCCGCGGCTGCGCCTGGTAGTGAGCGGTGGCGCTCCTTTGGGGGCAGAGGCCGTAAAGCGCTTTGATGAACTGGGGATAACGATCCTAAACGGCTACGGCCTGACGGAATGTTCCCCTACGGTGGCGGTGAGCCGGGCCTGTCAGAATGTGCCGGGCAGTGCCGGCTTTATCATGAAGCACATAGAAGTGAAGACGGCGGAAGACGGGGAACTGCTGGTAAAAGGCCCCTGTGTGATGCTGGGATACTATAAGGACGAAGCTTCCACGAAAGCCGTGATGCGGGGAGAGTACCTTGCCACCGGTGATCTGGGGCATACCGAAGGAAAGATCCTCTTTGTCACGGGCAGGAAAAAGAACCTGATCATACTGGGGAACGGTAAAAATGTGGCGCCGGAGTACCTGGAAGGGAAGCTGGGGGGCCTGGAGGCCGTCCGGGAATGCCTGGTGGTGGCGGCTAAAGGAGCGGGAAAGGAGAAGATCATCCGGGCCCTGATCCGCCTGAAGGAAGGGGCGGATGCTTCGGAGCTGAAGGAAGGGATAGATGGGATCAACCGAGGCCTTCCGCCCTGGATGCGGATCGCGGACAGCAGGATCCTTACGGAAGAATTCGAAAAAAACGGATCGGGAAAGATCCTTCGGAGCAGGTATACGGATGTTTGAAGAGATAGGAAAGATTTTGAAAGAGGAATACGGGATCGTTGACATCTCCCGGGATATGGATGTAAAGGGCGGTCTGGGACTCAATTCCTTTGACCTGATGAACCTGATCTGCATCGTGGAGGAGAGATACCATATCGAGATCGACGAGGAGCAGTACCGTCAGCTGGTGACCCTGGGAGAGATGTGTGACTACGTAGAGCTTAAGATCCGGGAGCAGAGAGGTAAGGCGGGATGAAGCTGATATCCGCATCGGATAAAAAGCTGAAAAAACGTTTTCTGGGATTCCGGAAAAAACTGTACCGGGATGCGAGGCTCTACGTTGATAACAATTACTTTATGCTTCAGGAGATCTTCGGAGGGAAGCTGCATTTTACGAAAGGAAAAAAGCTCCTTCCTGTCTTTGTGGAAGCCGATGAGGGGAAGATCCTCTGTGAGGCTGTTTTTTTCTATGCCCCCGAGCTTCCGGACAGCCTGCAGCTGTGCTTTTTTGAAAGCCTGCCCGAACAGGAGGAGGCTGTGGATCTTTTGCTGGGGGAAGCTTCCCGCTTTGCAAAGGAATGGATCGGAGGAGAGGCGCAGCTGATCGTGGGCTTAAGCGGCCATGTGAATTACGGTCTGGGACTGCTGGCCTCCCATTATGAGGAGAAGAATTCTTTTTCCTCCCCGGGGAATCCCGAATACTATAATGAGTATTTCAGAAAACGCGGCTTCGGGGGAGTGTGGCTGAATTCTTATATCGCGGAAGGGCTTACGGGGCGGCTGGACCGTTATTCCCATCTGCTTGCAAAGCTTGACCGCTCCTACAGCTTCCGCAGCTTTGATAAAAAGCATTTCGAACGGGATGCGCAGATCTATACGGAGCTTAACAACCTCTGTTTTGCGGATCACCGTTATTACTATAAAAGGGAAGCCGTCGATGACGCGGAGATGCTTAAGGAACTCTTTCTCTTCATGAAAGAGGATTCGCTGATCTATGCTTTTCGCGGGGAGGAGCCGGCGGGCTTTATCCTCTGGTACCCGGATTATAACGAACTGGCGGAAAGGGGAGAGGCTTTCGGAGTGAAGCATTATTTTCGGAACATCTTCGGCAAGGGAAAGCTCCGTACCGGTAAGGTGATGGAATACGGCGTGCTCCAGAAGTACCGGGGCAGCGGCCTTGCTCTGGCCCTGATCCGGGAAGCTTACCGCACCATAGGGGAATACGGCTATGACCGGGTGGAGTCCTCCTGGATCCTTGCGGAAAACGAAGATTCCAACAGCTTCTGCAGCGCCCTCTGTGACGGACTCTATAAGAAATATGTGGTCTATGAAAAGGCGGTGGGTGTATGAGAGTGCTGCTTTTCCGTCCCAGACCGGATCCCGAGACCATAGGCCTGCAGAACGTGATGATCTGCGAGCCACTGGAACTGGAGTATATCTCTTCCAATATCGAAGCCCTGGGACACAAATGCCGTATCGTGGATATGATCCTGGAGAAGCGGGATGTGAGCTTCTTTGTAAAGAAATACCGGCCCCAGGTGGTGGGGATCAGCGGCTACATCACTCATGTGAACATCATGAAGGAGTATGCCCGCGCCGCAAAGGCCTGTGATCCCCGTATTCGCACCATCGTGGGGGGCGTGCATGCGGAGGTGAACCCGCAGGATTTCGACTGTGAGGAGATCGACTATATCATACGTGCCAACGGGATACGAACCTTTATCGAGATCCTTGACAGCCTGCAGCACAAGCGACCGGCGGCGGAGATCCCCTGCGTTTACGGGAAGGACAAGGCGGCGCCGAAAAAGGAGCTGAGCTTTTCCTATCGTTTTCCGGACCGGGACAAGGTGAGGAAATACCGTTCAAAGTATTACTACATGTTCCACCGCAACTGCACCCTGATCAAGACCTCCTTCGGCTGCCCTTACAATTGTAAATTCTGCTTCTGCCGGCAGGTCATGGACGACCAGTATTTCGCCCGGGACCTGAACAATATCGTGGAAGAACTGGAGAGCATACGGGAGACGGAGATCTACATCGTGGATGACGATTTCCTGGTGGGGCGGCAGCGTATCCTGGACTTCTGCGATCTGCTGGAAGAAAAGGGGATTAAAAAGAAATACCTGATCTACGGCCGGGCGGATTTTATCGCGGCCAATGAGGATGTGATAAAGCGCTTTAAGAGCGTGGGCCTGCGGGCCGTGATCGTGGGGCTGGAAAGCTGCGACAGCAGGCAGCTGGATGATTACAACAAACGCACCAATGTGCGTATCAATGAAAAGGCCGTGAACATCTTAAAGAAGTATGATGTGGAATGCTACGGCACCTTCATCTTGGGACTGGACTGGACATGGGCGGACTTTTATGCCCTGTACCGCTGGATCAAAAAGCTGGGGCTGGTCTTTGTGAACCTGCAGCCCTTAACGCCTCTGCGGGGTACCGAGATCTATGAAAAGTACCGTCCGCGCTTCATCGTGCGGGAGGATGAATATGAGAAGTGGGATCTGGCCCATCTGGTGGTGCGGCCGGATCACATCAGCGTGCGGCGATATTACTGGTATACCATGGTCCTGTATTACCTGATCACGGCCAATCCCGTGAGCGCCTGGTATATGGTAAAAAAGTACGGTCTGCATGATACCCTGAAGCTGAGTTGGGGCGCCATGAAGGTGAACCTGCAGTATTGGAAGAAACTGATCGAGGGCGAAAAATGTCAAAGAAAGAAAAACTGAGGATACTGCTGCTGCGTCCGAAATATTCCTCCATCGTGGCCAATCTGGAACCGCTGGGGCTGGAGTATCTGGCGGGTCTGGCGAAGGAGCTTAATCTGCCCTGCGCCATACATGACGAATTCCAGTATTCCTGGATCCTCCGTTATGAAAGGCTCTGCAGGGCCATACGCATCGGTCGTTTCAACTTCATCGGCTTCAACGCCAATGCCAATACCGTGGATTATATCAACGAAACGGCGGCACGCCTTAAGAAGGACTTCCCGAAGCTCTTTGTCATGGTGGGGGGGCCGGATGCGGAGGTCAATTATGCGGACTACTGCACCGATGCCGTGGATCTGGTCTATCACGATAACGGGCTTATGAGTCTTAAGAATATCTGGAGCCGGGGGCTTACGGAGGAAGTGTTCGCCGCTCAGAGCGGTATCTGCTATAAGTCCGGAGGCCGGTGGGTGGTTAAGGAAAAGGGGGCGCCGGTCTGCGGCTTTATCAATAAGCCGGACCGTACAGCCTTCTATAAGGGGCTGAAGAAGAACTTCATCTTCATGAAGGGAAAGTATGCCCTGAGCAAGGCTTCCTTCTCCTGCCCTTATTCCTGCGCCTTCTGTTACTGCACCAAGATGAACAGCGGGGAGTATACGGAACGTAACCTCATGGAGGTGGTGGATGAGGTGGAGGAGATCCGCCACGACAAGATCTGGTTTGTGGACGACACCTTCTTTTTTGACAAGGAAAGGGTGCGGGCCTTTTGCAACGAGATCCTGAAGCGGGGTATCAAGAAGACCTTCATGGCCTATGCCCGGGCGGACTTTATCGCGGCCAATCCCGACATCCTGCCCCTGGCTTACAAGGCCGGCTTCCGTGACATCCTGGTGGGGCTGGAGGCTATTTCGGACGAGCTTCTGGATGACTACAACAAGCAGACTTCCCGGGACGAGAACATCCGGGCCATACGAAATCTTCAGGATAACAACCTGGTGTGCAACGGCCTGTTCGTTATCGACTATAAGGCAACGCGGGAGGATTTCCGCAAACTTCTGGATTTCATTCACGAATATAATCTGCTGTGGGTGATCTTCGGCATCTTTACCCCCTACAAGGGTACGGATGCTTACGAGCAGTATAAGGACCAGATGAAGGGCTTCCGCTCAGAGCTTCTGGACGGGACCCACATCACCCTGAAACCCACCAACATGAGTTCTTTTGAATTCATGATGCGCTATTACATGCTGCATGTGCTGACCTACCCGAAGATCATGGTGCGCACCCTCTTTGGGACTGGGTATGATACTAAGAAAACCGGATGGATCTGATAAACGCGAGGGTCAGCGAAGCGCTGCCCGAACCAGGAAAACGGGGTGGATATGAAACAGCGATACATGTTTGTCCGCGTACATTATGATAAGCGGGTGGCCAGCCTGGAGCCTCTGGGGCTGGAGTATCTTCTGGCCTGCGTGCGGGCGGAGGGGCGCAAGGGCCTGATCCACGACGAGAGCCTGGAGGCCCCCTTCTTCCGTTTTGAACGGCTGCTTCAGAAGGTGGACCGTTTAAAGATCAGCATCGTAGGCTTCTCCGTAATGAGCAATACGGCGCATTATGTGCTGAAGCTGATACGGAAGCTCCGTAAGGCGAGGCCCCGGGTAAAGATCATGGTAGGCGGGCCGGAGGTCATCATGAATCACGAAGACTTCATGCTGCCCGAGATAGACTTTATCTCCTATGATAACGGCCTGGATTCCTTCCGGCTGGCGGTGCGTAACGATTTTGCGCCGGAGATCCTGAAGGACTGTACGGGGCTGTCCTATAGATCGGACAGCAAATGGCTGGACAATCCCAAGGGGGCTCCCGTGAGCGATTACGGCATACTGCCGGACCGCAGCTTTTTCTACCGGCACCGCAGGCAGTTCCGCGTGCTGGCCAAGGGCTGCTTTTCCATGATGAAGACCAGCTTTTCCTGCCCCCAGAACTGCAAGTTCTGTGTTTCCAGGCATTTCAACAGCTGCAGCTTCCGGGAGCGCAGCGTGGACGCCGTGGTGGATGAGATCCTTCATCTGGATAACGACAAGATCTT
The DNA here is from genome assembly GCA_017552715.1 of Lachnospiraceae bacterium. Classification (GTDB taxonomy): domain Bacteria; phylum Bacillota; class Clostridia; order Lachnospirales; family Lachnospiraceae; genus NK4A136. The sequence goes on from JAFZOW010000018.1 coordinate 34,399, forward strand.
TGTCATCGATGATGATTTTCTGGTCAATAAGAAAAGGATAGAAGAGATCTGCCGGCGCCTGCTGGCATCCGGTCAGCACAAGACCATCATGTGTTTCTCAAGGGCGGACAGTATCGTGAACTGCGCCGACATCCTTCCCCTTTTGTACGAGGCAGGCATAAGGGATATGCTGGTGGGGCTGGAGGCCGTGGAAGACAGCACCCTGGAAAAATACAACAAGAATTCCAGCGTGAGGCTGAACCGTGAAGCGGTGAAGCTCCTGCGCGATCATCATATGGTCTGTGTGGGGCTTTTCGTGATCAATTACGATTTTACCCACAGAGATTTTATGCGCATCAATGAGTTCATCCGCAGGGAAAAGCTGATCTGGGTACTCTTCAGCATACTGATCCCTTTCAAGGGTACGCCGGTCTATGAGGAGAACAAGGACAGGCTGTACCGTTATGAGTACAAACGTACCGGCGGTACCGATGTGCTGATGCGGCCGTCGAAGCTGCCCATGTGGCTCTTCAAGCTGGAATTCCATTTCCTTTACTATGTGAATTATCCCCGTATTTACTGGGCGGGGCTGACCCGGACTTTTAACCGGGAATACCGGAACCGATGAAGAAAAAGATACTGCTCATACAACCTACGCCTTACGACCAGTACGGGAAGCTGGTGAAGAAGAGCCGCCTATATTTTGTGGGACTGGCCCTGCCGCTGCTGGCTGCCCTCACCCCTCCGGATTTTGAAGTGGAGCTCTGTTACGAGACTATAGAAGATGTGCCCTTTGATACGGATGCTGAGCTGATCGGCATAAGCAGCATGGGGCATGCGGTGATGCGTACCATCGATATCGCCAAGCGTTTCCGGGAAATGGGCAAGACGGTGATCCTGGGGGGATACATGGTGTCCCTTATGCCGGAGGAAGCAAAGAAATATGCGGATTCCGTCATGATCGGCGACGCAGAGGAGACCTGGGGAGAGATGATCTCGGATTATCTGAACGGGACTCTGAAGGATTATTATAAAAAGAGGCTGACGAAGCTGGATCCGCCCCTGCCCCGCTACGAACTGATACTGAAGAAAAAGATCGGAAATTTCCTGCCGGTGCAGGCGGGCCGGGGCTGCCCCAAGACCTGCAGCTTCTGCTCCATCTACTGCCTTTATCACGGACAGTATTTAAAGCGGCCCATCCCGGATGTGATGCGGGATATAAAGCGGGTGAAGGAGCTGGGCTTTAAGCAGTTCCTGCTTCTGGATGACAACCTGTTCTCGGATCGGGACTATGCCTTCGAGCTGTGCAATGAGATAAAGAAGCTGAAGATGAAGTGGATGACCCAGTGCTCCGTGGATATCGCCGGGGATGAGGAACTGCTGGATGCGGTGGCGGGCAGCGGCTGCTACGCCCTGAGCTTCGGCCTGGAGAGCATCAGCAGGGAAAGTCTTCTGGGGATGCAGAAGGGCTGGGCCCACCCGGACCGCTACAGCGAGCAGCTGTCCATCATACGCAGGCACGGTATCGATATCTCCACCGAGATGGTGGTGGGAGCGGAAGGGGATACCCTGGAATCCATCCGGGCCACTGCGAAGTTCATCGAGGACAACCAGATCGCCGTGCCCCGCTTCTATATCCTTACACCCATCCCGGGCACGCAGTATTACGAGGAGATGAAGGAACAGGACCGCATCTACAATACGGATATGTATTCCTACAATTCCTGCGAGGCGGTGCATATCCCGAAGAACATGACGCCGGAGGAACTGACAAAGGCATACTGGGAACTGTACAACGAGGTGTATTCTTACCGCTGCATCTTAAGAAGGACCATCTTTACACGGAACTTTCTGCGCCGGCCGGGGACCGCACTTTTCTATTTTGCTGTGAACCTGTTTTACCGTAACCATATCAAACACGGGATAGTGCCGAACATCATATGAGAATATTACTTATTAAACCTGAAACCGTAGGAGTGTTCAGCTATACCTATCTGGTGGAGCATGAGCCTCTGGAGCTGGAGTATCTTTATACGGCCTTCCGTGCCCAGGGCGAGCAGCCGGTGATCTATGACCGGCGTTACGAGCTCTGTTCCCTTAAAGTCAAACTGAAGCAGGTGCGGCCGGAAGTGGTGTGCATCACCGGCTATATCACCCAGCAGAAGCTGATGATACGCCTCTGCGACGAGATCAAGGAATGGGATCCTTCGGTGCGCGTGATCCTGGGGGGCTCCAATGTGGAGATCAATTTCCGGAATTATTATGACTCCCGGGCGGATTATCTCTATCACTTAAGCGGCCTGAAGATGCTCTCAAAACTGCTGCGCTACATCAGGGCCGAGAAGAGCGGGCGTAAGCTGAAGGCGGATGCGCTGAGCAGTATCCCGGGGATCTGCTACCGCAAAGACGGGGAGTGGATCGTAAATCCCAAGATCGTGGAAAGCCCGGAGGAGCTGCCGATACCGGACCGTACCTACTTTTACCGGAACATCCGGCGATTCCGCTATCTCTGCTTCCGTCCCCTGGCGCTGGTGAAGAACTCCTACAGCTGCCGTAAGGCATGTAACTTCTGCTTCTGTACCAACCGTAACAGCGGGCGTTATGCCTGCCGCAATGTGGAGAGCCTGGTGAACGAGATCGCTTCCCTGGATGTGCCGGCGGTGCATATCACGGACGACGACTTTTTGATCGATGAGGCTTACCTGCGGGAATTCATACGCCTGATCCGGGAGAAGGGCGTGCATAAGAAATACCTGATCTACGGCCGGGCGGACTTTATCGCGCACCATGAGGAGCTGATAAAGGAGCTGGCGGAGATCGGGCTGGCCCTGGTGATGGTGGGGCTGGAGGCCACGGACAAGGCTTCCCTGGATTCCTACAACAAGCATGTCACACCGGAAGAAAACGAAGAGTGCATACGCATACTGCATGAAAACCATATCTTCTGCGCCGGTCTCTTTATCGTGGAGCAGTCCATGACAAAGGCGGACTTTAAGCGCCTCTACCGCTGGATCGCGGAGCGGGATATCATCCCCACGGTCTCGGTCTTTACTCCCATGCAGGGCTCGGCTATCTATACGAAGTACGAGGATGAGCTGCTGACGAAAGATGTGACGAAACAGGATCTGTTCCACTGCCTGCTGGCGCCGGAGCATATGAGCCTGCGCCGTTTCATGTTCGAGTATTACAGGCTTTCCCTCGGCCTTGCCTGGAAGAACCGCAACAGCTCCCTTTATGAAGGAAACAACTATCCCGGAGCCATGCTGTACATCCTCTGGGTGCTGCTGGTAAAGCTGAAAAGAAGATTTATCTTATGACTTGACAAAAGGAGATCGTGGGGGTATAATTTGATCAAACATTTGAATAAATGTTCAGATGAACAAAAATACAACGGAGGGATAAGAAAATGAAGAAGAGTTACAAGATCGAAGTGGATTGCGCCAACTGTGCGAACAAGATGGAAGAGGCTGCGAAGAAGACTGCCGGTGTGAAGGACTGCGTGGTTAACTTCATGGCACTGAAGATGAACGTGGAATTTGAGGAAGGGGCCGATCCGAAGGCCGTGATGGAAGATGTGCTGAAAAACTGCAAGAAGGTTGAGGATGATTGCGAGATATATCTGTAAATGTCAGAAAATATCCGCGGGATATCGGTGACAGGATGCAGAGAGAGAATAATGAGTTCTGAAGATGCCCGCGGATATACGAAGATACAATGGGAGTTCGCCGGGCGGCGAAGAGGTTGATCCATCATGAATAAGAAACAGAAAAAAATGCTGGTCCGTATCATCATAGCGGCGATCCTGATGATCGCGCTGCACTTTGCCTATGCATTCCTGGGAGAGGACAGCGTGGCGGAGGACGGTACGGTCATACGGGAGGCACTGGTCCGGGAGCCGGTCTGGTTCTTCCTTTACATGATCCCCTATCTGGTGGTGGGTTATGACATTTTAAAGAAGGCCATAAAAGGCATACTGAACCGGCAGGTCTTTGACGAGAATTTCCTTATGGTGGTGGCCACCATCGGAGCCATCGCGGTGGCGCTGGTGGAGCAGAACGGGGACTATACCGAGGCCATCGCCGTAATGCTCTTCTATCAGATCGGTGAACTCTTCCAGAGTTATGCCGTGGGAAAGAGCCGGAGGAATATCAGTGCCCTGATGGACATCCGGCCGGACTATGCCAATATCGAAAAGGACGGGGAACTGGAAAAGGTGGATCCGGACGAGGTGCCCATCGATTCGATCATCGTGGTCAAACCCGGTGAGAAGATCCCCATCGACGGTATCGTGGTGGAAGGCCGTACAACGCTGAACACCAGTGCCCTTACCGGTGAAAGCGTGCCCAGGGAAACGGACTGCGGGGACGAGGTGATCAGCGGCTGCATCAACATGACGGGCGTGATCAAAGTGCGTACCACCAAGGAATTCGGCGAATCCACGGTATCCAAGATCCTGGATCTGGTGGAGAATTCCTCTTCCCATAAATCCCATTCCGAGGACTTTATCAGCAAGTTTGCACGCTATTATACACCGGCGGTCTGCGGCAGCGCGCTGGCCCTGGCCATACTGCCGCCGCTCTTTCTTCTGATCACTGGAGGCGATCCGGCTTTCGGGACCTGGGTTTATCGGGCTCTGACCTTCCTGGTGATCAGCTGCCCCTGCGCGTTGGTGATCAGCATACCCCTCACCTTCTTTGCCGGCATCGGCGGAGCCGGGAACGCAGGCATACTGGTGAAGGGCTCCAATTATCTGGAGGCCCTGTCTCGCACACGCATCGTGGCCTTTGACAAGACAGGTACCATGACCAAGGGGGTCTTTGAGGTAAACGGCATCCATCATTCCGGTATCGATAATGCAAAGCTGCTGGAATATGCGGCCCATGCAGAGTGTTTTTCGTCTCATCCCATTGCCAAGAGCATCATCCGCACCTATCAGGAAGGTGTGGTCTGGAAGACCAATGAAGCCACGGGAGAGGCGGTGCCCGTGCCCTGTGAAGACAAGAAGATGCACCGGGGCGAGCACCGTATCATGAAGGAACGCGTGACCAGTGTGGAAGAGATCGGCGGGAACGGCGTGTCCGCCATGGTGGACGGTCATCGCATCCTGGTGGGGAATAACAAGCTCATGAAGGCCGAAGGCATCGAAGCCATGGAGTGCCGTTATGTGGGGACCGTGGTGCATGTGGCCGTGGACGGGGAATACAGCGGACATATCCTGATCTCGGATGTGATCAAGCCTACGGCGAAGGAAGCCGTAAAGGGACTGCATAAGGCCGGCGTGCGCCGTACGGTGATGCTCACCGGGGACGCGAAGAGCGTGGCAGACAGCGTTGCTGCGGATCTGGGCATCGATGAAGTCCGGAGTGAGCTTTTGCCTGCGGATAAGGTGAGTGCCGTGGAGGAACTGCTCGAAAGCAAGAAGGAAAAGGAAATGCTGGCTTTTGTGGGTGACGGCATCAATGATGCTCCGGTTCTGTCCCGGGCGGATATAGGCATAGCCATGGGTGCCCTGGGCAGTGATGCGGCCATTGAGGCGGCGGATATCGTACTGATGGATGACGACCCGGCCAAGATCGCCAAGGCCATACGCATCTCCCGGCGCTGCATGCGCATCGTTTATGAGAATATATACTTTGCCATCGGCATCAAGCTGCTCTGTCTCGGACTGGGAGCCGTGGGTATAGCCAATATGTGGATGGCCATATTTGCGGATGTGGGCGTGATGGTGCTGGCGGTGATCAATGCCATACGGGCGCTGTTTGTAAAGAAGGTGTGAGCATGAAAGATAATGAAACGTTTGAACTGGCCGAACTTTTCAAGCTCTTCGGGGATGAGAGCCGGCTGCGTATACTGCTGGCTCTGCAGGATAAGGAATTATGCGTGGAGGAGCTGGCGGAGGGGCTGGAGATGACAGCCTCCGCGGTATCCCACCAGCTGCGTATCCTGAAAGGCGGCCGCCTGGTGAAGGGCCGCCGGGAAGGGAAGCGCATCTTCTATTCCCTGGCGGACGATCATGTTTCTTCCATCATCGCCCAGGGCCGGGATCATGTGGAAGAGGAGCACTAAAGAGCTTCCGTACTCATATGGGCGTTGCTGTAGCGACGGTCGCCGGTGACGTCTTCGGAAAACCAGGCTGCGGGGCGGTAGAGCCTTGCGGCTTCTTCATTGGGAAACTCAACTTCGGCCAAAACCCGGCCGTCAAAGGGGGCATCAAAGACATCCAGTTCGATCCGGAGCCCTGAAAGCGCAGGGTGGGCATTGCGGTAATCTTCTTCGAAGGCATCGTCGTTTAAGGGAAGGATGTAGCGGGTCTTGCGTATCACATTGCCGTCCGCCTTTTCCACCAGATGCTCATAGGATGCTTCGTCCAGGGGCAGGTTGTATTCCGCCTGGCCGATCTCGCCGGGGACGGAAGAGCGGGCACCCTTGTAGGTCATGTAGTAATGATCATCCTCCCGGCGCACCCGCAGCGCCGGATCCACATTCAGATAGCCCTGCTCGATCCGGTGCTTCGGATAGCCTTCCAGCCCGGAGGGCAGCTCCTTTATCAGAAATTTTCTCTCGATCTCCTGTCCCATGTCAGAACCTCGCTTTACGCTTATTACTCTTAACAATAATCTGCGGAATGATGGCTGTCAAGCATACGATCCCTTTGCGCCTTCGAGCGGCCCGTCAACTTGCGCTTGCAGGCAAAAAATGGTATCATATGCGCATGAATGTCGAAAAACTTGCTTACATTAAAGAACAGCTGAAATGCGAGGAACGTCTGTCCCAGGCTGCCAGCATCTTAAGCTTCGATCAGATGACGATCTGTCCCGAGAAAGGCCGTGAAGCCCTGGGCGACAGCCTGGTCACTCTTTCGTCTTATGCATTCCCCTTAACCCACAACGAAGAATTCTTCCGCGCGGTTGAGGAAGTATGGGCGGAGCGGGATGGCCTGGATGAATGGGACCGTGCCCTGATCGAGCGGCTGGACCGTGAACTGCGGCATGAGAGAAAGGTCAGCCCGGAGTTTAACGAACGCATTACTTCTACCCTGAACCGTGCGTGGCTGGACTGGTCGAAAGCCAGAGAGGAGGATTCCCTTGCGCTTTTCCTGCCTTCCCTGAAGGAAGTGATAGGACTGCAGAAGGAGCGCATGAGCCTGTGGGATTGCGACGAGCGTGAAGCTGCCTTAAGCAATTACGGGCGTATGCTGGAATGCTTCGAACGGGGGATAGGGATCGAAAAACTGGACCGGCTCTTTACGGAAAGCAGGGAGCGGATCCGGAGCCTGCTCGACCGCATACTCTCATCCAATAAGGAGATACGTACGGATTTCCTTCACCGTTCCGTGCGGGATGACCAGCAGCAGACCATCGCAAAATATCTGTTGGAGCTTCTGGGCTTTGATGCGGATCGCGGTTACATGGCCGAGAGTGAGCATCCTTTTACGGACAACATGTCCAGGCATGACACGCGCATCACGACCCATTATTATTCCGATAATTTCCTTTCCAGCATCTATTCCGTGATCCACGAATGCGGACATGCTCTTTTTGAACAGCTGCAGCCCCAGGAGAATTTCGAGTACTTCATCACGGATAACAAGACCATGGGAATGCACGAATCCGTATCCCGTTTCTACGAGAACGTGATCGGCCGTTCCCGGGCTTTCATACGCCTGATCTATCCCAAGATCTGCGAGGTCTTTCCCCAGGTGATGCGGGATGTGACGGAGGATGAGCTGTACGAAGCCGTCAACTTCGTGGAACCCTCCCTGATCCGTACCGATGCGGATGAGCTGACCTATACCCTGCATATCATCATCCGTTACGAGATCGAAAAAGAACTGATCGACGGAAGCCTTGACCCGAAGGATGCGGAAGAACTCTGGGAGAAGAAATATGCCGAATATCTGGGAGTGCGTCCCGAACGTGACCGGGAGGGGCTTTTGCAGGATGTGCACTGGGCCAGCGATTTCGGATATTTTCCGGCCTATGCTCTGGGGAATTTCTATAACGCCATGTATAAAAAGACCATGGCAGAGAGTCTCGATATCGATGAGGCGGTGGAAGCGGGAGACTTTGCCTCCATCAACGCATGGATGCGGGATCATGTCTTTGCCAAGGGCGACCGCCTGAGTCCGGCGGAATGGATACGGGATATCACCGGACGGGAGCTGACTGCTTCGGACTTCCTGGATTATCTGGAGGAAAAATACACTACAGTATATGAACTGGACAAGCCGGAACTCAGTGACCGCCTGGCCAATGAATATGTGCGCCGTGCCGACCGCATACGGCGTCTTTCCTCGCCGCTTCTGGATGAGCTGAGTTCTGCCGATGCCTACAGCGCACTGCTGACCGACAACTTCCTGCGGATCGGCGAGCTGGCGGATGAAAACCGCAGCATGCTGAAAATGCTGGTGGATCCGGCGCTGGAATCCGGGGAACAGCTTTCGGAAACCGTTATCACACGCCTTAAGGATTTCAATGTGCTGTTGCTGGATGCGGTGAACGGTGATGAGCTGGATATACCCGTGGCCAGTCTGGTGAACGACCGGCTGAAGGCGGATGCCGCCGATAAGGGCGATGAGAGCTATTACATCCATCAGCTGGATAAAGAGATCGAAGACTGTTACATGATGATCAATATGACGGCCCGTATCGACAGTGTCTGTGATATCTCCCGCCGGTACAGGGAGAAGGGGCTGATCGCACTGGACCAGCTGCTGAAGTGGGTAGACAAGGAACGCTTCCTGAGCCTGGACCGGGAGTGCCGCCGGATCGTTATGGTCAACACGCGCTATGGTCCCTGCCTGCATGAGTATCAGGACGACAGCCCGGATTGCGCAAAAGCCAGCGCCTGGCGACTGGATATGCTGGAGAAATCCCTGGGCTATGCGGATGATCCCTTCTACCGGGAGGCCCTGCCGGATTATGACTGGCGTTATCACATCTTCCGCTGTTACAACTATATCAGCACCACGGAGGCGGGCGGCTTTGTGAACGAGAACTGCCGCCGCATCGCCAGCCATATGGATGATTATCAGAAGCTGTGGGAGAGCGATCCGGAGTATTTCGGCAGCCTGATATCGGAGAAAGAACTTCGGATGACCATCCTGTCCGCATATTATCGTGCGGGGCAGTTAAAACAGAGCGAGCTGAAGGAGTGTATCCTTGAGATCTACTACAGCCGTGATGTAAAACAGTTTGATGATATAGGATACATTGACAATGTGCAGAGTATTGTAGAATATGTGGCGCAGTCAAAGTACGGGATCCCGGATGAGGAGATGCGCTATACCATCAATGCCATGTACCGTTCCGCGGTGTCCTTTGCCTTCCGTATGCCCAAGCTCAGCAAGCTCACTTCCTGGCTGGCGGGCTACAGTGATCTGATACGGAAGTTCCCGGATATCCCCGGCGGCATGAGCTTTGAGGAACTGGGGCTGAACCTTCTGGCGGCTTTTCATCCCCCCAGCTATATCCATTCCCGTATGGTGGCCAAGCTGGCGGCCTGTCTGGCGGGGCATCTGGTGGATCTGCATCCCGAGCTCTTTGTGAGGGTTTGCGGCTGCGATTCGAAATACCGGGCTTATCTCTTCCGTGAGAAGATCTGCGACCATGCTTATCATGCGGGGCTTTGCCATGATTTCGGCAAGCTCATGATCATCGATACGGTCTTTGTGTACGGGCGCTCCCTTCTGGATACGGAGTACGAGATCCTGCGCAGCCATGCCCCCATGGGTGCAAAGCTTCTGTCCGAGCACGAATCCACGAAGGAATATGCGGAAGTGGCCCTGCTGCATCACCGCTGGTACGACGATACCGACGGATATCCTGAGGATTCCGAAGAAGGCAGGAACAACACCATCGTGGACATCATAAGCTGCGCGGACTGCATGGATGCCGCCACTGACCGGGTGGGCCGCAGCTACAACAAAGGCAAGACCCTGGACCAGTACATCCGCGAAGTGGATGAGGGCTCCGGGACCCAATATGCGCCGTATATGGATGAGCTCTTACATGTACCCGCCGTGCGCAAGGATCTGGAATACCTGCTGAGCACGGGAAGACAGTCCGTATACCGTGATACCTATCGTCTGCTCTGCCGCGTGCAGGATGAGACGACCATTTAAGAGGACGATCATGACCGGTGAGAAAAAGAAACTCCTGATCATTGATGATGATCCGGTATATATGAAGATGATCCGTGCCTGGCTGACGGAGCGCTACAGTCTGGTGATGACCGTCAGCGGGGAGCAGGCCTTTGCCTGGCTGAAGAATAACCGGCCGGCACTGATCCTGCTGGATTATGAAATGCCTGTAATGCCCGGTCCTCAGGTAATGGAGAAGCTTCGGAATGAGGAGGCCTGGAAGGACATTCCCGTGGTGCTGCTCACGGGAAAGAACGACAGGGAGAGTATCATGCGTATCCTGTCTCTGGGACCGGCGGATTATCTTCTGAAAAATATCGGACAGGCAGAACTGTTAAAAAAACTTGAGGAGGTACTGGAAAAATGAGAAATCCCTTTGACAGACGGGATGTGGATGCGGCGCTGCACTTTCCTGTGATGAAAGTAGTGTGGGGCGTGCTGCTGGCCGTGGTGCTGCTGATCCTGGCGGGAGGCAGTTTTTACAATGTGAGTGAGCAGCAGAACGCGGTGCTGACCATGTTCGGCAAGGTGATGCGCACCGACACTGCGGGCCTGTATTTTAAGGTCCCGCTGATCCAGAAGGTGAAGATCGTTGACATCACCACCCACGGAACAGGCGTAGGCTACACCATCAGCACGGAAGGGCAGAACATCGCCGATCCGGGGAACGGCATCATGATCACCTCGGATTTCAATCTGCTGGACATCGATTTTTATCTGGAATACCGGGTATCGGATCCGGTGGCTTATCTTTACGCTTCGGACAATCCGGAGGAGATACTGAAGAATGTTGCCTTATCCAGCATACGTTCCATCGTGGCGGATTACACGGTAGATGAGGCTATGACCACGGCCAAGGGGCAGATCCAGGCCGAGGTTAAGGAGGATATGCTGCGGGAGCTGATGGAAAACGATATCGGCCTCACGGTGGTGAACATCACCGTACAGGATTCCGAGCCTCCCACGGATGCCATCAAGCAGGCTTTCAAGGCGGTGGAAACCGCAAAGCAGGGTGCCGATACTGCCCGGAACAATGCGCTGGCTTATCAGAACGAACAGCTGCCCGGAGCCGAGGCGGATGCGGACAGCATCATTCAGGGTGCGGAAGCGGACAAAGCCGCCCGTATTGCCGAAGCGGAAGGCCAGGTGGCACGTTTCAACGAGATGTATGAACAGTACAAGCTCTATCCTTATATAACACGTAAACGTATGTACTACGAGGCACTGGAGGAAGTGCTGCCGGGACTGAAGGTCATCATCACCGACGGCGATACCCAGACCATGCTGCCGTTAGAAAAGTTTAACTGAGGAGGAGAGAGCCATGAAAAAGATAATTCCCGCGATATTGATCGTGATCGTAGTGATAGTGGTGGGATCCTCCCTTTACACGGTAAATTATAACGATGCCGTGCTGGTCAAGCAGTTCGGCCGTGTCGTGAAGGTGGTAACGGAGCCGGGACTGCATTTCAAGGTCCCCTTCATCCAGGATACCCAGGCTATCTATGACGGAAGCCGCATCTATGATATCCCCCAGAGTGACGTGATCACCCGGGACAAGAAATCCATGATCGCCGATGACTACGTGATCTGGACCGTAGATGATGTGATAAAGTATTACCAGACTCTGGGCGGTGTGGCAGCCCGGGCGGAGGAGCGTATCGACGCGGCGGTATACAATGCCACAAAGAACACCATTTCTTCCATGACCCAGGATGAGGTGATCGCGGCAAGAGGCATCACCCTCACCAACATGATCACCGAGGAAGCCAATTCCGATATGGCAGGCTACGGCATCAAGATCCTCACCGCCGAGATCAAGGCACTGGATCTGCCGGAAGACAATAAGGAAGCGGTGTACGAGCGTATGATCTCGGAGCGCGGAAACATCGCGGCAGGTTATACCGCAAAGGGTGAGGCGGAGGCCAAGAAGATCCGCAACGAGACGGATAAGGAAGTGACCATCACCCTGGCTAATGCGAAGAAGGATGCCGAGGCGCTGGTAGCGGAAGGTGAAGCGGAATACATGCGCATCCTTTCCGAGGCCTATAACGATTCGGAGAAGGCGGATTTTTATAACTTTATCCGCTCCCTGGATGCACTGAAGGCTTCCCTTAAGGGCAGCGACAATACCCTGATCCTGGACAAGGATTCGGAACTGGCCCGCATACTTTACGGTGACCTGGGTGATGAAGAGGCACCGGTGCAGATCACCCTGCCTATGCAGCCTGCGGCGGAAGAACCCGCAGCACAGAATTAAGAGTAGGATGAATAAACTCCGGAAGGAAAAAAAGATACAGTGGTGGGGGCTTTTGCTCACACTGCTGTATTTTTTGGTTCATTTATTCATGATCTTCCGTCACGAGAGCTGGCGGGACGAGGCTTATGTGTGGGTACTGCTGCGAAACGGAAGCTTTAAGGATATCCTGCGGGAGCTGCCCCTGGTGGGGCATCCGGGACTGTGGTTTTTCCTGCTCCTGCCTTTTGCACGGGCCGGCTTTCCCTTTGCTTTTGCGGGGATCTTTTCCCTGATCCCCATGACGGTCGCCTTGTGGCTGCTGCTTTCCGAAGAAAAGCTGCCGGCGGTCTTCCGGCTGGGAGTGGCGGCGAGCAGTGTGTTTCTGTATTTTAACCCGGTGATCTGCCGGCCTTACGGCCTGTCCGTACTGCTCTGCGTGCTGCTGATGCGTTTCTGGCGGGGGCGCAGGGAAAAGTCGCTGCGCTATTGTGCCGCTGCGGCCCTGCTGGCCCAGACCCATGTGGTCTTTGCGGGCTTCTGCGGGGGCCTGCTTTTAGAGCTTTGGTGCTGCGGAAAGAGACAGCGCAGGAAATGCTTTGGGGATTCCCTGGTGCTTCTCGGGGGACTGATCCTCTTTGTGCTGCAGCTCTGGCAGTGGGATAAGGATAATACCACCCGGCCGCTGGATGCGGCTTCCCTGGGAAGCTATGTTACGGCAGAGCATATAAAGGAGGGACTGCGTTCCGTCTTCCTTTATAACCGGGGAGCGGTGGCATACCTTTTGCTTGGCCTGTCCCTGGCAGTGCCGGTGGTCTCCGGTATCGTATTCCTGAAGGATAAGGGGGCATCCCACCGGGCTTTTATCCCGGCCGCCTGCGGTATGGGCTGGTTTCTTGCCATCGTATGCTGCATACGTCCCGTGGAGCACGAGCAGATGGGGATCTGTTATCTGCTCTTTCTTTTCTTTCTTTTTGCCGCAAACCTTGAGGATGCGGGAAGCTGGCACAATATGGCCTGGAGGCTGGCCCTGGGACTGACACTGCTCTTTGCCGTATCCACCTGGGCTTACACCCTGCGTATGTGCCTGAGGGACCTGAAAGGTCCTTATTCCGGAGGGAAGGAAGCCGCGGAATACATGATCAAAGAGCTGCCGGAGGGAGCACTACTGGGACTGGAGGAAAAACAGAACAGTGAGGTGCCCCTGGCTTATATGAGTGCGGCCCGGCCGGATATCCGCTACCGGAATGCCTGGAAAAACGAAAGCTATACCTTCTTCCGCTGGAAGCACATGGAGGAGCCTTCACCCGCAAAGCTGCTGGAGGCCATGAAGGGGCAGCAGGCCGAAGGGAAAAGCTATCTGCTCACCGGCAATGAGCTGCCGGAGTCCGGGGAATACGAACTGATCTTTCAGACTTCCGGAGACAGTGTGTGGTATGAGGAATATTATCTGTATCATATAACGGAATAGACTTTCTGTATTTGGTTTTATCCGAAAGATCTATACTCCCACAAACCCTGATCTAAGCACTTGTACTTTTCGTGCACGGATACATTGAATCCGTGCATTTTTTGCGTGTCGCGGAAATGATCGGTGTTAGAATAAAGCGGGTTGTAAAACAGCGGATATCGAGGAAAGGAGAAATTATGCTGGCTGCTAAACTGAACGCACAGGGGGTACGGGCCTTTATGCATCTTATCCCCGAAGATGTCGCGAAAGAGATCGGGCAGAGCATCTCACGTCATCCGGATGAGGCCGGGATCGGTGATGAGTTTGCTGTGTATGGGGCCTACAACGAAGAACTTGAGCTCCCCCGGGGAGCCATGGTACTTCAGAGGAGCGGCGATTCACTGATCCTTCGATCCCTCTTTGTGGAGGCTGACAGCAGAGAGATGGGCGCGGCGGGCCTGATGCTGCAGGAAGTACTCCGGGACGCTCTGTATGCGGATGATATCGAAGGCATTGAATACCTGGCGGCAGAGGACAGCCCGGAACAGATGGAGGTGGCGGAATTCCTTGCGCGGCGCGGTTTCGCCAGGGATGAAGCCGAGGAAAAGTATTTCATTACCTCTCTTTCCGATATCCTGGCAGCCGGACGGCTTTCCAAGGCACCGGAAGGGGGAGCCGAAGCCCTTAAGGAGGTGAGCCCCGCAGCCCTGAGATCCCTCAGTAATGAACTGAGCGGAAAGGAGACCACCTTTGTCCCCCTTCCGATCAATAAAGAGGATTATGAGGAAGAGCTGAGCATGGTGACCATGAAGGACGGGGCGATACGGGATCTGGTGCTGCTTGAAAAGGATGAAGAGGGACTGGTCCTTTCCTATGCCCTGTCACGGGGGAACGGCCTGGGGGTGATGACGGCCCTCGCTGCCGCGCTGCGCCGTGCCGAAAAGAAGTACGGCGCCGATTGTGCTCTGCGCATTCCCACGGTGACTCTTTCGGGGGAGCATCTGGTGGAAAAGATCGTTCCCGGCGCAAGTTGCAAGAGCTTTGTACACTGTCATTATTCACTGCTTCCGTTATATAAGGCAGCTTTCGGAGAAGGAAAGGGGAGATAAAAATGGGACTTTTTGATGATCTGTTCGTGCAGAAAAGACAAGAGCAGCAGGCTGCGCTTAACGCCACAGCCGATCACGCGCAGCAGGCGGAGGAACTGGTCCGTGGGCAGCTTACGGAGGAAAAACAGCAGTATGACCGTATCGCTGCTGCAGACGGAGAGGCACCGCTGGCTTACGATCAGGAGGATAAAAAGAAACTGGCTCCTCCGATACAGGAAGCCGGCATGAATAAAAAGACCCGTGAGAAAGTGCGGAACCGTACACTGGCCAATCTGAAAAAGGGCCGGGAGGAGGTGGGCGAACTGGCCACCAGCCAGACCATTCCCCTGATGCGCTCCATGAAAAAGAATATGAAGGTCATCGCCAAGCAGCGCGAGAAGGAAAGGATTGACATTGCCATGCTGGCGGATACCGTTATCCCGGCGGATCTTTTTGATGTGGATCTGACGGAAGAGCATTCCCATTTTGATGTGAAGAAAGCCCTGGTCATTAAGGACAAGCTGGACCGGATCTGGGAATACAAGCAGGAACATACGAGAGAATATGCCACTCTGGATCACGTTACAAGGGTAAAACTGGAATATCTGATCGCAATGAAGGAAGGCTATGAGCGCACCCTGAGGACCGTGCTGGCCGCCAACGGTCTGTCCGAAACGGGAGAGAAGCTTGAGGAGGACGAGATCCGCCGGGCCAGGGAGGATTACTATCCCATGAAAGAGGCTTTCCGTGAGACCGTGGAGCACGAGAATGAGGAACAGGCGCGGGCCAATACCGAGATGAAGGACAAGCTGAGGCGGGATTTCCTTGTCGGCGGAGAACTTCAGAACCGTAAGACGGCTATCCGTGACGATATAGTAAACCGCTGGGCATCCTTCCAGGCCACGCATCCGGACTGGATCGATATCCCGCATAGTTACAGGACCTCCGATTACTTTTCCAGGGTCATTTACCGTATGGTGGACGGTGATGATGAAGCCAGCTATCAGAGAATGCGGCAGAGCATCGATGCATTTCTTCTTACACAGAACGGAGTGCTGAGCGACCAGGAAAGGGATGCCCGTTTTGAAATCCTGCGCCAGCAGATCACGCCTGAATATATCGAATACCGGAAGCAGCTTCCCCGCTTTGTCCGGGAGCTTCAGGGAAAAAACGTGGAAGAACTGATCGAGATGGCGCCGGAGATCCTTCGCTTTGAACTTTCCGCCCAGCATGTCAGCGACATCGTAAGGAAATCAAAGAACAGTAAAGGCAAGACGGTCTTCGGACTGATGGATATCAGCGAGAGCGAGCAGGAGAGCATAAATACCAATCTGTCGATCCTTACCATGATACGAAAGCGCATCGTATGTGCCACTACCCTGCGGGCGGCGCAGGCCGGCGTGCCCATCAGTCAGGATGAGCTGATGAACAATATGAAAACACTGGTCAGACCCTGCTTCACCGGCCAGACCCTCACCCAGAGACCGGCCATGATCGCCGCCCTGCAGGGAGAATACGATAAGATCAGCAAGGCGATGCCGGTGGCGATCGCTCCCCATACCGAGATCGCCCGCAAAAGTGCAGAACCTCGTATAAGCAGGCTGAGGGAGATAGAGGCAAAGGGGAGGATGATAGAAGAAGAAAGAATTAGCGATATGCAGGCTAAGTCTTTCTTCATTGGGACAATGACCATGCCTCCCAGAGAGTATATGCTTAGTTTTGAAGTGGCAAAGGAGACGGTGGAAGATATAAAACCTCTGTGGGATGCATTCAAAGCCAGCGGGTTTAAAACAAAAAACTCAACGGCGAAAGCCTCGGATAAGACATTTGTGGATTTTAAACAACTTATTCGTGAACTTTTCGGAGGTTTAGGGGGAGAGCTGGAAAAGGAGGACCTGGAAGGCGATATTACCATGCTGAAGATAGATGAGATGGACGCAACCATGACCGATGTTATGGATATGCTCCAGAATCCGACAGAGGATTCGATCATGCATTTTCTTCAGCCGCTTTTGGATATTGATGTAGAACACTACCTTTCCCAATTTGACAGGGAGACATTAGAGGACCCTGCTGCAACGATGGAGATGGCAGGAAAGATACTTGCGGAGGTACATCCAATGCTTGCCCTGAAGCAGTTTTCGGAAGAGTTTATTCGGAAGGAAACCATGGGAAATGTATTATCGGATGAAGCGCATAAGAAAATCGTGGATGCCTGCTACAGGTTGAATATGGTTCAGGCGATTGTGGCGGTGATCCCTCATCCAGCGAACTTTTCGCCAACCGAGTTTTTGGAAGTGGATCTCCCGGGGATCAAGTGCCTTTTGGAGTGTGTACAACGGACAGATGAGATGAAAGCGGTCCGGGCGCAGGCAGTCGCGGAATTTACTCAGGAGCATCCGGTGGTCGTGCACAAACTTACCGATATCAGCGCCATGCAAATTGACTCTCTGAATGGTATGATGGGTCTGAAGGTTATCAATGGGGATAATGTATCCCTGCCGTTTTCGGAAGAGGAGATGGGGAAAACACTATCGCTTGATGCTGATTTCGTAAGATCTACAGCCGAGAGACTGAAGGGTTTTTCGCTCGTTGATGAAAATGGGCGTTCAAGGGTGTTGTTCAGTTCGGATGCTAAAGAATTAGTAAGCTTTGGAAAAGAAGATTTGATATATTATACGGAGATGGCCAGAGATGCCAATCTTCTGCTTCTGGCTAACCTTAAAGACAGTGCAAAGCTGTCGGAGATCCTGGGGGAGGATACACAAAAGATACTAAAGGATTGTCGGCGGATCGGAGCTATTTCACATGCACTGGAATACAAACTACAAGGACCCGACAGACAGTTGTCAATGCTTCGACAGATGTACTATGAAGATTGTAAAGAGGTTCCTGAAACCCTGGAGATCCTGCGCGAAGAGCAGCGTATCGCTGCAGCGGAGCAGAAGGAAAAAGCCTTCCTGAGTGACAGGGTTTAATTCGCTTTTTGATTGCGAAATGCCGCCGGATATGGTAAAATATCCGGCGTTGGAGGTGAGTTATGGGCGGATTTTTCGGAACAGCACTGAAGGAAGACTGTGTATTTGATCTGTATTTCGGGACGGATTATCATTCCCATCTGGGTACACGCCGGGCGGGTATGGTGGTCTACGGGAAGAGCGGTTTTAACCGTGCGATCCACAATATCGAGAGCGCGCCTTTCCGTACGAAATTCGATAAGGATACCCACGAGATGGAAGGAAATCTCGGCATTGGCTGTATCTCGGATTATGAGCCCCAGCCCCTGATCGTGCGTTCCCATCACGGGACCTATGCTATCACAACGGTGGGGAAGATCAACAATTCCGAAGCGCTGACAGAACGCATCATCCAGACCGGCAGCCACTTTATGGAACTTTCCGGGGGCAGCATCAATGCCACGGAGCTGGTGGCTACCCTGATCAATCAGAAGGATAATATTATTGAGGGGATCAAATATGCCCAGGAGGAGATCGACGGCTCCATGTCCATGATGCTGCTGACTCCCCAGGGAGTTTATTGCGCCAGAGACCGTCTGGGCCGCACCCCCATCATCCTGGGAAAGAAGGAAGAGGGCTACTGTGCCTCCTTTGAATCCTTTGCTTTCCAGAACCTGGGTTACTCGCCTTATCGGGAGCTTGGCCCCGGTGAGGTGGTGGTGATGACACCGGAGGCGGTGACCACCCTTGCGGCACCCGGAAAGAAGATGCGGATCTGCACCTTCCTCTGGGTCTACTACGGTTATCCCAGCTCGGTATACGAGGGTATGAGCGTGGAGCGCATGCGCTACAACTGCGGTGCCAAGATGGCCGGCCGGGACAGGGAGCATGCCCCCGGTGCGGATATCGTGGCAGGTGTACCGGATTCCGGTACCGCCCATGCGGTGGGTTATGCCAATGCCTCGGGGATACCTTTTTCCAGGCCTTTTGTAAAGTATACACCTACCTGGCCCCGGAGTTTTATGCCTACGATCCAGAGCAAGAGGGACCTGATCGCAAGGATGAAGCTCCTGCCGGTGCACGAGCTCATCGACGGCCACAGCATACTGCTCATCGACGATTCCATCGTGCGGGGCACCCAGCTGCGGGAGACCACGGAGTTCCTCTACAAGAGCGGAGCCAAAGCTGTGCATGTGCGTCCGGCCTGCCCGCCCATCATGTTCGGCTGCAAATATATCAACTTCTCCCGCTCCAATTCCGAGATGGAGCTCATCGCCCGCCGTGTGGTGAGCAAGGAAGAGGGGGATGAGGTGAGCCGGGACATCCTGGAGGACTACTGCAATCCCGATTCCGACCGCTATCACAGGATGCTGGAAGGCATACGGCAGCAGATGGGCTTTACCAGCCTGGCCTTTAACCGTCTGGATGATATGATGGATGCCGTGGGTATCGATAAGGACAAGCTCTGCACCTACTGCTGGGACGGGAGAGAATAAGTGCATTATTCCGTATTATACGGATGATACGATAAAGCATACCGGAGCGGGAAACGCTCCGGAAGAAGGAGGAAGAGTAAGATGAAAGAGTGGAAACGGAAATGGAAAGGCCTGCTGGGCTGGATGCTGGCGCTGGTGATGACCTTCAGCGAGATCCCTGTTTATGCGGCCGGACCGGAAGCGGAACAGCCTGCGGAGGTGACGGAGCAGGAAGAAGCGCCGGAAAAGTCAGATGATCTTGGAAGCAAGAGCATCGGGGACTTCACGGAGAAGGATGAATTCCTGAAGGAACTGTCTTATGGTGAGCCGGATGTGCTTGGAAATGCGGATGCCGTTACCGGAGAGTATACAGTCTTTTATATGCTGGAAGAAGGGGTATCGGTATCCCGATATGCCAAAGAGCGGATCAAAGCTGCCCAAAATGAGCGGATCATTCTCGATGAGCAGGGAAGCGTGAGTCAGAGCTTTGTTTCGGATTCGGAAGATCAGCTGGCCCCGGTGGTATATCTGAAAGAGGGGTACAAGATCAGTGGTGAGCAGGCGTGGTATCTGAGCTATACAGAAAAATATACGGTCCGCGTCGGGAGTGGTGCCGAGGCGCATGATGAAACGCGTACACGGACGAAAAAGGCGTACTTTCCTACTACTGCCAAGGTAAAGGATCTTCAGAATTATGCCGAGAACGGGAAGATCACCCTTTATCCCAACTGGCAGAAATCTAATCCTGTAAAGTTCGAGCTTCAGGGCAGAGATGAATATAAGGAGCTGATCGACATCAGCGGTAACGGGATCATCAATCCTAATGAAGAGCTGGAGGTCAGCGGCTATCTGCCCCCGGAAGAACTGCAGATCGTGGCCCTGTACGGTCTCCTTGACGGCTTTACCTTCATGGGCTGGGAATATCAGTTCGGTAATGGAGAGATCCTGCCGGCACAGAAGGTCGAGACTGTGACCGACGATCAGGGAAATGTTATACAGCTGGATCCGGAAGAAGTTTATTGGAACATCAATACCGCCGACCAGACAGAGCTTCTTACCATTTATGCCATCTGGCAGCCGGATCAGTTCAATATCACCTATAAGGGTATTGAAGTGAAGCTGGGAGATAAGGCGGAAGCTGCTCTGGCAGCTGCCTGTGCGGATGGTGCCGCTATGGATGAGGCACTGATCGACAGCATCCTGGAGGATGGGGAATACGAGATCCTGGGAGAAGGCGAAGCACCCCTTAAGTATCTGCCCCTTACCTACGATGCCGTAACCACCACGATCCTGCCCACGGCAGCCGAGATCAATGATGGCAGCATCGATCCGGAGTTTACAAAGTACAATCGTTTCCTGAACTTCTCTCAGAGCCGCAAGTTCAACCGCCGTGTGGAGAAGCTGGGAAAAGACGGGGATATCTACAGCGGCGATGTGACCCTTTATGTGATCTATACCTCCATGCATCCTACTCCCGAGCTGGAGAACGGACAGAAGCCTGCGAAGGAAAAGGAATTTAGCGCGCAGCAGGTGAACATGCCGAATCTGCTCTGTGTGGATGATTATGCCGTGGTACTGATCAAGGGGACGAAAATCAGTGCCGACATGAAGCCGGAGAGCGTAAGCCTGAACGAGGCGGCTGCCAAGTATTTTGAACTTTGCGAAGTGGATTCCCTCAAGGCGGAACTCGGACACGGTTATGCGGCAGTGGGCATCCGTCTGAAGGATGGCATTACTGCCGAGGAGGCAAAGAGCGTTCAGAAGAGCAAGGCAAACCGCAAGATCGAACTCAGCTTCCTGACCGAGGATCATGACGCAGATGAGAATGGTGCCCCTGTGGTCTGCAGTGTTTCCTTTACTCTGAAGACCCAGTTGAAATATCCGAAGTACAAGTTGGATAAGAAAAGCGCTGTTCTCTATACCACGGCTCATAAAGAGAACGAGCCCATGGCTTTCTATACTCATGAAAAGAACGGACAGCTGGCTCCGGATAACTATGCCGGATATTGGACAGCGGATTATGTGCTGAAGGACGGCAAGGAATACAAGCCGGTGGATGCCGCCAAAGTGGCTGCGGTCATCGATGAGACGGGCGAGATCATGGTGCTGGCCAATGAGGCTGCGAACGGATTTATCCGTCTGCGCAACAGCAGCTGGATCGATAACGCATATGTATATCTTAAGTTTACCGTTAAGGAAAACAATAAAGCTCCGAAGGCTGCTTTCAGTCAGAAGATGATAACCCTGAACAATACGGTGGATGGGGAGCGCGTTGGTGTATACCTGACCTATGCCGGAGGCTGCGAAGTGGCTCCTGAAGGGATCAGTCTGGATAGCTCCAAGCTCCCTGCAGGCGTAAGTGCCAATCTGGCGGAAAACCTTGTGGTAGTGAAAGCAGATAAGAGTGCGAAAAAGGGCAGCTATAAGCTGTTCGCTACAGTGGAAGGATGCAGCAAGCCTGCAGTTCTTACCATCAAGGTGACGAATACTGCTGCGGAAAAAGCCGTGAAGGGCAAGGTCAGCGGCAAGATGGACGCACAGCTGGGTGGCAGCGTTTATGTAACACCGAAGGTAACGGGCTATGCCGGTACCGTATCCGGTGCTGCAGCTGTAGCCGGTGCTGCTTCGGGCTATGATGTGTACTGGAACGGGGCAAGTATCGAGCTGGCCAGCAACGAGGCCTTTGTACCTTTCACAAAGAAAGCGGAAGTGAAGCTCACGGTCTTCATGAGCACCGGACAGGCTCTGCCTCTGACGGTGAAGCTCAAGGCCTCCAAGGGCAAACTCAGCCTGGATGTATACGATGCGGAGCTGAAGACCGCTTCCGACAATACAGCGGTGAGCGTGAACATTCCCGTGATCGCCACCTACAGCTATGATTACTGGCTGACAGCCAAGACCCGGGTGAAGAAGGTCTATACTCTGGATCTGAGCCGTCCGGAGAATCAGGCCCTGGTGGACATCGATGCATCGGCCCTTAAGGATAAGGACGGTGCCTGGGAAGCAAGTTACGCCGACGGTGTGATCACCGTGGTAAGCAAGAAGGCAGCGGCAAAGGAGAAGACCTACAGCCTGAGCCTGGGCGGAACCCTGAAGCTGACGGGAAAGAAAGCTGTGGCGAAGTTCAAGCTGAATCTGAAATAGTATAGGAAGAATTGTATGGAGGGGGACGGCTTTTGGCCGTCCCTTTTCATAGAGTTTAGGAAAAAGGGAATACTGAAACGATCTTAGGATATGATTGTGAATATAAGCGGGAAAAAAGCATTAGGATACTTGTTGGTCTTTGCAGGCACTGTATTACTCTTACTTACATTACTGTGTATGGCGGCAAAGATCCCCCGGGAGGCGATCCGGCCCCATAGTCTCGAGTCTGCTGAATATATGTGTGAAGGCGATCTTTATGCCAAGATGGTCAAAAATACTCTTGGAACTGAAATAGATCATTATGCAGATTCCATTCTGCTGAATATTGCGTGGAACTATGAGAGAGAATACACTTTACGCAGTGTTCTGCTGTCGGCTTATTACTATTCTCCGGAGTATGATGAGAATGTGAATTATCTGCTTTCCGTAAGGGAAGGGGGAAAAGCGAATCAGCAGTATCTTCGTTATTGGCATGGGTCCATTGCAATAGTCAGACCGCTTCTGATCCTGATGTCTGTCCGTGGTATATACATACTGAATGCGATATTACTGTTCGTGTTATTTGCTGCGATCATGGTCATACTGATACGAAAACATGAGCCTGCACCTGCCTTGGGATTACTTCTGGGATCGATCTTCACAAGGTGGTATGTGGCGCCTTTGGCACTGGAGTATATCTGGATGTGTCTTTTGAGTCTTGTTAGCTGTCTTGTGATCCTGAGCTTCCACACGAAAGCGAAGCAAAGATGGTATGGATACCTTTTTATGATCGTTGGAATAACGGCAAATTATCTGGATTTTCTGACTACAGAAACACTGACTCTTACTTTGCCATTGCTGCTTTTGTTATGGCTTGAACGGAAGAATGGAGAAAGCCTCAGGACCACATTGAAAGCAACATTGATGTGGGGGATAGGATACATAGGAATGTGGATAGCGAAATGGTTACTGACCGCTTTGGTCTTCGGCGAAGATGTTCGACCTTATGTGACGGAGCATATCGCAGAAAGACTTGGAGGGGATGTCGGAGTTAGTTTACCTTTATATCTGATCATGGCTGTTTATCGGAATATAGCCTGTACTTTCCCGTTTTCCCTGGGGATCCCCGGAGTGATCGCAGCAGTGATCATCCTCTTTGTGGCTGTGGCGCTGGGGATAATATACAGATGTGAGAATATCGATAAAAAACTGATCATCCTGATCATTATGGCCGGAGCAGTACCATTTGTCAGATATCTTGTGCTGCATAATCATTCGTATGTACATTACTTTTTTACTTACCGTGCTCTCGCAGCTACTGTACTTGCTTTTGTACTGATCCTTGCGGAGCTGCTGGGCTCCCGGCCCTGGAGGAAAAGACATGCGGGAGAAGATTGAGGTCAGTGTGATCCTGCCCTGCAGGAATGAAGAGAGTGCGGTAGCGGCCTGCGTGAAGGAGGCACGGGCTTTTCTTGTGCAGCTCGGGGTGGAGGGCGAGATCCTGGTGGTGGATAATGCCTCGGAGGATGCTTCGGCCCGTATTGCGAAGGAGAGCGGTGCCCGGGTCATAAGACAACCCCTCCCGGGCTACGGAAGAGCTCTCCGGGCCGGGATAAGGGCCGGCAGAGGGGAGTATCTTCTGATGGCCGACTGCGATACCACCTATGAGCTGAAGGAACTGGAAAAACTGTATCACAAACTGAAGGATGATGGCTGTGATATGGTGATCGGGGACCGCTTTGCCGGCGGCATAGAGCCGGGAGCCATGCCATTCTCTCACAAGCTTGGAGCAGAAGTTCTCTCCGCTCTGGGGCGCCGGCGCTTTCATTGCGAGGTGAAGGATTTTCACTGCGGTATCCGGGGGCTGAGCCGGGAAGCGGCAAAAAGGCTTAAGCTGAGGACCGCCGGCATGGAATTTGCCACCGAGATGATCGCCCTGGCTTCTGCTGCCGGGATGAGGATCGGCCAGGTGCCGGTGCAGCTTAAGAAAGCCCGTTTTCCGAGAATGTCCAAGCTCCGCACCTTACGGGACGGCTTTCGCCATCTTCGTTATATCCTTGTATACAAATAAACGAGGACAGAGACTGTGAGTGTCTCCCTCCTCGCCTGAATGTTCATTCTTTATATGTCTTTTAATGAGCTTCTCCCAGCAGTTTGCGTTATCTCTCTTTTATACCGGTAAAATATGACTTTTTTTCGGCGGCGATCTGGTCTCTTTTATCCCGCAGTCCGGGTACCCGTGAGGCGATTCTTTTTGACAGGACTTGGTGGGGCATGATAGAATAATCCGTCAGCTGCAGTGAGGTGGCATTATGAGTTATATAGAAGTCAGCGGGCTTCGGAAGAATTTCACCGTAAAAAAGAAAAGGGAAAAAGGAAAGCTTTTCAGGGAGAAGGAGATCGTAGAGGCGTTGAAGGACGTCTCTTTTTCCGTGGAAAAGGGAGAGCTGATCGGTTATATCGGGCCCAACGGAGCGGGAAAGTCCACCACGGTCAAGATCCTCTCGGGGATACTGACGCCGGACGGGGGAAGCGCCAGCGTGGGCGGCCGGATTCCCTGGAAGGAACGCCGGGAGCATGTGCGGCATATCGGGGTGGTCTTCGGCCAGCGCAGCCAGCTGTGGTGGGATGTGCCCATCCTGGACAGCTACAGTCTCCTTAAGGATATCTACAGCATTTCGAAGAGTGCGTACGAGGACCGGCTGAAGGAGCTTACGGAGGCCCTGCAGCTGGAAGAGCTTCTGCGTACCCCCCTGCGCCTCTTAAGTCTCGGCCAGCGGATGCGGGCAGAGCTGTGCGGCTCCCTGCTCCACAGTCCGGAGCTTCTGTTCCTGGATGAGCCCACCATCGGCCTGGATGCGGTGAGCAAGCTGGCACTGCGGGATTTCCTGCAGCGGGAGAACAAGGAGCACGGGACCACCATCATGCTGACGACCCATGACATGGAAGATATCGCGGCCCTCTGTTCCCGGGTGCTGGTGCTGGGCCACGGGCGGAAGCTCTTTGACGGGAAGCTGCCGGAGCTGCTTGCGCGTTTTGATACCACCCGTACCGTGAGCGTTCGTTATGATACAGAACCGGAGCTGAAGCTTCCGGAGGGGGTGGGGCTCAGCCGCAGCGGTGCCGACTTCCGTTTGAGCTATTCCCCCGCAGAGGTACCCACGGCGAAGCTCCTGGAGCTTTTGCAGGAAGCCGGTACCATACGGGAGATGACCCTGCAGCCCGAGAATATCGATCATCTGATCGCGGCCATGTATAAGGAGATGGACCTGTGAGAGCCTATCTTTCGGTGTTCCGTATGCGGAACCGGATGGAAATGCAATATCGCGGGGCCGTTCTGGGCGGGATACTGTGCCAGATGTTCTTCGGCATCGTGCTGGTGGCGCTTTACCGGGCCCTGTATGCCGGCCGGCCCCAGACCATGCCCATCGAGCATGTGACCGGCTATGTCTGGCTGCAGCAGGCTTTCTTCCGCATGCTGCTGGCCAGCGATCCGGACCTGCTGGACAAGATACGCAACGGCAATATCTCTTATGATCTGTGCCGTCCGGTGGATATGTACTGGTTCTATTACGTGCGCGTTATGGCTCAGAAGCTCACGGGGAGCCTGATGCGGGGGATCCCCATGCTGGTCTTTGCCTTCCTTCTGCCGAAGGGCTGGGGGCTTTCTCTGCCCGCTTCCGTACCCGGGCTGCTTGCGGGGGTGCTGGGGCTGATCCTGGGGCTTATGTGCGTGTGCGCACTGGAAAATATCACCATGGCCTTTACCATGCGTACCCTGGATCCCAGGGGGATACAGGCCATGCTCAATCTTCTGATGATGACTTTTTCCGGGAACATCCTGCCCCTGACCCTTTTCCCGGACAGCTGGCAGAAGCTCATCACCCTGCTTCCCTATGCACAGCTGCTGGACGGGCCCATACGTCTGTATAACGGCGATTACAGCATAGCTGACGCACCCCGTGTCCTTCTGGTACAGGCGGTCTGGATCGTAGTGCTGCTCTTTGCGGGCTACGCTCTGTGGAATGCCAACCGGAAGCGCATCATCGTACAGGGGGGCTGAAGCATGGATACTTTTCGTTTATACCGTCATTCCATCGCGATGCTCATAAAGAGCCAGCTTCAATACCCTTCTTCCTTTATCATGCAGACCCTGGCCCAGCTGGTGATGCAGGGGGGCGAGATGCTGGCGGTGATCATGGTGGTGGACCGTTTCGGACAGCTGGGGCACTGGAGCGGCGGGAATCTTTTCTTTTTCTTCGGACTCATGTCGGTCTCCTTTTACCTGACGGAGGTATTCGGCAGGGGTGTCACCGGTGATTTTCCCTCCATGGTACGCAGCGGGATGCTGGACAGCCTTTTGCTGCGGCCCCGGGGGATCCTGACCCAGGTGCTGTGCAACGGAACGGACCCGCGGCGGATCAGCTGCATCGCGGTGGGTGTGCTGTCCATGGTGATGGGATGCCGGATGAGCGAAGTCAGCTGGAGTTTTCTTAAAGTGCTGGCTCTGGCGGAATCCATCTTCATGAGCTGCCTGCTGATCCTGGGGCTTTTCCTCATTGAAGCCATCTTCTGCATCCACAGCGTAAAGTCCGTGGAGCTGGTGAACGCCCTGACCTACGGGGGAAGGAGCGCCTGCCAGTATCCCATCGATATCTTTCCGAAGGCCCTGCGTATCCTTTTTTCCGTGGTGGCCCCCTTTGCGATGACCATGCATGTTCCGGCGGCTTATATCCTGGGGAGCCCGCTTTACGGCTGGCCTTTATGGACGGTCTTTGTCACTCCTCTGTCCGGGGCGTTACTCTTTGCCCTGATGACCCTGCTCTTTCACCGGGCCATACGCTATTACCGCTCAACGGGAAGCTGATTGCACCGAGGTTTTGGGGCATTTGTTCCCGCGCAGGGATCCGCCTGGATTAATGAAGAGCCGATGTATCGGGGGAGGAATTGATTAGACAGCGAAAATCGCAGAAAAAGAGAGGATCGCTGTCAAAATTGCGTGTGCGGGGAGAAAAAGACAGCGGAAACGGCAGAAAAGGCGAGGATCGCTGTCAGGATTGCGTGGACAGCGAGAAAAAGACAGCGGAAACGGCAAAAATAGAGAAAATCGCTGTCAAAATCGAGTGAGCAGGAAGAAAAAGACAGCGGAAATCGCAGAAATAGAGAGAATCGCTGTCAAAATCGAGTGAGCAGGAAGAAAAAGACAGCGAAAATCGCAGAAAAAGAGAGAATCGCTGTCAAAATCGAGTGAGCAGGAAGAAAAAGACAGCGGAAACGGCAGAAAAGGCGAGGATCGCTGTCAGGATTGCGTGGACAGCGAGAAAAAAACAGCGGAAATCGCCCAAATAGAGA
>JAFZOW010000003.1 GCA_017552715.1 Lachnospiraceae bacterium
AAGCGGTCCAGCTGATCGAATTCCGGAAGCGCCGCACCCAGCTGGGAAGCGATCTTCTCTGCCGTTGTGGGCAGGAAGGGCGCCAGCAGGGCAGCTCCGCTCAGTATCCCTTCGCAGAGGTTGTACAGCACCGTGGAAAGCCGATCCTGTGCCGTCTCGTCCTTGGCCAGCTTCCAGGGCTCGGTCTCGTCGATATATTTGTTCAGGCGTTTGAACACGTTGAAGATCTCTGTCAGGGCGTCTGCCACATGCAGGGTCTCCATGTGCTTCTCCACCTTAGCGTAGGCGCCGGTCACTACGGCCTTCAGATCCTCGTCGATGGCGGCATCGGCAGCTCCCTTATCCTCCACCTTTCCGCCAAAGTACTTGTTGCTCATGGCAACGGTACGGTTCACCAGATTCCCCAGGGTATTGGCCAGATCGGAATTCACGCGCTCCGTCATCAGCTCCCAGGTGATGGTGCCGTCGTTTTCGTAAGGCATCTCGTGCAGTACGAAGTAACGCACCGCATCCAGGCCGAAGATATCGATCAGATCGTCCACATAGAGCACGTTGCCCTTGGATTTGCTCATCTTCTCCCCGCCCTGTAAAAGCCAGGGATGACCGAAGATCTGCTTCGGCAGCGGCTCTCCCAGAGACATAAGGAAGATGGGCCAGTATATGGTATGGAAGCGGATGATGTCCTTGCCGATCAGATGCAGATCCGCCGGCCAGTACTTTTTGTACTGCTCGCCGCTGTTCCCGTCCGCATCATAGCCGATACCGGTGATATAGTTGCTGAGGGCATCCAGCCACACATAGACCACATGCTTATCATCAAAGTCCACCGGGATCCCCCATTTAAAGGAGGAACGGCTGACGCACAGATCCTGCAGGCCGGGCAGAAGGAAGTTGTTCATCATCTCGTTCTTGCGGGACACGGGCTGTATGAACTCCGGGTGGGTATTGATATGCTCGATCAGACGGTCGGCATATTTGCTCATCTTGAAGAAATAGGCCTCTTCCTTCTCTTCATGCACCGCACCGCCGCAGACGGGGCACTTCCCGTCCACCAGCTGGGACTCGGTATAGAAAGCCTCACACTCGGTACAGTACTTTCCTTCGTAGGCGCCTTTGTAGATGTCGCCCTGCTCGTACATCTTTTTGAAGATCTTCTGGATCTGCTTTTCATGATCCGCATCCGTGGTACGGATAAAGCGGTCGTAATCCGTACCCATGATATCCCAAAGGCGCTTGATCTCCCCTGCGGTGGCATCTACGAATTCCCGGGGGGTAACACCCTCCTCAATGGCACGGGTCTCGATCTTCTGCCCGTGTTCGTCACTTCCGGTCTGGAAGTGCACATCATAACCATCGGCCTTCTTATAGCGGGCAATGGCATCCCCCAGGATGATCTCGTAACAGTTGCCGATATGGGGCTTGCCGCTGGTGTACGCGATGGCGGTAGTAATATAGTATTTTCCTTTATCTTTCATAGCAGTTCTTCTCCCTCTTGTATTTGATAGACCGGTATGATATAATACAAAAAGGTGGTAGCCAGTGACGGCTTTCCCCCTGTTGGCAGAACTAAAATAGCCGCTGCTTGTCAGGCTGGGCGGCTATTTTTCTTTTCTGCTTCCGAACAGGTATCCAAACTCAAAGACCGCCGCCGCACCCCTCTGTATTCTATATATCAATTGTCAATTCTACCGGGCAGTGGTCGCTCCCCATGATATCCGAATGGATCTTCGCATCCCGCATCCGATCTTTAAGCTTCTCCGATACCACGAAGTAGTCGATACGCCAGCCCGTATTCCGCTCTCTGGCCCGCATTCGGTAGCTCCACCAGGAGTATACATCCGCCTGCTCGGGATAGAAGTAACGGAAGCTGTCGATAAAGCC
>JAFZOW010000019.1 GCA_017552715.1 Lachnospiraceae bacterium
CATCCTGAGCCAGGATCAAACTCTCTAATAAAGTTTGTATATCCTCGCCAGTCGAACTGGCTTTGAATATCCATGATTTACATCGTTCTGAAATAATTCTCTTGGAATCTTTCAGGGTTGGATAGCTGTTTATTTATCAAGGTGCTTCGTCGCTTGCTGCAGGCCTTTATTTTCTTGCCTTCTTGCGTGCGACTTTTAGATACTACCACTTTTGTTCTTTTGTGTCAACACCTTTTTTTAATTTTTTTTAAAAATTTTTGAGGTGTTTTTTGCGGCACAAAATGTGGTATTTTTCCCTTCTGTTTGGACTACATTTATATAGAAGAAACTTATGTAAATCTGTCCCTCAGAAGAGAAAAGGCAACCTTCTGGCTGCCTAGCGGAGAAGGAGGGATTTGAACCCTCGCGCCGGTCACCCGACCTACACCCTTAGCAGGGGCGCCTCTTCGGCCTCTTGAGTACTTCTCCACGTCGGCGGAAGCTTCGCTGACGCCGACGTGGGAAACCCCCGTCGGCTGACGCTGCGCCCCGCCTCCTTTTCGATCGAAAGCAGGCTTTCGATCGCTTTGAGCGTGGAACGCTATTCCCGCCTCTTTAAGTACTTATCTCCGATATCTGTAATACCGTATTCAGTTAAGTGCGTTAGTAATTATACGGAATACGTTTTCGAATGTCAATATACTTTTGAAAATAATTTTCCTGTTTTCTCCGGAACGGTCAGGAACGCTTATGTATCGGAGATAAAAAAGAGGCCCCGGAAATCCCGGAGCCCCGCCTTCTCATTATAACATCCTTCGGATCAATCCGTTACGTAAGGCATCAGTGCAACGTGACGTGCACGCTTGATCGCCAGAGTAAGAGCACGCTGATGTCTTGCACAGCAGCCGGTCACTCTTCTCGGAAGGATCTTACCGCGCTCGGACACATACTTCTTCAGCTTAACACTGTCCTTGTAGCTGATCTCGCTGTCCTTGCCGCAGAATACACAGACCTTCTTACGACGGCGGATACCGCCCATTCTCTTCCTGGGTGCGTCGCCACGCTCGGAATCTCTGTTAAATGCCATTTTATTTGCCTCCTATCCCTGTAAAAACAACCGTCTTCTTAATTCCCGAAAGGCATCTCGTCGTCAATGCCTTCTGCGATATTCATGAATCCGTCATCCGGAGCAGCTCCGGCATCCTGATAGGATCCGCCGGTACTTCCGCCTGCATTCTTGCTCTCGGCGAACTCCTGCTCTTCCACCACTACTTCCGTAGTATAGACCTTCTGACCATCCTTATTGGTATAGCTTCCGGTCTGGATGCGTCCCGTTACAGCTACCTTCAGGCCTTTGCGATAGTACTTCTCGGCATGCTCACCGGCTTTACCGAAAGCCACACAAGGAATGAAGTCGGCCTGCTGTTCATTACTGTTACGGTTAAAACGGCGGTCCACAGCCAGGGTATATCTTGCGATAGCCAGGGGATTGTCACCGTTATTAGAATATCTTACATCCGGGTCTTTAGTAAGACGCCCCATCAATACTACTTTGTTCATAGAGTGATCCTCTCTTTCTTACTCCTCGTCCTGTCGAACGCATAAGTAACGGATCACGTCTTCCATCAGTCGCACATGGTTCTCGACTTCGATGGGAGTCGAGCTTTCCGATTCGAAGTGGATGAAGTAGTAGTAAGCTTCCTTCATGTCCTGAATCTCGTAGGCAAGCTTCTTCTTGCCGCCGTCTTCTACATCAGTAATGGAACCACCGAAACGCTCGATGTAGCCCTTTACCTTGTCGACGGTAGCATTTCTCTCTTCCTCTTCGCCCTTAGCGCTGACAACAACGGCTAATTCGTACTTGTTCATGCTACTCTTTACCTCCTTATGGTCTGGCCGCTTGCGGCCGAATGGCCCCCGACTTACCGGGAGCAAGGATATTTCACGGAGTTCCATAATATCACGATGCGATTTTCATTTCAAGCTTTTTTTGACTTGTGTCTAAGCCCGCATTTTCAGTACTCTCAGACACAACATCTTGTGTATTGCCCACAAAATATGGCTTTCAGAAATTTTTGTTTCGCAAACCCTTAAGCAAACCCGCTTTCACCCGATATATATTACAGAAGGACAAAAACATAGTGAGCAAAGCAGAGAAAACTCTGTGACGCAAAGCTAAAGGGCCTGTAAAATGGCAGCCAGTTGCAAGAAACAAACCACTCTGCACTGGCAAAGTGGTTTTTTCAAACATAGGAGGTAAACGACATGACAAAGAGACTGAATGATAAAGGATACACCCTGGTAGAGCTGATCGTAGTCATCGCGATCATGGCAGTTCTGGTGGGAGTGATCACCCCCAATCTTATGGGATTTATAGATAAGGCAAAGAAATCCAACGATCTGGAAATGGCCCGTGTACTGGGTGAAGCTCTCGAGCGCGTACTCATTCTGGACGATGCAGCAGCCACAGAATGGAACAAGATAGGACAGAGCGGCCAGAATAGTGTATACTTTGATGTGACCGACCCCTACACCGGCGAGAGCTACCGCGTATACAACGGCTTTGAATGGACTCTTACCAGACAGGGCGACATCCAGGGCAGATATGCTGGAAACTATCGGAACGGCGTACTTCGTGATCCCTACGGTGTGAACGCTCACAGAACCCTTTACAACGCTTACATTCAGGAGATAGGACAGAAGGATATCAATATCAGCTACCGCAAGTACTACATCAACCAGTATCGTATCCTGAAGCGCGCCGACAACGGAATGCCCGAAGTGTGGGTCTGCCCCGTCAAGGCCGGCACCGACGGAGAAGGTATCAACAACGGTTTCGTATACTACCGCCTGTATCCCAACTATGACGAGAACTATCTCATCAACAAGGAGCCCGGCGCCATCAACGCAAACGGAAGAAATAACACACTTTGAAACTCACACTGATCTACCGGCAGGAGGATGCCGGAAAAAACAAGGAATATATTGAGATGTACCGGCAGGAATGCAGGCGCCGCGGTTGGAAGTTTTCCCTGTACATACACGGAAAAACCGGCTGCGGCGTTTCCGATGCCGAATTTGCCGATACGGATATAGCCGTAAACCGATCCCGGGATTATCAGCTGAGTGAATCCCTGGAAATGCGTGGGATACGGGTATTCAACAAAAGCCGCGTTGCCTTTCTGGGGAACGACAAATTTGCTGCCTTAAAGCAGATGCGTGACTGGGATATCCCCGTGTTGCCTTTTAACAAAGATCTTCCGGAAAATGTCTCTTTCCCCCTGGTGATGAAGAGCCGTGACGGCCACGGCGGCAACGAGGTTTTTCTTGTATCCAAGCCCTCCGATGCGGATGAGATATACGCCGCACATCCGGATAGATCCTTCTTTTTTCAGGATTTCTGCGATACTCCCGGACGGGATCTGCGCATCTATGTTGTGGGAGGAAAGATCGTTGCCGCCATGCTCAGGGAAAGCGACAGGGATTTCCGCAGCAACTATTCCCTCGGCGGGAAAGCAAGCTTACGGGAACCGGACAAAAAAGAAAGCACCCTGGCGGAGTGCATCCTGAAACATCTGGATATCGATTTTGCTGCGATCGATCTGATCTATCACCGCGGAGAGCCCGTTTTCAACGAACTGGAAGACGCGGCGGGAGCCCGCATGCTTTACGCAAACAGCGATATCGACATCGTTCACTTATTCTTTGAACATATGAGCCGCAGTATATGATCCGCGGCGTTTACCCCCGTGCATTCATAAAGATTCTTAAAGTGCGCATTTGAATTCACTTCACAGAGGAGCGGACCGTCTTCCCCGTAAAGCAGATCCACGCCGGCAAAATCCAGTTTAAGCGTTTCCGCTGCTGCCAGCGCTAGCTTTTCCTGCGCCTCCGTAAGCTTTCCCGTCACATCCGTGGCATGTCCGCCATTTGTCAGGTTGGCACGAAAGTCCCCTTCATTTTCCCGCAGCATGGCGGCGATGACTTTTCCCCCAACCACTTCCACGCGGATATCCCGGCCTTTGGAGTATGCTACATATTTCTGGATCAGATAGGGTCTGTCACCGCAGGAACGGATGATTTCCGCCAGTTCAGCCGCATTCTTCACCAGATGCACCTGCTGTCCGAAGGATCCGAAGGCCTCCTTCAGCACACAGGGATAGCCCAAAAGCTTTTCCGTATCCTGTAATATCGAATCATCCAATAATCCGTCGGCATGGAATTTTTTCGGAGAGATGATGCTTTCGGGCTGCTTAAGCCCCGCAGCCTTACAGATCAGGTAGGTCTCTGCCTTATCATCACAGGCCTCGATGGCATCCGCAGGATTATACAGACGCAGCCCCAGCCGCTCCAGTTCCCGCGCCAGGCGCACATCCTTATCCCAGAACAGCACAAAATCCGGCCGTTCGCTGTCGGGGATGTCATATCCCCATGACGCCAGATTCAGCCATACGCGAGAGTTGGTGAGTTTTTCCAGTCCCACGTCAAGAGGAGCTGCGGCATCCAAAAGCATGCCGAACAGCTCCTCAAATTTACCGCTCTGTATAAAATGATTGACTACCAGCCAGCCCTTCATCGCTCAGATCTTTATCTGTGAAAAGATCTCGCCGATCTTTCCGTGAAGAGAATAATCCGCTACGGAATCTCTCGCGGTGGCGTCATAATTGATCAGCACCAGTTTCTTTCCCCGGTAATAATCGATAAGACCGGCAGCCGGATAGACCACAAGGCTGGTCCCGCCGATTATCAGCATATCCGCATCACGGATGGCTTTTACCGCATTACTCATGGTATCCTGATCCAGGCCTTCCTCGTAAAGCACCACATCCGGCTTGATAGGACCGCCGCACTGATCGCACTTCGGTACTCCCGCCGCATTATAAAGATACGAAGCTTCAAAGCTCTTTCCGCAGTTCTCGCAGTAATTCCGCAGCACGCTGCCGTGGAGCTCATACACCGTTTTACTCCCTGCAGCCTGATGCAGGCCGTCGATATTCTGGGTGATCACAGCCTTGAGCTTGCCCTTTTCCTCCAGCTTCGCCAATGCGATATGAGCGGCATTGGGCTTTGCGGGGTTCTCGCCGCAGGTGCATTCCAGGAGCTTATCCTTGTAAAAATCAAAGAATTCCTCCTTATGGCTCACGTAAAAGCTGTGGCTGAGCATGGTCTCGGGCGGATATTTGAATTTCATGTGGTACAGCCCGTCCACGCTGCGGAAATCCTTGATGCCGCTCTCGGTGGAAACACCGGCACCGCCGAAGAAAACTATGTTGTCGGATCCGTCTATGAGTTCCTGAAGTTTTTCGATGTTGATCTCCATGTGGGCCTCCTTCAATATGTTAGTCCGCGTCCGCAAAACGGTTCCCAGCTCGACACGCTTCCGCTCCGCTCCTCACGTAGCGGACGCTAAACTCGCTATGCTCGTTAAGCGCCGACGCTCGTCGAGGGTCTCGCCGGGAATCCGTTTGTCCGTCCGCTCACTTCTTATGTAGAGGATAGGATGCTCTACTCGTATCTCAAAAGCATTATAATGCTACGATATCCTCCTGGGTAAGCACACGGATCCCGGCGTGGACAAGGGCCGCTTCCGCACTCTTGTGATCGCTGACGCGGAAGATCATGTAGGCGTTCTCCGGCTGCTTTCCGGCGGAAAGGGCGTAGATGTACTCCAGATTGATCTGGGAATCCGTAAATACCTTAAGGACCTTGTTCAGACCGCCGGGGCTGTTGGGAACCTCCACGATCACTACGCTGGTAAGCTTATTGATATAGCCTGCATCCTTCAGCACCGTGGTGGCCGCATAGGGATCGTCCACGATGATGCGCACGATACCGAAGCCGTCGGTCTCCGCCAGGGAAACCGCACGCATGTTAACGCTGTTGTCGGCCAGCACCTTTGTCATCTCGTCCAGACGGCCGGCCTTATTCTCCAGAAAAATACTGATCTGTTTTACACTCATGCCATAACCCCCCTTATCATATTTTACGGTTATCGATCACACGCACTGCCTTGCCTTCGCTGCGGGTAATGCTCTTGGGTGCCACCAGGGTCACCTTGGCCTTGATACCCAGCATGCTCAGCATGCCCTTCACCAGATCGGCCTGTCTCTTATTGATCTCGGTGATATCGTCGGTGAACATCTCCGGAGTCATCTCCACATGTACATCCAGGGTATCCGTATTGTTCACGCGGTCCACGATGATCTGGTAGTTTGCCTGATAGCCGTTCTCCAGAAGCACGGTCTCGATCTGGCTCGGGAATACGTTCACACCGCGGATGATGAGCATATCGTCCGTACGTCCCTTAGGCTTCTCCATCTTGATAAAGGTACGGCCGCAGGAGCATTTCTCACGATGCAGCGTGCAGATATCCCTGGTGCGGTAACGCATCATGGGGAAGGCCTTCTTGTCGATGGCCGTGAAGACCAGCTCGCCCTGGCTTCCGTCGGGCAGTACCTCCTCCGTATCGGGATCGATGATCTCGGCGATGAAATGATCTTCATTTATATGCATACCGTTCTGGGCGCTGCACTCGAAGGCCACACCCGGGCCGGAAAGCTCTGTCAGGCCATAGATATCATAGGCTTTGATGCCAAGGGTCTTCTCGATATCGTGACGCATCTCCTCACTCCAGGCTTCGGCACCGAAGATACCGGCCTTCAGAGGGATGTCGTCCGGCCCCATTCCCATTTCCTTCATGCTCTCACCCAGATATGCGGCATAACTGGGAGTGCAGCAGAGGATCGTGGCCTGCAGGTCACGGATGAACATGATCTGTCGTTCCGTGTTACCCGAAGATACGGGAACCGTAAGGCAGCCTGCCTTCTGGGAACCGCCGTGCAATCCCAGTCCGCCGGTGAAAAGGCCGTATCCGTAGCTCACATGACACACATCTTCTTTTGTTCCTCCGGCAGCCGTAATAGCTCTGGCGCAGCAGTCTTCCCAAAGGTCGATGTCTCCCTGGGTGTAGAACGCCACCACCCGCTTTCCTGTGGTGCCACTGGTTGAATGTATACGCACGCAGTCCTTCAGGGGCACACCCAGAAGACCGTAGGGATAAGCATCCCGCAGATCATACTTGGACAGGAAAGGAAGCTTGTGCAGGTCGTCTACGCTCTTGATGTCATCCGGGGTAACTCCCTTCTCTTCCATCTTCTTCCGATAATAGGGAACATTGTCCCAGACGTGTTTGACCTGTGCCACCAGTTTTTCATCCTGGATACCCCGGATCTTCTCCGGCGCGGCACATTCGATTTCTTCCTGGTAATACCTCTCCATGGGCATTTTCCTCCTTATTTTGAAGCTTGACAAAAGCAAGCTTAATTCATATAATATCTCTGTTTCTACGATGCGTGGCTCAGTTTGGTAGAGCGCTGCGTTCGGGACGCAGAGGCCGCAGGTTCAAATCCTGTCGCATCGAGTTAAGCGCAAACCCCATTATAGCAAGGGTTTGCGCTTTTTTCAATAAAAATGTATTTGCCGGTACGACGCAAAAATCCGTATCATTCCCCCAACGGAAGCACGTATTTCTCTATAAAGTCGACCCGGTCGAATATCCTCGGCTTGAAGGTACCGGTCACCCCTACGGCTATGTCTTTTTCCCTGTTCACATAGATGATATTTCCGCTGTCCCCTATCGCAGCGTATACTTCCCTGTCTTCATAGGGCTTATACCATAAAAATCCGTATTCCATGAAGCCGAAGCGCTCCCCCAGCTTTAAGTAAGGTGTGGTCATCTGTCGGATCCATTCCTCCGAGACGATCTGCTTTCCTTCATATCTTCCGTAATTCAGGACCATGTCACCGATCTTTGCCAGATCTCTGCCGGTAGCGCACAGTCCCCAGCCTGCCGTGACCGTATCCCGGGGATCCGAGTACCACTCATTCTTCCGGGGTCCCTTGTTCATGAAGAAATCGAACTGATCCTCCTTGCTGCTGTCCCCGTGCAGGCTATGCTCGGGGATCCCAAGAGGGATGAACAGCTCCCGGTTCGCCAGATCGATGCATTTTTCCCCACCGGCCCGCTCTATGATCCCGGCCAGTATCTGTATCCCCAGAGTCGCATATCTGAATTCCCCTGTGATCCCGTTACGGCCGCCCAGGAAATCCAGGACTGCGAACGTCCAGTCATCCGAAGTGCACACCTTTTTCCAGGGTTCGGACTTCCCTTTATAGGGTGCCGTCATGGTAAGAAGATGTCTGATGGTAACATCGTATATGGTCTTTTCCCCTCTCTTAACCTGATAATCCGGGAAATAGTCCATTACCTTTCCGTCAATGCTCTTAATATATCCCTTATCAAGCGCAATGCCGGTCAGTATCGCCATAACCCCTTTGGTCACGGAGTTGACATTCACCGCATCCTCCGGCCCAAATCCTCTCCAGCTGTCCTCGTAAAGAGTTTTCCCGTCCCTTACGGCACAGATCTGGCAGATATTGCTCTCATTTCCGCTGCCTGCGGAAATGAATCCGTGAAGTTCTTCCCTGTTCATTTTCAGTCTCCTTTCAAGAATGATCCGGACGTCCTGAAAAGAGGCTAATTGAATTAAAAATCTTTTTCAAGTATTATTATAAAAAAATTTACGATCATCCATAAAAACACCTTTTTCCCGCGTATCACAGTACAGAAATGCAAATACAGGAGGGAAAAATTATGAAAAAGCGTACACTTGCAATCTTAACCGGACTTGTCACCTTACTGGGGGCCTGCGGAGCGGAGGATCCGGAAGTTCCTGTCAGCGATCCGGAAGTGGTGGAAGAAAAGCCTCAGGAAGTCAACATCGAATACAAAGCCAGCGAGAATTCCAAAAATCTGACCGAAGGCGCGAAAACGCTGGAAGCACCGGAGAAAGAGTTCAGTGAGGAGCAGATCTCGGCGCTTTCCGGAGCTTCCATGAAGCTTTTTGCGGAAGCGGTAAAAGAGGAAGGGGCACATCCGAATATACTGCTGTCCCCCACTTCCATCTCCCTGGCCTTCGGCATGACGGAAAACGGCGCAAAAGGAGAGACCCTTTCCCAGATCGAAAATGTGATCTCCGGGGGCAGAGGTATAGAGGAGATGAATCCGCTGCTCTATGATCTTTCGGCCCGCTTAAACGCCTCGAAGGATGTTCGTTGGAATGTGGCCAACTCCATCTGGTTTAAGGACGACGGCCAGTTAAAGATCAAGGAAGATTTTGCCGCCAAGGCAGCTTCCTGGTACGGTGCCGACATATGGAACGCCCCTTTTGACAACACTACCCTCAAGGATATCAACGGATGGGTCAATGCACAGACCCATGGGATGATCCCTTCCATTTTGGATGAGATCCCGGGGGATGCCAGGATGTTCCTCATCAACGCACTTGCTTTTGAAGGTGAATGGCAGGTCAAATATGAAGACAATGACATCTGGGAGAACAGATCGTTCATCAACGCGGACGGAAGCATAACAACAGTGACCATGCTCGACAGCACCGAAAACCGTTACTTCCGCATCGGTGACGGGATCGGGTTCTTAAAGGATTACAAGGGCGGTGAGTACTCCTTCATGGGACTGCTGCCGGAAGAAGGTAAGGATCTGGATGCTTTTATCGCGGAACTGGCCGCCGGTGATGAAGATCTGGCCGAAGCAATACGGAACTGCACCTACGATGAGGTGATCGTACAGATACCCGAGTTCAACAGCGATTATAAATTGACCATGAACAATCTGCTGCAGGAACTGGGAATGACCACTGCCTTCAGCGAAGAAGCAGCAGACTTTTCGGAAATGATGGAATCCACAGACGGTGTTGATTACGATATCTTTATCGGCAACGTACTGCACAAGACCCACATCGAAGTTGACCGGAAGGGTACCAGAGCCTCTGCCGTAACCTCCATTGAGATGGATGCCTTAGGTGCACTCCCTCCGGAATACAGACCCGTTTCCGTCATCCTGGACCGACCCTTCGTTTACGGCATCATCGATAACCAGACCGGACTTCCCGTATTCCTGGGCTGCACGAACAGCTTATGATCTGATCGGAAAGAAAAACGCGCACATCATACCACATAACGGTATGATGTGCTTTTTTTGTCGGAAAAATATCGGATGCAAAACAGCGCATATCCATGTATAATGAACATGTTAATATAGTCCGCAAATTCGAAAGCGAGGTTCTCCGAATGGAAAGATCTAAAGTATTCTTTACGGATTTCAGAACGGTTTTGGGCGTGAGCCTGCCGGTCAAACTCCAGAAACTGATCCGCATGGCAGGGATCGGGACCATTGATATGGACGGAAAGTTCGTTGCCATCAAAATGCATTTCGGCGAACTCGGCAACCTTGCTTATCTCCGCCCCAACTACGCCAAAGCCGTTGCCGACGTTATCAAGGAAGCCGGCGGCCTGCCTTTTCTGACCGACTGCAACACCCTTTACCCGGGCAGCCGCAAGCACGCCCTGGAGCATCTTGATTGCGCCAATATCAACGGCTTCAATACCGTGACCACGGGATGTCAGATCATCATCGGTGACGGCCTGCGGGGAACCGATGATATCGCGGTGCCCGTTCCCAACGGGGAATACTGTAAAGAGGCCTACATCGGCCGCGCTGTCATGGATGCGGATATCCTGATATCCCTCAATCATTTCAAAGGTCACGAAATGGCCGGCTTCGGCGGTGCGATCAAGAATATCGGCATGGGCTGCGGAAGCCGGGCCGGAAAGATGCAGCAGCATAACAGCGGACAGCCACATGTCATCGAAGACAAGTGCAAAGGCTGCCGCAGATGCGCCAGGGAATGCGGATCGGATGCCATCGTATACAACGGGAACAAGGCGTGGATCGACCCCGAAAAATGTAAGGGCTGCGGACGCTGCATCGGAGCCTGCGCTTTCGATGCCATCGTGAACAATAACTGGGATGCCGCCCAGCTGCTGGGCAGGAAAATGGCGGAGTATACCGCCGCAGTGGTCAGCGGCAGACCGCATTTTCATATCAGTCTGATCACGGACGTATCACCGAACTGTGACTGCCACGGCGAGAATGACGCTCCCATCCTTCCCGATATCGGCATGCTGGCTTCCTTTGACCCGGTGGCACTGGACCAGGCCTGTGTGGACCTTTGCCAGAAAGCCGAGCCCATACGGAACAGCCAGCTGGGTGATAATATGGCAAAAGAACACTTCCACGATCACGGGGATGTATGGCATAACAGCAATCCCAACGTATCCTGGGCAGAAACCCTGGAACACGCGGAAAAGATCGGGATCGGCTCACGGGAATACGAACTCGTTACGATGAAATAGAGGTCAGCTGCGGGCAGGGGAAGAAGCTTTTTTACGGATATTGAAATGCAAAGCTCCCTGAGGACAGCTTTTGACGCATTCCCCGCAGCGTATACATTCGGTACTGTTCGGAGCCTTTGTGGGATCCACGTTCATCCTGCAGGCTCCGGCACAGGCACCGCAGTGTACACAGGAAGCTTCGTTAAAGCGGAGCCGGATAAGGCTGATGCGCTGAAAGAGCGCGTAGAAAGCCCCAAGGGGGCAGACATATTTGCAGAAGGGCCTGTAGATAAAGATTGATGAAAGGATGCACAAAAGCAGGATCGCAAACTTCCACTTAAACAGCAGGCCCGCTGCGGCTCTCATTCCTTCATTCAGCAAAAGCAGCGGGATCCCGCCTTCCAGCGTACCCACCGGACAGATGTATTTGCAGAAAAAAGGCTCCCCCGTGCCGAATTCGGAACGGTAAAAAAAGGGCAGGACAAATACAAAGAGAAACAGAAAAACATACTTCAGATAGCGGAGCAGTCTGTCCGCCTTTTCGGGTATGCGTATCTTGGGCGTTGGGATCCTGTACAGAAGCTCTTGGATCAGCCCGAAGAGACAGAGCCAGCCGCAGATGAAACGCCCGGCGATCACGCCTATGGCCGCAAGATAGCCCAGCACATAAAAGGAAAACTTCCTCTTTCTTCCGTCAAAGACGGCCTGCATGGCCCCTATGGGGCAGGCTCCCAGAGCCCCGGGGCAGGAATAGCAGTTCATCCCCGGAACGCAGAAATTCTTGAGTTTCCCCTGATAGATCTTTCCCCTGAGAAAGCCCTTCAGATTCCCGTTGGACAGTATCCCCCATCCCGCCTGGACGGATTTTCTTATGAGCTTCTGTTTTTTCAGCTCCTTATCAGCCAATCCCTATACACTCCATACAGATCTTTACCGCCTTGCCGTATACGATCTTCGCCTCTCCACTGTACAGGCCGAAGATGCAGGAGGCGACAGCCGCCAGCAAAAGGATCAGGCTGATCCAGTACGGTACTTCCTTCTTCTGCTTCATTCCTTACGGTTCTCCTTTCCCTCCCACCATTCATGGACCAGACTGCGGAAACCCCAGTCTTTCAGCTCCTCATAGGAAATGCGGTAATTCCCTTTATAATGGCGGCCGGTAACGCAGTAACGCATGTACTGTTCCATATAAGCATCCAGTTCGTGAAGGCTCTTATCCGTGGTCAGATAGGGAAAGAACCAGCGGGCCCAGGAAAAATCCTTTCCTTCGGAAGAATACAGTTTGCGGTTCATGGCCCGGATAAAACCCTTGGCAGGCCGGTCTCCCGGAAGTTTTTTCTTTGTGCTCCAGCGCCGGAGGGCACGGGCCCTTCTTCTTATCTTGCCCTTCAGCTTCTCCTTCGTAATCCCCGAAAGATCCACTTCCTGCTTATACAGGCTGAAACCCAGGAAATCCACGGCCTCCCCGGGCCGGTATATATGCAGCTTTTCTTCGTTGATCTTAAGCCCGTGGGCATCCAGAGCCGAGAATAGCTTATCCCGCAGGCGGATCAGTTCTTCTTCGTCCTCCGCAAGGAGCAGGATATCGTCGGAATAGCGGAAATAACGCTCCGTCCCAAACATCTCATCCACATCCGACAGATAAACGTTTGCAAAAAAAGGTGCCACCGGGATGCCGGCCATGGCGCCGTGTTCTTCCCGGAGGGTGCTCCCGTCGGGCGTGTTCACATACTCATTCTCAAGGAGCTTTCGAAAGAGA
Organism: Lachnospiraceae bacterium; assembly: GCA_017552715.1. Taxonomy (GTDB): domain Bacteria; phylum Bacillota; class Clostridia; order Lachnospirales; family Lachnospiraceae; genus NK4A136. The sequence continues at coordinate 12,992 of JAFZOW010000019.1, forward strand.
AGGAAAAGCCTTTCATCCTCCCTGCGGAGGAAGGAGAGCTTTTCGATCAGCAGCGAAACATCCAGTGAATTAAAGTAGTTGCTGATATCAGCCTTCAGGCACCAGAGGGAAGAAGCTCCGTTTAGCTTCCTGTAGCGGCTTATGGCATCCCCGACTCCCTTGTTCCGCCGGAAGGCATAACAGCTTTCGCAGAATATCCCGTCGTAGCGGTACAGGAAAAAGGAAATACCCTTTAAGATCCTGTTAAAGGGTTCGGGAAAAGAATAGATCACCCTCTTTTTGGAGGATCCGCTTTTGTTGATCTCTCCGCGGACGGGCAGAGGCAGGGGATCCGTCAGGGAAAAATCTCTGTATCCCCCCTCATCAATAAAAAAACGCCACTCCTTTTCCTCCCTGCGGTCAAGGTGTCCAAGGCTTTTCTTATACTCCAGGAATTCTTCCCAGCTTTTCTTTTGTGATATCCGCTCAATGATATCCATGTATAAAAGAAAGGGAAGAGAAACAACTTTGAAAGAACCAAAGTGTGCTTGGTTCTACCGGATGATACGCTGCGCGGCTGCCCGCAAAGCCCGTAAAGCACAGCGCTGCATCCATTGCAGGCGTGAAGGTTCACATTTCTCTTCCCGTTTCAAACTCTTTTATAATGCAGCCAGTGCGGAGTCGATACGCTCCTGCATGTATGTGATCGCATTCGGCATATACTCGAAGAAGTCCAGTACCTTTATGCCGTTCATGTCGCAATAGGCTCTTACCTGCCGGTTTGCGGCATAATCGTATTCCTCGTACCTCTTCCACAGCCGGATGTACAGCGGCTTCCCGTTACGGGTCAGCCGGTAGGTAAAGGAAACAGGAAGACGACGGTTCCCTCCCTTTGCATAGATCGCGCGGCCGGCCTGTGCCTCCAGCACTTCCACCGGGATGCCCTGCTCCACCATCACATCACTGTGGCTGCTGAGAACTTCCCTGAATTTTTCCTCAAAAGGACGCGCATCCCTCACATAATGAGCTTCAAGCTCCGCGGTAGAGGGCTCTGCGGAATGCGGGGTTTCCGTTGCTCCCGCTTCACTCACTGCACGTACCACACCAAGCAAGCTATCCAAAAGTCCCATATCACACCTCCAGATTTTCTGCCGTTTACCGATTTTACTCTATCAGAAATCCGGAATAATGTCAAAGAACATCTTTCCGATCAAAGGATCAGTTCTTTTTACGGAAGATCAGTGCCCGCAGGCGTTTCATTACCTTTGATATGGCGATGGGAAGGGCCAGCCCCGCGATGAGATAGAAGATCATCGAATAGTAAGGAAGCCGGGGCGGCGTGTAGTAGTACCAGATATCCGATTTATATAATGCAAAGTCGAAATCCGCAAAATGGCTTGTGAATTTTGCGATCAGCGCATAGACTGTCTTTACTCCCATGAAGCCCAGGAACTGGTGCAGCATGATGGCGTAGGATTCGTCCGCGATGGTGTTGATCCAGGGATCCTTCCCCAGTCCCGGCTCCAGGATCCTCGCGATGCGCAACCAGAAAGCGATGCCCAGGAAGCCGACTATATAAGGGATCACCGGTCCTTCCGGAAAGCTGTCAAATTTGGACGGGATATAAAAGGGGAGCCGGTGAAATATAAAAAACATCACCATCTGGATGCCCATGATGATAAGGAAATACGGAATGTTCGGCAGGCGGTCGAAACGCTCCAGCACGCGCCGGTAGTAGACCCCTGCCGCATAATAAGTCAGAAAGCTTAATGAGTGCTCCAGATAAAGGATCCAGCCGTCATGATAACCCAGGATGGAGATCTCGCAGGCCAGGATGCCCAGCCCGAGACAAAAGAGCATGACCGGTGTTTCCGGAAAATCTTTCTTTATATATGAAAGTCCCTTACGCAGCAGCATGTACAGAAGCTCCGCAGTGAAAAGAGGCCCCACATACCAGGTAGCCAGATTGAACATAAACTGATGTCCGTTGTAGAAAGGCGCAAGAAGCAGATTATGGAGCGTCAGTCCTTCGCCGATGGTGAAACCCATCTGATGCAGAAACCAGGTCAGAAGCCCGTAAAACACATTCCACAGATATAACGGGATCAGCAGCTGCTTCGCCTTTTTCTTTATGAAAAGCAGGGGATGATCTTCGGATTCCTTCTTGTAGAAGTATCCGGAGGAAAACATCAGGATCGAGAGGATGATCCCCCCGTAGGGCATCCAGTCAAAGAATAAGTTAAGCGATCCGTCCTCGCAATGTGCCCCTACGGTAACGATCATCGCCACCGCGTATAGGATCTTGAAACGATAGTCTATGCTTTTCTTTTTTACTTCTGTGCTCATATGTCCTCACTCAAAAAGATTATAGCGGATGATGCAATACAGCGCGCGGAAAGCATCCTTCAGTCCGATCTTTTTTCCCTGTTCAAAGGTACGGGGATGGTAGGAGATCGGTATCTCGTATATCCTGTATTTTCCTTTGGCAAGCTTGGCTGTCACCTCCGGCTCAAAGCCGAAACGATTTTCCCGCAGCTTGATAGACTGTATCACTTCCCTGCGGAACATCTTATAACAGGTTTCCATATCCGTAAGGGCCAGGTCCGAAAAGATATTCGAGAGCATGGTGAGCAGCTTATTCCCGAATTCATGATAGAAACCGTCTACCCGGTACCTGTTTGAGCGCAGATAACGGGAGCCGTATACCACATCCGCATCAGCGTTCCCGCTGATAAAGGGTTCGATAAGCTTATGAAACTCCTTCGGGTCATATTCCAGATCAGAGTCCTGCACGATGACCAGATCTCCGGTAGCCGCCTGAAAACCATGGCGCAACGCTGCTCCCTTTCCCATATTCTTCTTAAGAAAAAGGATCTTATCCGCATGAGACCGAAGCTCTCCTCTGAGCAGATCCCTGCTGCCGTCCGTAGAACCGTCGTCAATGACGATGATCTCCGTTCTCAGTCCGCAGTCCCGGACACTATCCAGTACATTTTTCAACGTGTTCACTTCATTGTAACAGGGAATGATCACAGATATGACAAGATCATCTTTAGATAACTGCTTATCCATAAGGCCCCCTTTTATTTCTGTGCAACGATCAACTGATTGCAACCGCACTGGAACTTTTTATACTTTATTACTTTAAGACCGCATGCCTCCATTTTATCCTTTAATTCCTTCTCTGTCCAATAATGCTTGTGCTCCTCGATCGACTCAACACTGATCAGATGCAGTTTGAATGACAGGAATTCCAGGATGGGCTTCGAGAAAGGAGTAGGCGTTGTTAAAATAAAATAGCCGCCTTCTTTGATCACCCGGGCACCCTCCTCAACCAGACAGGAATCAGCATCGAGATGCTCCAGTACAGCCAGCATAAAAACCCTGTCGACCCGATCATCCTTTATCGGTAAACGGCCGTTAAAGCGGCTGTTGTTCACTATCCTTACATTTCCGTATACCGCTTCATTTGCACGGATGTCTATTCCATAACCTCTTCGTATCTTTTTGGAGATACTGCGCAGAAATCTTCCGTTAAAACCGCAGCCGATATCCACACACACGGGCTTAGGTACCATTGTTATATACTTCCTGATCTTGAGATAGCGCAGATATCCCAGAAAACGTTCAAATAACGGCCAGTTGTCTTCAAATTCATCGTTTTTCATTTTTCGCTTCCCCTGTCTTGCTGCATGTTACGGTGTAATAACTCTGATCCCATATACATTTACGCTATCCGTACCGTTATTGCTTATCCTGAATTCCATCAGGGGCTGATCCTTCTTCAGCACAAGTTCAGCTCTGCGTTTTCCGTCTACCTCTCCAATGTCCGAAAGAGAAACTAAGCCCCAGCGATGTGTACGGGATACAACGGATAAGTTAAGATCATTTACCTTATCTGCATCATATTCGATGATATATCTTCCGGCACTCATGGGAACAAACTCCGAATTGATCTGCTGTCCGCTCCGCACTACAACTGACTCCTCCGTATACTTCAGTTCATCATAGATCACAACAGGCATCAGTTCAGAATGATCGATCACTCCGTCATCCAGCACCTTCTTCATGTCGGTTGCAATATCATGATCGTATATCAGTACTTTGTATTTTCCGCGATCCAGAAGCTGCTCTGTTTCCCCAAACTTCTGCAGTATCATCTCCATCCGCCCGAAATCCTTTTCACCCAGCAGAAAGAAGCTCTTTCCCTCCGAAGGTTCGTAGATGGAAGCATCATTGAGAAAATAATAGGGTCTTACATTTGCATCCGATATCTCCACTGCACAGTAGGTGGTTTTAAAATCCGAATAGACTTCATTTTTGTATGCGTCCCAATAATCCGCATAGCCCTTTGTCAACCCCATCGCAGCCAGCTCCTGTGGCAGTGCTTCCGCTTCTGCCAGCTTCTCCTTCCATCCTCTACATCCGGAAACCAACCCGGCACCCTGCAGGATCACTGCCAGCCCAAAAAGCATTATCCACGCGTATCTTGCTATACCCTTCTGCTCTATCCAATAGACATAGATATATCTGCCGGAAAGGATCATGCAGGCATAAATGGAGGTGATCATATAATATGATGTGGTATAAAAGCCCAGGAATACAGACATGATCAGCATGATGGCATTATGTACCAAGGTAAAGTAAAAGAAGAATTTCGTAAATCCTTCCTCTTCCTTCAGCTTCAGTGCCTGCAATACCGGAACAATAAAGATCACTATGGTACACATAACCAGAGATACAATAGAGGCTATCCCTGCCGGAGAAAGGAGAGGCGTCCCCCCTTTATAACCCATCGTGGAATAAATCCCGGAAATAACGGTAAGCAGTATATCAATGATCTCACGGAAACTTCCGGGAAGGAGCATCCCATTTCCTTTTGGCATACCGGTAATATTATGGGTGAAAATGATCGCCGCATACGCTGCGATGCCCAATACGGCAGGAACAGCAATCCACAGACTGCGACGAAAAGCTTCCCTGATATTATTCTTCAGCTCCGGCTTTTCTTCTGTGCGTATCCCTTCCCATATCAGCAGCATTGCCGCCATCCACGCGGGTATAACATGTTCCGCAAACTGACGTATCCCTGCCATGCAGAATACCAGCGATGTGATCACGTAAATAATATAATACTTCTTTTCTTTTTCCTGCCTGCAGACATTAAAAAGCATAAGGAGCATGAACGGCATAATGGCTATGTTCGGTGCGTATGCTGCTTGCATATACTGCATATCCGGCTGCCCGTTCATGAACAGAAGAAGGATTGGAACCGTGATCATCCAGGCATTATTCTTCCAGCCTTTCCTGCATGTATATATGACGGACATCCCCCCGACCAGCATGCAGAACGCTGTGCCAAGCATTCTCGCCAGGCTCTGGTCACCCAATATGAGAGAAAAAGGAAAAACATAGGTACCTATGTTATATACCCATACATCCATATGGGCATAAGTCCATGTAGCAGGAAAAGGAGAAAGATGGCGTCCTGCCGCTCTCGCAAGGATAGATGCTGTTGCGGTATCCGAATGAATGCTTGCCTGGCCCATAGTGAGCGGAAAATAAGCAGCGCACAAGAACGCGAATAATACAAACAGTACAGCTATAATTTTTTTTCCTTTTTCTTTATTCTTCATCATCTGTTGTCGATTTTATGACATACTGAGGTGAACAGTTGCTGTTAATGTACAATCTTCCTACATATTCACCCAGCATGCCCAGCATGATCATGATCATCCCACCGATAAAAAGTATCACCGAAATAAGGGAACTGAATCCCAGCAGTATCTCCGGATGGATCAGTTTCCGAATAATAAAGTACATACTGAGTATAAATCCGAGGACCGCACATATCATTCCCATAAAAGATGCTATCCTCAGCGGAATAATGGAGAAAGCCGTAAATCCGTTGATCCACAAACGGATCAGCTTCGAGATCGTATAGGTGGATACACCTTCTTTACGGTTTCTGTGTTCTATATCCACCTCACTGATATTCTGCGTTGCCCTGAAGATCAGACCGCCTATATATGGATATGAATGATCATAACGGATGATCTCATCTTTTATAAATCCCTGCATACCGAAGAAACTGTTTCCCTGAATATGCTTCGGTTTGTCCACAAGCCATTCCGACATCTTACGATTGAGAAAACTTCCAAACTTTCGAAAGGACGTTTTTTTATACTGCGGATATCTGGCGTAGACTACATCCGCACCCTTTTCCATCTCCTGCACAAGGAGCTCTATCCCTTCAGGCGTGGACTGTCCATCATCATCCATCGTAATGATATAATCTCCGCCGGCTTTTCTGTATCCCGCCATCAGAGCCGCATGCTGCCCGAAATTGCGGGAAAAATGGATCCCTTTTATCAGTTTGTTTTCACGTGACAGCTTCCGGATAACGTCCCAGACATCATCGGGCGAGCCATCATCAACCAGTATCAGTTCCTTAAGATTTATCCCTTTTGTTTTTTTAAGTATTTCTTTGACCACATCGCCTAAATACGAAGCCGATCTGTAACAGGGGATAACAATGGAAACCGTTTTCATAACATCACCCTTCTTCCTTCTTCGGATGATTTATATGCCGCATACAGAACGCGCATGGTCTCATATGCCAGATCAAAGCCGGACCGGCTTGACCTGTCAAAGCACACTGCTTCCATAAAATCCTGTATCTCATCGTAATAGCCTCTCAGCATTTCATCCGAAACGAAGGGATAATTCCAGCCGGTTTTTATGGGAAGCATTTCGGAAAGGTATACGTCTTCCATTCCCTTCTCATCGGGAAGATAGGTTGTCATGGCATCGTTCATCGTCAGCCTGCAATTCAGATGAGAATCATTGCAGTATAATTCCACATAGTTCATACTGCCTCCCAGGCAGGCGTCATTGGCAATGATCAGAGCCTTTGAATCATCGGAAAAGCTGACGATAGCCGTACCGTTATCTTCCACATCAACCGGATCCGCAAGTATATGTCTGTGCTCCTCTTCCGTCAGCTGTTTTGTGAAAACTCCCACCTCTGCCATAACACTTACGGGATGGATATCTTCACTCCGTGCTTCCGCTTCCTGCATTTTCAGCCACAAGGCTGCAGATAAAGGATGGGTACCGGTACGTATCAAAGTCCCTCCGCCGTTCTTATTCCAATATCCCGCAACGGCAGAGCTGGACCCTTTTAAGCTTTCTTCCCCACGGATAAATAGGATCTTGGACTTTCTTGCTTTAACGATCTCTGCTGCTTTTACAACTGCAGGAGCATAAACGAAATTTTCCGCATACATGAATTTTCTATCTGTACTGCGGACTGCTTCCCTTATCCTTTCAAGCGTTTGCATAAGTGATTCATACATTACGGAGCGACTGACTTTATTTCCGACCAGCTCATCCGATTCCGGATCACCAAAGTATCCCGTGAGCGGTTTCTCACAGATCACATGTTTCCCGGCCTTTAATGCCCTGATGATCATTTCCTCATGAAGATAAGGCGGCGTGCAGATGTCGATCACATCGATCTCTTCATCATCCAGCATTTCCTGGTAATCATAAGTGATCTTCTCAAAGCCGTATAATTCCGCCGCTTTTTCCAGCTGATCCTGCCGTCTTGCAAATATGGTCTTGAATCTCACGGTCACGTGACTGACCCTGACATACGCATGCATGTGCAGTTCGGTTGCCCTGCCCGCACCGGCCATTCCTATACATACAACGCCTTTTTTCAATCCGGTATCTCCTCTGTTCTTCCTTCTACATCTTCCATTTTGATGCTTATGTTTGAATACTGATACTTTAACAGATATTTCTGTATCTCCCTGTTTTCAAATTCATAAAAAACTATACCGAATTTGAACTTCAGATAATCATCCACCAGGAAGCCCGATCGGGCCCAGATGATGCTGTCTATCATTCTTTTTCTGTACTCGTTCGGGATCTCGATCCCCCTGAAGATCCCGTTCCTGTCCGTCATAAGGCATTCCCGGGCAACGATCCTGTTATCCGGCTTTTCGGGAAGCTCATAATCCATGGCCAGTTCGGCCCTTACGATATTCTCCGCATATCTGCAGCCGGTGGAATACTCGACCAGCATGACATACAGATCCCCGGGGGTTCTTCTGCAGGGATCGATGAGATAGGGCTTTCCGTCCTTATCAACAATATACTGGCAATGGAAGAGGCCGTCCGTAAGGGAGAGTTCTTTTGCGATCTTCTCGGCACCGCTTACGATCTCCGCCCTTGTTTCCTCCGAAAGATCGGAGGGTGCATAGGCTCCCGATACCAGATACTTGTTCAGATAGTACTCTTCATTATCAAAAAAGGAAAAAACAACCTTTCCTTCCTTCAGCAGCATGGATGCGCCGTTATTGGTACCTTCGATGTATTCCTCCGCCAGCACCACATTCTGTCTCGTCATCATGACCGCCATATGATATGCCTGCTGTGCTTCGTACAGATTGCTGCATTTCCGTACGCCTTTTCCTCCGGTCAGATCCGTAGGCTTTATGATGATGGGATAATTCCACTCATACTTTTCCAGTTCGCTCTCCGCAGCGATCTCTCTGAAGAAGGGAACTCTTACACCCAGCTTTTCACATATGCTTCTCAGGACGTTTTTCCTGTGAAATTTCCTTGCGGTCTCATAACTGTCATGTCCCGGAAGACCTAAAGCCTCACAGGCATAGGCCGTGGAAAGATAAGCAAAATCATTGCAGCCGGAAACGATGGCGGCAACGCCTTCCTCCCTGGCCAGCTTCAGGACAAAATCACCGTCGGAGTAATCCCCTCTGACATATTTGTCGGTCTTCTGATGGCCCAGGCCGCCTTCGTCACGGCCTGTGGAGATGATATAGTGATCCCCCAGACGCCGGATCGCATCGATAAGCGGAATCTCCGAATGACTGCCTCCCGTGATAAGTATCTTTTTCATCATTTCCACCCTTTGGGTATTGCATAGAATACCAGCTCCGCCAGATCCGTCCCGTGATATCTCAGATAATGATCATATACATTTTCCGTATCCAGGGAATGAATGAACTGCGGGATCGTGATCAGGTCCTCCTGCTTATGATATACGCATATGGTCAGGCAGGGATGATTCCTGCGTATGAATTCTTCCGCTCCCTTCAGGGCCTCCATTTCGCTTCCTTCGATATCGATCTTCAGCAGCATTCTTTCATCCTGCGGGAATTCCATTTCGTCCATCCGGGTAACATCCACTTTGATACTCCCGCTGTCCGACAGATGGGAGGATGACTTTCCTTCCTCACGGAAGAACAGGGTCGTGGTTTCGGAGTATACCCCCTTATCGATCACGGTCAGATCATGTATGTTTTCCTTCTTTTCTCTTTCCCTGATCTTTTCCACATTCTTTTTATCCGGTTCAAAAGCCGTTATCCCTTTGTAAGCGGGAAAAGCGGCGATAAAATCATGTATGCTGTCCCCGTCAAAGGCTCCGCAGTCGATAAGCCTGTCTATCTTCAGGTCTTTGGTAAGTTCATTAAAATAGGCCGTCTCCTCCCGGCAGTCGAGATACAGCTCATCAAAAGCCCCCACCGTGGTGGCATTCAGATATGCTTCCATGGTCTTTTTTGACTTCTCATCACAGAGCATATCAAAGCTTTCCTCATACAGAGCCAGCTTATCACGGACAAAATCGGGACTCCACTTTACGATCGTGTTATATACGACCACAAAGTGAAGATCGTAAAAATGCACGAGCCTGTCCCTGTATTGTTCTTTCAGGCGAACATACTTCCCGTAGTCATATATCCCGAAGACCACAACATCCGAAGGGGAATAATCCCGAATCAGATCGCTTACCGACACGCTGTCTGCACGATCCTTTTCCGTAAAATAGAGATCATCCAGGACCCATATGGGAGACGCTTCCACCGCTTCTTCCTTCAGATATCCGGCAAGGATACGGGCGTATATACCCTTTCCCCAAATATAGAGCTTCCCTCCGCTTTCCTTCAGCTGCTCTTTGATCTGCCGTGCCTTAAGCTGTCTTTTGTCCTGTTCCTCAAGCAATAGTTTCATATCGATCCGCTCCGTTTCAGAAAATACAGGCTTTATCCAAGCAGTGCATATACTGTGATGCCCGCCAGTATCAGCAATAATGCCGCTATCTTTTTCGCGTTCAGTTTTTCCTTAAATATGGTCACTCCGAAGGCCGTAACATATATATAGCTGCTGGCCTCCAGAACAGGTCCCAGCGACAGGGGGATACCGCGGTAGGCCAGAACCGATAGCAGGGTGGTCGCCACAAAAAGTCCGTACGCCAGTATCACCCGGATGTTCAGGTATTCCTCCAGAACACTTTTGTGTTCTTTCATGGCTTCCTTTTTGAGCAGCACCTGGGATACCGCACTTATGAAAGTGCCTGCCAGAAGTATGCCGGCATGGAGAAGCATCTTATTGTCCATCGGAGGCCTTCTCCTTATCTCCCGATACAGCATACAATACCACCCCGCAGATTACAAGGGCGGCGCCGCATACCTTCCCGGCAGTGATGTGTTCCCTGAATATCAGGAAGCCCCACACTATGCCCCATACCACCACGACGGCCTTGTTGGCAAATGCGGTGGTCAGCGGCAGATGCTTGATGACCTGCTGCCATACAAAGGCATAAACCATGAGCAGGAGGATCAGCCCGCCATAGAACAGGCAGAAGCGCAGACTGAGAAAAGCTTCCCCGGCCGCCAGCTTGCTGAACACTCCTCCCAGAGAATACAGCATCAGTACCAGATGCAGGAAGATATACACAAGCAGGGTCTTTCCCTTTTTATTTTCTTTTTCGGAACCCGTCGTCATTTCTTCTTATCCGTTACCCTCCGGGGACAGGAGCTTCCTTTCTTTACGCTCCTCCCGGGGATCTTATAAACCCATTTCATTCAGCCATTCGGCCGCGTCAAGCACTTTATAAGCATTCTCCGCATACGGAGATGAGATAAAGCTCTCATCTATATCCAGCTTATTCCTGTCGATCACCGTGATATTATCCGACCATACCGGGTATTTCTTCAGGTCCCGGTTCGCAGTGATGACCTTTGTCTTCGTGACCAGCGCATCAAAGCATCTGGCGGTAGGTCCTCTCTGCGTTTTTGTCGGGATCTCCAGCAGACATTTCGAACGGGCCAGCACATCCATGTATTCCTCATTCGTTAACGGCCTGGAATGACAATGCTCCCTGTTATTTCCGGCGTCTTTGGAATATAAGTATACAAACAGGCGGTACTTCTTCCCGTACTTTCCGATCAGTTTCCGTGCGATATCATAGCGCCCCGAACGCGCCGTTGCTATAAATGCTATATCGTATTCCTTTTCTTCCCGGATCTCATAGATCTTATTCCGGACGAACATGGGAAGATACTTCATACCGTATTCCCTGCAATCATCTATATTATAGGAATACAGCTCATCAAAAAATCTCAGGTGCGTATCCTTCCACAGATTCCGTATGTCATCCCAGGCATAATATATGAACCTGGCAGTTTTGTTCTTCTCCCGGAGCAGCTTATACAACGAGTCCGGAAGATAACATCCGTTAATGCAGAGCACCTGATCATAGCTTTGCTGCGTCAGTTCCGCGATATCCGCCTCCGTCAGCGTACTCTGAAAGATCTTCTCCCTGTCATCGCGCTTCAGGCCTTTGTTCAGATATCTGAATACTCTTCGCATGAAGCTGACATCATAATAAACCTTAACAAACTCATCATCGTGCTTATCCGAATTAAACAGCCGGGTCTCGTACTTCCGGCTCAGTTCCTCCCGGATCACAGTTTCGTAACCCATAAAAAAGGGCATGAGTAACAGGGTTTTCTTCACAGGCAGCCCCTCACAGAGTTATCCCTTCTTTTTCGGGAACCATTCAAACATCCTTTTTACTTCATCCGGACCGGCATCATTGATCCCCACATACAGATCATTAATATGCTCTTCGATCTGCTGCTTTGTAAGCGAGCCAAAATCCAGAGTAAGCAAAAATTTTATCACAGCATCATCGAAACGATATTTGATCACCTTAGCCGGAACGCCCCCAACTACAGCATAGGGGGGAACATCCTTATCAACAAGCGCTCCGGCTCCGATAACAGCACCCTGGCCTATATGAACCCCGGAAAGGATGGTGGCCCTATAACCGATCCAGACATCATCCTCAACAATAATATCCCCTTTTGATACCGCTTCATAAGGATGCGATCCAAGTATCTTAACTTTGAACGGAAAAGTAGATACAGTATTTAAATTATGATCGGCGCAGGGGATAAACCAGACTTCCGGAGCTATGGAAACGCAATTTCCTATCTTTAACGTATGATCATCACTGAAGTTCAGGACATTGACCGGTCCATATGTATGGTTCCCTACACTTACGGAATCCATATCACAAAAACCGAACAACTCCGTAGTGTTATTCCTGTTCTTCTCCCTCCATCTGGCGTTATGCTTTTTTCTTTCTATTCTGCTTTTGATACTCTCAATGATCCCCATATCCAAACACTCCGAACCGACTTTTTCAATGATCTTTCATGATCGCATTTTTTAACTCTTCCAGATATGCATAACCATATCTTTCATCGGGTTCCAGGTATGCTCCTTCTGCCCACTCATTCCAGGCGTTTACAAATACCATATCCAGGGCGCTGTTCTTTTCCAGAAGCTGCGAGAAATATCTACCGAACTTCTCCGGAGTCGAACCTTTTACTATGGTCCCGTTTTTATTTCGGGCAGTGTTATCCCATCCGGTAAAGCCTCCGCTGATCATTTTTTCAGAGAAGGGTTCTTTATGAAGGATGATATCCCACAACTCATCATACTCAAATATCTGTAACTCTTTTTTATTCTTAAGCGTATTCTTCTCCGTTTTATTCTTATGCTTCTTTACCCATTCACGAACGATTTTCGATCTTTTAAGCAAACGCTTTAAACGTTCCTTCAATGAACTTTTCTTTATGCTCTCATTCCTTGTCCACCATGACATGCCGGGCTGGAACTTTATAAAATGATCGATATCATAATCCGACCTTTCTTCACTGAAGATTATTTCGGGAAATTGGGACGCGATGATCAGACCGTCAAACCCCGCCTCAATTGCTGATTCCCTGAACAGTTTCATCATCTCATTAAAGCAGGGGATCAGCTCCGGCCGATAGATGATCAACAAAGGGCGATTATCTACAACTATATATCTTTTATCCTTAAAAAAACGTAACAGATAGTCAAAGTGCTTTTTCCATTCGTCCTGCTGTCCGTAATCCTGCTCAACGATGATCTCCCTGTTCCCGCCATCCCAGTTTCTGGTCCAGTTTTCATTCGCCCAGCAAAGACAAAAAGGGATATCGACCCCGGGATCTTCCAGCATTTGTTCGACCGGTTTTTCCAGAAGCTTTTTCCCGTTTTTAAACCAGTAATGATAATAGCAGAAACCATAAAGCCCATAGGCTTTAGCTGTTTCCGCCTGTTTTATCATAACATTGACATCCGACAGATCATAGTAGTTCTGATCCAACGGGATCTTGGGCTGTTCATGCCACTCAAACAGGGGAACGGCTTTTTTTGTATTTGTCCATTCGGTAAAGCCCTCTCCCCAGCATTTATCATTTTCCGGGATCGTATGAAACTGAGGAAGATAAAAGGCTATGACTTTTTTATTTCCCATGATCACTGTTTATGTTTCTATTTTGCAGACAAGTTTTTTTACTTTTTCGGCTTTATTGTTCATTATGGCACCTTTATGCGGCTGCCCGTTATAGACAACGATCAGACTCCCCGGGATCAGCAGGCTGTGGGATGCCACAACTCCCCCCTTCCAGAATTCTGCATCCTTTTCCTCATTATACGTCCCTGCACTGGTCAGGCAGTTTGTGGTATATATCCTGAATTCTTCATGTCCTTCGATCATATACTGGACATCTATATGTCTGCGATGAGATTCCAAAACACATTCTTCTTCCGGTTTTGTGGTATACTCCTGTATCGTGTACGGACTTCCGTCCGGAAGAACCCCATCACTGTATTCCCCTGCCAGTATCCAGTCAATGGCTCTTCTGACCCTTTCCTCAACATCATCTTTATTTCTCTGAGCCAGATAATTGATACAGTCTCTGATGGCCCCTTCTCCTGCCTTGAAAGCCGAAACATATTCTGCCATGGATCTTATTTCAGGAATGGCATCGGCAGGTGCCAGGATAGCACCACCGGCTTTTCGGATTTCCTCCATACAGGGAATGTCCGGAAGATCATCACCGGCATATGCAACAGAACTCAGATCAACATCATATTTTTTCAGGATTTCCGATAATGTGCTCAGCTTATCTTTGGAATTCTGATATAATTCCGTTATATTGAGTTCCCTGCATCGATTCTCCAGAATCTTACTTTCTCTGGCTGTTATCACAACCGGAATGATCCCAAGTTTGGGCAGCAACAAAACAATACCGGCACCATCTTTAACATCGAACGCCTTCGTCAGCTCAGCTTCCTGACCCATATAGATCTTACCATCTGTAAGCGTTCCGTCTACATCCATAACCAACAGTTTTATCATATGATCCCTCTCATTTTCACAGGTAATGACAGTGCTCTGTAATGATCCCGGGATATCCGGGCTCCTGTTAACACTTATTCTTCCGAAGTATCTTCGTTATTTTTCTTCTGATCCTTGCCTGTAATCTGTATGATCTGTATCGACATAACGAAAGCCTTCTTATGAAGCCTTTTGCATTATTGTTCTGCCATATATAAGCAAGGTATTGATATACATATCCTTTTACATCCATATACGGCCCTATCAATCTGCCTCCGGACAATCTCATTCTTTTATTATCACAGAAGGTCATTCCAAAGTATTTTTTCACTTCCGGAAGGACAGGCATTTCGTATGTTGTCAGAGTTCCGACTTCAACACGGTCCAGAAAGTCTTCATCAAATTCTATTTCCAGATAATGAAGTAATTGCTTAGTTACATATAACAGAAATTCATTTGTGGGATGATTCGGATCGTAAAACAGCTGTATCTTTCTGTAGTTATCTGAAATAAAACTCAAACACTTTATATCCCATTCTTTTTCTCGATCCGAAACCTTATCTAAAAATTTTCTGTATCCATCCTCAAGATATTCATCCGAAAAGCTCTTATCCGAAATATATTCCTTGTAAATCTTACCGGGAAATATATGTTTATTCCCAAGTGCATCTAATAAACTGTCACGAAAAAAAACCGTAATACCCACTTCATTTTTGTATTCGGTGTCCCGAATGTATTGCGGGAAAAAACATACAGGAAGTCCATATACATTCGGAATGGAAATAACCCTGCACTCAGGCTTTAATCTTTTAACGATATTTTCGGAAGCATATTCCTCTCCATATCGGTTTTTCAGTTGTATACTCTGATGGACAAACACATCACAATATCTGAAAATAGGATGATCAAAGTATCCTGTGTCATCTATCGTTTGTATGGGCTTGATCCGATACAGGATATACTCCTGCTTAAACTCTGCGCAATTTTCAAGATAATCACTTATCACAGTAGTATGACAATTGCCATACACAACAACTGTTTTTTTCCCGAAATATCTGCTGAAAATATAATCTTCAAACTCTTTATATTCGTTTTCTTCTATAAATGACAACTCCTTATATGTATCCGGAATTACTAGCATCGCACTTTTATCTGCTCTCTTCTGTGTGACAGCATCATTAACATTATCCGCAAATACTGCCGAGTCACGGTCAACATCCGTTCTTTTTATCGTCCCGTTATCGATTATGATATATCTCGATCCCATATCACACCCGGTACTTTTCGCCCTATTTTCTGACCAGATTTCTGATCACACTTATCAAATATGTACGATATTTCCGAAGAATGATCATAGGCAGAACCATAAAGACACTTGCGCATAATGCACATACAGCGCCTCCGCCCATAAATCCGAACCAGTTGTTGATGACAAAATGCCCGAAGATCTTGTAGGTAAGCAGAGCTGCGATAACGGTGATCACTAAATAAACCAAGCTGTCTGTCCAAAACTCCGTAGACTTTTTTTCAAAGTATTTTTGGAAGGTTATGACCGTATTCCCGATGATGGAAAAAACAAAAACGGTACCTATTGTAGTAAATAGGATCCCTGTCATACCATAAAAATATCCCAGGACAAAATTCATCGTAAGATTCAGTATCATTTCTCCAATCGCCAGTTTTCTGAACTCCCACCAGAGTCCCGCAGCATTTGCATACATAGACCTTACCTGTCCCATCTGAGTCAGATAAAAATACACACAGAACAGGATCATAATTGTGTTTGAGGCAGTCAGTTCCTCACCAACCCACAATTTCATGAATGGCTGATAAAGACAGAAAAAACAGATGGTACAAAATCCGCCAAGCGCACTGAAGGTACAGTACAGCCTTTTGAAGTCATAGTAGTTTTTTTCTTTCTCTTCAACTGCGATACTATTACCGATCCCGGCCGACAATGCCTGGATCAGAACCGTATACAAACCAAGGATGGAAGAGAAGATATAATAATAGTTCGAATAAATAGTTACATCTATAAGACCGCAGAATATGGAAAGAACAATATTGTCAAATGCATTTCTGGCAACAAGAGAAATCTTTCCTATTGCGATCCCTTTGATCTGAGTGGTTATCTCTTTTGATTTCTGTTCGGATATTCTTCCTTTCGGATAATACTCAGGGTACTTCTTTTTTGTCACCCATGCGATAACGATATTATTAACAACCGTGAATACAAGATTCCAGAAAATATAATAATAGTAATTCCCCCATCGCCATAGGACTATGATCTGGATCACATTTTTGACCGCACATATGACGCTGTCAATATTGCTTATAATATCCTGTCTCTGCGTCGCTGTAAGAATAACCGATTTATACGCATACGCGAAATAACTTATGGATGTACTTGCAAGATAGACCAGATATATCACATATATATTCAGATCTTCAGGACACTCTCCTTTGGTCAGGAAAGGGAGGAAGGGGAGAACCAGCAGGCCCGCCACGGTTATCACAGTCCCAACTATAACGTATACTTTTTTATAATACGCAAGTAAAGAACATATTTCTTCCTGATTTCCTTCTGCAACCGGTTTGTATAAACTGAAAACAATGGCACTGGAAAAGCCCAGCTCTGCCATGTTTAATACTTGAAGTATTGATGTAAACAGGCCGCCGAGTCCGGCATAGTCCGCACCAAGCCTGCGGATAATGACCGTACGGATAATGAACGGCAGTATGATCATCAGCAGCTTATTCGCAATGCCACTGGCCATATTTCTTTTTGCGTTTTTAGATCTGTTTCCCTTCTCCAATACTCTAAAGCTCCAAAGCTGTATAAGCGTATTCTTAATTTTGTTTACTTAAAACACGCTTCAAACCTGGACGGTGTAACAAATCTGATATTGCATTTATTCTTTCTTGTCGTATTATAATCTTCAAGCATGGCGGAAATGTCATTATTCAACGCGATCGGATTTTCCTTAACATTCGACAGTTCCATATCGGAAGAAGCATAGTTCGAGGCATTTGCATTTTCAAAACCGTATCCGTCAAAGCCTGCAAAAGCTATACTCTTAACCCGGAAATAATCCAGCAATCTCAGCAATAACAAAGTTGAATTATCTACATGATCAAAACCGCATTTTACCAGTTTGTTGAACGATACTATATACTCCAGCTCATCATCGGCACTTTGTTTTATATTTGAAGCAATGATCTTCTTTTGACGGATAAATTCAGTTCTGTTTTTCCAGGTTGAATACCTTCTTGCATTGCTCATATATACAAAATCGGATCTTATACTGTCATGAACAAAATTAACCGAAATAACAACCGGATCATGTTTTGATATGTATTCCTGTATGGATGCCAGCTCTTCTCTCGCTGTTCTTCCGGGAACTAATACCAGAATATCATTTCCTTCCAGATCGGATGATAATCTGTTCATAACTGCTTTATCATCTATATCCGATTGTAAGTACTCGAGATAGGTCTTCTCTAAAAGATCATAGTCATATCTCTTTCTGGGTATCGCACCTATCTTGTTCAGAATATATCTGATATCTTTTGATCGTATGCTGTTTTTCTGCGTAAGATAAGCCACATTATTCACATGGGCACTGTAGCATCCCGCTATAAAGTAGGATGTTTCATACCCCCATGAACATAGGGTTTTGATATTGTCCATATAATCATCAATGATATCCAGGATCGCATCAATATTATAAGTATATCCTCTTTGTGAAACCAGATATTGTGCGATCAGTTCCGAGGGTGTGTTTCCTGCCCCTCTACCCATCCCCGATATAGTGCAGTCCACAACACATTCTCTCTTACCATAGGACATCTTGACAAATTCCTGAGAAAGAGCATTTGACATCTGCATATTGTTGTGAGAGTGAAAACCGACTTTGCAGGAGGATATCAGATTGTGATGTATTATTTCAAAGATCCGATGCAGATCATCCTGATACATAGAGCCGAATGTATCTACGATAGACAGGCAATAGGGCTCGATCTCATTGATCTTTTCAAGAAACTCTATCAGTTCAATGTCGCTGTATCCCAGTATATCAACAGGTTGTACAAAACATTTATAGCCTTTTTCCTTTATTACTTTACAGCTTTCCAATGCTTTAAAGCGTTCCTCTTTAAAAAAGCATTCTCTGACTGCGTCAATGGATGTACCATCACATTCATCCAGATTGCTGATGGAATACCTGCTGTAATCGGCAAGGACCGTAAACATCGTCCCGTTTTTTTTGTCGGGTACATATTTCTTTGCATCGGAAGAATTCCTGAATACCGTTTTCCCTTCGCCAAAACCATCATCCTGGAAAAAACCGATCTCGATGCAGTCGATCTTTGACTTCATGAGTCCTTCGATAATACCTTTGATATTATTCTCCCCAAATCTCTTATCAACAAGATATGCCCCGTCTCTTAAGGTACAATCCAACAGCATCGTATGATGTGTCATTTCTCAGTCTCCTCATTTCTCTCTTTTATGATCGACATGTATAATGCATTGGCGATCTCGAAATCTTCAGGATAATCAATATCCCTGCTTTCTATTTCCGAGATCTCATGTATATATGGTTTGATCCCCACTCGTCTTTGGTACTTTTCAAAGGTTTCTTTTGAAAAAGCATAAGCTCCCGGTGCTTCCGAATATACCGGTACCAAATCCTGGGTTCTCGGAAAGTTCTGAATATCGAAATTCATTGCTTTTCCGTTCTGCCACAGAAATTCCTGTATTCTTTTCGCCAGAAATGCAGAATCATATTCTCCCGAAGCAATGGCATCAATACATGCATCTATGCTTTCGGGTCTTGTAAACGGTCCTGTGGCGTGAGTTTCAACATAAATATCCGCATCTACCACTTTTATGAATTCTCTGATGATATCATTGCTGTTTGCTCCGTCACCATCTAAAAACTCAGGTCTCTGTAAATACTTTACACCGGGCAGGATATAATCCTGTACAGACGGATTACTGCAATAAACATAGATCTCATCTACTTTCTTGGTTTTCAGACACGCTTTTTGAATGAGCTCCATCAGGGGAGTACCATCCGAGAAGCGTTTAATGTTTTTCCCGGGAACCCTTTGATTATTCAGCTTTATAGGCAATAATACAACCGTTTTCATCATCCTTGCTCCTCTCTGTTTATTTATCCTGATACAGATCCTTAAACAGGCCCTTCAACCCTATAGGATTGACTGATATGATCTCGGTGTCGGGATAATAGGTCTTAGCAAATTCTTTAACTTCGATCCAACGATTTATGATCAGATCGTGGTCTCGTTTCCACTCTATCTCCATCTGTTCCCCCTGCTGCTCGGCTTCCTCTTTTGTCTGATTTCCTGTAGCAAAATGATTCCCGGACAGATCACATCCGACTATATAGATCCGTTTCGGATTCAAATACAGGGCCAATTGCATAACAGATTGCCCAACATTGATCATATTACATAACGGACGGTTTTCCAGATCAACCGCCATCTTGCCCCCAAGACCTGCTCCCGGTATATACCAGTCGGTATCGAATTTCCTGGCACCTGATTTTATGATCAGTGATTCGGGGATCTTCTTCGATTCAACCCCCTGTGTTCCCAGGAATTTAACACAATCATACTCGATCAGCTGTTCCTGTACCATTCGCACCCCGTCAAAATCCTGTGCGAAGATAAAGTCAAACTTTACTTTATCAAAGAGAAAAGATCTGTTCACCGCAATATGTACCGCATCCTGTATGGGATTGTAATCATTTAATGACGGGCCTGCCGCACATACGACAACATCTTTTTCCCCTTTACAGTAATTCTTAAAAGGAAGGAATGTCTCATGATGCAATTGCGCTGTAGCTGTCAGATTCATCATGATCTCGGAAAGAATAACAATATCTTCCGGTCTCATTCTTAATCCTTTTTTGATCGTATTTTTGATCTTCTTTATCATTGACCGTTCTCTCCTATATGACTCACATTACGCATAATGGTCTTCTTTATATTCATTTTATAATGCTTTATCTTTCTCTTCCTCAAACAGGATCTGTATTCTTTGATTGCATTCTCACCGCACACACTCTTTATGATCTCTTCCGCATTGTCAAACTTAAACGTATACTTATCGGGATTCTCTTTTGTTGTGTAATACCAGTCAGCGCAAAAAGCCAGAATATCCTTTTCGATCTTCCTATATGTTTCCTGCGTGATCATTTCCGGTCCTGACAATTCATTTTTGACCATGGTCAGATAAATACGCACAAAATTGTCTATCAGATTATAGCCGCCCTTCTTTTTGGGTTCTATATTTTGAACATAGGGATAATTATCAACCACATATCTTTTCTTTTCAGTTACTCTGTGCAGAAAAGAAGTATGAGGATACATGGTATCGGGGACGATCCCCTTTTCCGTTATACTGTCAAAATCTTCTTTCCAGATGGCAAATGCCGAACTCCATGTGGCCTGAATAGTTATACAATCCATAAATGAATTGTAATCGGAAAATTCACTTCTCTGCGGTGTTCCTTCCAGACTGCCTAATGAAAAAAATATCTGTGCTTTGTCATGTTCTTCCCGCCTCACCGCATCGATCATCTTCTGAAGCGTCCCGGGCTTAAAGATACTGTAATCATTATGAAGCTTCAGTAAGCTGCCCTTCCCGGATTTTAATGCCTCCCAGGAATTATAAAATCCTTTACAATCCGTTTTTTTATAATACAGATTTTCAATCCCGGAATATTCTTCAATTACATCTTTGGTCTCATCCGTTTCCGAATTGTCTGTGATCCTGATCTCATAACATTTGGGATCAGCATCCTGAGACAAAATGCTTTTCATCAGTTGGCGTATCGTATCCGGTCGCTTATATGTCGGAATACATATCGACAATAATACATCAGAATGATCATTCATATTATCTTCCGTATATTCTTCCATATCCTCGAGACTTCCGATCTTTTATAAACCTTTCCTGCTTCCCCTCAGCTGCGGTAGCCACGAAATCCCCTCCAAAAACCGTCGATACGCTGTCTGTATCTGCTTTTCTGCTTCGCATCTCCCGTGAAGTACTTTATATATGCACCCAGGGTGGCGCGGGCAAATTTCGGAGCAAGGGAAAAGTCCCTGCGATAATACAAATTCTTCTTAAGCAGGGCACCCAGGCCGATATAATACTTATAGAGCTTTTCAGGATCCGGATCCTGTTCTTTCTCAAAGGATCCGTGGTAGACGATCATCTCCGGCAGGAAATATGCCTTAACGCCTCTGCGCATCAGCTGCAGTATCACATCGCTCTCCTCGCCACTCCCGTAAACGGCACCCACACCGACTTCTTCATCAAAACCGCCGATCGTCTTCACTGGCTTTGAGGGAAGGATCAGGACCGGAGAAGGAGCTATCCTCATGATCTCGGCGGTATTAAGCTCCTGTCCTTCCGTATTCCCTCCGTAATCAAAAAAGTCCGTCTCACGACGGTCCGTATATTTCATCCTTCCGCACAGAATGCAGCTTTCCTTCTTTTCCTTCAGAAAGCGCACTGCATGCAGAAGATAGTCCTTTTCATATTCCGCATCATCATCCCCAAGGCAGATAAAACGGCCCGTACAGAACTGTAAGCCGTAATTCCTTGCACGGGACAGACCTGTAAAATCGACATGATGATAATATATGCGTTCATCCCCGAAGCTTTCGCAGCATTTTCTGGTCTCTTCATTCCTGCTCTGATCCACTACGATGATCTCGAACTTAGCGTAACTCTGCTTCAGAAATGAGGAGATACAGTTTCTGATAAGCTCCGGACGATCCAGTGTACACAGAAGAACGGAGATCATCTGCTCTTCCCCGCTCTGTCAGACCAGGTCTTTATGGTCTGCTCCCGTAGAAAGGATTCCAGGGGCTCAAGCTCCTGCTTTTCATCCCAGCTCTCCAGAGCATGCATGTAAGCTGCCCGGTCCTCCTCATGGATCGTGATCAGCGGATGATCGTGCTGTGCCAGGAAATAATTCATCAGCAGGCGGCCGCAGCGTCCGTTACCGTCTGCGAAGGGATGGATATTTTCAAACTTGGCATGGAAGAAGGCAGCGGCACGAAGCGCTTTTTCGTCAGGAATATCCTTCATATCCTCCAGCAGCTCGTTCATCTCTTCGTCTACGTCCTCCGGCAGGGCACCCACCTCATGCAGCCCTGTTACATAATCGCCTTTTTTATATTCTCCGGGGCGTTCCCCGTGCAGGAAACGCCGTTCATCATAAGTCCCGACAGTCAGCACATAGTGAAATTTCTTTACCAAAGCTTCGTTCAAAGGCAGCTTTTCATCAAAAGAATTAAGAAACAGTTCCCATGCTCTCTTCGCATTCTGCAGGGCAAAAAGCGTTTTTACTTCCCCGCTGTAGCCGGTCACCCTACCATGCTCAAAGATCTCACGCGTATCATGGAACGTAACAGAGGGCTCTTCGATCTTAGTCGAATGATAAGCCAGTGTCACGGCCTGCCCGTTGATCGCGGCGTCCAGATCACCGGAATCCTTTATATTCTTTTTTTCCCAGAAAGTGATTATGTCTGAGTATTCCATCTTATAATTCTATATGATCTCCACCGCGGCCCAGAAGCTGTGCTTCTGATCGAAGAGTTCCATTTCTACCAGTACTTTCCGCTTATGCAGATTAAGCTTTGTGATATACTGCTCAAGATTTTTCAGCGGACCGTCCACCACCCGGAGCTGTCCCTCGTTGACGCGGATCAGGGAAACATTGAGCTTTCCGTTGCGATCCGTAAGACGGCGGATCAGCTGTTCGTCCTCCCTGCTGATGGGTTGATAGCAGTCTCCCGATTTCAGGAGCAGGCGGAAGCGTTCCAGCCGGTGCATGATCGTGATCACGGGCAGGGGATCATCGCAGTCCAGAAAAAAATAGCCGGGGAAGAGTGCCTTCTCCACATTCACCAAAGCGCCGTGGCGCTTCTGCCGCTCTACGCGTTTCGGTACCCAGCATCCTCTGTAGATTTCCGGGGAAAGATGCTCTGCCAGTTCTTTTGCTGCGTCATCTTCCTTTCCGGTCTCGGTCCAGATCACATACCACATTGAATCTTCTCCTGTAACTATTCAGAAACGCAAGGCAGTTCTGAATTGATACCTTCTCCTCATCTTTTCCGGGCATGGCTTCGCCCACACGGCCCGGGGCCCGTTCAAAATCTTCTATGTCCTCCCCTCCGGTCCGCGTGCGCTCGGCTTCACTCCCTGCGGGGGGATTCCTGAAATCAATCACAAAAACAATCTATATATTATAGCACAATCCATCATTACTTTCCATCCCGCAGTTCCGCCCGGAGCTTTTCCGCTGCGGCTTTCCAGCTAAAACGCTCGAGGTTGGCGGCGACGGATCCCGCCTCCGGAACAGGCAGGGATGAAAGCTCCCGAAGGGCCTGCTTCAGGGATGCTTTATCGTTATTACTAAAAAAGCCGGCGGTATCCCCCAGCACTTCCCGAAGGGCCTCGGTATCGGAACTCAGTATACGCTGCACTCCCGCGGCCTGGGCTTCCAGAGGCGGCATGCCAAAGCCTTCGTAGAGCGAGGGGAAGATAAAGCATTCCGCACCGGCATACAGAGCCGGCAGGTCTTCATCGTCGATAAAGCCGGGAAAGAGGATATGTCCGTCTTCGGAGGCCTTCCGTATCTCCTCCTCCATGAGCCAGCCCGGACGCCCCGCGAGTACCAGAGGGGGCAGAGGGATCTCCGCATCCTCTTTTATCACTTCCAGATACGCATCGATCAGGAGTTTCAGGTTCTTTCGGGGTTCCAGAGTAGACAGACTCAGCAGGTACTTCCGGGGCAGGCCGTATTTTTCCTTCACAGCCAGCACTCTCTCCGGTTTCTTTCTGTCTGCTTCCGGAAGATTGATACCGCAGTACAGCATGAGGATCTTTTCCTTTGGAAGCTTAAGGATCTCCTCTATCCTTCCGGCGGAAAAATCCGAGATGGTAAGGGTCTTCCTGCTCACTCGGGCCGTATGCTTTGCCCCTTCACGGAAAAAGAGCACCTGTTTCTTTTTCATGGTCTGCGGACAGTCATAGCAGCCCAGGTCCGCGATCATACCGTATGTATTCTTCTTTCTGAACAGGAGGGGTACGGGGAAAGCGGGAAAGATATAGGCATCCGCTTTGATCCGTGCCATTGTAAGAGGCAGGGTCAGCTGGTTAGCCAGCAGTTTGTTCTTCCCTTTGATCCGTACAAAACGAACCCGGGGATTTTTTATATTATTGAGCATGGGAGGAAGACTGTTCTTGATCACAAGAACAAAACTCTCCTCTTCCCCGGCCTGCAGGATCAGGGCCTTACTCAGCTCCAGAGCCATACGCTCCAGTCCGGAGAAATTATCGCTTAAGCTGGTAAGGTCGATTGCCAGCGTCATTCTCCGCCCTCCTGTTTTTGAGCGACTTCAAAAAGATCCGCTTCTCCGTAAAGATACCCGTCCACAGTGCGGTTCCTGTATTTCAGGGCCAGAAAGAAGATCTGCATATCCTCCACAAAATATCGTTTAAAAAGGCGGCCCGGTTCCTGCAGGAAGCGATAGAACCATTCCAGTCCCATACGGCGCATCCATTCCGGAGCACGTTTTGCGTTCCCGGCGGCAAATGCGATAGCCGCGCCTATGGGCAGTGCGACCTTTACCTTCAGCCTTTCCCTGTTCCGCTGGATGAACTTTTCGGATTTTGGAGAACCGAGTCCCACCACCAGTATATCCGCTTCTGCTGCGTTAATGCGTTCCAGCGCCCGCTCGATCTCTTCCGGATCATTTTCAAAACGCATGGGCGGTGCATAGCCGCCCTTTATCTTAAGACCTTCGAATTTTTCGCAAAGCTTTTCCGTTGCCATCCGTATCACTTCTTCCGAAGCCCCGAAAAAGAATATGCTGCGTCCTTCCTTCGCGGCTCTCTCACACACAGCCGGCAACAGGTCCGAGCCTGTCACTCTTTCCTTTATCGGACAATTAAAGGAATCCGCGATCCATAAAAGAGGGGTCCCGTCCGTGGTGATCAGATCCGCCTCTCTGTATAATGCGGCAAATTCCGCATCCTTCTCCAGCTTGATGATATGATCCGCATTGGGCGTGACCAGCAGGCGGGGTCTTTCCTGTTCCTCTTCCCCCGCAAAGATCATGATGCGGTCCACCGCTTCCTCAAAGCTTAAGTCATCGATCTGCGCATTCAGGAAGTCCCTGCGTATCACCTCTTTTTCCCGGCTCAGGACACAGGTCTTTCGAAGCTTCAGGGTAAGTCCTGCCAGCAGGACCACAGCCAGCATATCCACGGCCATATCCCGCGGATCGCCGTAGCGCCCGGGCACAAAGATCTGAACAAACTCGTCCGCCAGGGATACAAAAAAACAGCAGCCGCACATGTACACGGCCCGCAGCTGGCGGCGTATGCCGTTCCGTGTGGAAGCCCAGGCCATGCATACCGCCAATGCCCCGTATTCCATGAAATGCGCCAGGATACGCAGTATACTGTTTAAAGTCTCCATCTGGGCCTTACTGAGTACGAGACGGCCGCCGGCTAGCGAGACAAGACTGCTGCCCACTCCTGCGCTGGTACTGTCAGATACATCACCGGGCTGCAGGCAGAAATAAATGATCACCACGATCACGAGGATCGCGGGGATACAGCTTACGATATTCCATTCCTGCCTGTTCCGTTCCTTCATGCGTTTATACTATACCGCGGAAATATTCTATGGTCTTCTTAAGCCCCTCCTCCAGGGGGATCGTGGGTTCCCAGTCCAGCTCCTTCTTGGCCAGCTCGATCACGGGCTTGCGCTGCATGGGGTCGTCCGAAGGCAGGGGCTCGTAGATGATCTTTGACTTTGTTCCCGTCAGTTTGATCACCTTCTCCGCCAGTTCCTTGATGGTGAATTCCCCTGGATTACCGATGTTCACGGGACCCGTAAAGCCTTCCCTGGAATTCATCAGACGCACCATGCCCTCGATCAGGTCATCCACATAACAGAAACTCCTTGTCTGGGAACCGTCGCCGTAGACAGTGATATCCTGTCCTCTCAGAGCCTGTACGATGAAGTTACTCACCACACGGCCGTCTGCCGGATGCATGTTGGGTCCGTAGGTATTGAAGATACGCATGACCTTGATGTCCACATGGTTCTGGCGGTAATAATCAAAGAAAAGGGTCTCCGCCACACGCTTTCCTTCATCATAGCAGGAGCGGATACCGATGGGATTCACGCAGCCCCGGTAGCTTTCGGGCTGGGGATGTACTTCGGGATCGCCGTAGACCTCCGATGTGGAAGCCTGCAGTATACGTGCCCTTACACGCTTGGCAAGTCCCAGCATATTGATGGCCCCCAGCACACTGGTCTTGGTGGTCTTGATGGGGTTATACTGATAGTGCACCGGACTGGCCGGGCAGGCCAGATTATAGATCTGATCCACCTCCAGATGGATGGGTTCCGTGATATCGTGCCGGATGAATTCAAAATACGGGTTTCCCAGCAGATGCCGGATATTATTCTTGTTCCCCGTAAAGAGATTGTCCAGGCAGATCACGTCATTGCCTTCTTCCACCAGACGGTTGCAGAGATGTGAGCCGAGAAAGCCGGCTCCTCCGGTGACTAAAATCCTTTTTCCCATGTTTGTTCTCCTTTTATATGAGTTCCGGCTCAGCGGACTCCTCTTCGGGGATCAGATCCCCAATATGATCCTTATATACGGTGTGATGCTGTGATACAGTGCCGCAGGCAGACTGTAATTCTTGCATATAAAGTGGAACCAGTCCTTGCGGGGCAGGCCCTTGGGGCCTTCCTTCAGTTCCAGGCGCCGTTTCCGCGGCAGGCTTTTGTCCTTCCAGCTGCCGGCGCTGTCGTTATCATCGCATTCCCCGATAAATCCCGCCGTATTTACCACGATGCGCCCGGCCCGTTTCAGCCGCAGTCCGTAATCGTAATCCCCCATGCTGTGGACATAGGCTTTATCCAGATTGCCGCAGGCAAGGAAGCATTCTCCCGTCAGCAGCAGACAGTTACAGTTAAAGGTATCGCACTGCTCCGGTTCCTCGGAAGGGGGGATCAGGGCAAAACGTGCAAGAAAGCGGCTGGTAAGGCGTACTCCGCCATAGCTTTGGGCGCCCGTTCTGTCACAGGTGGCACCAACCACCGCATCGGCTTTGATCTGCTTCTGGCGCCGGATCAGCTTCTCCATTGCCCCGGGATAAAAGAACACATCATCATTGACCAGCAGGATGTAGTCACTGTCGCTGCAATAACGGGCAGCATAGTTCATGGCTACCCGCATACCGCCGTTCCAGAAAAGCTCCGGTCCCCGGCAGATGAGCTTCACACTTCCGTTCACCACCGGATAGGCTTCCAGCATCTCACGGCTGCCGTCCCGGCTTCCCGCATCCACAGCCACCACTTCCGGAGTGATGTACCCGGGAAGCTCACATAAAAGGGAATTCAGACAGGCTTTTGTCTGTTCCTTTCGCTCATGGCAGGTTAAGAGTATCGTTACTTTTGTCTCTTCCATATCAGAAACTCACCAGATGCTTTCCGCTCAGATGAAAGACCAGACGGCAGAAAAAGTCGATCTTATCCTTCCGTCCCGGCTTCTGCGCTTCTTCCGCCCGGAGATATCGGGCGTAGATAAAGCGGCACCAGGCTGTGTTGGCCCGGCTGTCCCCCAGCTCTTTCTGCAGCAGCCAGATCTCCCTCTTGCGTTTTGCGTTGTTCTGTCCCGTTTTGTTATCTCCGTACATACGGTAAAGAGCGTAATCCTCGTGTGTGAAAACAGCCTTTTCCCTTTCCAGCATACGTACGAAGAATTTCCAGTCAAATACGTAATGATAGCGCTCATCCAGCTTTGCCTTCTTATTCCTCCAGAAGACAGCCGGCTGCACGATATAATACCAGCGGCGTATCACCCAGTCCGGCACCTGCCGGTCGGAAGGATTATGCTCGGTAAGCTTTTTATCCCTGTCGCAATACCAGGCATCACCTATCACCAGCCCTGCCGAAGGCTCCTTTTCAAATGCCGCCCACACCTTTTCCAGCACTTTTTCGTCAAAATAAAGGTCATCGGAATTAAGCCAGGCCACAATGCTGCCTTTGGCACGCTTCAGTCCTTTATTGATGGCCTCGGCCTGCCCGTGATCCGGCTCCCGTACATATATGATGCGGGGATCCTTTGCCATATAAGCCCGGACGATCTCTTCCGTACCGTCATCGGAGCAATTGTCCACGATGATATACTCCAGGCTCTTCTCGCTCTGGGATAGTACGGAATCCATGGTGTCCGCCAGGAATTCCGCCTGATTCCAGGTAGGTGTGATGATGGTAAAACGAGGCTCGCTCATTCGTCTGTACCCCCGGAAAGGATACGGGCCAGTTCCCGGATCACTCCGGCACCGCCGGCTTTTGTGGATATCCAGTCCGCCACTGCCAGGATCTCGGGCTCCGCATCTGCGGGAGCACCGCCGTACCCTGCCAGCTTCATGGCTTCCAGATCGTTCACGTCATTTCCGATAAACAATACCTGCGATAACTGTATCCCCTCATTCGCACAGTATTCCTTCAGGGCCGTGGCCTTGTCCGGAACCCTGTGGAGCACCGGGAGCTTCAGCTTTTCCGCACGCCTTGCCACGATGGGGTTCACCTCTGTGGAGAGGATCAGCTGCCGGTAGCCCAGCTTCCGGATCAGACCCACACCCAGGCCGTCGCCCCGGTTCACACAGGCCATCTCCCGTCCGTCCTGATCCACATACACGCGGTTATCGGTCATGACGCCGTCGAAATCATATACGATGAGTTTAATATTCTTGATATCCATTAATAGCCTCTTTCAGATCCGGCTCAGCCGTTCTTTCTGTGCTGCCATGCGTGGAAAAAATACCCCGGGAGCAGCAGTAAAAACTGGGTATTGGTCATCAGGTAACGCTTCCACAGACGCTGCGGGTCCTGCAGCAGCCTGAACAGCCATTCCAGTCCGATGCGGCGCAGCCATTTCGGAGCACGGTCCACCCGGCCGGCATGGAAATCAAAAGCCGCTCCCACACCGAACATGATGCCCCTTGCCCTTCCCGCATTACGCTGCATGAAGTACTCCTGCTTCGGCGCACCCAGTCCGATCCATATGTAATCTGCCCCGCTGTCGTTCATGCGCTGCAGGGCTTCCTTCTCTTCTTCCTCCGTCAGTTCCCGGAAGGGGGGCGACTCCATGCCTGCGATCTGCGCATCCGGATAATTGCTCCGTATCACTTCCTCCAGCTTTCGCAGCGTAGTCTCCGAAGCACCGTAGAAATAATGCTTTCCGTTCCGTTCCGCCGGCAGCCGCAGCATGCGCTGCATAAAATCGGGTCCCGCTACCTGCGACGCTTCCCTGTATCCCCGGCCCTTCAGACACCAGGCCAGGGGCTTGCCGTCGGGCATGCGCAGATAAGCATCCTTCTGGGCCTGCGCATAAGCGGCATCATTGCGGGCCGTCATCAGCGTGTGCACATTACAGAAGGTTACATACTTACCGCCAAGCTTTTCGTGTTCCTCCGTGATATGATCCACAGCCTTCTCCGGAGTACTCAGTGCAAGGGGAAGCCCGAAGATCTTTCTGCTCTTTATCCCTTTCATTTCTTTATTTTCTCCAGCTTTTTCTTAAGAAAGCCCAGCAGCTTCTGCAGGCCGAAATACTTCTTAAGATATGCCCTGTCATATGCCAGGTCCCGGATCACCGGCAGTTTCTTATAAGGCGGCAGGGCCATGGCCGTATAGGAAAAATCTTCCTTTGTTGCGGATTTTGTGTGGGTGGCGTCCTCCCGGTCAAAGCCGATATTCCGTACCATATTCCCCCGGGGCACGATGCCCAGTCCCCGGTGGCTGTGCCGGCAGTAATCCCACTGTATGTCCCAGGTATCCTTCTTTCCGCTGTATACACTCTCGATATCCCGTTTCAGGAAGAGGTAACGCTTTTTTCCGTATATCCCCTTAAACTCCCCGGAAGCCTTGCGTTCCGGCCAGTCCCGGACGGAGGCGTCATAGTCTTTCCAGGCCCTGGCCCAGGTGGCCCAGCCCCATACACTGGGGAAGCAGGAAAAACAGTAATCCTGGCCGCTCTCCCATTCCCGTACCAGATTGGTTCCCGAGATCATCATCACCTTGGGATCGTCGGCATAAAGCTCCAGCAGGGCTTCGCAGTAAGGGAAGAAAGCCTGTGAAGGCACCACGTCATCCTCCAGGATGATGATGCGCTCCTCCTTTGAAAGTACCTCGGTGATACCGGAGGAGACCCGCTCCCTGCAGCCCATGTTCTTGTCGGCGTAAACGCAGACCAGTTCGCAGTCCCAGTCCAGATGCTCCCGCACATAGGAACGGCATTCTTCCACCTTCACCGCATCATCCGCGTTGCCCTCTCTCGGTGCATCGGAGATATGGTAGAGCCGCTCCGGAGCCGCAGCCCGGATGGCGGCAAACACTTCCTTCGTGGTATCCGGCCGGTTAAATGTGATGAAAGCCACAGGCACTCTTCTGTCTGCCATTATTTTGACCCCTTCCCGAAGAGCACGACCCCTATGGTCTGCAGCAGCAGCCGCATATCCAGAGCCAGCGACCAACGATCGATGTATTCCAGATCCAGGCGCACCACTTCGTCAAAATCCTTGATATCGCTTCGTCCGCTGACCTGCCACAACCCCGTCAGACCGGGAGTGATGGAAAGGCGGCGGCGGTAATGCACATTATATTTCTGGAATTCCTCCACCGTGGGAGGACGTGTACCTACCAGGCTCATATCTCCCTTCAGCACGTTCCAGAACTGGGGAAATTCATCCAGGCTGGTCTTACGCAGGAAGCGTCCCACCTTTGTGATACGGGGATCGTCCTCCATCTTGAACATGAGCCCCGTCACCT
Source organism: Lachnospiraceae bacterium (assembly GCA_017552715.1). Lineage (GTDB taxonomy): Bacteria > Bacillota > Clostridia > Lachnospirales > Lachnospiraceae > NK4A136. Next base: position 44,411 of record JAFZOW010000019.1, read on the forward strand.
CATTCTTTTCCATCAGCTCTTCCTTCTTCGCCTCCGCATCGGCCCGCATGGAGCGGAATTTATACAGAATGAAGCGGCGGCCGTTCTTCCCTATGCGTTCCTGCTTGAAGATCACCGGCCCCTTGCTGTCCAGCTTGATGGCTATGGCTATGAAGGGGAAGAGGATCAGGGTGAACAGCAGTCCCACCAGGGAACCCAGGATATCAAAGAAGCGCTTGATCAGCAGTCTGCGGTAATCCATGTTCTGCAGGGAGAAGGAAAGCACGGAAAAGCCCGCGAAGCTTCCCGCCTCCCGGCCTTCCATATCCAGCTCCTCCAGATCGATATCGTAATGGCAGAGGACTCCCATGGCCTCAAAATCCATGATCAGATCCCGGGCCCGGTCGATCTGCTCCCGGGGCAGGGAAATGAAGACCCGGTCCAGTATGCTCTGTGTGGCCACATCCATCAGGTCGTCGCTGTCCGCCACCACCGGGATATCCAGGATCTTTTCTCCCGTCCTCTTCTCATCCATGATGGCGATACAGGTCAGCTCATATTCCCAGGCATGTTCGGCCTGGATCTGCGCCACGATCTCATTTACCCGGGCGGCTGTGGTGATCACCATCAGTTTGTCGCTGTTCACGCTCTTTTTGTAATGGCGGAACATATACTCCTTAAAAGCGATATGGGCCAGATAGGTCAGGATCTGGTTCACCACGGCGAAGACACCGAAGACCAGTCGGGAGAGCAGCTCCACATCCTTGCGCATATACATGAAGATGATACTGAGCACTGTGATGGTGATATCGTATTTCAGGATCGCAAAGAATTCCCGGTAGAAGCCCCGGACAAAGAAATCCCGGTTCCAGTCGGTGAGCATGGAATACATCAGCGACATGGCCAGCAGGAAAAGACCGAACATGAGATGCGTGTCCCCGTTGCCGTCGGCATAGAAATTGCGGAAACGAAGCAATACGGCCGCAGCAAAGGAAAGGGCTACGATCAGCAGCTCGATCAGCAGCAGCATATAGGTTTTGATCACCCGGCTTTTCCGGGTTATGGTGTTCATCTAATACCGTCCTGTAAGCTTTCTCATGATACGGCCGGCACGGCCCTTCAGGTACTCCCGCCGGGCCTCCGACAAAAGGTTCTTCAGTTTTCTTTCCTCTTCCCTGCCGGAATCTTTACAGCGGAAAGCCAGCAGCACTTCGCTCCAGCCTTTTTCTTCCGCCAGTCCGTACCAGGGTTCCAGTTCTTCTTTATCCCAGCTTTCCTTTGTTTCCGTAAGCTCCCGCAGGCTGGGATAACAGCGGGCCAGGGCTTCCTTCCGGCAGGAAGGATCGCTCTCACACTCCACTCCGAAGCCGATCAGGTTCACCGCGCAGCGTTTTGCTTCGCTCATCCCGTCCCAGGAAGAACCGGGCAGCTGCCGGTAGGAAACACTGCACTCCGGAAGGTAATACATCTTTCCGTGACGGAAGAGCCAGAAGGTGATCTCGTTATCGTCAAACTGCTCCGCCAGACTCCCTTTGGGTGGATGCTCAGGCGATATGTTACGGAAGAGCAGGGCATCGGACTGTAAAAACATGGTAGGCCAGTACTGTTTAAAGCTGATCTTCCGCTCCTTCTTCGCCCGGCTCAGAGCCTGCTTATGTCCGTCGGGCCAGCTCATCCACAGATTGGTGGCACACATGACGCAGTCGGCATTTTCCGGCTTATCCAGTATCTCTGTCATGCGCTGCAGACGGGTCTTATCCGTATACCAGTCATCCCCGTCCAGAAAGCAGCAGTACTCCCCTTTCGCTTCCTTAAGAAGCCGGAGGCGGTTTGCGGCAGCCCGGCTCACCCGGTCGCTGCCTTCCTCACGGGACTGCTGTGCGGGAAAGAGCCGGATCTTTCCCTGCTTTTCGTACTCTTCAAGGATCTCGAGCGTGCCGTCCGAAGACCCGTCGTCACCTACCAGGATCTCCACGGGAAAATCCGTTTCCTGCATAAGGACGCTCTCCAGAGCCTCCCGTATATAGGGGGCCAGCTCATAGCTGGTGATCATCACGCTCAGCTTTACCATAACATATAATTATAACATAATCCCTTTATTCTTTCCAGTGCGCAGCGGGCTCTCAACCCTGTTTTCGCCGGGCTTTCCGCAGCTGCATCAGATGTAATGGACGCTGTACAACATCTCTCACAGCCTTGCTCCTGGCCGAGGCCTTCGCTTCCCGCTGGTACTTCTCTCCCGCGTATACATTATTGCGCCGCATGGCGATCTTCGGATCCTGCTCCATGATGCAGCGCAGAAAATCATCCACATAGCCTTCTCTCAGATACTTATCCGCAAGAGTCCCTTCCTTTACGGCGGGCGCCTTCATCATGGAAAGGAAGAGGGAGCTGTCCTCCCATACGCTGCGTACCCGCTCGATCAAAGATGCGGGATCCTTATATTCCATGCAGTTGATAAAGGAATCGGGATTGAACTGCTGGGCGATGGTGGGATCCCCCCAGTAGATGGGCACCGTATCCCCGGCAAAAGCCTGGATGATCTTCTCGGTGGTGTAACCGGGAGTGGAGGAATTCTCAAAGGCCAGGGTAAAGCGGTAGTCCCGCTCGAAGGCGATCTTGTCCTTTACCGGTCCCCCCACGTTATTGGCATAACGCCCGCCGGAATCCACCTGGGCGATATTCTGCAGCATGCGGAAGATCTCTTCCCTCTCGGGCGCCCCCTCGGGATTGCTGACCACCCGGTTGCAGAATTTCTTCTTTCGCAGGTAATAGGCATCGTCATGCTCATGTTTGTGAAGGGCCAGCGGCAGGTCATCTCCGTAGAGAACATAATGGGGAAGCATCAGATAACGGTCCTCAAAACAGATGTAGTGAAAGCCCATGGCATAATCGTAAAGATTGAAATCCGGTACCAGATTCTCGCCCATGTAAAGGATCTTCACACAGTCCTTATAGCGGAAATGCTTCTGGGAAAAACAGGAACAGAAGAGGAAGTCCGGTTTGGACGTGATCTTGATCCTGTAATACTTCTTCAGGATATTGTAGAAAAAATTGTCGGTCTTTACAAAACCGGGCCAGAAATCCACAAAATCAATGCGCAGTGTTTTCATTTAAAACCTCCGGACTAACAGGGCTGGCGGGCTGCGGCATGATAAAAGCCGGCAGTCCGGCGATGAAGAGCAGCCATACTCCGTTCTTATTTACGTAGGGCAGGAAACTCTCGGCCAGGGCATAGAGGGTAAAGACCAGACAGAACATCATCCCGGCCTCGTCCTTTTCCTTTTTAAGCCGTATCCACAGATACACCAGCAATACCAGATAGAGCAGTACAAAGACCAGGCCTTCCCGGTACAGGGAATCGATAAAGCCTATCTCGCTCACATTTCCGAACTGCCTGGAACCCAGCAGACCGAAGCTGCTCTCATTCAGCAGGCGTTTTGCGTGACGCAGCCTGCCCGTGGTGAGCTCGTTGGCTATCCCCCAGAAGGTGTTCAGGTTCCATTTATACTCAACTGGCCAGGGTACAACGAAAAGAGATGCCGTAAGCAGGAACTCCCCTGCCATGGCCACACTGCCACCTGTAAATAATACAAAGCAGCGCCTCTCCTTCTTTTTATCCAGGCGCAGATAAAGGATCAGGAGCAGCGTAAAGATCTCCAGCACCAGACCGATCTTGGAACCGGCCAGCCAGGCAGGGATCAGGAAAAAGGCGCTTAAGGGCAGCCAGGTCCATAAAGGCAGAGACTCAAAGTACAGCCAGGCTCCGAAGAGCAGCAGCCGCACCCAGAAGAACATGAATGAATTGGGATGGAGAAAACCGAAGCAGTATCGGCGCTCCTCAAAGTGGCGGAAACGGTCGTCTACATACATGGGATTCCCTATACCGGCCAGGGACAGGCCTACGCCCGTCAGGATCGTCAGTGCCGTTCCAAAGAAAAAGAGTTTCATCACCTTCCGCCGGTCCATGGGTCTCCCGGCCAGCAGGATCAGGGTGATGCGCAGTATCAGTGCACTGTGCTGCACATAGTAACAGACTCCCGCAAAAAGAAAAAGGGGCAGGAAGATCTTCCAGTCCCGCTTAAGCTCCATACTGAAGGCCAGGGAAAGCGCAAAACACAGCATACCCAGGAATATGGTATATTTTTCACCGTAGCCGCCCGTCATAAAACCGCTGGGCGCTACAATGATCTCGCAAAGGATGCCCAGGCCAAACAGGAGCTCGGATGCTGTTTTTCGAATATCCTTATCCATGGGAAAGCTTTTTCGCGATTCCTTCCTCTAAAGTGTGGTACAGCTTTATCATTTCCGCTGTATTCCGTCCGCTTAAGAAGCATTCCTTCGCCCGCTTACGGCCTGCCTCACCCAGCTTATGTGCCAGTCCGGGATCGGACTTAAGCTTCCGAAGGGCTTCCTTCAGACCTTCCCGGTCTTTATAGATCATCCCGTTAAGATCCTGCCGTACCAGCTCCGGTGTGGCACCGCTGTCGAAGCCCACCACCGGCAGCCCCGCCAGCATATATTCCACGGTAACAAGGCCGAAGCCTTCGTATTCCGATGCCATGATCCCCACGTCACTGCGTGAGAGCAGTTCGGGGATGCGGTCCGTAAAACCGCAGAGCTCCACGTTCGTAAGCCCCTGTTTTTCTATATAAGCCCGCAGCTTCTTTTCGTAGGAAGCATCACCGCCGCCGGCCAGGATGAGGCTGTATTCCTTACGGTCCAGCTCCTCGAAGGCTTCCAGCAGCTCCAGCTGATGCTTCTTGGGAAAGAGATAAGCCACATACAGGCAGCGGAGATGCCTTTCTTCCCCCGCAGTACGTTCCGGGAGCGGCTGTTCCTCCGCACCGTCATAGATCCTGATCACATGGGCAGCGGGATAACGTTTTTCGTAATTTTCCCGAAGGGCTTCCGAGATGGTCACCAGGCATTCCGCTTTTTCGTAGAGGGAACGCACCCGCCGGAGAGGATAAAAGTACTTCATCCCGTAATGCTCCTCGGAGAATTCCCGTATATGCCATACATGGGGGCAGCCCAGGCGCTCCGCCAGCATGGCTCCGGTACCCACCACCGAGGAATTGGAATGGATGAGGCCTATGCCCGCATCCTTAAAAAGGGCATACAGTGTTTCCAGTTCCTTTTCGATCCTGCGACGACGCTTCGCACGCTTCAGTGCAAAGCTTAAGGGTCCCCGGTAAATGGCCTGCCACTGCGTTACCGGACAGATATGGTATTCGATCCCTTCTTCCTTCAGCCGCCGGGTAAACTCCCCTTCGGCGGGAATGACTGCCAGCGGCTCGTGCTCCCCTGCGGCCTTCAGGCCCAACATCAGGGAGAGCAGCGCCCGGTTGGCGCCATACATATTATCGTAATGACTAATAAACAGGATCTTCATGCGATGCCCGCCAGTACTTCCTTTTTATCCCTCTTTTTCGCCACACCCCCGCTGATCTCGTAGATACTGTCGCAGTTGCGTATGGTGGTTAAGCGGTGGGCCACGATGATCATGGTCTTGTTGCCGTGGAGGGAGTCGATGGCCTCCATTACCGCCGTCTCCGTCTCGGTATCCAGGGCACTGGTGGCTTCATCCAGCACCAGGATCTCGGGATCGTCATAGAGGGCACGGGCGATGGCGATACGCTGCCGCTGTCCGCCGGAAAGGCGCACTCCACGCTCTCCCACCATACTCTCCAGCCCCTCCGGCTGGTGACGCACATAGTCCGCCAGCTGGGCTTCCTCCAGGGCGGCCCAGACCTTTTCGTCATCCACCTTATCCTCCGGGATACCGAAAGCCACATTATTCCGTATGGTATCGTCGGTCAGATACACCGACTGGGGCACATAGCCGATGATGGCGGCCCAGCCCGCGGGATGCTCATGCGCATCCACGCCGTCTACCAGGATCTGTCCCTTCTGGGGATGCAAAAGCCCCAGGATCACATCCGCCAGTGTGGTCTTTCCGGCTCCGGAAGGACCGATCAAAGCCAGGCTCTCTCCCTTTTTAAGACTCAGGTTCACATCCTCCAGCACATCCTCCTGCCCCGTGGGATAACGCCAGCGGACCTTTGAGATCTTCAGCTCCTTCTCAAAGGAGAGCTTTCCTTCCTCCACATTGTGCAGCAGGTATTCCCGGCTGTTCTCGATCTGCTTGAGCATCGTATAGAGATAATCCAGGCGGGAGCGGTTATAGATGATCCCGTTCAGATTGTTGGTCAGACGTCCCACCGAAGGGAAAAGCCGGAAGGCCGCAAAAGCCACCGCGGCCAGCTTGGTCACAAAGCCCGCGATATCCTCCGTCATATGCAGTCGCAGGATCACGATCCCCAGCAGCCCGCCGATGCATACAAACTCATAGATATACAGGGTGATGGAATTGACGAAGTAATTCACCCTGGTAGCCCTGGCATTGTCATCCGCCGCCTTCTTAAAGGCTCCGGCGAAATACTTCTGCCGGTTCTTTACCATGATCTCCTTGATGCCGTTAAAGGCCTGGGTAAGATACTTCAGCATCCGGCTCTCGCATTCCTGCTGCCGCTTTCCCAGCCGCTTGATCAGCTGCTTCATGCCGAAGAAGAGCAGGCACATGCAGCTGCCCATGATGCCCAGCAGGGACAGGGCCAGGATGGGATCGAGAGTGATCACGTATACGCCTACGGCCAGGATGGTGAAGCACTCGGAAAGTACACGGAAGATATAGAAGAACATGCCGAAGACGCCTACCACGTCCTGGTTGACGCTCCGAATCAGGTCGGAGGAATTGTTCTCCAGATGGAAAAGGTAGGAGCTCTTCAGATAGGTCTCGGTCATGCGTATGGACAGGTCCCTCTGCACCGCCGTGGAATAGCGGGACTGGACATAAGTGGAGAACATCAGGTAAAGGTTCTTCACCAGATAGACCAGGATCAGGAAGAGTCCCAGGATGGTCATGCGCGTCACGGGATCCTCGGCACCAAAATACTTAAGCACCAGAGCGGTATACCATTTTTCCTCCGAGCTTTCGGGCGTCATCACGGTCTCGATGAAGGGCAGCACCGCCGCAACGCCAAGAAGTTCCCAGAGGGAACCGATAAAGGCGATGAAGGTCACCAGCACATACTGGCGCTTCTGCTTCGCCGTGATCACGTAATTCAGTTTTCGTAAGATGTCCAGTGCCGCCTTCACGCTTCCTCCCGCGATATCCCTTCTATCGCCTTTTTCCTGAACCGTTCTATATAGCTGTCCAAAAGCCAGATCCCCGCCATGTAAAAGAGGGGCATATTGTACATCATATAACGGGCCTGGCAGAAGATCAGCGCCGCCGCCACCCCGATATTCGCAAACATCCCCAGCAGCACAAAGATCCCCGCCATGCCGGCTTCCCGGCTTTTTTCTTTTTTCAGGCAAAGGATAGCCAGTATCAGCTCAGCCAGTACCAGGAGCACTCCCAACAGATCCGGCAGCACCCCCCTCTTTGCCACGGTATTCAGGATACCGTTTAGGAAGGAGGCCACATATATTTTCAGGTAGGCTCCCAGATTATCCTTCAGCAGGCTGCTCACGATCACGCCGCTCATACGGTCCGCCTCGGCTTCGGCTTCCATTCCCGGAGCAAAGCCTCGCTCCACCGCATAGTCCACAAACAAAGGGCCTGTGGTCTTAACCGTGATCACATCAAAGTGCTCTTCGTAATGTTCTTCCAGCCCCTTAAGTCCGGCCGGGGCATTGTCTATATTGCTGCCGCTTTCCTCAAGGATCTTCATGGTCCGCCGGAATAACTCCTGCACCGCAGGCTCCGGGATCAGAGCCTCATCCTCCGGATCCGCGATATACAGGCTGGTGGTGAGCACCAGGTTCATATCCCTGGTGTTCTGGGCAAAACTGCCGCGCAGGACCAGATTATAAAGCCTGGTGCAGCCCAGGGCCAAAACAAGGCTTAAGATCATGCCGCCCAGGATCATGACAAGCTTTGCAAAATAGGCTTTTCCCTTATCCTTCCCCATGCGGCCGAAGAAAACCGCGGCACCCAGGGCAGGATAGCCCACCGCCATCTGCTTGCGGGTCTCCACCATCAGGGTAAGGAGCAGCAAAAGGATCAGAAGCTTCCTTTTATTCCAGTCCAACACCGCTTCAATGAGCAGCGTCATGAAGATGATCCAGAGGGACATGGTGATGCCCTCCGTAAGGATATTGCAGGAATAGACGGAACCTCTCTCCGCGGCATACTGACAGAGCAGGGCCACAGCCGCGTGCACCGCGTACATCCCCCAGCGGAAAAGGTACATGCGGCAGAAACGCTTCCACAGACGTTCCACCGAAAACCAGGCCGCGAAGGCTGCCAGCAGGCTTTGGAAAACGATCACTGCATTCAGGTATATCCCTTCACCGAAGATCCCCCGAAAAAGGGCCAGCAGCAGAGGATATACCGGCTCGCGGGCCGAGATCATCTCGATATAGCCCCGGGAATCGGAACCCAGCACTACACCGTAGCGTATACAGAAAAAAAGATAAAATACCCCGCAGCCCGCCAGGCAGAGAAGGCTACTTCGGGAGAGCTTCTTTTCCTCTTTCATCCGGCTTCCTTAAGATTTGCGGCTTTTGTCTCGCTCAGTCCGTAAAGCCGCAGTTCAAAATCCCGGCGGTCCTTCGTTACCATATCCGAAAGGATGAGTCCCGAAAAAATGGCCTGTATGGCTGCCAGGGCCATAAATCCGCTGACCACCAGGGTGGGCATGTTCTCTACCAGATGGGTGTTCAGGAAACGGGCAAATACCCAGCCGAACATGACCGCCGCAACCACCAGCAGTACTGCCGCTATGGCGGAGAAAAAGCGCAGCGGCCTGTAGTTTTTATACAGACGCACGATGGTGCCCAGCACCCTTGCCCCGTCGGAATAGGTATTGAGCTTTGAAATGCTTCCCTCGGGACGGTCCCGGAACTGCACCACCACATTGCGGATCAGCATCTCGTTAAAGACCGCGTGGATGGTCATCTCGGTCTCGATCTCGAAGCCTCGGCTCAGCACCGGATAGCTCTTTACAAATTCATAGGACAGAGCCCGGAAGCCCGTCATTATATCCTTGATCTCGCAGTGGAACAGGCGGTTGATGGTAGCCCGCACCAGGCTGTTGCCCAGGTTATGGAAGGGACGTTTGTTCTCGGTAAAGTAGGTCGAAGAAAGACGGTCTCCCACCACCATGTCGGCCTGCTCCTCCAGAACCAGCCGTGCCATCTCGGCTGCATATTCCATGGGATAGGTATCATCGCCGTCCACACAGATATAGCAGAGGGCGTCGATCTCGCGGAACATGCGCCGCATCACATAGCCCTTGCCCTGACGGGTCTCACGGCGAACCACGGCTCCGGCAGCTTCCGCTTCCTTTACCGTATTATCCGTGGAATTATTGTCATAGACATAGACCACCGCCTCCGGCAGGGCCGCCTTCGCGTCCTTTACCACCTTGGCAACGGTCTTTTCTTCATTATAACAGGGGACAAGTACTGCGATCTTATCCATCTATATCTCCTTTTAAGCTTTTCCCACAAAACGCAGGAACTCGTCGTAATCCCGGATGTAATCGTCCTCGTCGTAGTACTTCGAGGCAAAGACCATCAGTACGGCTCCCTCCGAAAACTCGCTCATTTCCCGCCAGATATTGTTGGCGATATAGAGACCTTCGTAGGGATTGTCCATCACCACCGTACGCTTCTCCGTCCCGTCATCCAGAAGGATCTTTACCGAACCGTGGACGCAGACCAGCAGCTGTTCCAGTGACTTATGGGCATGCATGCCCCGCACCACACCGGGTCTTGTATCGAACATATAGTAAACCCTCTGTATCGAAAAGGGCACATCGATCTTTTCCTCCAGGGACACCAGGTGGCCCCGCTCATCCCCGTGCTGCTGCAGCTTATAGGTCTTTATTTCCATTTTTCTTCCCTTTCCCGGAAGCCTTCGCCGGCTTGTCCTCCGGCACCTTCTGCTTTTCCGTTTCAAGATCCTCCCGGCCCCGGTCGTAAGCCAGTCTGCGCACATTATACTGCACATCCTCCAGGATCTTGCGGTTGGCCGAGATCACATCAGCCAGCATACCGATGACAAAAGTCATAAAACCTATGATCATCAGCGTACAGGCCAGGATCAGGGACTGCACATGTCCGGCACTGCGGCCCTGGAAGATGAAAACCACGAAACGTATGCTGATCCCCAGACCGATGAGGAAGGGGATGGCACCGATAAAAGTAAGCACAGCCAGGGGCCTGTACATGAGCAGGGCCCGCATGATGGTGAGCATGGATTTCTTGATATAGGCGCCTATGCTCTTAAAGAGCCTGGACTGCCGCAGTTCCGGATTGGTACGTACCGGCACCGAATCGATGGACATCTTGTTACGGCCTGCCTGCACGATGGTCTCCAGGGTGTAGGTATATTCGTTCACCACATTAATGTGCATGGCCGCTTCCCGGGAAAAGGCACGGAAGCCGGAGGGCGCATCGGGGATATCCGTATGGGATGCCTTACGTACCACCCAGCTGCCCAGGTGCTGCAGCTTTTTCTTTACCCAGGAAAAATGCGGGATATCGTCTATGGGACGCTCTCCCACCACGATATCGGCGCTGCCCTCCAGTATGGGCTTCACCAGCTTGGCGATATCCTCACCGCAGTACTGGTTATCGGCATCGGTGTTTACGATGATATCCGCACCGTATGCCAGGCAGGCTTCCAGTCCTGCCATGAAACCCTTGGCCAGTCCTTTGTTCCGGGTGAACTTCACCACATGATCCACGCCCCAGTCCAGGGCCACCTTTACCGTATCATCCGTACTGCCGTCATCGATGATCAGGGTCTCGATACAGTCGATACCCTCGATCTTTTTCGGCAGGTCGTTCAATGCTATGGTCAGGGTTTCCGCCTCGTTATAGCAGGGGATCTGTATGATCAGCTTCATTTACTTACCTCCGCATCTGCCTTCTGACCGGAAGAACCCCCTTCAGGGTCATTCACCAGAAGCACCAGCTCCGTATCCATATCCGTCCACTTCCGGGGATAGGGGAGCAGGTGATCGTCAAGATCTTCATATATGCTGCCGTGTACATCGGTGCGGTATATCTCCTTCCAGCCCACCGGGTCCGCCATCAGCTTGCCCACGTACATGCTCAGAAGATATACCGTGTCGTATTGCTTGTCATATTCCTCGGCCTGGGAACGCACATCCTCCTCCCAGACAAAATGGATATCCGCCCCCGTCATGGCCTTGATGGGGAAGGTATAGAGACGCTGGCAGTGGTAGCCCTGTTCGTTTATGAGCACCACATCGTTCTCCCCTATGCAGGAGACCAGATCCTCCAGTATGTCGTACTGGGTGTTGGTCAGATCCTGCGAAAGATAAAGAGCACGGTTCGGCAGGATCACCAGAGCCAGCAGCGGCACGGCAGCGGCGCACAGGACAGGCGTTTTTACGCGGCTTAACAGCTGCCCTGCCAGGATAAAGAAGAGGAAGACAAAGGGCGCCATGTAGCGCGCGTAATAGTAATACTGCCACACTTCGCTGATGACCATAAAAGCAAAGATCCATACCGAATAGTACATGCCGAAGGCAAAGGCAAAGCTGCGGCGGTCCTTCAGAAATTTCTTTCCTTCCGTTACCGTTGCGGCAAAGGCCGCAGGCACCACCACAAAGCCCGTCATGATAAGGAAGCCCAGCAGTGTGATGTGCATGATATGTTCCGGCTCGCTAAGGCGCCGGATGATCTGTAAGAGCAGCCCACCGCAGCTGAAGACCAGGCAGATGATGGAAAGGATAAGTCCTGCCTTGCCGCTTTCTTCCTCCTCCTGCTTGCGGTACATCAGCCTGCGCAGGGAAAGTTTCTTTCCGCGGATCAGGAAGATGATGCCCACCAGCAGGCACAGCCCCACCATGATCCATACGAAGGCCAACATGTTCTCCTCATTCAGCAGATTATTGGTCATCCAGTAGATGCGCTTGTAATTCCCGTCCGTATAACGGGCGTATTTCAGCTTCATCATGGTAAAGCTTAGGCCGTAGCACAGCACCGAACCCATCATGGATACCAGCATGCTGCGCTTCCCCGAAGCGATAAAGCCATGAACATATACGATCACGATGAGCGGGATGAAAACACTGCACATGATATGCACTGCACACATTCCCGCTGCCGGGATGATGCCCAGCAGCTGCACCGCCCCGTCCCGCTTATCGGAAAGCAGGGCAAACCAGGTGGTGATGCCCAGGGTAAGGGCGATCTCGGTCAGGGAGTTCTGGGCACACCAGAGTACGATGGGTGTCGCCGCAAAGAACAGCGCCGTCAGGTGGGCATATAACTTCTTTTTGCTCCATAGATTCCTGCAGATCAGCCACACATTTCCGATGGACAGAAGATAGCAGGAGATCATGGCCCAGCTCATGTGACGCAGGCCGAAGAGCTTGCCCCAGAGGGCCATCAGTGCCGGGAAGGTACCGATGCCGTGAAGGGTTCCCGATATCTCATCCTTTTCCTCAAAACGGTCCTGATCGATATAGTAACCCGTAAGATCCCGGATCTCACGCTCAAAGGAAACCTTCTCCCACTTGTTCTGGCAGTCGGCATATTCCGGAAAGGCGATCTCTTCATCATAAATATCCGCCATATAAAAGAAGGCTCGTGTCTGGTACAGACCCTGGTCCTGGCCGGTACCGAACACTCCCGCGGCCTGACGGCAGGCAAAGATCCCCGCCACCAGCAGGATGAGGATCAGCGGGATATAGCCCTTCCAGAGGAAACGCACCTCCGGCAGATTGCAATCGTTTAAAAAGAATACCAGTAACGACAGGGCCACAAAGATGAGAGCCGTGACCGCCGCCGTGAGGCTTATGGTAAAACAGCCGAAGAGTATGAAGGCACCCGAAAGGAAGAGGTATAAGGTCTGGTACAGAGAGCAGCCCAAAAAGACCTGCTTCGCAAAGCCGGGTGTTTCAAATGCCAGCCCGATGAGAAAACAGGCGGCAACGATACCGAGAACGAACCAAAATGCTAACATCCGGCCCTCATTTCTTCGTATATCTCCTCTATCCCATCGATCATCTGTGCACGGGAGAAGCTCTTTTCCGGAACCTGTACAAAGGCATCCGCATCCCCGCGCAATACTGCCTCCAGCTTGTCGGCCAGATCCTTTGCATTGCGGTTCTTAAAGGAACGGCAGCGGCCGTAGGCTACCTCCGGCAGGGAACCGCCGTCGCTGTAGATCAGATCCGTGCCCAGCTGGCAGGTCTCCAGAGCCGAAAAGCCGAAGCCCTCCGTAAGGGACGGTACCACTACGCAGTCCGCCTGCTTTATGCATTCCGCCAGATCCTCTCGGGAGATGGAAGGACGCACACGTACCACGCCCCTGAGTCCGTCGTCCCTCATACGCCGCAGGAATTCACGCCGGGGCTTTTCAGGCTCCTTCCCCAGCAGGAAACAGAAGCGTACTCTGGAACCGGCATCTATGCCTCTCTGCTTAAGCAGGCATATGGCCTTTTCCAGTACGTATATTCCCTTCGTCCGGCCGGGACGCCCGTAATAAAGGAAAATGAATTCATCCCGGATACGGAAATAATCCCGGATGGAAAAGCTGCTCTTTTTCTCCTCCAGCCCCACTTCGCTGGCCAGATATATACGGCGCACATCCTTCTTCCGGCAGATATAATGCTGAAAATCGGCCTTCGTCGCTTCCGAGATGGCATGATAGGCGGTAAAGCTCTGTCTGCAGCAGTACTGCTCCACGATATAATAAAGTATGGCGCGCCAGGCCTTGTCCGACCAGAACCACTTCCGCCCCCTCACCTCATATACCGTGAGCAGGGAAGGCTTGCCGTATTTCTTCGCCAGCCTGCTCACCACGGGCGCCGTGGTAAAGATCGAAGTATGCACCAGATCGCACCATTCGATATGTTCCTCAATATCGCTCTCCTTCGGAACGGGATGTCCGAAAGCACTCTTCCAGGGACAGTACCATACGTCGATACCCTCCACGACTTTGTGTCCCATATACTCGTCCCCGACATTCCGGGCCACCACCCGCAGTTCATGGCCACGTTCCAAAAGCCCTTTGGCCAGTTCGTAAAACATGGTTTCGCCGCCCCCGACGTAGGGGTAAAAATGTGGCAGTATGATCGCGATCTTCATTTCTCAAGCTCCGTCGGAAGGATCTTTCCTTCCTCTACTTTGTAGATGATGTCACAGTTCTCTATGGTCTTTAAACGGTGGGCGATGATGATCATGGTCTTCTTTCCCTTCAGGGCTCCCACCGCTTCCATAATAGCCGCTTCCGTATCGTTATCCAGAGCCGAGGTGGCCTCGTCAAAGACCAGCACCGCCGGATCATGATACAGCGCTCTGGCTATACCGATACGCTGCCGCTGTCCGCCGGAGATACGCACACCCCGGTCACCGATGGCTGTATCCAGCCCATCAGGCAGGCCGCGGACAAAGTCCTCCAGCTGTGCTTCCTTAAGCACCTGCCACACGCGCTCCTCGTTATAATCCTCTTTATCTATACCGAAGGCCACGTTTTCGGCTATGGAAGCATCCAGCATGAAAATGTTCTGGGCGATATAGCCTACACCCGAAAGCCATTCCGCGGAAGAAGGATCCACCTCTTTTCCGTCTACCGTGACCACTCCTTCCTGAGGCTTGAGCAGCCCCAGCAGGATATCCACGATGGTGGTCTTGCCTGCGCCGGAGGTACCGATCACGCCTACAGAAGCCCCCACGGGCACCTTCAGCTCCGCCTTATCAAAGATCTGCTTCTCCGAATTCGGATAATGATAGCTGATCCCGGAAAGCAGGATCTCTTTCTCCGGCTTTATCTTTCCGCTTCCCCTGTCTGTGAGAGGAACATCCTTTAAGCCCGCCAGATCCAGGTTTTCCGCCACCACATTGAGGGAAGTCTCAAAATAGGCGATGGAGGATAAGTGGGTGGAAATACGGTTCACACTGGGCATCAGACGCACCGCCGCCAGGGCAAATGCGGAAAGCTGGGGCAGCATCGCCCGCAGATCCCTTCCCTGAGACACCAGAAGGAACATATAGGCCAGCATCCCCACGATGCACACGGTTTCGATCACCAGCCGGGGCAGATTGTTCATCACCGTATAGCGCCGGCCCGTTACGGCAAAACGCCGGTATTCCTCCCCGAAGCCCTTGAGGAAATGCTCCTCCCGGGCACTCACCTTTACATCCTTTATGCCGCCGATGCTCTCCTGCACCCACTTTGCCATTCTGCCCTGCTGGTCCACACGGTTCTGTCCCAGACGCCCCAGCAGAGGCTTCATGCATTTTAAGAGCAGCAGCACCATGACCAGCATCAGCGCCGCAAAGGCCAGCGTCATCACCGGTTCCAGGATCAGCAGAAGGAGGCAGATGAGAAAACTCACCGCCACTTCGCTCAAAAGCAGCATCACTTCCCGCAGCAGCTCGAAGATGTGCGGGATATCACTGTGAAAGGTACGGATGATGGCACCGCTGTCGGCGTTCAGGTAAAACTCGTAGGGCCGGTTCAGATAATCCTGCATCAGGCGTCTGGCGATGTCACTCTGGGTATTGGCCACAAAAGCCGCCTGCATGCGGCTCATCCAGAGCAGATACAGGTTCTTGATCACAAAGAACCCTATGGTCGGCAGAAGCAGCAGACGCACAAAGCCGGATTCCGATATGGACGTAAGCCCGAGAAAGGAAAGGGCGTCCTGTACGTAAGCATTGCCCAGGATCTTCTCCGGCGTTACCACAGCCGATACCAGGGGGATGATAAAGGATATCCCCATGGTCTCCAGCAGAGCCCCGATAAAGATCAGAACGATCAGTACCGCCACCTGCCGTTTCTGCCGGCTGTTCAGCACATATTTAAGCTTCCGGTATACGTTCATCCAAACCTCGATATGGTCAACATAAATCTATTTATGATACCACAAAAAGAGCCTTCACGCAAGGAGCAGGGCTCAGTCTTCCAGTATGGACTGAAGGGCCGCAAGGTTCTTTTCACGGTATTCCTTCATGAAGCGGCAGGCGTTTTCGGAAAGGCTGCGGGCCTGCTCTTCGTTTTCTAACACAGATACCACAGCATCGGCAAAGGCTTCCGGTTCATCTGCCACCAGCGCTACGGGAGGATCGGAACGCAGCCCCCGAACGCCTACGGAATGGCTCACCAGCGGCCGGCCGTGGCTTAAGGCCTCGATGGACTTGATATTCAAGCCGGTGCCGTAATTTACCGGATTGATCACCACTCTGGCGCTCCGGTACTGCTCCGACACGTCATCCACGATGCCCAGCAGCTCGTAATCCGGTGATTCCTGGATATGCCGGCAGATGGTCCCGGCGATCTTCAGTTTCGCCTCCGGACACTTTTTCTTTATCAGGGGCAGGATATTATCGATAAAATCCTTAAGACCCTGACGGTTCACCACATAAAAACTGCCCAGGAAAAGGATGTCCTTCGTATCCGCCACAAAGGGCTCACAGGCCGGCATATTCTCGCCTATGGTCACCACCTTCACCCCCTCCGGGGCGATGGAACGGAAGAATTCCGCCTCTTCCTCCTGTATGGCCACCACCGTATCCGCCCGGCCCAGGCCTTCGGCCTCCGTCTCCTTTTTCAGGGCAAATTCGTAATCGTAATAGCCTACGGCTTCGTACATCTGACGCTTGAAGCTGAAGACATTATGGGTATCCAGGACCCTTTTGCAGCCCTCCGGGGCGGAGAGCAGGGGACGGGAATTGTACATATACTCCGCCCAGAGTATATCGTAATGATGCTCCTTCAGGAAATCCCGCATAAAATCGTCGATATCCGGAGTGATACGTTCGTCCAGAGAGAAATACTTCAGAGCGATCTGACAGTGGGTCAGCTCCATGAGCTTACGGAATTTGCGTTTTACAAACACGGGAAAGCTGCGCTTTTTGTTCCGGCAGACAAAGAAATGATCCTCCCCGATCCAGACCTTTGTTTCCTCCGGATCTTCGTTATCATAGGTCTGAAGGTAGAGATAATCCACCTCACAGCCTGCCCTACGCATCATCTCGATCAGATTATAGACTCTCCGCCGGTTCCCCCGTTCCACCGGGAGTACTACGGTCTCGGAGATCACAAGAACACGTTTCATATAGGGTCCCTTCATAATGATTGACAATCAATTCCTGTTTCGCTACAATTTTCCCATGCAGAAAACGGAGTTGAAAAAACTCATACAGGCGGATCTGTCCCGGGTCTACGACCTTCCCTTGAGCGCCAAAGAGCGCTTCTTCTTCCCCTTGCAGATGAAGTACCTTGTGCTCTGGCGCAAGGCCGCCGCATACCGGGGAAGCTTACGGGGCAAGCTTCTGGCCCTTAAGCTGGAACGCCTTACGGAGCGTACTCAGATCCTGATCCCGCCGGAGGTTACGGCAGGCCCCGGACTCTACATCGGCCATCTGGGACGTATCATCCTGCACCCCGATACGGTGCTGGGCCGCAATGTGAACCTTTCCACCGGCATCACCATCGGCCAGGCCAACCGGGGAAAACATGCCGGGGTGCCCGTCATCGGCGATGATGTGTGGATCGGCACCAATGCCGTAATCGTAGGCGGCATACACATCGGTAATGATGTGATGATCGCTCCCGGTGCCTATGTCAATTTTGATGTGCCCGACCACAGCGTGGTCCTGGGCAATCCCGCCACGGTACATCCGAAGGAGCATGCCACCGAAGCTTATATCAACCGTCGCGTCTGAGCTGTCCTTCGAATACCTTCTCTAACTTATCCCGCATAACTTCCTTCGAATATTTTTCCGCACGCAGGCGGGCATATTCCCTGCGGTAAGCTCCCGTATCCTCCGGAAGCTCTTCTTTTTTCAGGCTCTTCCAGTCGGCAAAGCCCACTCCTGGCACACGGTTCCCGGAAAGCACGGCTCCGTAGCTCACAGGCACGGTATCCAGGAACAGCGCCTCCTGCAGCACCCCGGAGGTCTGGGTATTGTACTGGTCCGGAGCATAGGGCAGAACCACATAGGCCGCGGAACCCAGAAGCCGCAGATACTCTTCACGGCTTAAGTACTCATCCCGGATCTGTATGTTCTCCCCGGCAGCTTCCCGGAGCTTTTTAAGCCTTTCCTTATCATAGAAACGGCCTGCTACGGTAAGAGGTATCCCCAGACGGGTAAAGGTCTCCACCATCTCCTCCAGTTCCTTTTCCGCTCCCATGGTGCCCAGGCATACCGCCCTGCGTTGCCTCTCGTGAATGCGGTAGGGTGCGTACTCCTCTTCATCACAGTAGTAATCCGGGAAAAATACGCTGTCTGCACCTTCAAAACGGAAATCCTCGCCTGCGGACAGTATGATGCTCATGTTCTCCTGGGCTTTCGCAAAGATATAGCGCTTTATGGCTGCGAAGCGCCCGGTATCGTAATTCTCCTTGAAAAAGCTGGCAGCAATGCGTTTTCCGCTGTTGCCGAAAAGGAAGAGATAGAGGCAGAGATAGAATTCGGTATTGAAGAACCATACCCAGTCCACATCCTTCTGCCGCAGCACAAGACGGATATTGGCAAACATACGCAGCTTGTTAAAGATCTTTTCCAAAAGCCCGGGCTTTGCCTTCATCACGATATTATGGGGCAGGACCTTTGCTCCTTTTACCGCATCCCGGTCCGCCGCCTGCAATACGCAGCGGGGTGCCAGTACCCGCAGCTTAAATCCGTTCTTTAAAAGGCCCGCATATTCCCCCAGCACTTTCGGGGCATGGCCCACTGCCGTACCCATTTCATCGCATCTGCCCTGGTATTCCGCCAGGAGTATCGTCTTTTTTTCTTCCATCAGATCTCTACCCCGTAATGATGAAGATAATCCTGCATGTCTTTATAATCCGCAAAATCCTTGCTCCAGCCGTGCACCGCGTAAGGGATATCCCCCGCTGCCACACGTTCCTTCAGATGGTATTCCGCGGCAAAGCGCCTGCCGCATTCCGGATCGGCGGGTTTAAAGCCCCTTTTGCTGTCTCTGCCGAAGACTCCGAAAAAGATATCTTCGTTACGCTTCCAGAACCAGTAGCTTTTCCGCCAGGCAAATTCCCGGATCAGCTCCCTGCAATGGCGTATATGCCGCAGGGAAAAACCTCCGTTGCCCATAACGATACCATCGTTCTTTCCCTTGCAGCAGCGGATACGGAAGCCGGGAAATCCTTCCTTCGGAGCCACCGTCCACTCCCAGATCCGTCTTGGCGGTTCCCAGGGGGCTCCGTAGTAATCGTAGCCCTCCTCCGCAAAGGCGTCCAGCTTGTCCTCATCCTCCCAGATCACCGCATCGGGCTGGGCCAGCAGCATGTATTCGTATTCACTGAAGGCATCATAAAAGCTTTCGGAAAGCAGCAGGCGGTTGTAGCCCCGTATATTCTTAAAATACTGTGCCGGGAAGCAGCGCTGCCCCGCTTTGGGAAAGTGCTTCGTATACCAGCGGCTGTCCAGACCCTCCGGCAGGACAAACACAATGTCCCGCTGCGCCAGGACCTTCATATAGCGCTGTACGCAGGCTTCCTCATCCGAATCAAACTGCGGCTTATAAGCCGGGATCAGTACCACGATCTTCACTGGCAGTTCTCTCCGTACATCTCCTCAATGGTCTCTCTCATACGGTCCCAGGAAAAGCGCTCTTCCTCCGCCCATACATTGGAAGCAAACTCCGCCGCCTTTCCTTCCGAAAAATAGCGGGCAATGGCTGCAGACAGAGCCGCCGGATTCTCCGGAGGCACGATATAGCCTGTACGTCCATCCGTTACGGCTTCCGGCAGTCCTCCCACCGCCGTTGCGATCACCGGCAGGCCGAAACCGAAGGCGATCTGCACGATGCCGGACTGGGTGGCGGAACGATAGGGACAAACACAGAGATCCGCTGCCGCAAAATAAGGCTCAACCTCCGCATCCGGTACGTAACCGTCCCGTATCACAAAGCAGTCTGCCGCCGCGCTTTCCTCTATCCGTTTTGTGTACTCTTCCTTGTGCTTTCCGAAATCTCCCACTACAAGGATGCGAAGCTTCGGGACTCTGGCCGCACAGCCTGCTGCCGCATCGATCAGTATATCCAGACCTTTGTATTTCCGTACAAGGCCGAAAAAGAGCAGCACCTTCTCATCCTCTTCAAGAGAGAGCATCTGTCTGGCTTCGCTCCTGCTCATATCCTTTATCTTAAAAGCATTGTAGCTGGGATGAACACTGCGGCGGGCGGGCATCTGCGGCAGCAGCCTCCCGAGGTCTTCCCTGTCCTGCCCGGAATGCACGATGCAGAAGGATGCCCGTTTCAGGGTTCCCTTTGTGAGAAAAGCATCCAGAGGAAAACGTTCGTGAGGAAGCACATTGTGGCAGATAAAAGCCACGGGGATATCCTTCAGTGCCCTGAGCATCCCCTGATAGCAGGGAGCAAAATAAGGATGCCACCATTGCAGCACCACCAGATCCGGCTGGGAGGCGCGGATCTTTTTTGCCGCCTTCCTCCAGTTGAAAGGATCGGCTGTATTGATCACAAAATAAGTATCGCTGATACCGAAGCTGTTATTGCCGTATTCCTTCTGCTCCTTACGGAACAGGATCTTCGGATACTGCAGGGAAAAAGAGAAGCAGACCGTCTCATACTTCTTCTTCAGCGTCTGCACCAGCAGACCGGTATAGTGGGAGATCCCGCCCTTATAGGGATAAACGGGACCGATCACCGCGATTCGTTTCAGTTTCCTTCTTTTTTCACCCATTCTCTGTACCACTGCTCCAGCATAAGTACGTTCCATACCAGACGGGGAGAACGTCCCTGTCCGCGGAAATCCTTCCACAGCCCGCTGACGGCTTCAGCTTCCAGAAGGCCGTCCCCCGCAAGCATTGAATGCTCCATCAGCTCCGCTGCCCATTCCGCCGTATCCCCTTCGGAAAGCCACTTTTTCAGCGGCACGGCAAAGCCCTTTTTGGGCCGTTCCATCAGTTCCTTCGGGACATATCTGTAAAGTACTTCCTTTAATATCCTCTTCTGCACCCCTCCGTCGTATTTGTATTCCGCAGGCAGGCGCAGGGCAAATTCCACCACATCCTTATCCAGCATGGGGATACGGTTTTCCAGCGACACCGCCATACCGGCCCGGTCCACCTTCACCAGTATATCCTCCGGATGATAGCGCAGCAGGTCGTCCAGGAGCATCTGCTGCATCTCATCCCCCCAAAGCTGCTTCTGCTTCAGGGAAAGGGAAGTCCCGGTAAGTTTTGCGATATAGGGATCGTAATGATCCACCGCCTCTTTGAGCTCCAGGATATTTCCCGCCTGCAGGCAGCAGCCCGCTCGATACAGCTTCGGGATCCCCAGAGGATGCGCTTCCGCCAGCTTTCCCAGGGGCTTTCGTAAGCCCTTCGGCACCAGACGCAGGGTTTTCCAGAGCTTTTCGATCTGCGGATAGGTGCGGTAGCCGCAGAAGAGCTCGTCTCCCGCATCCCCGGAAAGGGCCACGGTCACCTTGCTCTTTGCCAGACGGCTCACCAGATATGTAGGGATCTGGGAGGAATCGGCGTAGGGCTCACCATAGATCCCGGCGATCTTCGGGATCACCGCCTTCAGCTCTTCCTCCGTAACGATCTGCTGTGTATGCTTTGTCCCGAGATGCTCCGCCACTGCCTTTGCCTCGGCGGATTCATCATATTCCTTTTCCGTAAAGCCTATGGAAAAGGTCTCCACACTGCCCGGCTGGAGCTTGCTCATAAGCGCCACCACCGTTGCGGAATCGATCCCGCCGGAAAGATATGCCCCTAAAGGCACATCCGATGCCAGCTGGCCCTTTACCGCATCCGTGAGCAGGCGCTCCAGCTCATCCGCCGCTTCTTCAAAGGTCCCCGTGAAGGGATCCTGCAGGGCCTCCGCTGCCTGACGGCGCAGGTCGTAATACAGGCCGCTCTTTATATCGCTGTCCCGGTAGGGAGCCTTGAGGCGCAGTATACCGCCGGGACGCAGCTTATATATGCCTTCATAGATGGTAGTGGGTGCGGGGATATAGCCGTAGAGCATATAGACAGGCAGCACATCCTGCCGTATCTTTGCCGTAAAGTCCGGAAATTCCGCAATGGCCGGAAGCTCCGAAGCAAAGACAAAGCTTTCCCCTACACGCCCGTAATAGAGAGGCTTTTCCCCAATACGGTCACGGCAAAGGGTAAGGCTCTCTTCCCAGCAGTCAAAAAGTGCAAAAGCAAACATACCCTTGATCTGCCGCAGGGTCTGCTGAAGACCCAGATGGGCAACGGCTTCCAGCAGGATCTCGGTATCCGAGCTTCCCCTCCAGGAACGGAAGCCTGTCTCTTCCACAGCTGCCTTCAGTTCATCACTGTTGTAGATCTCGCCGTTATAGCTTATGACATAACGCCCGCAGGAGCTGCTCATGGGCTGTGCCCCGCTCTCCTTCAGGTCCCGTATGGCCAGACGTCTGTGCCCCAGTACCACACAGCCCTTGGGGTCGAACCACTCTCCCGCCGCATCCGGTCCCCGGTGTTCCAGGCGGTCCGTCATACGCCTTATGATCTCCGGGTTTATCTTCTTATCTGTTGTATATCCGGCAATGCCGCACATCAGCTTTTCATCCTTTCTTCCGCAAAGGCAAGCCATTCCTTTGTGATACGTTCCGCAGATGCGATCTCCCGTATCTTTACGGCTTCCTTCGCTACCCGTTCCGCTTCCTCCGGGTAATCCGCCATCTTGCACATGGCCGCTGCCAGCTCCTTCGGGTTTTCCGGCTCGGAAAGCAGGCCGTTCTCCCCGTCCGAGATCAGGGATGCGGGACCTCCGCAGGGACAGTCGGTGGCGATCACCGGCAGACCCAGGGACATGGCTTCCATCAGGGCATTGGGCATACCCTCATATCGGGATGAGAGTACATAGACCGCCGCATCCCTTATGCATTCCGCCACGTTGCTGCGGTCTCCCATAAAGAGCACTTTTTCGTCCATCTCATGACCATGCACGTATTCGGCCACCTGCAGACGGGTATTGTCCCCGCTGTCGCCGCCGTAGATCTCCAGTTTATATTCCGGATGCTTTTCGGAAAAGATCTCGAAGGCCTTTACCAGGGTCAGGTAGTCCTTGGCTTTATGATGGCGGCCCACGGCCACATATACCTTCCGGCGTTCTCTTCTGCCCCCGGTCGCAGATCGGGGGAGCCCGTCGCGGCTCTCCGCGACTTCAGGGGAATCCGTAAGGATTCCTTCCTCAGAAAAACGCTCAAGACTTAAACAGCGGGGATCCAGCGGATTTAGGATCACCCGTGAACGTTCCTTCACCGTCTCCGGGAAAAAGTCCATGGCCTGCCGGGTCTGGAAGACTCCTCCGGCAGCCCGGGGGTACAGATAGCCGCTTATGAACTTCTGGCTGCGGGAGGCATAATCCACCCGCGGATCGCTGCGTACCGAAAAGATCACCGGGATATGCAGGGGCCGGGCGGCAATAATGGCACGGTAGTTGGCGCTCTGCATAAAGGAAAAGACCACGTCCGGCTTTTCTTCCCTGAGGCAGTCCCGCAGGTGCTTTACCCGCAGGCGCATGCGGCTGAGCTTTCCGCTCTTTTCCTCCTCGGGGCTTAAGCCCATGACCACACGCTTTACTCCTTCCGGCAGGGGATACTCCACCTCCCCCTTAACAAGGGTAGCAATGGTCACTTCCAGCCCCTGCCGTTTCATTTCCCCGGCCAGGGTGGTGACCACGCGTTCCGCTCCGCCTTTCTGCAGGCTGTACAGATGAAAGAGTACTTTTTTTATCATCGGAGTGCCTCCCGGTACAAGGCTTCCAGTGTAAGCACCTGTGTGTTCACATCGAAGCCCGCTTCCTTCATGGCTCCGGTATATTTCAGTTCCCCGGCCCTTTTATCCGCCGGAAAACGCTCCGCCAGCTTAAGGGCCCTTTCCGCCCACAGGGCTGCCTCTTCCTTCAAAGACAGGCATTCCACCAGGGCTGTGACCCGTACATCTTTGGTAACCGCTTCGCTCATCAGTACCGGCAGGCCGGAAGCCTGGGCTTCCACCACCGTTCCGGGCAGGCCCTCATAATGAGAGGGAAAGACCAGCACATCCATAGCCTGATAGTAGCTTTCCGGATCCGCCTGCCTTCCGGCAAAGATCACGCTCTCCCGTATGCCCAGCTTTTCCGCCTGCTGCCGGGTCTGTTCCATCAGCTCCCCTTCTCCTACCAGAAGGAGCATGGCATTCTTTTCCCGCTTCTTTATCTCGGAAAATATCTTCAGAAGGAATTCATGGTTCTTCGCATAATGAAAACGTCCCACATGCCCCACGATAAAAGCATTTGATAAACCAAGGCGTTTTTTCAGTTCCTTCCCCGCCGCCACATGGGAAGCCGTGGGGGAAAAGCCGTCCAGGCTCACCGCATTGGGGAAGATACGTACTTCCGCTTCTTTTCCGAAGACCGCCTCCGCCGCTTCATGGGAACAGGCCAGACAGATATCCGCTTTTTTTGCCAGCCCCCGGCGCAGGCTCTTTTTGATCATCCCACCCAGGCCCGGATCCACTCCGGCACTGCGGGCGTGGGCCATGGTGCATTTCACGCCGCATTCCCTGGCAATGGGCAGGTACAGCCCCGCCGTATTGGTACTGTGACCCTGCACGATATCGATCTCGGGATGGGCGGAAAAGAATTCCCGCATCTCTTTTAAATACCGTGCTTTATTGTATACCTTATACTTTACCGTGCGGAAGATCCTGCAGCCCAGCCTTTCCGCCTCCTCGTCAAAGAAAGCCGGCGGCTCGTTTAAGAGGAAATCATATTGAAACTGCTGCCGGTCCAGGCGCCGCAGTATGTCCATGATACGACTTTCGGCTCCACCCATGGAAAGCCCGCCCAGCACCTGAAGGATCACGATCTTCCCGTTAAGCATGGTTTATAATCCTTCCCGCAATGTGCTTTGCCGTTGCATAGATATACTCCACAAAGGATGCTCCCCGCACCCTTTCTCTGGCCGGAAGCTTAAGAAGCTCCCCGTAATCGATAAAGCGTTCCCTCTGTTCGCGGAAAAGCTTTTCGTACCGGTCGTATTCCTCTTCCGTCATCTCGGCGCAATGCACCACATAGGTCGTTACACCGTATTCTTTTTTCAGTTCCCGGCTGCGCAGGAAAGAGATGGGCAGAAAGATCAGTCCGCCGCGGCTGTAAGGGTGACTCCCATAGCCATCCGTTATATAACGGAAGCCCAGCTTTTTCAGGGCCCGCAGCGTATTCTTATCAAAGCTGTGACCCGGGGCCATAAAGATATCGCTCTCCGCTCCCAGTTTACGAAGCTCTTCCTTACCTTCCCGCAGCATAAGATACTGCCGCTTAAGCTCCACTCCGGCAAATTCCGAAAAGCTGTTTAAGGGGAAGATCCCGGCTTTCTTCGTACTGTATACATGGGTCGTTCCGTGCTGGGCAAAGATCCAGCCCGCTTCCCGCCGTTCCTTAAGCCAGGCGGCATAAGCCTCCTTATCGTCAAAGGCAGGGTTGCGCTTATCCCCGGCCTCCAGCAGGGGATCCTCGTTCCGGGGCACCAGACCGATCAAAGGCCTGATCCCGTAGCGGTCCAGCAGCTCCGCAAAACGGGAGAATTTTTCCCAGTCCATGCCGGGTGTGATATCATCGATCCTTATGGCGATCCTGCGCATCAGGCTAAATTCTCCCTATACCACTCGATGGCCAGCTGTATCCCGGTCTGGAAATCGTAATCGGGATCATAGTTAAGAAGCCTTCTTGCCTTGGAGATATCCGCATTGGAATGCTTGATGTCCCCGGGACGATCCGGTCCGAAGATGGGTTCGATGTCTAATTCCAGTGCTTCGCAGAGGGCATGGTAGATATCGATCAGATATTCCCTACCGCCGTAAGCGATATTATATGCCTGACCGCAGGCTTCCTCTTCCGCCAGGCAGGCCTTCAGATTGGCTTCGATCACGTTATCGATGTAGGTAAAATCCCGGGACTGCTTCCCGTCACCGTTGATGGTGGGGCGCTCCCCGTGCAGGAGCTGGCGTATGAAGCGGGGGATCACGGCGGCATAAGCCCCGTCCGGATCCTGCCGGCGTCCGAACACGTTAAAGTAGCGCAGGCCCACGGTCTCCAGCCCGTAAAGCCGGTGATAGAGCTTGCCGTATTCCTCGCAGGCACGCTTCGTAAGAGCATAGGGCGAGAGCAGGTTTCCTTCCTGCCCCTCGGTCTTGGGCAGTACGGGATGATCCCCGTAAACAGAGGAGGATGAGGCATATACAAAACGCTTCACCCCCTGCTGCCGTGCTGCTTCCATCATGTTCAGCGTACCGCGTATGTTATTCTCTTCGTAAAAAAGAGGCATCTCGATACTGCGGGGCACACTGCCCCAGGCCGCCTGGTTCAGTACATAATCCACGCCTTCGCAGGCACGCATACAGGTATCCAGATCCTTGATATCCCCCCGGATGAATTCATATCCCGGCCGGTCCTGTAAAAACTCCACATTCTCCGGCTTTCCCGTAGACAGATCATCCAGACAGTGCACCACATAACCAATATCCAGCAGGGCCTCGCAAAGGTTCGAGCCGATGAAGCCCGCCCCTCCGGTTACCAGAAAAACACTGTCTTTAGGAAATCTGAGCTCTTTAAATCCCACTTTTACAACCTCCAGAAAATACAGTCTTCGCGCTTCTCGTAATCTTCCCTGGGTAATATGCCCTTCAGATCCAGCAGGACCTTCTGGGGATTCTTTGCAAAGAAAGCATCGATCTTTTCCTTCGTAAGGGCTTTGAAGCTTTCATGGGCCACGGCGATGATCAGCGCATCCAGTTCCTTCAGATCCTCCATGCCGCCGAAGTCGATGCCGTATAAGCGCTTTGCTTCCGCCGCATCCGCTTCGGGATCCACCACCAGGGGCATGATGCCGTAGTCCTTCAGCTCATTCACGATATCGATGACTTTTGTATTTCTTGTATCCGGGCAGTTTTCCTTAAAGGTAAAGCCCAGGATACCTACCTTCGCACCCTTCACGGGACGGTCCGCCCGGATCAGGGCCTTTACCAGGCTTTCTGCCACATAGCGGCCCATATCGTCGTTGATACGGCGGCCGGATAAGATGATCTGGGAATGATAACCCAGTTCCTCCGCCTTATAGGTCAGATAGTAGGGGTCCACGCCTATGCAGTGGCCGCCCACCAGACCCGGCTGAAACTTAAGGAAGTTCCACTTCGTGCCTGCGGCTTCCAGCACCGCCCGGGTATCGATGCCCATACGGTGAAAGATCATGGACAGCTCGTTCATGAAAGCGATGTTGATATCCCGCTGGCTGTTTTCAATGACCTTGGCTGCTTCTGCCACCTTGATGGATTCCGCCCGGTACACACCGGCTTCCACCACCAGCCCGTAGACTTTGGCAACCGTATCCAGGGTCTCTTCATCCATACCGGAGACGATCTTTACGATGCTCTCCAGCCGGTGCTCCTTATCTCCCGGATTGATACGCTCCGGGGAATAGCCGATCTTGAAGTCCTTACCGCATTTCAGGCCGGATTCCGCTTCCAGGATGGGTACGCACACATCCTCCGTCACTCCGGGATAGACGGTGGATTCAAAGACCACCACACTGCCGGGCTGAAGGTTACGGCCCAGGATACGGCTGGCCCCTTCCACGGGAGAAAGATCCGGCGTATGGTCGGCATTCACCGGCGTAGGTACCGCCACGATATGGAAACGGGCTTCCTTCAGCTTCGTTTCGTCGGCGGTAAACTCCACCTTCGTATTCTTTATCACCTCGTCTCCCACCTCTTTGGTGGGATCGATCCCGCTTTTGTAGAGCGCGATCTTTTCCGCGTTTAAGTCGTAACCGATCACATCGATCTTTTTCGCAAAAGCCACCGCAATGGGCATGCCCACGTAACCCAGGCCCACCAGGGAAAGCTTTGCTTTCTTTTGTGTCAGTTCTTCATAGAGCTTCATATTTTCCTCCGGTTCATTATTCTTGTAAGAGTTCTTCCATATTGTTATCCGAAAGGTACACCACCATGGTCTTCCCTATCCTGCGTACGCTCATTTCGGAAGGCCAGGGTTCCATATCCGCGAACTCTTCCCTTCTCACAAGCTTCTTATGCCTCTCCGTCGGATACTCCGTATAAGATGTGGACAGATGCCAGTTCAGTGCATGTACATAATCCGCCTGGCTCTGCAGGAAGATATTGCTCACCACCCCGCTCATCATGGGTGCGGAAGGAACATACTCCGGCAGCTGGTACACGTTACCGATAACGGCCAGAGGCATTCCTTCTTCATAGCCCTCCGTCATCTCGATCCGGGTCTGCAGACGGTTCAGGAAATTCTCCGTACGCTCATTGGCCATGGCCATGCTCTCGTATGCCCGGTTGGCGATCACCACAAAGTGCAGGCTGATCAGCACCAGCAGCAGCAGGTTTGCAAAAGCCAGGGGATGTTTTTTCACTGCCTTCCATTCAGTGATCTCCGCCTTCAGCCCGGGCTGCTCCATAAGGATCAGGGGCAGGATATAAAAGAGGCTGAGGCTGAAGGACGCCGGCGATGACTGGTAGATATTCCTGGCGCTCACAAACGAGAACACGTGGGTCACCGGCGGCAGCAGCAGGATCCATACCGGGATCAGCAAAAGCCGGACCGGCTTCTTAAACAGTCCGCCCTTCTTACAGGCTATGAGGATCAATACCCCCAGCAGGACAAAGAGCAGCACATTTGAGATATTGTAAAAGTTCAGCTGCCAGCGCACCAGGAAATAGCGGGCGAATTCCACCCAGCTTTCCTTAAGACCTTCCAGCAGGCTGTGGTTTACCGCCCCCTCCGTTGAGGTTCCGCCGATGAGCTTTACCGCGTCGTCCCCCACCGCATAATAGCTGCGGAAGATAGGCACACCGGCCAGATAGACCGCTGCTGCCGCGATACCCATGACCATGTATCGGCCGGCTTCCTTACAAAGATCGGAAAGCTTTGTTTCTCCTTTCAGGAGCATCAGTAAAAGCCATATCATCAGAAGCAGTATCGTCACCGAGATATAGGCCTGATAAAGGGCCAGGAAAACGATCATGCTCAGCCCGCCGAGGATCTGTCCCTTTACCCCGCGGATACGGATCACGCAATATGCGGCAAGCACCGAAAAGAACAGGCCCAGGAAATAGCCGTCGGCGGTATACATATAGGCAAAGGTACCGGTCACCACGGGATTACAGACCAGCAGCACCCCGCAGAGCAGCTGCGATACCCTGCTCTTCAGATCGAAGAGCTTCGTGATCAGCACCGCCGCCAGGGCGATATAAAAAATCGAGAGGCAGCCGATGAGCCAGGTCAGCTCCCGGGGCCCCCGGAAATCCTCCACATAATGGAGCAGATAACGACCCAGAGATACCGTCCAGCTTAAGGAAATGGTCTCCAGATAATTGTAGGAATCCAGACAGAGAAATTTATTGGCAAGCCGGAAACCGTGGGTGATGAAGCCCGCGATCAGAACCGTCAGGAAAACCCGGCTCTCCCTCTTCGTCCAGAATCCTTTCAAGCCCGTCTCCGTCAAGGATCCGCCTTCTCCTTTCGGACGATCTCTTTGATCACATACTGGGGCGAATTATTCAGGCTGATATAGATACGTCCCACATATTCGCCCACCAGTCCCAGCGTCAGCAGCATCATACCGCCAAAAAAGATCAGTATCGCCACCAGGGACGCAAAGCCCTGCACCCGGTCGGGCAGGATGAAATGCTGTATGATGATCACGATCGCGTAAATGATACCGGCCAGCGTAGACAAAAGACCGATGATCGTTGCCACCCTTAAGGGTTTTACGGAAAAAGCCGTAAAGCCGTTGAACCACAGGTCCAAAAGCTTACGCAGGTTATAGCCGGAAGCTCCGCTGATACGATCCTGATGATCGATGTCCACATTTACGATATTCTTTGTGGAGCGGAGCACCAGGCCGATCACATAGGGATAGCAGTTCTCGTAGCGTATCATGTCGTCCACGATATAACGCTTCGCCGCAAAGTAACTGGAAACGTAAAGCTCCTTCGGCTTATCCAGCATGAAGCGCAGCATACGTTCGTTCATGCGGCTGCCGAAATTGCGGAACTGGGAATGCTTCTTATGATCGTAGCGGGCATAGGCCACATCCGCCCCTTCCTCCAGCGCCTTGATCAGCCGGTCCGCCTGAGCGGGCGGAGTCTGGCCGTCGTCATCCAGGCAGATCACCACATCCCCCTTTGTCTGACGCAGGCCCGCCATCAATGCGGAGTGCTGGCCGAAGTTCCGGGCAAAATCTATAGCCGTGATACGTTCATCTTCCAACGCCAGCTTTTTAAGCACCTCCATGGTGCCGTCCGGGGAACAGTCATTCACCAGTATGATCTCGTGATCATACTGCTCAAGCTCCTTCATCTTTTTCCGGATCTCATCTACCACGGAGCTTATGGTCTGCTCCGAACGGTAACAGGGGATCACAAAGCTCAGCGTCTTCATGCCCTTACATGCTCCATATACAATACTTTCCTTTTTTCGCCGTCGATATCAAGCTCCAGGTCTTTTTCGGGCTTATGTACAAAGCCCGCTTTTTCGTAGGTCTTCAGGGCCGCCGTATTCTCCGCCAGCACCCGGAGGTAAATGCAGTTCAGACCGATCACATCGTAGGCATAAGGCAGGCAGAGCTCCAGCACATCCTTACCGTAACCGCAGCCCAGGGCACTCTCTTCCCCGATGAAGATGCCGAACTCGCCGCTCTTCTCCGCCGCATCGATATGATGGAAATACTGGCTGCCGATCTCGCTGCCATCCGCCGTAAGCCCGATGATGAACTGCACCACGCGCCCTTCCGCGATATCCTCACGGATACGCTTTAAGTGCATCTCTCTCGTCACCGGCTCCCGGAAAAGGAATTTCTCCACCACATGGGGGGAGTTCCTCCAGCGCAGGATCCGGTCCGTGTCTTCTATTGTCATGGGACGCAGATAAACGCGCCCGCCTTCTAATCGTTGTGTTGTCATCCGTTTACCGTTTCAATAGCTTTCCCGAGTCCCGTCGCAGGTGTTCGGATAAAGATCATCTCCGCAGAGTCCCGTCACATGTATTCATGCGAGGACTCAGCTCGCGCACGGATCTCGCTCGTAGCGGACGCTAAGCTCGCAAAGCGGCCGCAGGCGACCTGCTCGCTAAGCGCCGACGGCTCGATACGGTCCTCGCATTGAATACATGATGCGGGACTCCGAGGCAGGTATTCGACCGAACACCTGCTGCCGGGCATTATTTACTTAGCATAAAGATCAGGAACACATCCTCGCCGCCCATCAGCATCGTTACCGGCTCGAGCCGTGCGCCGTCGGGATAATATGCCTCAAGGTAGGACGTAAGTTCCCCGGGTTCAAGGCCTGCCCCTTCGCGGAAGACCACATAGGCCCCGCTCCTGGTAAATAGCTCTTCCCGGCTTTCATAGCCGAAGCTCTTAAGCTTCGCATCCTGCAGCGGACTGCCGTAGAGCCAGCCTCCCAGCAGCAGGGCATTCTCCGCCCCCTTCGCCGTCGCCACCTTTTCCGTCCGGTCCACCGTGGCATAGGTTTCCAGAAGGAAGAGGCTGTCCGGCCTCTCCGCCATATAGGAGTATACCACATCCTGCCTGTGATTAACAGCGCTTTGTTTTACATAATATTCCCCGGGATGGGTAAAGAAGGAGGCGATAAAAAATACGATACAGGCCAGGGAAGGCCACAAAAGGCTCCTTACGGATCCTTTCCTTAAGTCCTTAAGGAGTACGTGGGAAAGGAAGAGGAACTGGATCAGATACAGGGAATCCGTCACCCTCTCGGGTGTGCGCCCGTTCCATAACAGATAGCCATAAAAGGCAAAATGCAGAAGGAAGGCCGCCGCCAGGGGAAGGAGACCTTTCCGCTGTTCTTTTTTCAAATGCTTCAGAAGGGCCAGCAGATAGATGAGCAGCAGCGGTATACCGTAAAGATCCCCGCCGAAGCTTCGCTTTCTCAGCTCCCAGAGTACATTTTTGAAGCGCTCCGCTCCGCTTAAGCTCCGTCCCGGCTCCCGCCAGGCCGCCAGAGTCTTAAGCCGTTCCGTACGGGCATCCGATACCGGCAGCAGGTCGTAATCCCGGTACAGGGGAAAACTGTTTTCATCCACGCCGTATCCGGCATAGTAGGCTTTTGCCTCGTCGCTCTCCCAGATGCCGGTATAGTCGTAAAGCTCCGTACGGGCATCGTTCAGAGCCAGATAATCCTTCCATTCCCAGGGAGTGTATGCCGCCACATGGATGAGCAGCAGCACGATGTATGCTCCGCAGAATATAAGCAGCGGCTTGATGCTTTTTTTCCATTCCTTACGCTTCTCCCATCCAAAGCGGGTCAACAGAATGTATACAAGGGCCAGCACCGCAAAGGGCAGGACCATGAGAAAGACCTGGGAACGGATCTGCTCGCAGTGCAGCAGCAGAAAGATGGGAAGGAACAGCTCAATCTTCGAAGGATTCCGTAAGGATCCCATCCCTTCTGCCCCCGATCCCATATCCAACAGGCACCATATCCCGCAGCCGCCGCACAGGGCCGCCACCAGCGTGTAATGGGGCAGGATGAAGATCTCCCGCAGCATCAGAAGGTAAAATGCCGTAAAGAGCAATAGTCCGACTGCGTACGGCCAGCCGTTAACAAGACTCTTCTTCTGGACCGAGCGCAGCATTATAAAACCGCAGAGGACCACGGCACCGCATTCCAGGATCCCCAGCCAGGGCAGGGAAGGCAGTATGGTATAAAGCCCTGCCAGCAGCATGGCCAAGGGTGCGCGCATATATACCGTGTGGAAATCCGGCCTTCCCGAAGCAGCTCCCGAAAGGATATCCCGAAGCTGAAGGTCGTCATTCAGAGCATAGACAGGCGAAATTATCAGAAGCGGAAGGATGAAAAAAGCGAAAGAAAGCAGCAGGGGTATCCCCCATTCGATGAGAAATCCTGCAGCTTTCTTCTTGTCCTTCATCAGGATTTATAGAACTCCTTTACGCAGCGTATGATGTAGTCGTTCTCCTCCTCCGTAAGCCCGCGGTACATGGGCAGGCGCAGGATACGCTCGCTTTCCTTCGTGGTGTAGCGGTCCTCACCGAAGAAACGTCCGTATTTCTTCCCCGCGGGAGCACTGTGCAGAGGTATATAATGGTATACCGCCTTGATCTTTTTCTCCCCAAGAAAATCGATAAGAGCAGCCCGTTCGTCAATATCTTTCGTCTTGATATAGAACATGTGGGCATTGTGCTCACAGCCCTCCGGGATCACGGGGAGGCTGATCTTCCCGGCATCTTCCAGCTCCTTAAGGCCCTCGTTGTAGGTATTCCAGATCTTTAAGCGCTCGTTGTTGATCTCATCCGCGATCTCCAGCTGGGCGTAGAGATAGGCGGCGTTCATATCACTGGGCAGATAGGAGCTGCCCGCCTCCTGCCAGGTGTACTTATCCACCTCGCCACGGAAGAAACGGCTCCGGTCCGTACCTTTCTCCCGGATGATCTCGGCCAGGTCGGAAAATCTCTCATCCTTCAGCAGCAGGGCACCGCCTTCGCCCATGCTGTAGTTCTTGGTCTCGTGGAAGGAATAGCAGCCCATGTCGCCGATGGCACCCAGGGCCTTCCCCTTATAGCTTGCCATCACACCCTGTGCCGCATCCTCCACCACATAAAGCCCGTGGCGCTTCGCTATATCCATGATGGTGTCCATCTCGCAGGCCACACCCGCATAGTGCACGGGAACGATGGCTTTGGTCTTTTCCGTAACGGCTGCCTCGATGAGCTGCTCATCGATATTCATGGTATCCGGCCGTATGTCCACAAAAACCGCCGTGGCCCCCCGCAGCACAAAGGCATCCGCCGTGGATACAAAGGTGTAGGACGGCAGGATCACCTCATCCCCTTCTTTTATGTTCAGAAGAAGGGCCGCCATCTCGGTGGCATGGGTACAGGAGGTTGTGAGCAGCGCCTTCTTAACGCCGGTCCTCTCCTCGATCCAGGCATTGCACTTCTTCGTAAAGCTGCCGTCGCCGCAGATCTTCCGTGCATCGATGCACTGCCGGATGTATTCCAGTTCTTTCCCCGTATGGGGCGGGATGTTAAAAGGGATCTTCATGGTTCTCTCCTAATCTATATAATCGATAACGCTTTCCATTACTACAAATTCTTCATTGGCATAGGTCTGTGCATAATCGTTATTATACAGGAATTCCTTCAAAGAGGGAAGCTTTTTCCCCGTATCCTCAGCCATACTGACTGCCACTTCCCGTGAAAGAACACATAAGGGTCTTTCCCCGCTTTCCTCCAGGGCCTTCAGCTCCTTTTCGAAATCTGCGGCGGGATAGCTGTCCAGATCCGGCCAGAGGGTGGAAAGGGCCGGCGGCATATTATAAGCATAATTCAGACCCGGCAGATTTCCGTAGGTCAGCAGCTTTCCCTCCCGTCCTTCCATCACGGGACTCAGCCCTTCCAGAGCCCTGGCATGGGCATAGCCCGTAAAGCAGCCTTTCATCCGTTCCGGTGCCAGCAGGCTCACATCCCGCTTTGTCCCGTCGGTTCCGTCCTTAAAGGCAAAACAGATATGAAAGCCCACGGACTGTACCAGCAGAAGGAGCAGCAAGGCACTCCCCACCGCTGCTGCCGGAAAATGCTTATGCTTCTCCGCTCTTCCTATATGGTCTTTTGCCAGCAATACACCCACCGGCAGACAGAAATACAGATTATTGATACAGGAATACAGGTGGTTATTGCTTCCCAGGGGAGTGATAAGCTGTACCAGCAGGGCCAGAAGCGCAAGTGCCTTCTCCTCCGGCGAAGCCTTCTTATCAAAGAAGATACGGATATACAGCGCAGCCAGCAGCCAGAGCAGCACCACCGAGATCCGGAAGATACTCCCGTAGTTATAATACTTCGTATCCCAGACCCCGTTCCGGTAATACCAGAAAAGGAGCAGAGTGATCCCGCCACAGATCACTATGCGCTTGGCCATGACAAACTTATCTTTCTTTATGGAAAAAAGGATGATACTCAGGAAGATCCCCGCAAAAGCCGCCAGGGCATATTTCAGATTCCCCAGATAGTTATCGGCTATGAGCAGGAGCAGCTCTCCCATGGTATAGCCCTCGCCCCCGCTGCCGGAAAGCAACCCTCCGATCCACTCTGCCATGGTCTTCAGTCCGTCCGCCGAACCGAAGATGAGGATCAGGAGCAACCCGGCGGCTACACCGGCAAAAAAGCCCCCGACACAGAGGAGCAGATGCTTCGGAAAAAGCTTCATTTCCTTACGTGTAATATCGGGGATGAGCACAAAAAGGATCAGGGCACAGTAGGTCAGGTTGGAGATGCGCACATAAAGGCCCAGCCCCAGGATCAGACCGGCCAGAAGCAGGAGTTTATCCTGCCCTTTCCTCTCGGCTTCCGTCTTCCTCATGGCTTTATAGAGCAGCAGGGATGCTGCCGTAAGCACCAGGTAGCTTAAGTGCTGATAGAGTATCACCGAGGGACTCCAGCAGAGGCCCAGGGCAAGAAGCTCCGCAGCAAAAAGCAACAGCGGATGAAGCTTATCCTTTAAGGCAAACCAGACCAGCAGAGCCGTACATCCCGGAACAAGAGAGGAGAGGATACGGATCGGGATCAGCTTTCCACCCCCCAGCAGGAAAAAAACACGGCCCAGCAGATTGGCCAGGAAAGTCGCATAGTGCCAGCTGTTGCTGCTTTCATGAAAAAAAGCGTAGTTCCCCACGCTATAGAGCGTATCCGACAGTTCCGCACCCTGGGCACTGCCCACGGCCGCATACAAAAGCAGCAGAACCGGAAACAGGATACCATATACGATGCCTGAAGGCTTTTCCTTCTTCACAGACGATAGAACTCCTTATACCACTGCACAAAGGCATGCAGACCGTCCCGCAGGGGAACGGAAGGTTTAAAGCCGTAATCCCGCTCCAGGGCGGATGTATCCGCAAAGGTCACGGGCACATCCCCGGGCTGCATGGGCAGCAGCTCCTCATGGGCCGCCAGGTCAAAATCCGACGGCAGCAGTCCCTCGGCTATCAGCTCCTCGGAGAGGATGCGGATAAAGTCCATCAGCTCCACCGGCTCGGAATTACCGATATTATATACTGCGTAAGGTGCAAGAGGCAGGCCGTCTTCCCCGGTCTTCCTCTCCGGTGCGCCTTTCATCACCCGCAGCACGCCGTCCGTCACATCCTCCACGTAGGTGAAATCCCTACGGCACTTTCCGTAATTGAAGATGCCGATCTTCTCCCCGGCCAGCAGCTTTTTGGTAAAGGAAAAATAGGCCATGTCCGGCCGTCCCGCAGGCCCGTAGACCGTGAAAAAGCGCAGGGCCGTGGAAGGGATCTCATAAAGCTTGCTGTAGGCATGGGCCAGCAGTTCGTCACTCTTTTTGGTTGCCGCGTAAAGGGATACCGGATGTTCCACCGGATCCTCCACACGGTAGGGTATCTTTGTACTCTCGCCATAAATGGAGGAAGAAGATGCGTAGACCAGATGGGCTACCCCCTCCCTGCCGCCGTCGTAACTGTGACGGCAGGCCTCCAGTATACGATAGAAGCCCATGACATTGGCTTCCATATAGGCATCGGGATTGACGATGGAATAACGTACACCGGCCTGGGCTGCCAGATTGACCACTACACGGAAGTCGTTTTCGGCAAAGAGCTTCTTTATCAGCTCTTCATCCGCGATGCTGCCCTTTACGAAGGTCCATTCGGAAGATGAGCCCTCCGCTGCTGCCGCGATCTGTTTTAAGCGGTATTCCTTGATGGCCGGATCGTAATAATCGTTTACGTTATCCAGGCCTATGATATGCATATCCTTAAGGCTCTCATCCTTAAGAAGACGCAGAGCCAGATTGGCGCCGATAAAACCCGCCGCCCCTGTCAGCAGTATGCTCTGTCCCGACAGATCCAGCTGCTTCATGCCTTCTTCTCCTTCGTCTTCTCCTTCGTCGTCTTCTCCTTCTCTTTCGCAGGCTTCTTAAAGATCCACAGCTTGCTCAAGAAATAATTCAGCACGATGACCACGATACTGGCGATGAGGATCTTCACCAGCAGCTCGTTCCAGCCAAGCAGGGTGACGAAGACGAACATGATGAGCTCCTCCAGTCCGAAGGAGAAGAGCCTGGCCGCCACAAATTCCACAAATTCCTTACCCACGGCTTTGAAGCCCTTTGTCTCGCTGTGGAAAACAAAGACCCGGTTCACCACATAGGCAAAGACCACGGTAATGGTCCAGGAGGCCGCGTTCCCCAGCAGCACCCTCCAGGTATCGTTCAAAAAGGCAAAGACGATCATGGCAAAGATGAAATATGTGAGCCAGCTGACCACCGTGGCCGCGAAGCCCGCGATCAGGTAATCCCATACTTCCTTCTTTGCATAATAAATGCCGCAGGCCCAGTCGATCAGGTCTTCCACCAGGGCAAAGATCTTTGAACGGATAAAGTCCACGAAGGCCCCCACCGCAAAGATCAGCACCAGACTGGCGGGGATATGCAATGCCCGGAGAGGTCCGTAGATATCCTCCACATGCAGCCATTTCGGCCAGAGGTACTGCAGAAAGATATGCTCATGTAAAAGATAGACGCCGAAAGCATAAGGAGCAAAGCGGCCGATGAAAGCAAGTACTCTGCTTTTTCCGGACTTCATATTCGCAAAGAGCATGAAGAGTCCCAGACTGCCCAGCAGGATCAGCCCGTGATTGTAATCGTCCGCCAGCAGGGTGGCATACATGAAGCCCTTTTCCTCCAGCGTATCGTAAAGAAGGATGCAGGGCAGCACACAGAGGCTCGAAAGTACAAACCAGAGCGCCGCCGTTAGCTTTGTTTTTGCAAAAGGCAGGCCGTAAAGACGGATGTATCCCGCCAGTAAAAAGACCGTGAGGAACCAGAAAAGACCCACACCGTGATCCTCCGTTCCCGCAAAATGCTCGGGAAATACTGTCTTCAGGCCGCAGCTGAAGCAGAGGAGGCAGATGAGGATATACTGAAACTGTATCTTGGAAAGCTTTTTCATGCCCTGACCCAGGAAGGGGGCAAAGAGCGTGAGCAGCAGAAAGACCGTTGCAAACCAGTAATGTCCGCTGCTGATGGGGAATACGAGCCGGCTCAGTTCATAGAGGTTCATGTGATCGGTAAAGCTTTCCAGCTTAAACAGAAAGATCACCGCTGCCACGATCACACTGTAGAAAAAGACCTGGGCCCAGAGACGCAGGAACTTTCGCAGGGAAAAGCGGGCATCCACGGCAAAGTAGCCGCTGATCATCACATAAACGTTCACGGAACACAGAGCCATGGCTTCCAGGAACCAGAAGCCATAGTTCGAAGCGGTCTTCTTTGAAGCCAGGGGTTCCAGAAGATTGCCCTTATCGAGATAATGGAGAAGGATGATCATCAGCATCGCGATCACGCGAAGAGCTTCAAAGCGCATGTCGCGGGGCTTTTTAATGACCGCAGCGGCAGTCGGGCCGTCGGTTTTTTCGGGGATATCCTTCTCGAAGACCAGACGGTCTTCTTTCTCCGTGATCTGCTTATAGCCGAGACTCTTCAGAAGTGCTATGGATGCGGTATTTTCGGGCTTGACCTCTGCACGGAAACGCTTATATCTGCCTGCCAGCTTTTTCTCGGCACCCAGAAGCAGCTCCGTGGCACAGCCCTTCCCGCGGAATTCCTCCGCGATGCTGTAGCTTAAAACGCCGCAGTTCTTATCCCCCTTAAGGGGCTCGATACGTACCTGGCCCAGGCCCATGAAAAAGTCCATGAGCACGAAGCCGTCGGCCTCCCCTTCAGCGATCCTTTCCATAAAGGAAGCATACCAGGCCTTATGTTCCTCCCAGCCGATGGGATCGCCGGAAAAAGAAGCCTCTCGCACCTGCGGGTCGTTGGTCCAGTCAAAATAGCGCTTCCTGTCCGTGGGAAGGCTTTTACGAAGATAATGATGCGTCTTACCCATGGGCTCAGACCGTCTTTAAGAGCTCCCGGATCTGCTCCACGGTAAGCCATTCCGTGTTATTGCCGGAGCTGTAGGAAAAGCCTTCGGGAACCTTTTTGCCCGTGGGCTCAGCCTTACGCTTTGTGCTCCATACCATCTGGGGATAGACGATGAAATGCTTTTCGTATTCGTAGGTGGTGAAGGAATCCTCCGTGGTCACCATGATCTCGTGGAGCTTCTCTCCCTCACGGATGCCGACCTCAGGCTTTTCGCAGCCCGGCAGCATGGCTTCCGCCAGATCCGTGATCTTGAAGGAAGGGATCTTGCTGATGAAGGTCTCGCCGCCCACGGATTCCTCCAGGGCCTTGATCACCAGTTCCACACCCTGCTTTAAAGAGATCCAGAAACGGGTCATGCGGTAGTCGGTGATGGGAAGCTTTTTCTCTCCGTTATCGATGAGGTTACGGAAGAAAGGAATGACCGATCCCCGGCTTCCCGCCACATTACCGTAACGCACAATGGAAAAGGCCAGATCCGTGGCTCCCGCGTAGGCATTGGCCGCGATAAAGAGCTTGTCGCTCACCAGCTTGGTGCCGCCGTAGAGGTTCACGGGGTTCACCGCCTTATCCGTGGAAAGTGCCACCACCTTCTGCACCCCGCTGTCCAGCGCCGCTTCGATCACGTTCATGGCGCCGTGGATGTTGGTCTTGATGGCTTCGTTGGGATTGTACTCACAGGCCGGTACCTGCTTTAAGGCTGCGGCATGCACGATATAGTCCACGCCCTTTAAAGCCCGGCGCAGTCTTTCCTGATCCCGCACATCACCGATGAAGAAACGCAGGCGGGACTCATGCCCCTTGAATTCGTTCTGCATCACAAACTGCTTATATTCATCCCGGGAATAGATGATGATCTTTTTCACATCGCTGTTCTCCAGCGCATAACGTGTAAAGCATTTACCAAAAGAACCCGTGCCTCCGGTCACCAGAACCGTTTTTCCGTCCAGGATCATCGTGTTTACCTCCGAAAATTTTTAATAAGGACCGCTTTGCCGATCCGTTTGAACTTCCCTTTGTTTGCTGTTATGTCAACCAAAGTATTATATCAGATTTCCTTTAGGTCCGCAAGCGCCTTCGCTATGACCTTGTCCATGTCCAGATACTGATAGCCCCCGAGACGGCCGCCGAAGATCACATCCTTCCGCTCTGCCGCCAGCGCCTTATATTTCTCATACAGCGTGTTGTTCTTCTCATTATTGATGGGATAGTAGGGTTCATCCCCCGGCTTCCAGGCAGCCGGATATTCCTTCGTGATCACGGTCTTCGGATTTTCCAGCTGTTCCCGCAGCACAAAGTGCTTGTGCTCGATGATGCGGGTGTACGGGATCTCATATTCCGTATAGTTCACCAGTGTATTGCCCTGGTAGTTGGCGCAGTCCAGCACCTCCGTCTCAAAGCGCAGGCTCCGGTACTCCAGGGTGCCCAGCTTCTCCTCAAAAAACTGATCGATCATGCCGGTAAAGACCATACGCTCGGCGATGTGGTCGAACTTATCCCGGTCGGCAAAGTAATCCGTGTTCAGCTCTATCTCCGCGCCTTCAAACATGCGCTGCACCATGGCTGTATAGCCGTCCTCGGGCACTCCCTGCCAGCGGTCGTTAAAATAATTGTTGTCGTAGGTCAGCCGTACCGGCAGACGCTTGATGATAAAGGCGGGCAATTCTGTACAGGGCCGTCCCCACTGTTTTTCGGTATAGCCTTTGATGAGCTTTTCATAGATATCCCGTCCCACCAGGCTGATGGCCTGTTCCTCCAGGTTCTTCGGCTCCGTGATGCCGGCTTCCCGCCGCTGCTGCTCGATCTTCTCCTTTGCCTCCTGGGGGGTCTTTGTTCCCCACATGGCGTAGAAGGTATGCATATTGAAGGGCAGGCTGTACTGTTCGTCCTTATAACGGGCGATTGGGCAGTTGGTGTAGCGGTTGAACTCCGCAAAGCGGTTCACATAGTCCCATACCGTACGGTCCGAGGTATGAAAGATGTGGGGGCCGTACTTATGCACCTCAATGCCCTCCACCTTTTCACTGTAGATATTTCCGGCAATATGATCCCTCTTTTCTATAACGAGTACCTTTTTGCCTGCATCCAGGGCCGCCCGGGCAAATACCGCTCCGTAGAGCCCTGCTCCCACGATCAGGAGGTCATACTTCATCTCCCGCTCCCTCCTTTGGTTTTCTTCTGATATTTACACTCTTTTTCTTGCCGATGAGTGCCTCGGGATCCAGCTTGCGCCCCTTCGGAACCCGGGGCTTTTCCACACTCTTGCGGGCTTTGACCCCCACCCGCAGCACGGGTTTGCCGTCCTCCAGATCCAGAGCTGCCTCTCCGCCGCTCTTCAGTCTGCCGAAGAGGATCTCGTTCACAAAGAGGGGCTTGATCTCGCTGTCGATGACACGTTCGATCTCCCGGCCACCGTAATCCTTGGTGATCCCCTTCTGGCAGATCCAGGAGGAGGCTTCCGGCTCTACTTTGATATTGACCTTCCGGCCCAGGAGCTTTTCGGAAAGCTCCTTCAGCTTCTTATCCGTGATCTGTTCCGCCATGCGCAGGCTCATATGATTGAAGCTCACGATGGCACTTAAGCGGTTGCGGAACTCCGGAGTGAAGACCCGCTTTACCTCGTCCATCATCACACTGTCATTAAAGCGTGTGGCTCCGAAGCCGATGGAAGTACGGCCGATGAGCCGGGCTCCGGCATTGCTGGTCATTATGATGATCACGTTGCGGAAATCCGCCTTCTGTCCACGGTTATCCGTCAGCTGTGCGTAGTCCATGACCTGCAGCAGCACGTTGAAGATATCCGGATGGGCCTTTTCTATCTCGTCCAGCAGCAACACACAGTGAGGGGAACGGCGGATGGCATCCGTCAGCAGTCCTCCATCCTCATAGCCCACATAGCCCGCCGGGGATCCGATGAGCTTGGAGACCGTATGCCGCTCGGCGTATTCGCTCATATCAAAACGTATGAACTTGATCCCCAGTTCCTTTGCCAGTACCTTGGCCACTTCCGTCTTGCCCACACCGGTGGGTCCCACAAAGAGGAAGCTGGCGATGGGCTTGTTCTCGGCCAGCAGACCGGCCCGGGACATATAGATGGCATCCACGATGCGCCGTACCGCTTCTTCCTGCCCGAAGACCTTTGCACTGATGCGTTCCGACAGATCCTTCAGGCGATCCACCTCGGAGGATTCCGCCGTAGCCTTGGGGATATTCCCCACCTCCGCCAGCACGGTCTCGATCACATCCTTGCCCACGGTCTGACGCTTCTGATCCGTCAGGGGATGCATACGACGGTAAGCTCCGGCTTCGTCGATCAGATCGATGGCTTTATCCGGAAGAAAACGCCCGCCGATGAAATCCTTGCTCAGCTTCACCGCATAATTCATGATATCCCGGCCGTATTTTACACCGTGAAA
This sequence comes from Lachnospiraceae bacterium, assembly GCA_017552715.1. Taxonomy (GTDB): domain Bacteria; phylum Bacillota; class Clostridia; order Lachnospirales; family Lachnospiraceae; genus NK4A136. The sequence continues at coordinate 86,800 of JAFZOW010000019.1, forward strand.
ACTTTCATAACCGCTCTTTAAACCTTCCAGGATGCGTACCGCCTCTTCCGCATCCGGCTCCTTGATATCCACGGTCTGGAAACGGCGTCCCAGGGTGGTATTGCGGGAAAACCAGCGCTTATGCTCATCGTAGGTGGTGGCCCCGATAAAGCGGATATGTCCCTCTTCCAGATAGGGCTTGAGCATATTGGAGGCATCCATACTGCCGGAACCCTGCGCCCCCGCACCGATCAGGGTATGGATCTCGTCGATAAAGACGATGGGGTCCTTCAGTTCCTCCAGAGCGTCACAGACATCCAGGAAACGCTTCTCAAAATCTCCGCGATACTGGGTCCCGGCCAGCAGTTCCGCCACATCCAGGGCATAAACCCGGGCTTCCTTCAGGCCCTCCGGCACCTCTCCCGCATTGATGCGGCGCACCAGACCGTTCACGATGCTGGTCTTTCCCACACCGGGCTCACCGATCAGCAGGGGATTATTCTTCTCCCTGCGAAGCAGTATGCGCATGATGCGGTCCAGCTCTTCCTCCCGACCGATCAGAGGTGATTCCTCTTCCGCCGTTTCGTTCATCAGCCGGGCATATTCCAATACAAAGCTTTCGGGATCTTCCATATCATCCCCCAGCTCGTAATTGTCGCCGCCCTCTACCAGCAGCTGCAAGGTGGAAAGAAAATCGTTCAGATCTCCCACCTGGCTGCTTAAGTAATAGCTGCCGAAGCATTCATTCTGCTGCATCATCCCCCAGAGCACATGATGCATGCAGATGGAGCTGCTGCCGGCGCGTTCCGCCGCTTCCACCGCCTGCTCCACCATACCCGCAAAGGCATCAGAGATGCGTTCGCCTATGCCGCGGCCGTCCGGTTCATTTCCCTTACGCCGGGGCAGCATGGTATGGAGGAAATCGTCCAGCTCCTCCGCCAGCTGTTCCACGTTGCCGCCGCACATGCGTACAGCCCGGATGAATACGGGCACATCCGTGCAGACATAAAGAAAATGCTCCGGCGTTACCAGCTGGCTGTCCAGCTTCGCCGCCGTCATCAGCGTCATCTGTAAAGCTTTTTCCGTGATCTCGTCAAAACTCATGGCTACTCCTGTTCTATATTGATGGTAAAGGGAAAGCCCCTTTCCCTGGCCCGCTGCATGGCTATGCGCTGCTTGGTATGTGCTATATCATAGGGGTATCTTGCCACCTCAGCCGATCCCTCCCGATGTACTTTCATCATCAGTTCCACGGCCTGGGTATTGGATTTATCGAAGATATCCTTAAGGATCTCCACCACGAAATCCATGGTAGTCACATCATCATTGAGCATGATCACCCGGTAAAGGGAAGGTTCACGGGGCTTCAGCTTTACTCCGGGCGTTCTGTTTTTCTGGATCTTATGTTTGACCATTCTTACCGCTTACAACAAGTCATTTCTAAAGAAAGGAGGACTGCTAAAGGCAGTCCTCCCGATACTTAACGTGAATTAATACTCAGTCTTCCTCATCGTCCACTGCCGAGGCGATACTGCTCACCACGGTACTCACTACGCTGATCACCACACCCAGGATGATGATGAGGGCTCCGCCGAATACCGTGAATAATACCGTAAACTGTTCCTGACTCATATTTCCGTCCTCCAAACATGGGTATTTTACCATGTTTTGAACATTACTGCAATCATAAGTTTACTTCTGCACCACCACATCGATGCTTATGGTCTTGCCGTTCAGCTTTGTGGTGAATCTGCTCTTTCCGGCAGCACGGGCCGTCACATGGCCGCTCAGACCGATGAAGGCACTGTCGGGCCTGCTGCTCTTGAAGACCACAGGCCGGTCTACGGCAGCAAAGCTTAACTGCGTTGTCTCGCCGGACTTGAGGGTCAGGGTATACCTGTTGCTGACGGTCTTTCCGTTCTTTTTCTTCACCGGCTCCAGGCCGTTCCCGCTGAGGGTGGTATCTTCCACGGTCAGGTATACCCTGTATTCCGTGCCGTCCCCGGCTGTGGCGGTGAGAAGGGTCTCCCCTGCCGCATCGGCTTTCAGCTTATTCTTCGTTTCAAAATGAGCAATATCCTCCGATGCACTGTTCCATACAGGCTTCTTCACCCCCCTGATGCTCAAGGTCTTTGTGGCTCCCACGGTCATGTGCAGGGTGCGCTCCTTCGCCGGCTCCGGCTCCTTTACCGTCACCGTGCATTTGTATGCGGAACCGTTGATATAGGCTGTAACCGTCGCCTTGCCCCGGCCCACCGCCGTCACACGGCCTTCCTGATCCACCGTAGCCACATCAGGAGAAGCGCTGTACCAGTACACATCCAGATGTTCACTGTCAAAGTTCAGTCCGATGGGCTTCGGCTCCTCTCCGGTCTTCACCGTAAGCTTTTTATCGATCTTCGGCTTACTGATGTTCAGGCTGATGCTGCGCTTCACCTCGCCGTTCTCCACAAGATTGATGCTGGCGCTGCCGGCCTTCTTTGCTTTCAGCACAGCTTTTTTGCTTATGCTCACATAATTCTTATCTTTCTTTGTCGCAGGGCTCCAGCCTTTCTCCGGCAGGGTGAACTTCTGTCCCTGCACCAGCCACAGCTCCGTGGTATCCTCTGTGATAAGAGCTACGGGATCCATAGCCGCTTCGCCCTCTTCCGGCCCGGACTGCGGCTCCTTTTCCGTCCACTTTGCGTAGAGGATCAGGTCGGAGGTCACGGCTGTGGTAAAGTCGTATTCCGTCGTGCATGCCGCATCCGTATACCAGCCGCCGAAATCATAGCCTTCTGCTTCGGGATCCGCGGGTCTTGCGGCTGTGTTGCCGCTGAGCACACTTTGAGAAGGGATCTGTTCCCCATGCTTCTGCATATCAAAACTCACGTTAAAGCTTACGCTTTTTTCTTCCGTCCATTTCGCGTAGAGAGTGAAGCTCCGTGTCACGGCTCTGTCGAAGTTATATTCTGTGCTGAGGGTCGCATCCGTGTACCAGCCGCCGAAGCTTACACCCTCTGCTACGGGATCCGCGGGCCTCTTTACCCTCTGTCCGCTTCGTATCCTCTGGGAAGAAATGGGTTCACCGTATCCGTTCATAACGAAACGGACATTATAATAGGAAGGTGGCGCAGCTACGATCGTGACCTTCGCCGTCCTGGAAATGATCTGGCCATCTTGCGTATGATCTGATGCCTTATTGTGGACCGACACTCTACAATAATAGTATTCCGTAGTACCGGCTTGTTTTCCCGTCTCGATCATGCATTCTGACGCAGATGCTATAGGATTGCCTTCGTCCGTACTTATATACCAGTTATAGCTGAGATCATATTCCGCCGGGGCTTCGGCCCGGATGGTAAGCTTATTTCCGTCGGTATAACCCTCCGTCAGGACCAGATCCTGCGGCTGTTCCACAATGACCCCGGGAACGAAGGAAAATTGCAGGATCTTTACATCACTCTCCGGCATGGTAAAGCTGTATTCGTTGTCGTATCCGGATACGGCTAACTGGGATCCGTCATTCCTCGCTACCGTGACCTGTGTGATAGAATAGTGGTCATCCGGAGAGACTATGATCGGGACATCATCACCTTTAAAGGCTCTCGAAGCTACGGATATGCTGCCGTGCTCGCTGGGCGCAGGCTCTGTTATCGCGTAGGAGCCTTTCGGATAGAGCGTTTTACCGGCAAGGGCTGTCAGTCCATCCGGATTCACATCTGTATAATTGCTAGGCCCGTTACTATACCAGAAATCCTTGCCATTCCTAAGGGAAATATCGATAGCACTGTCGTTATATTGCCCGACATAGAAGGAGTCCCCTGCGTTCCTCCAGCCCAGGGCGATGGAACCATGACTGCCTCCCTCGACGATCAATTCCTCGCATCCGATGCTTGAAGCTGAAACACTCCCGCCGGTCATCACAAGCTCCGTTCCGGAACCGTTTCCTAAGCCCCTTCCGCCTCCGATCCCGGCAATCCCATCGGCCGTCTTGATCGTAACTTCACCACCATGGATCTCGGTGGTCCCTCCGGCTCCTCCGGCCTCTCCGAACCCCGCTCCCCCGCCGATGCCTGAATCAGACCCACTGCTAGGCGAAGTATTATCGATCTTAATGCTTCCGGCGAATACAGTTACTCTACCGCCGTTTCCTCCGGAAGCGGTTCCATAACCATCACCGCCTCCTATGCCTGCTCCGCCGTTACCGCTTATGGAAATGTCTCCGCCGTGTATATAAACATTCCCGCAGTTCTCGCCTGCGTCTCCCGGTGTCGTTCCCTTATTACCGCCGATCCCGGCACCGTCGACCCCGTTCACGATCAGTTTTCCGCGATCCTTTCCCTCCGACTGCGCAAAGATACGTAACATACAATTCTCTGAAACACGTATCCCTTTCTCACAGGTCAAAGTAGCTCTGTCACAAAGGATCAGATTTACGGATTCGAATACCTGAACACGCTCGGAAATAGTAATATTACTATTTACTATGTACCAAACGTTACCGTTACCCCACTTATCAGTGTTGGATTGAATATGGGTAACACCACTCGCACTGGCTGATCCACGAGTAAGTGTATTACGTTCCCCATTATAGGAATATGATATATAAGGGATACTATCCCCGCCAGCCTCCGCCTTCAGCACCGGCCCGGCCACGGGAACCGTACCCAGAAGCAAAACAAAGCAGAGCAGCTGTGCCAGATATCTGCGGATCTTTTTTCTCATCTTTTCCTCTTTCATAGCGGATCTCCTTTGGATTGAATATCCCCGATGTTTCTGCCCCGATCCGTGATCAGTGTAGCCCGTCGTGGCTCCCCGCGACTTCAAAAGAATCCGTTCAGCCACGGATCGTACCGTTTAAGCCTTGAATTTCAGTATATCACAGCATGGAAGCGCTGTTGTCTGAAAAGTCACGAAATACTTTGTCTGATACACAGATTACATAAAAAACTTCCGATATTCCTATACGGACCCGTTCCCGAGCAAGCTTATCCCCTCCGGATCCGAAAAGTCCGTCCCTTCCGTATCATGGGAAGTATCCGTCCGCTTCGCCCTCTTCGATCACTTCCGGGGCCTCTTCCGGCTCACTCCCGGCCTGCACATTCAAGACCGTCCCCTCCACGGGAAAGATACCGAGAAGCAGGGTAAAGCACAGCAGCGGTGTCGCCAGATTCTTACCGCAACAGCTCCCTGTCACTTCGTCTTCACCGTAATGCTTCCCGCAAAATCTCTCTTTCCTCTGATGGTCACGGTCTTTTCCGCTCCGTCTGCTACAGTGATCTTATATTGTGAAGCTTTCAGCTTAAAGCTCTTCTTTTCGCCGTTCACCACAGCCGTCACCGTTATCCTCTTTACCTTCCTGATCCTGTTGTCCTTCTTCCATCTCACCTCCGCTTCCACCGTGGTTTCTTCCGCTTCAAGCTTCACCGGATCAATGGAGTAGACGCAGGGATCCTTCTTCATCTGCTTGTTCAGCACCTTCACCAGCTTCTTAAGACGCGCGATCTCCTTTGATGTAAGCCCCGCCTTTTTTGCCGTCTTTGTATTCAGGCTGATCTTCGCATAGAAGTGTGCCTTCTTCTGTTCTGTGGAGCTGTGAAGGTTATTCCTGTTCACATAACGGAGCTTGAACAGATCCTCCGGCTTATAACTGCCCTTTCTGATCGTCACCTCATCGTACAGCTTGGACAGATCCAGTCTGTAATTCAGATCGGACGGCTTCTGCCTGCTTCCCGAATAGTCGGATCCACTGTACCAGCTCATATTGACACTGAGCGAGATCGTCTCCTTTTTATATGTTACCGTAACGGCTATGCTCTTGGTTTCCGTCGGACGCTCCGGTGTCGGTGTGGGGTCATCTCCGGGTGTAGGATCGTCCCCGGGCGTGGGATCATCCCCGGGTGTGGGGTCATCCCCGGGTGTGGGGTCATCTCCGGGTGTGGGATCGTCCCCGGGTGTGGGATAGATCCCGGGTGTGGGATGGTCTCCGGGCGTGGGATCATCTCCGCCGCTCTTCACTTTCCACTGTGCATACAGTATCAGATCGGTATCGAGTGTAACCTTCTCTTTGTTCGCGTAAGCTGTACCGCTTCCATCCGACGCTGTATTCCAGCCCGTAAATTCATAATTCACCCGGATAAAAGTATTTGCCTTAAGAGCCGTAGCAGCATTCTTCAGAATCCTCTGGTCACTCATCGTGCCGCTGCCGCCGTTTTCGACAAAATGCACGCCTGCCGTTTCTTCAAGTGTCAGCTTTGCTCCCTCACCGATTACTTTCACCGCCGCATAATCCCCGTTATCACTTGTAAAGAAGGAAGCGTCATTTCCGCCGTAATCATTCGTAAATAATACTTCAGGAGTATCTGCCACCGGCGCATGATGTAATGTTATCCCTATCTCCGTCCCGTCCGCAGGTATGCTGTTAACGCTTATAGTTCTGGATGTATAGATCCAGAGATTATTGGCACTGTTGTCACTTGCTGTATTTCCTTTTATAGTTATTTGTGAACCCGCTTTAATGCATATTGGAGTATTGCTGGAATGATATACACCTCCTCCATATCTGCCTGAAAATGTATTGTGGATAATGGCCCCCCCCGAAATCGTAAAGGAATCCGAGTTATACACTCCGCCGCCATTTTTCGCGGAATTCCAGCTGATACTGCCGCCGTTCATTATAAAAGAACCGTATTTACGAATACACACTCCGCCACCCAAGTCCGCCGCGGAATTCCGGCTGATACTACCGCCGTTCATTATAAAATCACCATTACTCCCGCAGTATACGCCTCCACCTCTTTCCGCTCTGTTACCGGTGATGGCACCGCCGTATAATATTAAATGGCCCCCAATAATAAGCACACCACCGCCGGTAGAACTGCTATTGCCTCCGGTGATCATGCCCGTTTCTTTGACAGAGCTATCCTTTATTGTCAGAGTTCCCCGGGTTACTATGACATATCCCTCTTGGGATGCTGTGCTGAGGGCCCTGTCTATTTTATGCCCGTTCAGGTCTATCGTTATGTTCTTATCCCTTCCGACTAACAGATACCCCTCCCCATTAAGGGCTATGTAATCTTTATCCAGAACAAGAACGTCGTTGCATTCATCTATGAGGGCCTGAAGCACAGAAAAACTTTCCCTCCCTCTGCGATCCAACCACTGTGCATAGAGCGTGATATCCTCCGTTATGTTTAACCATGCACCATCCGAATATGTTGTCCCGCTGCCGTCTTCCTCCGTGTTCCATCCATTAAAGAAGTAGCCGTCACGGATGAAAGTGTTTTTCTTAAGTGCTGTATCTGTTGCGTAGGGGATTATTTGCTCCTCCATCGAACCGCTGCCGCCGTTTGCTTCAAAATGAATACCGATCTCCGCCTTCCATTGCGCAAAAAGAGTGATCTCTTCACATGTCAATGTTATCCCTGCACAGTCCTGATACGCTTCTCCGCTGCCGTCCTCTGCCGTGTTCCAGCCACCAAAGAAATAGTTGTCACGGATGAAAGTATTTGCCTTAAGTTCTGTCTCCGTTCCGTAGGGGATTATTTGTTCCTCCATCGAACCGCTGCCGCCGTTTGCATTAAAGCTTATATGAACACTCGGCTTCCATTGCGCAAAAAGAGTAATATCGTTACCCGTCGCAGTTATATGTGCACGATCCTGATAGCTATCTCCGCTGCCGTCCGCCACCGTGTTCCAGCCGACAAATGTCTGTCCTTCATAGGTAAAGCTGTTTGCCGTAAGTTCAGTCGCCATTCCGTTCGCAACAGACTGGGACGCCATCGAACCACTGCCGCCGTTTGCATTAAAACTCACGGTACTGTAAGTAAATTCCGGCGTGATCTCAAACGGTTCCGAGGCATAGTCCGAAGTGCCTCCTTCATTCACATCTTCTGCAAGGATATATATATGATAATCTGTTCCGCAGGTTTTGTTCGTATAGGATGCCGGCAGTTCAAATGTACCTGTACCTGTGGTTCCAAAGTCGTCAAGCTGGAGCTTCATATAGGTATAGCCGCTGGTTGCGGACATTCCGACTGTATACGGCATGTCTGTCAGAAGGACGGATACCTGCGTTGCTTCATCCGCATGGGAACCGCTGATGGCATAAGGAACCCTGATGGTCCTGTCGTACCTGTCCACTCTGCCGGTCGTTTGAATAGACATATCAACATCTTTTATCGTGAGCACATAAAAATATTCGTTTCCACTACGCGTACCGGTAAAGATCACGGCTGACGGATCGATGTTCAGTGCGGGAAGTATACCCGCCTCTAAATCGCCGGGCCACGGGATTCGCTGTCCGGCAACGTTGAGCGCGATACTATAGATCACATACTCTTCCGGAGGCCTGGACTCATTTAAATACATATACCCCTCCCTCGTCACGGAAGAGCGCAGCCACAATCTATTTGTTTTGTTATATATCACATTTACCCAGGAAAGACGTCCTTCCTCATCCGTTCTCGCTAATCCGTATGAAGGTCTTGTTGCCTCCACCGTATCCAGAAGAAATACCTTGTTTCCGCTCAAAGGTGCGTATGCGGCAATATTTATTTCACCTTCTTTCCAGCCCACACCGTCGTTTGCTGCCGGTGAGGCCTTGGAGCTGACTGCGATCGCAGCTCTTTCGGCAGGTGTGAAATAATCATATAAGAAGCCGCCCTCGCTATCTTTATTCAGGTATTCTTCGATCTCGCTGCCTGTCCAATTATTACAGGATAAACTGTACGCATTAAATCTCGTTTCAGTCCGCATCGAATCATTCAGTAACAGCATGGTCTGCCCGTCGGAAAATTCCGTTGCACTTGTATCAAGTACATAAAACACGTTATCGTAGCGTTTCCCTTCACTTTTTCCGAAATAGACCCTGTCCCAATAAGTACCTCCGTTTTCAATGTCACTTGTTTCGCGAGGGTTCTTTATCGGACCGATACCCAGTCCCTTTATCGTCTTTTCCGACGCAGCATATGCCTTTAACTCCGGATCCGGCAGATAAAGATCACTGAGGCAGCTTATAAGTATCGAGAATACTAACAGTATTCCCATGGCTCTCTTTTTCGTTCTTCTGATCTTCATCTTTTCTCCTTGCCGATATGATATCTTTCCCTCTTTGTATCCGCTTCCCAAATATACTCTATCACATTTTTACCCCCTCTAAACGAAACTTACAAAATTGTAAGTGAGAAAATATGATATCTGAAAATGCTCAAAGTGCAGGGGTGCGACATCAGGCCGGCAGCGCCTCTCTCTTCTCTTTCGGTATCGTAAATCGGAAGCCGGTTCCACCGGGGCCGGTGGATACCAGTTCCATCGTCCCTCCGTGGAGTTCCACGCTTTCCAGGCAGATCGCCAGACCCAGACCGTTTCCCTGCCCCGTGGTATAGCCTTTCTCGAAAATATGGGGCACCGCTTCGGGAGGGATGCCGCTGCCCGTATCGGATACATTAAATACCGCTTCCTTCTCGTTTTCCTCCGTTATTATGGAGATGGTCCCCTTCTCCGTATGACGGCAGGCATTTGCGATCAGGTTGATCAGTACCTGCAGCAGCAGTTCCCTGTTTCCGCTCACGGTTCCGCTGAAGCTGTTCCGTATACTCAGCAGGTTCTCTTTTTTGGCGCACACCGGGCTCATGATGGATTCCACGCTGTTTAAAAGCTCCTGCACATCGACCTCGCTCATCTCCACATCCTGGGCTCTGTTATAAGTGTAATCCATCAGACGGCTTACAATGGTGCCCAGACGTTCCGCCTCATCCCGTATGGTTTTTAAGCGTCCGGTCATTTTTTCGGGCTGTCCGCTCTTCTGAAGCTGCCGTTCCGTCAGCTGGGCATAACCGGAAATGACCGTGAGGGGGGTCTTCAGCTCATGGGCCACCATACGCAGGAAATCCCGGTTGGTATCGTTGATCTGTTCCAGAAGACGGTTCTTCTGCTTTGTCTCCTCCAACGCCAGCATCTGCCTCCGTATCCGTCCGTTTATGACGATAGCCAGGATCATCAGGCAGATCACCAGGACAAAAGGAGTGATGCCAAAGGTTGTGATGCTCTGGGTTTCTCCCGTCGAGATCCCTTCCCGGATCAGCATCACGATCAGAAGGCTCACGCCTCCCAGACTGATCCACTCCATCCGATCCGGTCTCTTCACCTTAATATAATACCTGCCCAGACAGAAGATGCTCCACAGCAGAAAAGGTACGCAGCTGTAGTAAGAGATATGACAGAGGTCCACCAGATCCCGTACATCCAGGATCCAGTGCAGGGCTATGAGTATGATGCTGACTCCCGTAAGTCCATACACGATCTTTTTCCCCACGGCCTTCGGGAAAAAGGCAAAAAGAAGGTAAAGTGCAGATATGGGGATCAATGAAGTATCCAGCACGGTGATCCTGTATTCCAGGAAAAAGTCGTAGCCGGGACCCAGCATGTGTTCAGCGAAAAAGAACTGATTCCGTAATGCGATGACCAGGCAGCACAGAGCCAGAGCCGCATACTCCCTGCTCTTCTGGATCGATGCGGACAGAAGGAACCAGAACATCAGAAAGATCAGCCCGCTGCCGGTCAATAATGAAAAATAAGTAAGCCCCCGCCGGTATTCGTCGATGTTTTCCGGCGTAGAGATGTAAGCGACCTTGATAAATCCGCCGTCATTATGAACATAATTGGAATACTGGTATATGAGCTCTATCTCTCCGTTTTCCCCGGAATACATGGGGATCGTCATGTAGCGGACTTTCGGAACGGCCTCTGCCGGATCCGCGGACACAAAACCCACATTACGGATCTCTTCGCCGTTCAGAAAGACCCTTGTGCCGTAATCTACGGAGAATCCGCACATAGAAAGCCATTGCCGGGGTTTTGCAAGAAAACGTATCCGGTAGGTCCCAAGCTCCCGGTCGTAAGGAACTTCATTATCCGGCTGCGGCGCGTTCTCTTCATCCGCAAAATCCTCCGCCGTGTACAGGACCCCGGGAAAGTAATCCCAGTTGTTCAGCAGATTATAAACCGTATTCTCAAAGTCACATTCCCGTAAATCCGCAAAGCCGTATTCGTGAACGATCTTCGGGGTTTTCTGTTCAAAACGCAGCCGGCTCGCAAAGAAAAAAGCAGCAAGAAAAAAGATCACTACCAGGGGAAACAGTGCTCTTTTCAGAAACACACGTATGCTGTCGCCTTTTATGATCTCTTTTTCCATGCGTCCGATACCTCTCTGTCTTTCGACATTTTCGTTATCAGACTCATTATACAACACATTTTTTGAAAATTCCCAGACTTACAAAATTGTAAGTCTCAGATTTTTTCCATCCGATATCCTGTCCCCCGTTTATAGACAAGCTTCAGCTTTACTCCCATACTTTCCAGCTTTTTATTCATCCTGGATACGGCGGTATGGACCACATTATGGTCATCGCCTTCACCTCCGCCCCAGATATCCCGGTACATATCTTCCATGAGGATATAGCCGCTGCCTTTCTCCGCCATGGTGCGCAGGAGAAGGAATTCCTTCTGCGTCAGGAGCAGATCCTTATCCCCATATGTGCCGATCATGGACATGGTATCCAGTTTTATCCCGTGACAGCTGACAAAACGCTTCCTATGCATTGAATCCCGGAGCCTTGCCTCGATCCGGGCCAGCAATACCCCGATATCATAGGGCTTGGGCAGATAATCGTCCCCGCCGGCACGCAGCCCTTCTATGATCTGGGCATTCTCACCCAGAGCCGTAAGAAAGAGGATGGGAATGTCGTATTCCTTCTTGATCTGCCGGCAGAGTTCCAGACCGTCCACATCCGGCAGCATGATATCCAGCACCGCCAGGTCCACCTCCTGTGAGCGGACGATCTCCATGCAGCTCTTTCCGTCCACTGCCTCCAGTACCTCATAATCTTCCATCATGAGGGCTTCGGAATTTATTTCCATGATGTGGGGATTGTCTTCTACCAGCAGTATCCTGTATGCCATATCCTGTCTCCCGGAAAGCCGTTTAAGCAAAGAAAGCGTTCATGAGAATGCTTCCGAAATCCTGCGAACATCGGATTAATTATATCAGAAAAGATTAAGATAACAATTATACGCCTGTGAGAGAAATCCGTTCCTGCTCCGGGAAAGCCGGGCCTTCCGTATCGTGAGAAGTATAGAGCAGGGTTCTTCCGTCCAGATGGCGGAGTATCCAGTCCCGCGTTTTTTTCCTGCTTTCTTCATCCAGACCGGTAAAGGGCTCGTCCAGGATCACGATATCCGAAGGGTGCAGCAGAGCCCGTATGATGGCCAGACGCCTCCGCTCCCCGCCGCTTAGCTTCGAAGCAGGCAGTAACAGTGTATGTTCCGGAAGAAGCTTAAGATATTCTTCCTTAAGCTCGCCCCGGCAGCCTGCCAGCAGGAGATTTCGTAAGCCGTTGGCTCCCTCGATCAGCCGGTCCTCCTGAAACACCATACTCAGCTTCCCTGCACGGATGCTTCCGGAATCCGCTGTTTCCAGGCCTGCGATCAGCTTGAGCAAAGTGGTCTTGCCCGCACCGGAAGGTTCTTTCAGATAATAGCTTTTTCCCCTTTTCAGCTTTAATTCCGTATCGATGATCCGTCTGCCGTCGAAGCTTTTGCTGACCCCATCGGAAAAAACCGTATATCCTTCCGGCAGGCTTTCGTTAGCGGCAGCTTTGTGATCAGCGCGGATAATTCCTTCCCCGGGGCAGGCCTCCGGTATCTTAGCCAGCAGACGGAGCAGGCATAATAACAGCTTTTCCGTCAGGGCGCTGAGGAGCAGTATCACGATGACCCAGGCAAAAACTCCCGCCGAATTCAGATAGATCTTGTCGCGATACAGCTGCTCGCCTATGCTGAAGCCGGGAAGGCCGATGATCTCGGCAGCAACTCCGGATTTAAAGCACATCCCAAGGGAAACCGAGACCGCGGAATGAAGGGAGGGAAGATAAGCGGGGCGGTAGATCCAAAGAAAGCGCTCCGTAAACGGAAGCCGGAATACCGAAGCCATCTCCAACAGTCCTTTATCGCATTTTTCAAGACCGCTAAGCATATTGGCATAAATATTCGGAAATACCACCATCATGCAGATGCACAGCACCAGATAGCGGGACCCCCACCAGATCAGCAGGATGACCGCAACCGCTGCCACCGGCACCGACTTGAGAAAGGAGACCGGCGGAGAGATAAGCTCCCGGAACAGGCGGAAACGCAGGGATACAAAAGCACAGATGAACGCAAGAACAAAGGCCGTCAGAAAGCCGCAAAGTATCCTGATAAGGGAAGAAGCCAGCGACTGCCAGAAGGCAGTATCTTTTATCTTCAGGAAAAGCTCCCCCACTGTTTCCGCGGGGGAAGCAAAATAGACGGGATTATTCACCAGAAAAGCGGCCAGCTGCCACAGACAGAGCCACAGCAGCAGTATGCCCGCTTTTCCGATCTTTTTATTCATTTCGCTCCGTAGTAGAAATCATCGGCGGGAAGAGCTCCCCCCACCGAAGCGGGATCCTGATCAAAGAGGACCTTCAGATACGCACTCAGGGCATCTTTCATGTCTGATCCGGAAATGCATACGAGATTGCAATAGGGTATGGCTTTCTCGGCAATGGGTGCTTTTTCGATGATCCCGGCCTCCGCAACATAAGCGGAAGCTGTTTCCGTATCGGAATTGACAAAAGCTGCCGCTTCCGCATGATCCTTAAGGAAAGCGTCCACCGCTTCGGGATGTTCCTTCAGAAAATCGCTGCGCACCACCGTCACACCCGTCACCATCCGGGAACCGTTGTTCAGGGCATCCCACTCCGCATTCATATCCAGCACAACGGACAGGGCTTCGTTCTGCTGAAGGGCCACGGTTGCAAAGGGCTGGGGCAGCATGCCCACTACAGAAGCATCCTCTTTGAGCAGTGCCGCCACCTCCGTGGCTTCGGACTTGAACTCGATGTTTACCTGATCGGAAAGGCCGTTCTGATCCAGCAGATAGCGCAGCACATATTCCGGAGTGGTGCCGGCTCCCGTGGTATATACGGTACGGCCCGCCAGATCTTTTATGGTCTTGATGCTGCTGTCACCGCTGACCATGTACAGAACTCCCAGCGTATTGATATCGATGACGGAGATGCCGCCCTTAGCCTTGTTATATAGAACAGATGCCACATTCGCCGGGATGAGGGCTATGTCCAGCTCCCCGGATACCATGGCGGACAGGAGCAGGTCCGCCTGGGTTTCCATAGTGAAGCTGTAGTTATTATTCTCACTTTCGTGTATCAGACGGATGATCCCGATGGAGGTGGGACCCTTAAGGGATCCCACCCGTATCTCAGTTGTTTCTCTCTCCCCGGAGCTTTTTCCGCAGCCCGGGAGCAGCATAAGCAGTGTCACAAGGGCAAGTAGTCTACGTAGTATGCTTTTCATTTTAGTGCCTTTCCGTTATGAATCCAGTACCTGTTTTAAGGAATCCTCTACATTTCGTGTAAGGGACTGCATGTTGCTGATGGAAGCGGCGGTCTCTTCCGAAGAGGAAACCAGCGTCAGCGCTCTTGCATTGACACTGTCCACGATCTCGGAAAGCTTATCCGATTCCTTGATCAGCTTATTGATGGTTTCTTTGATATCTTTATTATTCTTATTGCTGTCATCTGCGGTAGTCTTGGAATTTTCTGCCAGGGTCTTGATCTCGTCCGCGACAACGGCAAAGCCTTTTCCGGCTTCTCCGGCCCGGGCTGCTTCAATGGAAGCATTCAGGGCCAGCAGGTTTGTCTGATTGGAGATGGCGATAACGTCGGCATTATTTGCTTCCAGTTTCTCCAGATAACCTTCGATGTTGGAAAGCACTTCCTTCAGGTTCTGCGCGAATTCGTCCACCTCTGTCATGGATTCGGAGATACCCGTGGTCTGCTGGCTATTATGCTCACTGACCTGCTTGATCTGCGAGATGGATTCCAGCAGATCGTTGAAGCTTTCGTTGATCCCTTCACCTACGGAAGCCTTTTTGGCGTTCATCTCTTCATGAGCCTGACGTACTTCTTCCGCAAGCTCCATGGCTTTGTCCTTCTCCTCATACGCACGGTCCTTGATATAGTGGACGCAGTTATGATGATGACTGAAACCGTTATGGATGGCTATAGCCATTTCCTTACAGGTATTGTAACCGCAGCAGCCGCAGTCGATATGCCGCTTTTCATTATCATTCTTTCCCATGGTGCGGTAGATCTTTTCCAGCTCGGCTTCCGTGGGAACTTTATAGCTGCATTCTCTGCTGCGATCGGTGTATTTCCGTACAAAATCATCCAGCTTAAGGTCCGCGAACTGCCGGTTGAGGGCTTCCAGCCTCTTCTTAGGCGTGATATTCCTTCCCCAGGCGGATTTTCTGGATTCGTTCTTACTGTCGGAACGGATTTTCTGTATGCTCATGAACACATCTTCGTTCATGGTCTTGCGGTTATCCACGCCGGTACCGTACAGACAGCCGTTGGTGCAGTTCAGCGCATCCACGAAGAGATAGGAAGTACGGCCGCCCTTGATGCGGTCCTTATTGCGCTGAAGATACTCATACATATGATGCTCGCCTTCCATCTGACGTACCAAGGCATCCTCGCCGAGGAGCCAGTACACGTTTTCCTTCAGGCCGCCGGGCATGGGATAGATGGAACCCAGACCATACTCGATCTCGTCCTTGTAAGGATTTGCACCGCTTACCGGATGTTCCTTCAGATAAGCGATCAGTTTCGAGAAAGTCAGATTGTAAGAGATATAACCGTGATTATTGGGGTCATCGATCTCGTTCTTTTTGGCGATGCAGGGGCTTATAAAGGCCAGAGCATCATTGACTTTCATATATTTCTTGAGATAGATGGCGGCACACATCATGGGACTCTGGACCGGCATCAGCTTCGGCAAAAGCTCCGGCAGATAGCGTTCGATATAGCCCACCACCGCAGGGCAGGGCTGAGAGATGCTGCCGTAGTAATTTCTTTCCGTGATATATTTGATATAACCCCAGGTGGTGATATCGGCACCGAAAGATACACTGATGAAACGGTTTACTCCCAGTGCCTTGAGCATGCCGAGATATTTCTCATACTCATGAGGATAATTAGCCAGAAAAGCGGGTGCGATGAGCACGGAGATCTTCTGACCGCGCTTCAGATCCGCAAAGAAGCGCTCCACATCATCCGTATACTCTCTGGCTCCGTGTTCACAGGCATCGATACAGGCTCCGCAGGCAATACATTTTTTCGGATCCACCTCAATGACATTACCACGGTCTTTCTCAACCGCGATATTTGCACCTATACAACTGCAGGATCGGATACAACGGTTACAGCCGATGCAATTTTCGTTAGTCCTTACTACACTCACGTTGATTCTCCTTTCTTCTCATGGTCAGTAAAACTGTGATATAGGGCACATACATCTATTTTATTACTCTGCACCGCTTTATTCAAGCCTTCTTTTCCCTTTTGACAGCGCTTTTACGCCGGTGTTGGCGGCTTTTCGCCGCTCCCTCTTTTTCGTTGAAAAAAAGCCCTTTCTATGCTAGACTTGAAAAAAACAAAGGAGGTATCTGAAATGTCTTTATTCAGCGAAGCTATGAAGAAGGATGGTGCTGCAAAAGAGGAGAAAAAGGGACCGGCTTCCATGTTCGGTGCTGCCGCATCCGCCATCAAGTCTGCTCACGAAGAGGCCGCAGGAAAGGATCTTAAGCCTTTGGAGGAGATCGCAAAAGAAGTGATCCGCGGAAACTGGGGTGTAGGCCAGGACCGCATCAACAAGCTCACGGCCGCCGGCTACGATGCCTCCGCCGTACAGAAGCTGGTTAATGAGATGATGAAGAAATAAAGCGACTCTGTAAGAAATATTTAAAAAGGGCTGTCGCACTAAATTGGTGTGGCAGCTCTTTTTTTATTCCCCAAAAACAAAAACCAGACTATGAAAAGCCTGGTTTCTGCTGTAAAATAAGTTTATGCGACTAAACAAAATTTTACAAGGTGATTATACTATATCTTC
>JAFZOW010000020.1 GCA_017552715.1 Lachnospiraceae bacterium
ATCTCCACAATGGCTTTGTCGTCCCAGAAAGGGTATACGTCGATCTCAAAGTACTGCTCGTTCCACGTGAGGCAGTAGCGCTGCTTTCTTATGGGCCTCAGGGCCGGATCCGCTTCCATAAGGAGAGTCAGATACTCTTCCTGGGTAAGGCGGCGCTCCGATTCGAGCCTAGTTATATCATCGACTTTCTTCTTTGCGGTCTGATAATAGGCATAGCTGCCGTTTTCTCCCCGCTGCCTCACCCGGATCTCCTCACCCTCTGGAGCGATAAGGTAGGTCTGTATGATGTCCACCCTGCGGCAGTTAGGCATCGCCTCCAGCATCCCGGTGTCCGGATATTCTATCAGGAACTTTCTTTCTATCTCATAGGGTTCGGGCTCCCCTAGAAGGGAGGATATCTCCCGGATCAGCCTTATCATCTTTTGCTCGAAATCCGTCTCGTTGCCTATGATCCTAAGATGGGGATGGCCCGTCCAGGCGGAGATCACCCTGTCGTCCAGCTCCCTTGCTTCCTCGGGAGTCTCGGTGCGGGCCCCGTTGTTGTCGGTGGTATAGTATTCCTCCGCCCCCTTAGCGGCGGTCACCAGATTGAAGATCCCGTCGTAGCCGTCCCGCAGGCTCACTTCGCTGACACCCAGCTTCTTCATGACGGCCTCGAATTCCTCGTCGTTCATGTAGGCCCTGTTGTCCATGACTCCCCTGTCGCAGACGATCAGTATCTTTTCGTCGGGCATGCTCTGGGCTGCCTGCATGAAGATCCTCTCCTTTTCCAGCTGCAGGCTCACCTGGCAGATCTGGTAATCCAGATTGCTGCCGCAGGTCCAGGGGGCCACTCCGTTGGAAATGAGTTCCGTGGCGGTCTCGGGTACGAAGATCACTTTGTAACCCTTCTTTGCGAATGAATTCTGTATCCAGCTCAGGCCCGTGGTCTTTCCCGCACAGGGTCCTCCCGTGATAACTATCCTGGTGATCATTTTCTTCCTCCGGTCAAATCAGTTATGTTAGTATGTTATGTCGGGCACTTGAGGTCACGGGGACGGACCTTTTCCCGGGAAATGCATCTTTTAATGTTGTATTGGACTCTTCAGACGAACCGGACCTTACCCATGTCCGCCTCATCTATGGTGTGGGCCTTGGGCTCCTCCGCCGGCAGTCCCAGAGACAGTATCCCCGCTATGCGGTACTTATCGGGTACGGAAAGGATATCCTTTACGTTTTGTTCCGCGTCGGATCCGTCCTTTCCGGTACGAAGATGTATCTGGCTCCAGCAGCAGCCTATCCCCTGCTCCTGGGCCATGAGCATCATAAAGGACATGGCTATGGAACAGTCCTCGATCCAGGTATCAGCCTTTTCGCTGTCCGCGAAGACGGCTACGGCCGCTCCGCAGCCCTCCAGCATTCCTGCCCCTGAGCCCTTTGCCTTGGAAAGCTTCTTCAGGGTCTCCGGGTCTTTTATAGTAAGCGACAAAATTATTTTAACTTTTGAAGCTACATAACGACCTCAACTGATCATTTGGTTCTGCCCATGCAGCTAATGCTGTATCGACTGTATGCTCCATAATGGATACGCTGTCAAAGAACGTATTGTGGGTG
>JAFZOW010000021.1 GCA_017552715.1 Lachnospiraceae bacterium
GCCGCCGAGAGCCTGCCGGACCGGCTGATGAACAGGGCGGCGTACCTCGAGACAATAAAGGACAGCTTCGAGTACGGGGATCCCATCAGCATAGGGTGCTATATCTCCAACCGCAGCCCACTGTTATAACCGAGGATCTTTACGGAGTATCCCCGAAAGTCTTCTGGAGGGTCGTATCCGGCTCCGACGGTAAGACGGCGGCAGAAGGAAACGGCGAGATGAGCCTGCCCATGGGCTTCCTGATGGAGATGGGCTTCGTGTTCCCGCTTATCAGGGCGGACGGAACTTCCGTGGTCCTGAACGGGGGCAGCTATACCATGTATCTTTCCATCAATGATGACAGATCATACCCCGAGGCATATTTCCTGAACAACGACGCGGTGTCCTTCGCCTTTTGTGTTACGGGAGGACCCCCGGCTGCTCCCGGGGAGCCGGCTTTAGGACCCTCCGGAGGCTCTTGGGAAGACGACGGGGAGGATGACGAAAGCCCGATATCTCCCTCCACCGGTGAAAACACACAGTACTGCCCAGCAGAACTCTTCCCAGCAGAGCTTTCCGGGGAATACTCCGGAGCAGACTGCGCCTTCCGCGCAGGAAGCTCCCTTAGAAAATCCTCAGAAGGACTCATCGGGCATGGGTCTTTGGTATCTTGCGGGCGGATCAGTACTGGCAGCTCTGCTGATATTTATCATCCTTTGGTCCCGCAGAAGGAAAAAGCAGCGGGAATGATCCGAGTGGAGGAATGAGCTATGGGAATCTTCGGAAGAAACAGAAACGACGATAAGCCGAACATAACCGGCGACTTCTATACGTCCTACGACATGTGGGGGATGGGGTTTTCCCGCAAAATGATGGACAGCGACCTTTCCGGCGCCGTGATATACCGGACCGGCGTATGGGAGGAAACGCTCTGGGACCGAAAGGCGGTGGACGAATTCGCCCGGACCCCCGCGGCGGCGGCCCACTTCGTGGCCTTCAGGGCTTCCCGCCTGAGGACGGAAGCGATAAATGCCTTATCTTCCGAAAACTCCTCGTCCCTTCCATGGCCCCGTAACCTCATATACCTTATCAGCGGTGAGGACACTGAGCACCTGCCGCCGGATACGGACGATACCGTGGAAATGATCCTGGGCTCCCTTAACGGAAAGGACAGGGAGATACTGGCGTCAAGACTGCGTGACGGCAGGTCGGCGGCGGAGACCGCGGACCTGCTGGACTCGGGAGCTTCCTCGGTATCCCGCATGATGAAGAGGATCCTCAGGGAGCTCAGGTACGGATTTTCCTTCCAGATGGCCCGGATAGGCAGGGAGGAATACATAAAAAGGATCAAGGGGGACCCTGGCGCGCTGATTTTCGAACTGCCCCTGAAGTCCGGATATAAAGACATCCTGCTTAGGAACAATATCTTTTCCGTAAGCGATATCCAGTGCCTCTCCAGGAACGATATCGCGAAGATGCCCCACGGCGGAAGCCGCCTGGCGGACGAACTCAGGGACGCCATGGAGGCCTTCGGATGCGAAGCGCCCTTCATCGATCCCGGAGGGAAGCCGTCCCGCACAAGAAAGTACACCCTCGAGAAGGAACTGGGCATCGTATCCGAGAGCTACCCCGGGCGCGCCCTCAGGCTCGATCTGGTGTCCTGGGACGGGATGAGGCCCACCTACGACGTCAGGGTCTGGACGGACGGCCGGAAGCTCTGGGGCAGCGGGATATCCCTTTCCCGGGAGGAAGCGGATGCCCTGAGGAAACTGCTGGATGCCGCCCTGGAGGACGGGGAGCAGCAGGAAGAATAAGACGCGTATAAAAAACACATGGAGGAATGCATATGGCATCGAGCAGAGAATATCTTGATTTTCTTACGGACCAGCTCTCGGGACTCGAGGGGGTCACGTCCAGGAAGATGATGGGGGAATACATCATCTACTACAGGGGCCGCATCGTGGGCGGCATATATGACGACCGTTTCCTGGTGAAGCCGGTGGAGGCGGCGAAGAAGCTTATCGCCGATCCCCCCATGGAGATCCCCTACGAGGGGGCCAGGGAAATGATCCTCGTGGAGGACGTGGATGACCGCGCCTTCCTGGAGGAGCTGGTGCTCTCCATGTACCCCGAACTGCCGGAACCAAAAAAGAAGAAGTAAGGCTGGTTTAACGAGCATGCAGCAAGAAGTCTCCCGCCTCTGCAGGCGGTGAGATGAATTGCGAGAAAGCATGCGACAAATTACAAATATATATTCGAATATATAGCATAAATGTATTGTATTGCATTGTATGCTTTGATATAATCAGTATTAAGATGAACATATGGATGTTTTGTATTGAAATTACACAATAATAATCATTCTGTATTTTCGCTTCATTACCATCTGATCATGGTGGTTAAGTACCGCAGGAAAGCCATCGATGATGAGATATCACTGCGTCTGAAGGAAATTTTCGAATATATCGGCGATAAGTACAGAATAGTTGTAGA
>JAFZOW010000022.1 GCA_017552715.1 Lachnospiraceae bacterium
GCTGATCACCAGTACGGCGCAGTCCAGCACCCCCATGATCCTCTCCGTTTCGCTGGAGAAGTCCACGTGGCCCGGAGTGTCCAGCAGGTATATCATGCAGTCCTCCCAGGGTATCGCCGCCTCCGAGGCGAAGATGGTGATGCCCCTCTGCTTTTCCAGCAGATGGCTGTCCATGGTGGTGTCCCGGTGGTCCACCCGTCCCTGTTTTCTTATCTGCCCGGATGCGTACAGCATCGCTTCCGCCAGAGTGGTCTTTCCGGCGTCCACATGGGCTGTTATCCCCGCTGTTATCTTTTTCATGCGGATTTTCCTTCTGACTTATTTTTATTAGGAGCATTTTCTTTTTCCCGTTACGAAAGGCCGAAAATGTCCCCAGTTATGAACATTTTGTCGATAAGATGTCGATAAGTGGCCGTTTTGGGCGGCTGAATCGCTGTATTCGAAATAAAACAGCGTAATAAACTGTTTTTTGAGCTGTTTTTCGAACGCTGTCCGACTGAAGCGCTCCCATGGGGCCCGGATCAAAAAAAGCGTTTTCAAGCCCTTTTGTTTCCCGGGCCGTTTGCCGCGATTATCAACAGGGTAATGTTGATAATCGGAGTCTCTGCTTTTAAAAAAAAGGCTGCCGCTCATCGGCAGCCAGTTATCGGTTCAGAAACGGCTGAAGAAGGCTTTGAGTCCCTTCTTTTCCTCCGGCTGTTCTTCCTCCTGCGCTTCCTGCTCCGGTGCAGGTTCCGCACCGGTCTCCGGCACCTCAGCCTCCGGGGATGCTCCCTCTTCGCTTTCCGGGCTTTCGGATCCTTCCTCTGCGATGGCTTCCTTCCTGACGCTTTCTTCCATGACCATCTCGGTCTCCACGGCCTTCATGACCCTGTCGCTGAATGTCCGGGAGCCTGCCCCGTTTTCGGAAAGCTCTTCGCTCTCAGCGCTGTCCGCATCGGAGACGCTCTCTTCATCGGCTGTCTCCTGTGCGAGGGACTGTATCCCGACGCTGTTTTCCATATCCATCTCGGTCTCCACGGCATCCATGATCTTGTCTTTGAGACTGCTGTCCTTCTCCTGATCGGAGCTCTCCGCTTCCCTGTCTGCCGTATCCTCCTCGGGCATGTTGTCGTATCCCTCGGCAAGCCCTCTCAGATGGGCCTTCTCGTTGATGGAGTTAACGAGCTTTTCCTCCCGGTCATGCTTCTTCTCTTCTCTCTGCTGCTGGACTATCACTTCCGTCTTTTCGTTTCCTGCGGCCCTTCTGTAGAAGCCTATGACCATCAGGACGGCTCCCACACCCATCAGCCCGTAGCCGATGATCGCGGTGGAGGCGGCTATGACGTCCCTGAAGATGAAGATCAGGATGCCGGCGACTCCCAGCACGCAGGAGGAGATGATGGTCCCCTTCCTCCTGACCTTGCCCATGATGACTCCCACCAGGGTCAGAAGGCATCTGATGACCGCCCAGGCACACAGGACCGTAACGGTGGTCATGGGCGCCACGGGCATGTAGACGGTGAATCCCATGAAGACGCCCACCAGCAGCGTTACTATGCCGGAGGACAGTGTGGTCTGCCAGCCGCTGGAGTCTTTTCTGTAGCGTATCGCCGCGATCATATCAGTAAAGCCCAGAACGAAGAAGATGATGGCTGCCATGATAAGGA
>JAFZOW010000023.1 GCA_017552715.1 Lachnospiraceae bacterium
ACTGCGCAGCTCATGATCCCCGCGTATGCTATGGGAACGGCGCTCAGTATCACATCGGACATCTTGGGCATTCCCTCGAAGACCAGCATCAGCACGAAGGTCATGGATCCTGCCACAAGAAACTGAGTACAGGAAAGAGCCGCACCGTCGGTTACGTCGGAACAGCGGTCTATCAGCAGGATATGGAACGTGAAGCACACCGAGCATGCCAGCGCCAGCAGGTCTCCCCTGTTGACCGATCCAAGACCGTTAGCTCCTATGCACAGCAGCCACAGTCCTGTGATACCGAGAAAGACCGCGATCCACTTAAGAGCGCCCAGACGCCTTCCCGCAAAAAGTCCCAGTACCGGAACGAATAGTATGTACATGGCGGTAATGAAGGCGATCTTCCCCGCAGTGGAGTAATAAAAGGCGTACTGCTGGAAATTGGTGGCGAAGAAATAGACGAGTCCGATGGGTATGCCCTTTAAGACGGACTGTTTTACTCTGCTTCTGTATTTCGTGAGACTCTCAGACGTGCTGTGAGCCTTTTTTATCCGCTGATATATAAGGATATAGACAAAAAGGGCAAAGGAGCCCAGAAGGGTCCTGATGCTACCGAAAGCGAAGGCTCCCAGCCTGTCCATTCCTTTGCTCTGGGCCACGAAGGCGCTGCCCCATATAAAGGCGGTGAGCATCAGCAGCATCACGCCGCCGATACTGTTCTTCTTCTGTGTCATGGTTCTTTACTGTCCTTTTTTTGGTATTCCTTTCTCGCAGGGCACCGCGGTCTGGCACAGTCCGCAGCCGTAGCGCGGAGCGAGCCTTTTCCCGGATGCCGAGACCCAGGGTGAACAGACGGTGTGATCCTTTGGGCCGTCTTCGGGTATTGCCCCGGCCGGGCATCTCCTGGCGCAGGCACCGCATTTAATGCAGTATTCATAGGGGTCGGTATACTCCCTGACATCCTTCTCCAGAGCTGTGTTGACGATGAGGCTTCCGTAGCGGCCCGCCATCCCCTTTCTGGTGATGAGACCCCTGGACATTCCGAAAGTTCCGAGCCCGGAGACGAACGCGGCATGACGTTCGGACCAGCAGCTGCCGAAAGTATCGGCACCGGCGCCGGGATACAGTCCCGTATCGGGATCCTTCGGAGCACTGCCGGATCCTCTTCCCCCGACTATAGAGAAAAAAGACGGATCCCCCGAGGGATAGATGCTGTTTATGCCCTTTTCAGATAAGATCCTAACGAGTTCCTCCATGAAACCGTTAATGTACTTCTGACCCTCCATCCTGGCGTAGGACCATTCGACGGAAGCTGTGTCCGTGGATCTCCCGTTGCTGGAGCGTACCTTCTCCGAAGCGGGAAAGAATACGGAGATGACGCTTTTCGCTCCCACGAGCCACTCCTGAGGCGGCCTGTACCCGGGCCCGATGATGTTTTCCTCCCTGAAGGTGCCGTACAGCGGATCCGATGCTTCGGAGATGCCGAAGATGGGTTCGTCATACAGCGTCAGAGGCTTTTCGATGCCGTCCTCCGGATCCGTATAGATGACCGTGTTTCCTTCCAGAGAACCGTAAAGCTCCGATATTACGGATGATAATTCGTTCCTGTCCATTAATAATACCTCCCATGTATCATCATTATATCATCCGTTCGGTGTTTTGCATCCCTCTGTGCCTGATTTATCCTGCTGAAAGGAACGGGGCCGGGAACGATCTTTTTAGCAGGATTTGGGGAAATCCGTGATATAATCGATGCGGAGAGAGCTATGAACGAGACCTACGCGGAACAGAACAAGATAAAGCAGATGACCCAGCTTCGGAGCATTCAGGACAATCTTCCCGAATTCACCGGGGATTTTTTCCGCGGCATCGCCGATGTGACCCAGATCAGGACGAGGATCGCCTATGCCTATGATCTGAAGATCTTCTTCTATTTCCTGCGTACCTCCCTCAAAAAGTTCTCCGACAGGAAGGACGATACGGACTTCTACCTGGACGACCTGGACCGCCTCAAGGCGACTGATCTGGACCGGTATTCCGAATTCCTGAATATGTACACCATTCCGGTGGAAGGTTCCGAAGGAAAGGTACGGACATACACCAACAACGAAAAGGGCAAGCAGAGGAAGCTCTCTTCCCTGAGAAGCTTCTATGCCTTCTATTACAAGAAGGAAATGATATCCACCAACCCTTCCCTGCTGATAAACATGCCCAAGATACACGAAAAGCCCATTATCCGGCTGGATGTAAACGAAGTCGCAGAACTTCTGGACACAGTGGAATCCGGTGAGGACCTCTCTCCCCGCCAGGCTGCATTCCACAAAAGGACGGGCCTGAGGGATCTGGCCATCATCACGCTGTTTCTCGGCACCGGCATACGTATAAGCGAGCTGGTGGGACTGAACATATCGGACTTCTCCTTCAGGGACAACAGCTTCATCGCCACCAGAAAGGGCGGAAACAGGATGATACTGTACTTCTCTGACGAGGTCAAAAAGGCCCTTCTGGATTATTATGAAAACGACAGGAAGGAAGTGGAGCCCCAGGATCCGTCGGATGCCCAGGCATTCTTCCTTTCACTGCAGAAAAAGAGGATCTCTGCCAGAGCTGTGGAAAAGCTTCTGGACCAATATATCAAAGTGGCGGTGCCGTTGAAGAAGATATCTCCCCATAAGCTGAGGAGCACCTTC
>JAFZOW010000024.1 GCA_017552715.1 Lachnospiraceae bacterium
GGGTCGAGCGTTATCACAATGTTAACTTAATGACATTGGGCCTGACCGCTCCTTTTTTATTATTTCTTCTTTCAAAACACCACGATTTATGGTATCATCAGACTATCTGAGAACAATCATAGGAGGGGTTACTTATGTTCGGAAGAAAAGAAGCAGCAGCTGAGAACGAAAGCCGTATCCGCGAGCTTGAGCAGGAGATCGCCGACTTAAAGGCCAGACTGGAAAACAGCGAGACGGAGTTGGAGGCTGTAAACACCAGCACTCATCTTGGCATATGGAAGTGCTATTACGATGAGAAAGGCAATCAGAAGAGCGTACTTTATACGGATGAATTCCGTCGTATGCTTGGCTTCTCCAGAGCCGAACTGCCCGATACGCTGGATTCCCTCGGCAAGATCATCCATCCGGAGGATACGGAAAAGGCTTTTGGCGCTTACGGAGCCGCTCAGGGAGACCGCAGCGGCCGGACGAAATACGATGTCGAATACCGTATCAAGACAAAACACGGCGATTATAAGTGGTTCCATGCTGCAGGCGAATGCCTACGCTGGCCCAACGGAAATCCCAAAGAATTTATAGGCACTTTTTCGGATATAGATGAGCAGAAAAAAGCTGCCATAGTTTTTGAGCATGACAGCCGCCGTCAGTACGCTGTAGACAAGATGATGCTGGAAGGCAGCTGGAGCATGGATCTGACGAAATATGCCATTGATGATCCTTCTTCCCCCATGGTCTATTCCGACCAGTTTAAGAAGATCCTTGGTTTTACCCCTCGTTCGGCGGAATTTCCCGACATCATGAAGTCCTGGATCACCCGCATCCATCCGGATGATGTACCGGGCGCTTCCGCCACCATGGCAAAGCAGCTGTCCGATCCCAGCGGGAATACCCCCTTTGATATGGAATATCGCATTAAACATAAAAACGGGGAATATGTATGGGTTCGCGCCTCCAGCTTTGTGGTCTGGGCGGACCGTCATACACCGGTGATGGCAGCCGGGACCATACTGGACATTTCCGAGCAGAAAAAGAACCGCCAGCGCTTCGAGGAAGAGATGGAACCCAATATCGAAGCTCTCCGGGCCGGTATAGCCGAGATCGCTGGCAATGTGGAGAAGGCTACCAACCAGATGCAGGATGTTTCCAATAAGCAGGAAGAAGTGAGCCGCGCCGCCATAGAGATCGGAGAGGCGGTAAACGCTTCCATGGAGATCATCAGCGATATCCAGAGCATAGCGGGGCAGACGAACCTTTTGTCTCTGAACGCTTCCATAGAAGCAGCCAGAGCCGGTGATGCGGGCCGGGGCTTTGCCGTTGTGGCTACTGAAGTACAGGCCCTTTCCAGATCTTCCAAGGAAACGACGGAACATATCTCCGAAAAGCTTACACATGTTAACGAAGCGGTAACGGAGATCATGTCCCAGATCAATCTGATCAGTGAGAGCATCAAACGCGAAAACGAAGAAATGGGCACTATCAATGCAACGGTAGAAGAACTGCATGCCGCTGCGGACGAGATCGCCCAGATGGCAGAGAGTCTGTATCAATAAGTCTATAAACTGCGAAGGGGGATAATACCCCCTTCTTTTTTGATAATACCATTTCAGGCGAGGTGAGAAGTATGAACGAAAACATCCGTAAAAGAAACGAACTGCTTGCTCAGAAAGTGATCAAAGGCCTTGAAAGCCGTAATATGAGCGGTATCTATGCCGTGGATAAGGAGGAGGCCCTGAAGAAGGCTCTGGAGCTCATCCCCGAAGGAAGCACCATCGGTATGGGGGGCTGCATGAGCGCCCGGGAGATCGGCCTTGTGGATGAACTGAAGAACGGAAACTATGACTTTATCGACCGGGATCTGGAGACGGATAAGCGCGCGGCCATGCTTAAGACTTATGACGCCGACATATTCTTATCCAGTGCCAACGCTCTTACGGAAGACGGCGTGATCATCAATATCGACGGCAATTCCAACCGGGTCAGTGCCATTGCACAGGGTCCTAAAAAGGTGATCTTCATCGTGGGAATGAACAAGGTCTGCAGCGATGTGGACGGCGCCATGAAGCGTGCCCGCAATGTTGCCGCCCCCATTAACGCCCAGCGTTTCGGCCTTTCCACTCCCTGTGCAAAGACCGGCAGCTGCTTTAACTGCAAATCTCCCGATACCATCTGCTGCCAGTTCCTGATCACCCGCTTTTCCAGACATGAAGGACGTATCACGGTGATCCTGGTAAATGATGATCTGGGATTCTGATGTTCCCTTATCCTTATGGAGGCAAGCTATGAACGAGCAGGCGCAGACCGAACTGGACAAATCCAAACTGGAAGGCAGCTGGTATGAGCAGCGTGCGAACGGAGCCGTGATCACTATCTCCGGAGATGTTATCCGGGTAGAAAAGGACGGCAAAGTCACCGAAAAAGGCTTTGGCGTCAAAAAACGTGAAAACAGCAGCTATGAATGGGATATCTTCGGGGGAGATGAGCTCTTTCCTATGGACCATCTCGTATATGTGGATTTAGGAGACAACTTCGAAGGCTTTATCACAACACGAATGCTCTTTGTGGTCATGGATATGAGCTACTCTCCGAGGGAATTTAAGCGCACGCCCTATGAAGCCCCGAAATACGGTGAGATCCATATCAATACCAACAAAAAAGCGATCAAATGGTTCCAGGACTATCGGGTGCGGAAGCTGGTTCTCAAACTGCAGGAGCCACAGCGGGATAGCGGCATGATGGCTCCCCAGCCGCCGTATGCAGGATATTATACCTACGAGATCGAGCGCACAGCGGATGAGGGCGGCGTGATCCGGGCCACGATACAGAACGGCCACGGTTCGCTGTCCTTCAGCGAAGCATTCAAGGTCCCCGAAGTGAAGATGAGTCCGAAGGAGATGAACGATCTGGCCCTGCTCATCGCCAACAGCAAGCTTGACCAGCTGAACGGCCTGGATTGCTGGCAGGACGGAGTCCCTTCCGGTTCCGAGAGTTTTGATCTGGCCATAGAGTTTTATAAAGAGTCGTATCACGCCCGGGCCAATCATATCTTTGTCCCGGAGGACTGGAAAAGGGACGGGCGAAAGCTGCACCGCTTTATCTTCAAGCTTCTGGTGATCGCCGGGCTGGATTTCGGCAGGAACGAATTTCACCGTCAGACTCCCATGCTCCGCATCGGTTCCGGACCGGAGGATCCGCCCGGTTACAGTGTGGACAGGGACTGCCGCCACGAGGAACTGGTCGGAGAGGCCTACGACTATAATGCCAACTGGACCGGCTGGGAGCTTAAATATCAGGGAGATGTACCTCCGGCTTTGAAGGAAGCACTGGATGCCCTTCATGAGAGAGTGAGCCGGGAGGACGAGGAACGCAGCCGTTTTCTCTACGATGAACTGGCAAAGATCCCGGAGGAAGCCAGGGCAGATCTGCGCGGAACGGTCTGGGCGTCGCAGCTCTTTGACATCTTCCGTATCCACGAGGATAAGCTTTTCTTTTACTTCTGGCTGCTGCGGGAAGAAAAATGCGATATACATCTGGATTGCATAAATACCGAGAAAGATCCCCGGGGAGGATACCGGACCTGCTGCATGGATACAAAAGACGGGCATCTGATGTGCGCGGCAGAATTTTATACGGATACGGAGAAACTCATCGATCTGCTTTGTGCCGACCTGCTGAAACGCCATACTTCGGAAGAGATGCAGGCAAAGATCAAAAGCGCCGCCTACCGCGAGAAGCTCGCCAGATGGCTGGAAACCCCGGAAACGGAAGGGGGCATGGGCTTCGATATCCGCCGGGATGATATGGAATTCCGACTTTTCTTTGATCTGGATGAGGAGCGCGAGCCCTGGATCACGGAGCTGAGGCTTCAATATGAAGATACTCAGGATATATTGAATCCCGCTTATGCAAAAGAATGGGGTGTGCCCCCGGCAGACAGCCTGCGGGGCTGGTATTAAGGAGGACAGGATCATGACGGAAGAGGAAAAGAATATTAAGATCGCAGAAATGAAAACGGTCTATGCCGGACCTTCACCTCTTGGACCGCAGCTGGGGGCTGTTTATGCCGGTCCCGAACAGATGAAACCGCAGATGGGCTTTGTTTATGCCGGGCCTGAACAGATGAACCGTCAATATATGATGGCGGTCTATGCCGGACCGGCCCAGATGAATCCCCAGATGATGATGATGGCTTATGCAGGGCCCGGTAATCCGCAGGTCGGCATAGGTCTGATGATCCCACCGCAGCAGGAGCAGAAGAAAGCTTCCGAAAAAGCCGGAGATGTATACTGTTTCTGCACATCCTGCGGCGCGCGCTGCGGGGCTTTCAAATTCTGCCCGGAATGCGGTACTCCGCTGAAAGATGTTAAACTTTACAGGGATTGTGCCTGCGGTACGAGAATGCAGGCAGAGTTCCGTTTCTGCCCGGAATGCGGCAAAAAAGTCGAGACGGAAGAAGCATGAACTACAGGCTGCGTAATTGTGTATGGGAAGTAACTCTCTCCTGCTGTTTTTCCTGCCGTTACTGCGGTTCCGGAGGCGGTAAAGCCAGGGAGAACGAGCTTTCCACCGAGGAATGCCTGGCTCTGGCGGATGAACTGGCAGAGCTGGGCTGCCGCCGCATCTCCATGATTGGCGGGGAGGTTTTCTGCCGCCCGGACTGGAAGCTCATTTCGGAGCGGGTGATACGAAACGGTATACTGCTCTGTATCATCAGCAACGGTTATATGATCGATACAACGCTGGCAGAAGAACTTAAGGCACTCGGTATAGAATCCCTGGCACTTTCCATTGACGGCCCCCAGGCAATACACGACCGATACCGACAGGATGGCAGCTTTGCGAAAGCTAAGCGGGCCCTTGGAGTACTGGCCAACGCCGGCGTGGATACCTCCGTGATCAGCACCCTCAATTCCGAGAATGTCCATACTCTGGACGAGCTGTATTCTTTTTTGTTGGATTATCCCATTTTTGCCTGGCAGCTCCAGGCCTGCAATCCCATGGGTAATGCAGCCCGTCAGGGAGTGGATCACCGTTTTGATCCCCATACGGTCATCCGTTTTGTGGAGGAACACGGGGATGCGCCCTTTGCTCTGGGGATAGCGGATAATATAGGCTATTTTACCCCCGGTGAGGGAAGCCTCAGGGGCACACGGGACGGAAAAAGCTGTTATATCGGCTGCCAGGCCGGGATCAGTGCCATCGGTATCGACAGCATCGGAAATATCCGGGGCTGTGAATCCATGTATGACGAACGTTTTATAGAGGGAAATATCCGGCAGCGGAGCCTCAGGGAGATCTGGGAAGATGAGGATGCCTTTTCCTATAACCGGCGCTTTGACACCACGCTGCTTACGGGGAAATGCTCCGGCTGCCCGGAAGGAGAGCGCTGCAGGGGCGGCTGCCGTTCCTATGCTTATTTTTCCGGCTGCGGACTTTATGAAGCACCGGCCTGCGCCAGGGTATTATAAAAGATCCCCGCTGTATCGCTTTGTTTGACACAGCAGGGACCGGATGATAAAATTTTGATGCCGGCAGCGGGACTTGAACCCGCACGTGGTTGCCCACAACAGATTTTGAGTCTGCCTCGTCTGCCATTCCGACACGCCGGCGTACTGAAAAAATATAACACAATAAATAAAAGAATACAAGGGGAAAGTGATCCCCGGGAAACGAGGAGTTAAAATGGCAGGGAAGCTGGTACTTATTGACGGTCACAGTATCCTGAACCGGGCTTTCTACGGGATGCCGGACCTGACCAATGCCGAAGGCACGCATACAGGTGCGGTCTACGGCTTTTTAAATATCCTCTTCCGTATAACGGAGGAGGAAAAGCCGGACCATCTGGCGGTGGCCTTTGATGTGCATGCCCCCACCTTCCGCCATGAGATGTACGCGGCCTATAAAGGCACGCGTAAGCCCATGCCGGAGGAACTGCGCCAGCAGGTCCCTCTGATGAAGGAAATGCTCTCGGCCATGGGTATACGCACGGTGGAAAAGGCAGGGCTGGAGGCGGACGATATCCTGGGCACCCTGGCAAAACGCGCCGAAGCCGAAGGTATGGAAGTGGCTCTTGTCTCCGGAGACCGGGACCTTCTGCAGATCGCTTCGGAGCATATCTGCATCCGTATCCCCAAGACCAAACGGGGCGGTACAGAAATAGAGGATTATCATGCTTCGGACGTGGAAAGGGTTTACGGCATGAGCCCGGAACGCTTCATTCAGCTTAAGGCCCTGATGGGAGATACCTCCGACAATGTGCCCGGGGCTCCCAAGGTAGGCGAAAAGACTGCCACGGAGCTTTTGCTTACCTACGGGACCATAGACGGTATCTACGAGCGTATCGATGAGATCAAAAAGAACGCCATAAGGGAAAGCCTCCGGGAAAACCGGGAGCTGGTGGATCTGAGCCTTAAGCTGGTCACCATAAAGACCGACTGCGAACTGCCGGCAGGGCTTGCGGATATGGTCTACGGAAATCCCTTTACCGATGCGGCCCGTGAACTCTGCCGCAGGCTGGGATTCAAAGCCCTGCTGGCCCGTTTTTCCGAGATCAGTGATACAGCTGTTCCTGCCGTAACGGATACGATCCGATGGACGCTGGTTGAAGATAAGAGCCTGCCGGACGGGGCGGATACAGCCTCTCTTATGCTTTATCCCCTGAACATGGGAATGTATCTGCTCTCTTTCTGTTCCCGGGAAGGAGAAGCACAGCTTTTTTACCTGAAGCCTGAAGAGTGCATATTCTTCCTTCGTAAGCTCCACGGAAGCGTAAGGCGGCTTGTCAGTTTTGAACTGAAGAAGGTATTCGAACTCCTTTACCCCGGTGATGAAGGCCGGGGGCTTAACGCGGCACAGGCAGCGGAAGGCCTGGAGGATGTGCAGCTCATGGCCTATCTGCTGAACCCGCTCATCAGCAGCCCTTCCTCGGACGATATAGCCGTGGCTTATCTGGGCAGTTCTAAGGCGGTCTATGCGGAGCAGTTCGGCAAACTGGATTTCGGGGATGCTTTTTTCCAGAAGGAAGAAGAATTCTGCACCTATGCGGCATCGCAGGCAGCTTCCCTTTATAAACTGTACCCTCTGCTGGAAGGAAAACTGAAAGAGAGCGGCATGGAAGAGCTTTACCGGGATATGGAACTGCCCCTTTCCTATGTGCTCTACCGCATGGAGCAGGAAGGCATAGCTGCGGATAAAGAGGCTCTCAAAGCCTACGGCGCCGAACTTTCGGAACGTATTTCCGAGCTGGAACGGCAGATCTATGAAGCGGCAGGGGAAGAGTTCAATATCAATTCCCCCAAGCAGCTGGCTACCATACTCTTCGAAAAGATGGGGATCCCCGGCGGGAAAAAGACCAAGACCGGTTATTCCACTTCGGCGGAGGTGCTGGAAAAGCTGGCGGAGGATGTACCCTTTGTCCGGGAGATATTGGAATACCGTACCTATACCAAGCTGAAATCCACCTATGCGGATGCCCTGGCGGAGTTTATCGCCGCCGACGGCCGCATCCATACAAAGTTCAACCAATGCGTAACGGCAACAGGGCGGCTCAGTTCCGCCGATCCCAACCTGCAGAATATTCCCATGCGTACCGAGCTGGGACGGCGTATACGCAAGGTGTTCGCTCCAAAGGAGGGCTGTGTTTTCGCCGATGCGGATTATTCCCAGATCGAACTGCGCATACTTGCATCCCTGGCCGGAGACGAAGGCCTCATTGAAGCTTACCGTGAGGGTAAGGATATCCACCGCATCACCGCTTCCAAGGTCTTTCATGTTCCTTTTGATGAAGTTACGGATCTGCAGAGGCGCAATGCCAAAGCAGTGAATTTCGGCATCGTATACGGTATCTCCTCCTTTGGTCTTAGCCAGGATCTGTCCATCAGCCGGCAGGAGGCCAAAGAGTATATTGAACAGTATTTCGCCACCTACCCGGGTATAAAGGACTATCTGGAACGGGTCAAGGCGGAAGCAAAGGAAAGCGGATGGTCCGTAACGGCATACGGAAGAAGGCGGCCCATACCGGAACTGAAGAGCTCAAATTTCATGCAGCGGCAGTTCGGTGAAAGAGTGGCCATGAACGCCCCCATCCAGGGAACGGCGGCGGATATCATGAAGCGGGCCATGCTAAGGGTATACGACCGTTTGGTGCTGGAGGGGCTGAAATCCCGCATGCTCCTGCAGATCCATGATGAACTCCTGATCGAAACCCCTGTGGAGGAGGAAGAAAAAGTGCTTAACATACTGCGGGAAGAGATGGCGGCGGCAGCGGACCTTCCTGTTGCTCTGGAAGTGGATGCACACAGCGGCCGCGACTGGTACGAAGCAAAATAGGAAGGATATGGGAAGGATCATATGAAGACCATAGGCATAACCGGCGGCGTAGGTGCCGGGAAAAGCGCAGTACTGAATTACCTGAAGGAAAAATACGATGCCTGTATCCTTGTGGCGGATGAGCTGGCAAAAGAGCTGGAGCTTCCCGGAGGAGACTGCTACGAAGCTCTGAGAGAAGCTTTCGGGGATAAGATACTGGCTGCGGACGGGCAGCTGGACAAAAAAGCTTTTTCGCAGCTCATCTTCTCGGATGAAGAGATGCTGAAAAAAGCCAACGGGATCATCCATCCGGCCGTAAAAAAAGAGATCCTCGCACGTATCAAAGAGGAGGAGGAAGCCGGGAGGGGGCTTTTTGTCCTGGAAGCCGCTTTGCTGATCGAAGACGGGTATAAGGAGATACTGGACGAACTCTGGTATATATATACCGATACGGAGGAACGTTTCCGGCGCCTTGAGCAGAGCCGGGGCTACAGCCGGGAAAAAAGCATGTCCATCATGCGCCGTCAGCTTTCGGATATAGAGTTCCGGAAATACTGCGATTTTATCATCGATAACAGCGGAGATGTGAGTGAAACCGAGTGCCAGATCGATGCCCTGTTATATAACACGAGCTTTTCTTGACCGAAACAGTCGAAAATGGTAAAATAAAGGGATGCCGGATTGCAGAAATGCAAAGCACGGAGCGATCCGCAGGCATCCTTAGAATTATAGCCTGAAAGCAGGCCCAAAATGTATATATTTGGAGGTTCGCTTATGATGCGACGTTCGATCATACGCTTTACAGCTGTCATATTGTCTCTCTTCATGGTCATTTCCGGACCGCTGTCCCTGTATGCCCGGGCAGAGGATGAAGTGATACTGATCGATGAAGAGGAAACGGAAGAGCCCCTTCCCGAAGCCGGCGAAGAGGCGGCATATGCACCGCTCCGTATGGAAGACATCGTTTTCGGGGAAGAGCATGTGATCGGTGACACTCCTTCCTTTGAGGAGGATGCCGCAAACGTTCCCGAAGCAGCCGAAGCCATACGTAACAACAAGATCTGGGTAGCGGGACTCGCCAAGTATTATCCCTATACCGGCAGTGAAGTGCGCCCGGAGGTCAGGGTTTATCTGGGAAGGAAGCTTCTTACTCCGGATGTGGATTATTCCTTAAGTTATGCAAACAATATCAGTGTTTCTTCCGAAACAGAGCCTGCCGTTCTGAAGATCCACGGTAAAGGCAATATCAGCGGAAGCGCTTCCCTTAATTTCGGAATACTTTCCGAGAACTTTACTCTTGGACGTACACCTTTAAGCAGTGTACAGATCGAAATGGTACAGGGTAAGCTCAGCTATGACGGAACGGAACAGACCCCCGAATGGCTGCTGACTGATCCTGCAGGTTTTGTTCTTACTCCGGATGATTATGATATCTTCGGTGACGTGTCTGCGACCCTTCCCGGCAAATATACCGTTATCTTCAAGGGAAAAGGCTTGTACAGCGGTTCAAGCAGCTTCAGCTACAAGATAGTGGGCAAGAAGACCCTGACAGAAGAGAACCTGGAAGCGGTGATCAATGGCGGCGAGACGGTTTCCTACAACTCCGCAGGAGCAAAACCCGAAGTTGAGCTTTCCTGTGACGGCGAACCCATGCAGGAGGGCAGCGATTATATCCTTACTTATAAAAGAAATAAAAAGGCGGGAGATGATGCTTATATCATCGTACGCGGCAGAGGACGTTTCAAAGGGACCGTAAAGCTTCCTTTTACCATCGCTCCCTGTGATTTTGCCACACTGGATCTTCTTATAACAGACCGGGTGGCTTCCCCGGTGAAACCCGAGGACTACAAGAATGCGGAGCTGATCTTCCGCACTTCTGAAGGTGAACTGCAGACATTGAAAGAGGGGCGGGATTATCTGACGGATTTTTCCGTTATTGACGGTGATCCGCAGCAGCCCGGAGCACTTATATCGGTCATCATCACTCCTCAGGGAGAAAACTATTGCGGGAATGATCTTTACGGTACTTATCAGATCATCAGCGAGGAGGCGGATTTCTCCCGTTTTGAACCCGAAGTGGATAAGGATTATGTCTGGACCGGAGGAGAGATCATCCCTTCCCACAAACATATTCGTGTTTCGGTCTCCGATGATGTGATCACGGATTACCGCGTGGTTGCCTGCTATAATAATGTGGAGCTGGGGAAGGCGGAACTGCTGCTGGCCGGCACCGAGCCTTACTGCGGTTACTTGAGCACCGAATTCTCCATCGTGCCCGCTTCCGTGGGATCACTCTGGGGGATGGAGGAACGTTACATACAGATCCCCGAGCCTTCGGCGGAAAAGCCCAGGCAGGCTTTTGATATCGAAGTGCCCGAGCGCTATCTGGATGTGCAGGAACTCGGAGCTCTTCCCAATGACGGCATAGACGATACGGAAGCCATCAACGAGGCTATCGTTATGGCTGCCGGAAATCCGGATTATGACAGTACCGTATATATCCCGGCGGGCATTTATGATGTGAGCGTCGGAGACAGGGATGCCGTGATCTATATCAGTCATTATTTCATCGGAGACAAGGGTGTGAATCTTGTTATGGACGGTAATGCCATATTAAAGCTGGCACCCAGCAACCGCACCGAATATCATCTGATCTTTATGAACGCTTATAATATATCTGTTACCGGCGGTCAGCTGGTGGGGGACAAGTGGTATCATGACAATGCAGAAGTGCCTGACGGCATCATCACCGGAGGTAACGGTATAACTATAGACCGCGGACATTGCACCGTGGACCGCGTACAGATCTATGATAACTGGTGCGACGGTATCTATATCAATGACGGCGGTAACCGGGACGAGAACGGGGAGCATTACTGCACGGATATACAGATCCGGGGCTGTGATATTTCCTATAATAACCGCAACAACATTTCCGTGATCCGAGGGGATAATATCCTGGTGGAGGATTGTGACATCTATGGGGCCGGACCTGCAGCACCCGCAGCCGGTGTGGATATCGAACCGGATCTTGCGGCGGATGCTCCCGAAGAAAAATTTGACAAGATGCTCTGCTACGATATCACCTTCCGTAACTGCAATATCGCTGCTCTGGAAGATAAGCCTGCGGAAGGCGAAGGCAAATGGGTACGCTATTTCGCTTTCGAGATCAACGGTTATTACCGGCGTGAAGTGGCCAGAGCGATCTATCTGGAAAACTGCCGTATTTATGGTGATTTCCTCTATGGCAGCTGTCTGAAAGAGGAATTGGGGCTCTACGATACCGCTATCATCGGGAAGGTCTATGAACCCAGTTTCAGCGAATAGAGCGGGGAAAGGAAAAGGATGAAAAAACACTTCCGTTGTCTTACAGCTTTTCTGTTAAGCCTTGTGATGCTTCTTTCGGATGCCGGGGCTTTCTTTTCCCATGCCGGAGATGATGCCGCAGACGAAGCATACTTAAACGATACGGAAGAGTCGGCTGAAGATACGGAAATCGTTGCCGAAGAGGATGCGGAAGCGTTTGCGGAAGACAAGGCAGAGACTTCCCGGGATGAGGCTTTGCCTGAAGAAGCTGTGGATGAAGGCAGTTCTGCTGCCGAGCCTGCCGAAATACCCGGGGAAGAGACGGCTGAGGAAGATGAAGCTCTTGCCATGGAAGAAGAGGAGGGGCTGGATCCCAGGGATGAGGAAGAAGCACTTAAGGAAGCGGATGCCGCGGATAACGGCCTGCTCTGGGTAGCCGGCCTGCTGGAAGTTTATCCTTATACCGGAAAAGCCGTTAAACCCAGGGTACGTGTATATCTCGGGAAAAGGATGCTAACGGAGAATGTGGATTATACCGTTAGTTACAGCAATAATAAAAAGGCCAGTACCAATTCCAAGCCCGCTTCCCTCACCATCAAAGGGAAGGGGAATTTCAGCGGGAGCAAAAAGATCAAATTCCTGATCGTTAAGGATGCGGATATCAGCGTTTCCGAGGATCAGCTTATACCGGCGGAAGAAAAGATCGAACTGAACGAAAGCCGCATGGAGATCGTGATCGGTGGCGGACAGCCTGTCGCTTACAGAAAGGGCGGCGCCAAGCCCGAGGTAAATGTGAGCTTCAACGGGGTAAAGCTTTGGGAAGGTGCCGATTATACACTGAAGTATTCTTCTAACAAGAAGGTCGGCAGCGGCGCAAGTGTAACCATCAAGGGAAAGGGCAGATATAAAGGCAGTGTCACCCGTTCCTTCGAGATCGTAAAAGCCGATGTGAGCGAGCTGATGATCACCGCTTCCGATAAGGTATATTCCGACAAAGCGGATGCCTACAAAAAGACGAAGCTCTGTTTTTATGATGAAAGCCTTACGGATCAGAAGCTGAAAGCCGGTAAGGACTACTCATTGGAATTTACCGCTCCGGATACGGATACACCTGCCGTGGGCAGCGTGATCACGCTTAAACTTGACGGCACGGGGGATAACTATACCGGCAGTGTAATGCTTCAATACCGTATCATAGAAAAAGGCAGTGATATCTCCAAAGCCAAGGTCAAGGTGAACGGAGGCAAGTCCTATCCCTGGACCGGAGAGTATATCGTACCTGCTCCGGGAGAGATCCTTATCAAACTTTCCGGAACTGAAGTGAGGGATTACGATATCGTGTACTGTACCGCAAACCGTTCCAAAGGGACTGCACGTATGCTCCTGAAAGGAAAAGGCTCTTACGGCGGATATAAACCGGTGAAATACAAGGTGGCCGCAGCCAAGCTCAGCACCCTCTGGGGAATGAAGGAACGCAATCCCGTACTCCCCAAGAAGGAAAAGCATATCCCGGTACCCGATAAATATCTATACGGCCCGGATCTGGGCATCATCCCGGATGACGGGCAGGAGGATACGGACGCCATCAACGATGCGCTTTTGCTGGCTGCAGCAGATGAGGAACATGATCATACCCTTTATCTGCCGGCAGGGGTCTATGATCTTCCTTTCGGCTACAACAACAGGGCCATATGCATATCAAGTGATAACGTAAAGCTGGTGATGGACGGGAAAGCCGTACTGAATGTGGGAGCCTGCTCCGCCGGTTCGTATCAGGTGATGCTGATCAACGGGAATAATGTTACGGTGCGGGGCGGACAGATCCTGGGAGAACGGAGCAGACACAGCGGCAGCTCCGGTGCCGAAGGTCACGGAGTATACATCGCCGGACAGCATGTACGCCTCGAAGATATGCAGATCTGGGATAACTGGGGCGATGGTGTTTACATCAATGATAACAAGCGGAATCAGGGTAGTTCCATGGAAACAGGGTCGGATGTGGTAATAAAGGGCTGCATCATCTCCAACAACCGGCGCAGCAATGTTTCCGTGGTGCGCGGAGAGTGGATCGTATTTGACGACTGCGATATCAGCGGAGCCCACAGCTCGCCGCCTTCCGCAGGGATCAATATCGAGCCGGATATAAGCGGATCCGAAAACGATTCGGACTGGGAGAAGAAAGTCTGCCACAACATCACTTTCAAAAACTGCCGGATCTCTGCTTATAAGTCGCACCGGGAATGGGACGGGACCTACACCCGTTATTACGCCTTCCAGATCAATGCTTACTATACCAAAGCCATTGCACGGGCTATACGTCTGGAAAACTGCACGGTCAAAGGGGATATCTGTATCGGAAGCTGCAAAGAGGATCAGTTCATCCTTAAGGATACAACGGTCACGGGCAACATCGAAGGACCGTACTTCAGATGATCGAAGGGGACGAAATGAGCGAACTTAAAGAACAGGGCAATCTTGTCTTCGGCCTGGATATAGGCACCCGCAGCATCGTGGGTACCGTAGGCTACCGGGAAGGAGACATCTTCACTGTAGTAGCACAGGCATCAAAGGAACACGAGACCCGGGCCATGCTGGACGGACAGATCCACGATATCGGGCAGGTGGGTAATACCATCGGCGTGGTAAAGCGTGCCCTGGAGAAAAAGCTGGAACTCAAGCTCACGGATGTTTGTATCGCCGCCGCCGGCCGGGTGCTGGAGACGGTAGAGGTACATATTGACTGGGAGCTGGAGAAGGAAAAGGAGATCAACGCCGAGGATGTGGCACACCTCACCTCTATGGGTATAGAAAAAGCTTATGCCCAGTTCACAGAGAAGAACACCTCGGATCTGCATTTTTATTGTGTCGGTAATTCCGTAGTACGTTATTTTCTTAACGGCTACCCCATCGGAAACCTGGAAAACCACAAAGCACGCAGCGTAGGAGCGGATATCATCGCCACCTTCCTGCCGGATGAAGTGGTGGACGGCCTTTACAAGGCAGTGGAACTGGCAGGCCTGCGGGTAGTGAACATGACTCTGGAGCCTATAGCCGCCATTTCCGTAGCCATACCCGAGATGTACCGCATGCTAAATATCGGTCTGGTGGATGTGGGTGCCGGTACTTCCGATATCTGCATCACAAGGGACGGATGCATCGTGGCCTACGGCATGATCCCCTGCGCCGGCGATTCCCTTACGGAGGCCGTGGCAAGGGCCTGTCTGGTGGATTTCAATACGGCAGAGCAGATCAAGCGCGGTATCGAAGATAAGGACTGCGTCGAATACAAGGATATCATGGGCCTGCCCCAGAAGATCGAAAAGAAGAAGGTGCTGGAGATCCTGGATGCCCAGCTGGAAGAGATGACCGCGCAGGTAGCGGACAAGTTCAAGGAGCTGAACGGCGGAAAGGCCGTGAGCGCCGTATTCGTTGTAGGCGGAGGCGGACGCATCGAAGGCTACACCAGCAAACTTTCGGAGCATCTCGGCATACTCTCGGAACGTGTTGCGGTCCGGGGCGAAGAGGTGATGAGCAAGATCCGCTTTAAGGAAGAGGATGTGAAAAAAGATTCCCTTCTTGTGACCCCCATCGGTATCTGACTGAATTATTACGAACAGAGCAACAATTTTATTTATGTGAGCTTTAACGAAGAGCATATTAAGATCTACGACAGCGGCAACCTTTCCGTTGTGGATGCGGCCATGCATGCCAGCTTCCCCAATGAAGGGATCTTCCCCCGCCGGGGGCCCGAGATCAATTATACCATCAACGGCCGTAAGGCC
Organism: Lachnospiraceae bacterium; assembly: GCA_017552715.1. Taxonomy (GTDB): domain Bacteria; phylum Bacillota; class Clostridia; order Lachnospirales; family Lachnospiraceae; genus NK4A136. The sequence goes on from JAFZOW010000024.1 coordinate 15,393, forward strand.
ATGAAGAGGGGCAGCCTGGGTGAGCCCGCCCGTATCAGCTTAAACGGCGAGCCTGCGGATATGCATACTCCCATACGCGCCAATGATGTGATCGTGGTGGAAGAATCCACTACGGGAGAAGCGGCAAAGCTCCTTATCAGCGAACTGCCGGAATACAAGTCCATGATCGCCATAAAGGCCAACGACAGCAGGATACTGCTGCCCCGTATCGCCACCGTTAACGGCGAGCCTAAGACCGAGTATTACGAAGTACAGGATGGCGATGAAATCGTCATGCGCGATTATTATACGGTACGCGAGGTAAGGGAATTCATGGACGTGCTGCTGGATAAAGGCAGCGAGGTACTGGTGAATAACGAAGTCGCAGACGACGACACAAAGGTATACGAAAACTTTACCATCAAGTGGGGTCTGCTGGCCGAAAAAGCCCTCCAGGAACAGAGAGAGCGTAAAGAAGCCGCAGAAAGCGCCGAAACAGACGAGGATGCCGGAGAAGAAGCCAAAAGCGCCGGCACAGCAGCCGGACTGGAAGCTGTAAGCTTTGATGAGCTGCCGGAGGATGACGGGAGTTACGTTCCTTCCGAAAGCGCTGCTTCTTCCGGTCCCGTAAAAGAGCTTCAGGTATCCGTAAACGGAAGCACGGTGACCCTTAGCGGCAAGCCGGAATATGTATTTGTAGACGTATTCGACTTTATCGATTTTGACTTGACCAGCGTGAAGGGAAAACAGCTGATCACGGAACTGAACGGACACAAGGCGGAATATATGGAAACCATACGCGGCGGAGACGAGATCACGATCCGCTGGGAAGGATAAGCACAGCATGAGGATGATGAGCATCGCCAGCGGTTCCTCCGGTAACGCCATCCTGGTGGGTACGGAAACGACACAGCTTCTGGTGGATGCAGGCATCAGCGCAAAACGCATACTGGAAGGCCTGGAAAGAGCCCAGCTTTCCGGTGAGGATCTGGACGGCATACTCGTTACCCATGAGCATGCGGATCATATCGGAGGACTGGGAGTCATGATGAGGAAATTCCATCTCCCGGTCTATGCCACAGCCCTTACCATCGAGGCCATCAAAAATGACCGGCGGCTGGGGCAGGTGGATAAGGATTCTTTTATAGCCATCAATTGTGATGAGCCTTTTTCGGTAAAAGATCTGCGCATCGATCCCATGCATATCTCCCATGACGCTGCCGATCCGGTAGCCTACCGTTTCCGTTACGGCGGGAAGAAGGCCGCTGTTGTAACGGATCTGGGAGTATACGACGATTATACCATTCAGGGACTGCAGGGACTTTCGGCGGTCTTTCTGGAGGCCAATCATGATATACGCATGCTGCAGACAGGGCCTTATCCCTATCCCCTGAAGCAGCGCATCCTGGGAAAACGGGGGCATCTTTCAAATGAAGCTTCCGGACGGCTTCTCAGCAGTATCCTGAGCGATAAGATGCAGTATATATACCTAAGCCATCTGAGCCACGAGAACAATCTGCCGGAACTTGCATACGAAGCGGTACGGCTGGAAGTGGAGATGAGCGATACACAGTGGCATGGGGATGATTTTCCCATCCGCATCGCAAAACGGGGCGAACCCTCGGAGTGCATAGAATTCTAAAAGCAGGAGGAGCTTATGAAAAAAACGATCATCACGGTAGTCGGAAAGGACACGGTAGGCATCATTGCCAAAGTATGTACTTATCTGGCCAATAACCGTGTTAATATCCTGGACATCTCCCAGACCATAGTCCAGGAATACTTTAATATGATGATGATCGCCGATCTGTCGGCGGCAGAAAAGCCTTTTGACACCATCGCGGACGAGCTTGCCCAGATCGGTGAAGAGATCGGCGTGATCGTCAAGTGCCAGAGAGAAGAGATCTTCGACTCCATGCACCGGATATAAGTCGCAGTCATTTTTAAGGTAGGAGTGAGAGATGATCAATATACATGAGGTCGTAGAGACCAATGAGATGATCGAAAAGGAAAACCTGGATGTACGTACCATAACGCTGGGGATCAGCCTGCTTGACTGCATTGATTCCGATCTGGAACGATGCAGGGAAAAGATCAGCGAGCGTATCATTTCCAGGGCAAAAGATCTTGTGCGTACGGGGCGCGAGATCGAAAAGAAATATGCCATACCCATCGTTAACAAGCGCATCTCCGTAACCCCCATGTCACTGATCGGAGCCGCCTGCTGCAAAAGCATCGAGGATTATGTAGAGCTGGCCCGTACTCTGGACAATGCGGCAAAGACCGTTGGAGTCAATTTTCTCGGTGGTTTTTCCGCAATGGTAAGCAAGGGGATGACCTCTTCCGACGAGCTGCTGATCCGTTCCATTCCGGCAGCCCTGGCTGCTACGGACCGCGTATGTTCCTCGGTCAATCTTGCCAGCACACGCACCGGGATCAATATGGATGCGGTGGCCCTTATGGGAAAGATCATTAAAGAGACTGCCGAAGCTACCGCAGACAAGGATTCTCTGGGCTGTGCCAAGCTGGTGGTATTCTGCAATGCTCCCGACGACAATCCCTTTATGGCCGGAGCTTTTCACGGAATTACGGAAGCGGATGCCATCATCAACGTGGGGGTCAGCGGTCCCGGCGTGGTAAAGACCGCGCTGGAAAGTGTTCGCGGAGAAAACTTTGAAGTGCTCTGCGAGACAATAAAAAAGACGGCCTTCAAGGTTACCCGCGTAGGACAGCTGGTAGCCAGGGAAGCTTCCCGTATGCTGGATGTTCCTTTCGGCATCGTGGATCTTAGCCTTGCACCTACTCCCGCAGTGGGTGATTCCGTTGCGGATATCTTAAAAGCCATGGGTCTGGAACAGCCCGGAGCCCCCGGGACTACCGCAGCCCTTGCTCTTTTAAACGATCAGGTGAAAAAGGGCGGTGTGATGGCTTCTTCCTATGTGGGAGGCTTAAGCGGTGCCTTTATCCCCGTCAGCGAGGATCAGGGCATGATCGAAGCTGTGGAATGCGGCGCTCTTACACTGGAAAAACTTGAGGCCATGACCTGCGTATGCTCTGTGGGGCTGGATATGATCGCCATACCCGGAGATACCCCCGCATCCACCATAAGCGGTATCATCGCAGACGAAATGGCTCTGGGTATGGTAAACCAGAAGACCACCGCAGTGCGTCTGATCCCGGCTGCCGGCAAATCCGTAGGGGACAGGGTGGAATTCGGCGGACTTTTGGGTTATGCCCCCATCATGCCCGTAAACACATTTTCCTGCGGGGAATTTGTTTCCCGGGGAGGGCGTATCCCCGCGCCCATACACAGTTTTAAGAACTAGGATCACAAAGCTTAATGATACGAAGGTTCAGGAAAAACGTAGCCTCACTGCTCATGCTGTTTCTCCTTTGCGGAGAGATAATGCCTCTTGCGGCCGCGGACCGGCCGGAGGATACTGCACAGCCGGCTGCCGGCGCAGAGGATGCCTTTTTCGAAGAGGAGAGCACGGAGACGGAAACGGCAGTGGGAGCCGTCACGGTTCCCAAGGCTTACTTTGCCGAGCAGTGGCCCGCAGTCACCGCAGAGGAAGCCGGCAATTTTGCGGATGATGTAAACGATATCTTCGATGAAGATCCTTCGGATTGTGAGGAAAGATGTACCCTGGCTCCGGAAGGCGCAAGCGCATCGGATCGCGCTTATCCTTACCCCAGCAGCAGCGAAGATCGTATACTGGAACATATCTGCGATAACTATCCCCAGCCTTCGGCACAGGACAAATACGGTATTTCCTGGGCAGGAGCCGCTACGGCACTGGCCGGGATCTATATGGCCGGTCACGGGATGGCTGACAGCAGCATTGATCTGAGCGAGCTGCATACGGCCTGGTGGTCTTACCATACCGGAACTTCATCGCTTGAAAACTTTACAACCGGCGATAAGGTGAATTTCACCGCAGTTGCGGGCACAAGCAATTTCCTGAATGCGGGCGGCAACTTCCTTCATGCCTTTCAGACCTTTTACCAGCGCGGTGCCGCATCCGAAAACGTTCTGCCCATAAGCGATGCTTCCCTGCTGGCTGCCGGCGGATCCGCTGCCGCATCCGGCGAACGGAATGTATGTGCACATCTTAAGACTTCCTGCCGCATCAGTATAAGGAACAACAGCCGCCAGCTCAAAGGAGCCATCATCTCTTTCGGCGCCGCAGGCGCAGGGCTCTGTGGGGACAGTGCTTATCTGAACGTCAGCAGCAACGCTTTCTACTGCAGCAGTGCCAGGGCAGCCGAACAGGCTGTGCTCATCCTGGGCTGGGATGACGATTTTCCCAAAGAATCCTTCGGAAATGAGGGCGATCCCCGTCCTTCCGTAAGCGGTGCATGGCTGGTACGCGACCTGACAAAGAGCGGAAATGCCCAGTTCTACTGGGTCTCCTATGAAGATAATTCCCTGACGGATGCCTGGGTCCTGGAGATGAGCGGGGACGAGTACGATAACCGCTATGATATGGATTCCCAGATCCACGGCCTGGGGGGATATTTCAACTCCGCCCGAGGCTATGCGAATATCTACACGGTATGCGGAGATTCCGGTGCGGGCTGTGAAGATCTGGAGGCTGTACGTTTCGAGATCGCGGCAGTACGCGGAAAGGGCGCCAAGTACACACTGCGCATCTACACGGACGTATATGGGGATATGCCCTTCCAGGGCAAGCTCGCCGCCGAGTACCGCGGCAGGCTTTGCTATGCCGGCGATTATACCGTAAAGCTGCCTTCGCCCCTTACGCTGCGTCGCGGCAGCCGCTTTTCCATAGTATTGGTCTTTGACCAGACCGGCTCCACCGTAACTCTGGAAAAAGCTATTTCCGCCAATTCCTGTATCTTTATGCGCCCCGGTTCCCAGGCCGGACAGAGCTTTGTTTCCACCGACGGACTCACCTTTTCGGATATCAACGGCGAAAGCAACGATCACGGCAATCTTGTGATCTCGGCCCTTACCAACGACCGAAGCGATCTAAGCCACCCCAGCTATATGAGTGTGGATCCTGCCAGCCTGCTTTTCACCGAACCCTACGATGAAGAACACCTCAGTGCCACTGTATGGGACGAAGAGCTGAAGCCCATCGAGGAAGCCGGCGTCAGCTGGTATTCCGGTAACAGCAATGTGGCGGAAGTGGATGAAAACGGCCTTGTCACCGCCGTAAAGAACGGGAGCTGCTTTATCTATGCACGCTGTGAAGAACTGGAAGCGCACTGCATCGTTACCGTAAACATCCCCTACAGCCAGAGGGTGTTTGCGCCGAATGCGGATGTAAAAGAAGGACAGAGCATTCCCTGGAACGAAGAACTCCACTTAAAGAGTTTTACGGATGATGCGCAGATCTATTACACCCTGGACGGCAGTGAGCCCACAAGGGAGAGCAGCCGTTACAACTCGGGTATCCCCCTGCAGCGTGATATGACGGGGCAGAACGTCTGCCTTAAGGCCTTCGCAGTTGCGGAAGGCATGCAGGACAGCGAAGTGATGTGCGTCAATTTCCTCGTGGCAAAGCGGGGGAGCATACAGCTTTCTGCTTCTCCCAAAAACGAGATCATTTTAAGTGAAGAAGGCAATGTAACGTTAAACGCAGCCCTTTTCACCGACGGAGCGCCGGCTCTTCCTCAGAACGGCTTTCACTTTGAGGTGTCGGATCCCGCTGTCATACTTTTAGGGAAGCAGGAAGGCGGAAAGATCGCCCTCATCGGATTGAAGAACGGATCGTGCATGGTCAATGTATCCGCTTCCAATATCCTGGGAGAGGAACTGCACGCTTCCGTAAGCATAAGCGTGAACATCCCCAAAACAGCAGTTCCCCGCAGCGATACGCCTGACGGCACAACCCTTTCCGTCGGAGACGTGATCCGTTTCACCTCGGATACACCGGGGGCAAAGATCTATTGCACCGTAGACGGCACCGTTCCTTCCACAGCTTCCATCGAATGCGTGAGCGGCTGTTTTGCCATCGGAAGCTCCCTGGCCGGAAAACGCTTCACTCTGCAGGTGGCTGCCATACGCGAAGGCCGTCTGCTGTTCAGCGATACCCTGCAGCTTCGGCTCAAGATACGCCGCGGTGATCATCCCGTGCATTCGGCTCTGGACCCTGTCCCTGTCCCTGTGGATAAAACAAAAGAAGACGGCAGCACCGTCAGTGCTTTATATCTCATAAAAGGACAGCGCTATGAAAGCGGTATGAAGGGCCTGGTCAGTTCGGACAAAAAGGCCGCCAAAAGCACCAAAAGCGGGCGTATCCTTGCAGCCGGTCCCGGAAGGGCACAGATCCGTCAAAAAGACGGAGAAGAAGTCCTTTATGAAGTGACGGTGATACAACCGCTTCTCAGTGATAAAAACATACGTCTGGCTACAGGGGAGAGTTACAGGATTTCCCTGCTGCGGCAGCTGAAGGAGGGCCAGGAGATCCTGGACCTTTCGGCGGATTATCCGGATATCTACTGGTACTCTACCAACGAAGAAGTGGCCAGGGTGACGGACGGTTTTGTTACAGCCATAGCCAAAGGCAGCTGCAGGATCTGCGCCTGCATAAACGGCAAGACCTTACAGGCAAAGCTGAGCGTAAAGGATATCCGTTCCTACGGAAAGCTTTCGGACGGTGACTGCATCTCCCTGAACGCCCTGCAGAGCCTGCAGCTTAAAACAACAGACTTTAAGATCTCCGGAGCCCGCTGGAGCGGTGAGAATATGCGCAGCGTTTCCAATAATAAAGGAAAACTGCTGAGCCACGAAAATGATATCGTGCGCATCACTTCCGGAGGAAAGCTTACGGCCATCGGCTGCGGAAAGGTATATCTCACGGCTACGGATAAGTCGGATCCCGAAAAAACCTTTCACCTTACGGTGGATGTACAGGCTCCTCCGCAACGCGAGCTGTATATGACCCCCGGAGACAAGCGCAAGCTTTCGTTTTACGGAGTAAAACAGAATACCGCCCACTGGACTGTGATAGGAGACGAGAGCGTAGTGCTGCTTTCGGACCGCGGCAAGATCACCGCTCTTACAGAGGGTGAATGCGTTGTCAGCTGCAGCTGCGATCCCTACGGTACCGGCGGCTTTGTATGGCGGACCCGTGTGCATGTATGTTCTCCCGAGCTGAAATGCGACAGCTGTCTTTTGAAGAAAGGGAAGAATTACAGCCTTAATATGAAGATGGGTGATGCCCCGCTGGAAGCCGAGTGGGAAAGAATGCTCCCGCAGGATCCCCTGTGGAAGAGCAGCAGGCCTTCCGTGGCTTTTGTGGATGAGTACGGCTGCATTCACGCAAGAGGAAAGGGTAAAGCCGTGATCAGTGCAAGGATATGTAACAAAACCGTTAGCATCCGCGTAACGGTAGGGAAATAAAGGAGGAGTTATGAAAAAACATCTGAGGAAAAAAGTACGCAGCTGCCTTGGTTTACTTCTTATGCTTGTGCTTCTTGTCAGCCGCCCTTTGAATGTCAGCGCCGGGGATCATGACGGAACACTGGTGGATCAGGTGGATCATACGGACAAGAAGTTCTCCGAGTATGAATACGGCCGCACGGACGAAAAGGACTTCGATGCCATCGTGAAGGATATCGATGATATCCTTGCGGAAGAAGGCAATGAGGATAAGGTCCTGGAGATCATCATCGCCATGGAGGATTACTATTGTGAGCTGAGCAGGAATTACTGCATAGCTCATATCTATTCGGATCTGGTGGCGGATGACAAGAAATGGGATGACGAGGTACAGTTCTTTGATGAGCTGAGCACCAGTGTAGGCGACAAGATCCAGCAGAATTACCGTACCATAGCCAACTCCGACTACTCCGAGATCCTTCATGAGCGTATCGACGATGAAGAAGATTGGGAAGAGATCCTCAATTATGTGGATATGACACAGGAGCAGAAGGATCTCAGCGCCAAAGAGACGGAGCTTTCCCTTCAATACGACGTGCTCTACAACAAGGAATACAAGACCAAGGTGGACGGAAAATCCTATACCGAGGATAAGCTTAAGGAAGCCATGGATAACGGGACCATCGACCGTAATTCCTATCTTAGCGGCTATGCCGATCTGCTCAAACAGAAAAACCAAGAAATGGGAGAGCTATTCCTGGAGCTGGTTTCGGTCCGTGCCCAGATCGCCAAAAGCTACGGCTATGACAATTATGCGGATTACTGCTACGAAAAGTCTTACGGACGGGATTATTCCTACGATGATCTTAAGGCTTACCGTCAGAGCATACAGGATTATCTCATCCCCGCGCAGGACGAGATCTTCATGCAGCTTTTCGGTGTGCATTACAACGAACTGATGGATGTTTTTGATCAGCCCATGAGCGAAGCTGAATGCCTCTCCAATCTCAGACAATATCTGCCCGAGATCTCTTCCGATATGCTTACTTCCCTGGATTATCTGGAGCAGCACGAAACCTATGACATCTCCGTTGATGATCAGAAAGCTCCCGGTGCATATACCATCCGGATCGGCGGATACAACGCACCTTTCCTCTTTAACTGCGCTGACGGCACATTTTCCGACATGCGTACCATCATACATGAATTCGGCCATTATAACGAGATGTATTTTATGGGCGAGGACAGCTGGTACTACGGAAATACAGACCTGGATGTGGCCGAGATCCACTCCCAGGGGCTTGAGATGCTCTTCATGGATTATTCCGACGATATTTACGGGGATTACGGTGATGTGATGAATCTGTATCTTCTATATACCCTCACCTCATCTGCGGTGGAAGGTGTTAAGGAGGACGAGTTCCAGTACGCTGTCTATTCGGATCCCGACAATCTGACACTGGAAGATCTGAATAAGATGTATTATGACTACTGCATGCAATACGGCGGTGACTATGTCAGCATGCTGAACAACAGCATCGCCCTGGCGGAGCAGGGATATCTGGAAGAAGGAGTGGTTCTTGACTGGATACAGATCCCTCATACCTTCCAGTCGCCCCTTTATTATGTTTCCTACTCGGTTTCCGTAGCTGCGGTCTTCGAGCTTTTTAACCACATTCTGGATGACCGGGATGAGGGTATCGATATCTATCTGGATCTGGTAAAGAGAGAGTTCCAGGATCCTTTCCAGGATACCCTGAAGGAAGTGGGACTCAATAACCCCATCGCAAATCCCCGTTTTGATGTATATGCCGCGGATCTGCTCTACTACGCGGGCATAGGGGATGAACGCATCGCAAGCGATGACGGGGAAGAGGATCCCGAGCCTACGGATGCGGATGCAAAACCCACTTCCACCGACAGCCCCGACAACGATGAAGACGATCCCGAATACGACTGGCAGGATGACGATATTCCCGTGAAAAAGACTGTGGGTGTCTCCGGCGGAGTCATTCTTGCCGGACTGATCCTTCTGGCGCTCATACTTCTGGCAGTTATCGTTCTGCTGGTGCTGCTGGCCAAAAACGGATCCGCCAAACGCAAAGCCGCAGCGGGTCCCCATACCGTTCCCGCCGGCCCCGGAGGAGGCGGCGGTCCAATCCTTACCGGGAATTCCGGCAGCCCTTACATTAATTCCAACCCCTATATGAAGCCCGGCGCTTCACCTGCAGGCGGCGGTCCGCTGTCTATGGCTCAGTCCGGTTCTCCCGCCGCCGGGACAGGACCGGCTCAGGCGCCTGCGCCCCAGCAGGCAGGTAAAGCCGCCGGAAATCCTTATATGCAGGGGAACCCCTATATGCAGGGCAATCCTTATACACAGGGAAATCCCTATACCCAGGGGAATCCGTATATGCAGGGAAATCCTTACATGCAGGGAAATCCCGCTGCGGGCGCCAATGTTACCAGACCTTCCGAGATGACACACGCCTTAAATCAGATGCAGTCGGCAAATGCCGCGCCGGCTTCTCCGGCAGCCCCGCTTACACAGGGGAATCCTTATACCCAGGGGAACCCGTATATGCAGGGAAATCCGTACATGCAGGGAAATCCCTATATGCAGGGCAATCCTTCCGAGCAGCCCGCTCAAAATGAACAGCCGGCTGAGGAGGCACAGACGGCTGATACAGCCCCGGTAAACGGCAATGTACCGGAGGCTAACGCTCCAGAGACCTCAACGGATACATTAACTGCCGAACCGATTCAGTCGGTGAGCGAAACCCAGACAGCCGGCATTGCTCCGGCAGCTGTCGAAGCACAGCCTTCCGAGCTGATACAGAGCGAGGCAATGCCCGCGGCCGATATTCAGGCCGCTCCCGCCACAGCAGAGGCAGCCGAAACAGCTGTTTCAGGCGATATTTCCGAAAGCAGCTCCTTACAGGAAAATAGCGGAACACAGGCAGGAGATACCCCGATCTCGGACAGTATTTTCAGCTCGGGTTCCTCCCTTGGGCCCTCGCCTGCGGCTCTTGGTCCCACACCTTCCTTCAGTGAAGCACCGAAAGCCCTGGGACCTTCTTCGCCCATCACGCCGGCCAATGCCCCGAACCCTTATCTGGAGCGGCTGAAACAGCTGCAGGCAGAAGATAAGGGCAGCGGAGAAGAAAGTGAAAATTAAGGCTTGACAAATACTTTTAAGTGTGCGAAAATGGCAAAGTGCGTTAAGGAAAGTGAGGTGTAAAAGATGTCTATTTGCCCGAAGAACAAATCTTCCAAAGGAAGAAGAGATAAGAGACGTGCGAACTGGAAGATGACAGCTCCCACGCTGGTAAAGTGCAGCAAGTGCGGTGCGCTGATGGTTCCTCATCGCGTATGCAAGGCTTGCGGCGCCTACAACAAAAAGGAGATCCTTGCCGTAGAGTAAGGCCTTTTTTGCAACACTTTGAACACCAGGCCGTTTCCGAAAGTGAAACGGCTTTTTTCTTGCTTTTTTCCCTTTTTTTTAGTATTATATATGTTGCTGTTTTGTGGCATTAACAATGCAGCAGCTGTTTTGATATTGCCATAAAGGCTTAAACAAAACGAGGAGGCAATGGGATGAACGATGCAGTGAGGATCGCCATGGATGCCATGGGCGGGGATAATGCGCCCGGCGAGATCATCAAAGGTGTCGTGGACGCACTCCACGATGCGGATGATGTGATGATCTATCTGGTAGGAAAAGAAGAGATCCTGCGGGAAGAGCTTTCAAAATACAGCTATGACGAAAAACGCATAGAGCTGGTAAATGCATCCGAAGTGATCGAGATGGCCGAACCGCCCGTTATGGCAGTACGCCGGAAAAAAGATTCATCCATCGTCAAAGCCCTTCATCTTGTTAAAGACGGAACCTGCGATGCCTTTGTATCCGCCGGCTCCAGCGGTGCCATCCTGGTGGGCGGGCAGCTTATCGTAGGCCGCATAAAGGGAGTTGAGCGCGCCCCTCTGGCCCCCATCATCCCTACCGAAAAGGGTGCCTCACTGCTCATCGACTGCGGCGCCAACGTGGATGCCAGAGCCGAGCAGCTTGTCCAGTTTGCCCGCATGGGCAGCATATACTGCGAAAATGCACTGGGAGTTGAAAAGCCCCGGGTGGCCATAGTCAATATAGGAGCGGAAGAGGAAAAGGGAAATGCCCTGGTAAAGGAAACCATGCCTTTACTTAAAGAATGTGATGATATCAACTTCATCGGCAGCATAGAATCCCGCGATATCCCCTCCGGAGCAGCGGATGTGATCGTCTGCGAGGCTTTTGTGGGGAATGTGATCCTTAAGCTCTACGAAGGAGAAGCCAGCTTTATCTTAAGGACACTCAAAAAAGCCATGCTCTCCAATATGCGTAGCAAGCTGGGAGCGGCGATGCTGAAGCCCGCCCTCAAAGAAGCTCTTAAGGATTTTGATGTAAAGCGTTACGGCGGTGCTCCTCTGCTGGGCTTAAACGGCCTGGTGGTAAAGACCCATGGCTCCGCCGAGGCCGTGGAGGTACGAAACTCCATACTGCAGTGCCGTACCTTCAAGGAACAGCAGATCAATGAAAAGATAAGAAAGAGGCTGGCGATCGATGGCTGAACTGGAGATCCTGAAACAGGCCATACAAAAGACCCTTCAGGTATATGACAAAGAGATCCTGCCCGAGGCCTCCTTCGAGACGACGCTGGGAGCCGACTCCATCGATATGGCTCAGATCCTTAAGCTGGCTGAAGCCGGGCTGGACCGCCCCCTGCCGGCGAAGGAATGGATGGAGCTTAAAACGGTGGGTGAGGCCCTTGCACTGATGGAACGGGTGAACTCCGGTGAATGACACGGAAGCCCTGCTTACATTACAGGAGCGTATCGGATACCGCTTCAAAGACACGGAGCTTATGAAGCAGGCCCTGACCCATTCTTCCTATGCTCACGAACGCCGTATCAACAAGGTGGAATGCAACGAGCGGCTGGAATTCCTGGGGGATGCGGTGCTGGAGCTCATCAGCAGCAAGTACCTCTTTGCCCGTTATCCGCGGATGCCGGAAGGGGATCTTTCCAGGCTGCGGGCCAGTCTGGTATGCGAGCCGGCGCTGGCTGAATGCGCCCAAAGGTTAGGGCTGGGAAGCCTCCTGTATCTCGGCAAAGGGGAAGAAGCCGGAGGCGGAAGGGAAAAAGCTTCCGTTACCTCCGATGCCTGCGAGGCCCTGATCGGCGCCATCTTCCTGGACGGCGGCATGGAAGAAGCCGCACGTTTCGTGGAACGGGAGCTGCTTAAGGATTCGGATGCCCATGTACGAGAAAAGGATCCGAAGACCGCCCTGCAGGAAATGATACAGGCCGGAGGCGGAGGAAGCGTGGAATACCGGCTGCTGCGGGAGGAAGGCCCGGAACACGACAAGCGCTTTTATGTGGAAGTCAGTATCCGCGGGGAAGCCTGCGGAGAAGGCGTGGGCAAGAACAAAAAGAGCGCCGAGAAAGATGCCGCCGCAAAGGCGTTGAAATATCTGGAAAGAAAAGCTTAAGTAAGAAGGTCGACTGAGGATGTATTTAAAAAGTATCGAAGTACAGGGCTTTAAGTCCTTTGCAAATAAGATCCGCTTTGAGTTTCATAACGGTATAACGGGTATAGTGGGCCCCAACGGCAGCGGTAAATCCAATGTAGCGGACGCGGTACGCTGGGTTCTGGGTGAGCAGCGTATCAAACAGCTGCGCGGTGCATCCATGCAGGATGTCATCTTTTCCGGTACCGAACTCCGCAAGCCTTTGGGCTATGCTTATGTTGCCATCACACTGGATAATTCCGACCGGCAGCTTTCAGTGGATTTTGATGAGGTAACGGTAGCGAGAAAGATCTACCGTTCCGGTGAGAGTGAGTATCTGCTGAACGGAAGCATCTGCCGTCTTAAAGATGTGAACGAGCTCTTCTATGATACGGGTATCGGTAAAGAAGGCTATTCCATCATCGGGCAGGGCCAGATCGACCGTATCCTTTCCGGCAAACCCGAAGAAAGGCGCGAGCTCTTTGATGAGGCCGCAGGTATCGTCAAATTCAAAAAGCGCAAGGCTGCAGCCGTTAAGCAGCTGGAGGACGAGAAACAGAACCTTGTCCGCGTAAATGACATCCTGTCGGAACTGGAAAAGCAGATCGGCCCCCTGGAGAAGCAGTCCGAAAAGGCCCATGAGTATCTGAAGAAAAAGGAAGAACTGAAGCGCCTGGATGTGAACCACTTCCTGCTGGAGAGCGAGCGGAAGAACGAGGTCCTCCGGAGCACCCACGAAAAGCTGGTCATCGTTAATGACGATCTGGCCGAACATAACAAGCAGTTCGAAGGCATACGCGCGGAGTATGACGCCATCGCCGAAGAGCTTTCCGCACTGGATGCAAAGCTGGAGGATGCCAGATCGCATCTGTCCGACGCCGGTAATGCCCGTACAAAGCTGGAAGGGCAGATCGAACTCTTCCGGGAGCAGATCAATTCCGCCCGTACGGCCATCGAGCACTTCACAAAGCGCATCGAGGACCTGAAGGAAGCCCTTGTTGCCAAGGAAAAGGAAAAAGAAGAGCTCTCCGTCGGAAAGAACGATGCAGACCAGGTGCTGAAGGAGGCACAGGAAAAGCGGGACAAGGAAAAAGAGATCTTAAATTCCATCCAGAGCCGTATCGAAGAGCTGAACAATGCCATCGAAAATGACAAGAACAGCATCATCGAACTGCTCAACGAACGCGCCAATGTACGTTCCTCCAAAGAGCGTTACGATACCATGCTGGAACAGAGCCAGCTGCGTAAGGCCGAACTGAATTCCCGCGTGCTCCAGGCCAAGACCGATGAGGAAGAGCAGCAGAGCATCATCGAAAACCTGAAGAAAGAATTCGAGCAGATCAACGAGCGCATCAAAGAGCTCGATTTTGAACAAAAGAAAAAAGAAGAAAGAGCCGGCCAGATCCATGACGAACTTGCCGAGATGGACAGAAAGCTGCAGGAGCAGCAGGTAGCCTACCATCAGGACAAGACCAAGCTGGAAGCCATTTCCAACCTTACCGAGCGTTATGAAGGCTATGGAAACTCCATACGTAAGGTCATGGAGAAGAAAGCCGAAGATAAGGGAGTCATCGGTGTGGTGGCGGATATCATCCGTGTGGAAAAGAAGTACGAGACCGCCATAGAGACAGCCCTGGGAGGCAATATCCAGAATATCGTCACGAAAGACGAAGCCACGGCGAAGCGTATGATCAATTACCTGAAAGACAACCGCTTCGGACGTGCCACCTTCCTGCCCCTTACCTCCATACAGCATCCCCAGGAGTTCAAGACTCCCGAAGTGCTGAACGAAAAGGGCGTAGTGGGCATGGCTAACGAGATTGTCACTACCGATCCGGAATACGAGAATGTAGCCAAGAGCATGCTGGGCCGCATCGTTGTGATCGATAACGTGGATAACGCCTTGAAGATCGCAAAGAAGTTCGATTACGGCGTACGTATGGTCACCATAGAGGGCGAACTCCTGGTACCCGGCGGTGCCATCAGCGGTGGCGCCTTCAAGAACAATTCCAATCTGCTGGGCCGCCGTCGTGAGATGGATGAGCTGGAGAAAAAGGTAAAGAAAGCCCTTGGACTCATCAATCAGTATCTGGATGACATCGAGAAGACCAAGGGCGAGCGGAACAAGCTGCGTCTTGAGATAGAAGATATCAAGTATGAAAGCCAGCAGCAGTTCCTGAAACTGAATACAGCCAACCTGAACCTGCAGAAGGCCCATGAAAAGATCGAAGCCACCACCAAGGGCGTGGATGCCCTGCTGGGTGAGCAGAATGAGATCGAGACCCAGGTTAAGGATATCCGCGAAAAACAGAACGAACTGGATACGGAACTGAAGAGCTCCTCCAGCAGCGAAAGCGAGATAAAGGAACGCATTGATGCCGCCCAGGAAAAACTGGATGCGGAAAGGGATAAGGAAACCGCCCAGGCCATGCTGGTGACGGACTGCGAGGTAGAGCTGGAAAAGCTGGTCCAGAAGCAGGAATTCGAAGCACAGAATGTGGACCGTATCGAAGGCGATCTGGAACGTTTACGGACCGAAATGAAGGAGGCGGAAGACAGCATCGCTTCCAACAGCACCACCATAAGCGAAAAGGAATCGGATATCGAAGAGATCAAGAAGACCATCGAAGCCTCCTATTCCGCAGAACAGGAATCCCAGGACCAGCTGAAGGGTCTGCAGGAGCAGAAGGAAGCCCTGGGAGAAAAGCAGAAGAACTTCTTCGGCCAGAGAGAAGAGCTTTCCGACAAGATCAGCGGCCTGGACAAGGAAGCCTTCCGCTTAAACAGCCAGGAAGAAAAGCTGAAGGAAGAGCTGCAGGGACTGACACAATACATGTGGGCGGAATACGAACTTTCCCTGGAAGATGCCGCAGCCATGAAGGATCCCGGGCTGGATGACCTGGTCTATATCAAGCGCAGTATCGCCGAGGTTAAGGACGGTATAAAGCGACTCGGCGATGTAAATGTAAACGCCATCGAGGATTACAAGCAGCTGATGGAGCGTTACGGCTTCTTAAAGGGCCAGCACGACGATCTGATCGAAGCCGAAAAGGAACTGAACGGCATAATCGCGGAACTGGACGAAGCCATGCGCAAGCAGTTCTCGGATAAGTTTAAAGAGATCAGCACGGAATTCGACAAAGTATTCAAGGAGCTCTTCGGCGGCGGTAAAGGCACACTGGAGCTTATGGAGGAAGAAGATATCCTGGAAGCGGGCATACGCATCATCGCCCAGCCCCCCGGGAAAAAGCTGCAGAACATGATGCAGCTCTCCGGCGGCGAGAAAGCCCTGGCTGCCATAGCGCTGCTCTTTGCGATACAGAACTTAAAGCCCTCGCCCTTCTGTCTTCTGGACGAGATCGAGGCAGCACTGGACGAGAGCAACGTGGGACGCTATGCCAACTATCTGCATAAGCTTACGGCCCACACCCAGTTCATCGTTATCACACACCGCCGCGGCACCATGGAAAAAGCGGACCGGCTGTACGGTATCACCATGCAGGAAAAGGGTGTATCCACCCTGGTATCGGTGAACCTGATCGACGAGGAACTGGATAATTAAGCACAGAAAGCCCTTTGGGGATTAAGGAGATATTATGGCCTGGTGGTGGTCAAAAAAGAAAAAGAAAGAAGAAGAGGAGATCATCGAGGACAAGCCCTGGCGCCTTGATATGGATGCCGACATCGACCTCTCGGTCTTTGACCGGCCGGAAAACGATGCCGAGCAGCGGGCGGCCATGGAGGCCGAAAAGAAGAACATCGTCGAAAAGCTCAAGACCGGCCTTGCCAAGACCAGGGACAATTTCGTCTACCGTCTGGACATCATCTTTGACGGTGCCGAGGCCATCGATGATGATTTTTATGAAGAACTGGAAGAGATCCTGATCACCGGAGATATCGGCGTACATACCACGGAAGATATCCTGGATAAGCTGAAAGAGGAAGTGGCGGAACAGCATATCGTACGCCCCTCCGAATGCAAGGGCCTGCTGGTGCAGACCATCAGGGATCAGATGGGCGTTGGAGAAGCAGCCTACGAATACGAAACAAGGCAGTCCGTCGTTTTTGTGATCGGCGTTAACGGTGTGGGCAAGACCACCTCCATAGGCAAGATCGCTTCCCATCTGAAAGCCCAGGGGAAACATGTGATGATGGCTGCCGCCGATACCTTCCGCGCAGCTGCCGGAGACCAGCTTTCCGTATGGGCGGAACGGGCCGGAGTGGAACTGATCGGCGGAAAGGAAGGGGCCGACCCTTCCAGCGTGCTCTTTGATGCGGCCGGTGCCGCCAAGGCCAGAGGGGTAGATGTTCTGCTGGTAGATACCGCAGGCCGTCTGAACAACAAGAAGAACCTGATGGAAGAGCTGAAGAAGATGAACCGTGTCATCGACAGGGAATTCCCGGATGCATACCGGGAAAACCTCATCGTACTGGATGCCACAACAGGGCAGAACGCTCTCCAGCAGGCCCGGGATTTTAACGAAGTGGCGGATCTGGACGGTATCATCCTGACCAAGATGGACGGCACGGCCAAGGGGGGTATCGCTGTAGCGATACAGTCGGAGCTTAAGATCCCCGTGAAATATATCGGTGTGGGAGAGCGGATCGAGGATCTGCAGAAGTTCGACCCCGACGCCTTTGTGGACGCCCTTTTCTCGGTATGGGCTCCCAAGGAAGAGGAAGACGCGGAAACTACCGATAACGCAGTGAGTGAAGGAGACTGAGTATGCCTGAAGAGATGCTGACACTGAAAGCTTTTGAGGAAGCCTGTGATGTGGTCCGGCAGGTGACCCTTGAGACCAAACTGGTATACAGCGACCATTTAAGCGAGCTTACCGGGAACAAGGTATACTTAAAGCCCGAGAACATGCAGTTTACCGGGGCTTATAAGGTTCGCGGCGCATACTATAAAGCCAGCACCTTAAGCGATGAGGAAAGAGCCAGGGGTGTGATCACCGCCTCAGCCGGAAACCATGCCCAGGGTGTGGCCTATGCGGCCCGCTGCAGAGGTATGAAAGCCACCATCGTCATGCCTACCACCACGCCCCTCATCAAGGTTAACCGTACAAAGAACTTCGGAGCTGAAGTGCTGCTCTGGGGAGATGTATATGACGAGGCCTGCGAAAAGGCTTACGAGCTGGCTGAGGAAAAGGGCTATACCTTTATTCATCCCTTCGATGACCCCGTTGTGGCCACAGGCCAGGGAACCATCGCCATGGAGATCATCAAGGAGCTGCCTCTGGTAGACCTGATCCTGGTACCCATCGGCGGCGGCGGGCTGGCAGCCGGCGTTTCCACGCTTGCCAAGCTTTTGAATCCCAAGATCCGGGTCATAGGCGTAGAACCGGAGGGGGCAGCCTGTATGAAGGCTTCCCTGGAAGCAGGGCATGTGGTGAGCCTGCCTTCCGTGGATACCATTGCGGACGGCACGGCGGTAAAGACCCCGGGAGAAAAGATCTTCCCTTATATCCGCGAAAACCTGGATGATGTCATCACCGTACGGGACGAAGAACTCATCGTATCCTTCCTGGATATGGTGGAAAATCATAAAATGGTGGTGGAGAATTCCGGCCTGCTCACAGTAGCAGCCGTAAAACAGCTGGAAGCAAAGGGGAAGAAGATCGTCTGTATCCTGTCCGGCGGGAATATGGATGTGATCACCATGAGCAGCGTGGTTCAGCAGGGACTGATCTTCCGCAACCGTATTTTTACTGTATCGGTGCTGCTGCCCGATAAACCCGGTGAACTGCAGCGCGTGGCCGGTGTCATCGCAGACGAAAACGGAAATGTCATCAAGCTGGAGCACAACCAGTTTGTAACAACTAACCGCAAGAGCGCCGTGGAGCTCCGTATCACCATCGAAGCCTTCGGTACGGAGCATAAAGAGCATATACTGGGAGCACTGGAAACCGGAGGCTACAAGCCCAAGGTAGTGCGCACCCTTATTTAAAGGAGGATCTAAAATGGCAGAGATCAGAGCATTTGCGGCCTACAGGCCTGCAGAGGGAATGGCGGAGCGCATAGCAGCCCTTCCTTATGACGTGTATAACCGCGCCGAAGCCAAAGCTGTTGTTGAGAAGAATCCCGATTCTTTCCTGGCCATCGACAGAGCGGAAACCTCTTTTGACGACAGCGTGGATACCTATGCCGACGAGGTTTATGCAAAGGCTTCTTCCATGCTTTGGGAAAGGATCGAAAAAGGCGATTTCGTCAAAGAAGCTGCTCCCTGCTATTATCTCTACGAACTGACCATGAACGGCAGAGTGCAGAGCGGTATCGTAGGCTGTGCATCCATAGACGACTACGAAAGCGGTGTGATCAAAAAGCACGAGAATACCCGCGCCGACAAGGAAGCCGACCGCATACGCCATGTGGACAGCTGTAATGCACAGACCGGCCCCATCTTCCTGGCTTACCGCCAGACCGAAGCTCTGCGCAGCCTTATGAACCGCACCCGCGAAAATGCGGCGCTTTACGATTTCACCGCGGATGACGGGATACGTCACAGGGTATTCGTGATCGACAAAGCCGAAGATATCGCTTTAGTACACGATGAGTTCGGAATGATGAATGCTCTTTATATCGCCGACGGCCATCACCGCTGTGCTTCCGCAGTTCGCGTAGGCCAGAAGCGCCGGGCCGAAAATCCCGCCCACAC
Organism: Lachnospiraceae bacterium; assembly: GCA_017552715.1. GTDB lineage: Bacteria > Bacillota > Clostridia > Lachnospirales > Lachnospiraceae > NK4A136. The sequence continues at coordinate 34,924 of JAFZOW010000024.1, forward strand.
CGGTGAAGAGGAGTATAATTATTTCCTTTCCGTTATCTTCCCGGACGAGGAACTGATGATCATGGATTACAACCGTCTGCTGCTGGATCTGAACGGACGCAGCGCCGACGAACTCAAAGAAGAGCTGAAAAAGCTTTTTGAACTGTCCGAATCCGACGGGCAGTACCATCCCGCCTGCAAGGGAGAACTGGGCATGTATCTGGCCGGTAAATGGTACCGCCTGAGCATGAAGGAAGAGCTTAAGTCCGACGATCCCGTAGAAGGCCTGGATGTGGCCATACTGCAGAAGCAGGTGCTGGATCCTCTCTTTGGTATCAAGGATCCGAAGACCGATAAAAGGATAGAATTCATCGGGGGCATAAGGGGACTCAATGAGCTGGAACGCCGTGTGAACGGACTTCCGCAGCCCGGGGTGGCCTTTGCCATGTTCCCTACTTCCATTACAGAGCTTTTTGCCGTAGCGGATGCCGGGAAGCTGATGCCGCCGAAATCCACCTGGTTTGAACCCAAGCTCCGCAGCGGCCTGTTCATCCATGCGATAGGAGGTTCTCCTGAATGAATAAGAAACTCTACAATATGATGGACTGGGCTGCCATAGAAGAAGTTGTCTATGGTGAATGCAGCCGTCCCGACCGTATCCTGGGAGCCCGTTCCAAGGGCCTTCAGACTCTGGTGCAGGCTTTCTTTCCTGGCGCGGAGCATGTAAGCCTCTATATCACCGGAAAAGAAGGATCCAGGGGAAAGACCGTAAAGGAAGAAGTACCCATGGAAATGGCGGATCCGGCCGGCTTTTTTGCAGCTCTCCTGCCCGGCCCCGATCGCAGGGATTATATCTATCATGTGGAATATGCGATTCAGGAAGAAGGCAAGAAGAAAAAGAAAGAACTGAAGAGCGCCGAGTATCCCGAACTGTACGGTTTCGGAAGGATACTGACGGAAGCGGAGGAAACCCGCTTCTCCACCGGTGCCGAAGTAAAAGCCTATAACTATATGGGAGCTCACAAAAAGACACTGCGCGGGACCAGAGGCGTGGTATTCCGTGTATGGGCTCCGGATGCGGTACGTGTCAGCCTCGTAGGGGATCATAATGACTGGGACGGTCTGAAACAGCCCATGAACCGTCTGGGTGATTCCGGGATCTACGAGCTTTTTGTCCCCGGTCTGGAGGAAGGCGCCCGCTATGCTTACGAAGTGCTCATGAAAGGCGGAGTGAGCATCGTAAAGGCCGATCCTTACAGCTTCCGTCAGGAGACTTCTTCCTCTGCGGAAAGCCTTGTCGCTTCCCCTTCCCATAAGTGGAAAGACGAGCGCTGGATGGAGAGCCGCAAAAAGACGGATCTGAAAAAAAGCTTTTTCAATCTTTATACTCTGCCCCTGGACAGACTGCCCGGGTCATTTTTGAAGGATAAAAAAGCTGTTTCCGCCCTGGCGGATTACGTGGCCGGCATGGGCTATACCCATGTGGAGCTGCTGCCCGTCATGGAATATCCCAATGATTCCGATGCCGGCTATCATCCCCTGCTTTTCTTTGCAGCCTCTGCCCGTTTCGGTGCCCCCGAGGATTATATGGCTTTTGTGGATGCCATGCACCTGAAGGGTGTAGGTGTGATCCTTTCCTGGGCTCCGGGAGATTTTTCCAATCTGGAGTACGGACTGGGCAGCTTTGACGGCAGCACGCTTTATGAGTATCCGGATCCCCGGCAGGGTGTCGATCCCCGTACCGGCGAGCTGATCTTTGATCTGGGACGTTCCCAGGTACGTGAATATCTGTTTTCTGCCCTGAACTACTGGGCCGAGACCTACCATATCGACGGCTTTACCACCCTGGACACGGCTTCCATGCTGTATCTGGATTATTACCGTGCTCCCGGAGAATGGGTCCCCAATATCTACGGCGGAGTGGAGAATCTTGAGGCCATCTCCTTCCTTAAAGAGATGAATACCCTGCTCCACAGACAGAAGAGCGGACTGATCTCCATTGCCGCCCAGGCAGGAGCCTTCCCCAAGGTCAGCGAGGACGGAGATGCGGGACTGGGATTTGACCTGGTAACGGATACCGAATGTACAAGGGAGCTCCTGGACTATCTTTCCCGGGATCCCATCGTGCGCCGCGCCTTCCATCAGGAGCTTACCGCCAGCATGGTATATCAGTACTGCGAGGATTATCTGCTGCCTGTAGGGCTTTCCAATCTGAATTTCCGACAGGGCGGACTTCGTATGCGCATGCACGGTGAAGAAACGGAACAGTGGAAGAGCCTGAAGCTTCTTTATGCCTATCTCTGTTTCCATGTGGGTAAGTGCAGCAATTTCCTGGGTCAGGAATACGGTGAGCTGGCTTCCTACGAGGACATGGAAGAGGGCCTTCCCTTCGAAAAGAAGGAACTGCAGGCCGAGGTTTTCCGTGCATATATGAAGAGCCTTTATGCCCTCTGCCGCAAAGAGAGCGCTTTCTGCGCCTGCGACAAGGAAGAAGACGGCTTTGTATGGCTTTTGGAGGAAGCGGCGGACGAAAACGTACTGGCCTATCTCCGTCAGGACCGTGCAAAGTCAAAAAGCTTTGTATGCGTGTTTAATTTTGCCAACAGCGAACACAGCAAATATCATATCCCCGTTGAGAAGGAAGGCAAATACAAACTGATCTTTTCTTCCGACAACGGAGGCCTTACGGACGGAGCCACCATCGCGGCCCGTAAGAAAAAAACGGCCGGAAGGGAACTGTGCCTGCGCACAAGCCTTTCTCCCCTTTCCGTCAGCGTATGGCAGTATATTCCCTTTACTGCCGAGGAGAGCGCCGAGATCCGCCGTCGCGAAGAAGAACGCATACGGCGCCGCAAGGAAGAAGAAAGCGCCAGAAAGCGCCTGGGAGAAGAAAGAGCCCGTCTCCGCAGGAATCTTAAGGACGAGCTGGCGAAGAAGATAGCCGAAGCGGAGGCTGCCATTGCCGCCGGTTCAGAGGTGAAGAAGAAAAAGAAGTGACGGACGGAGTAACGGATGAAGTAACTAAAAATCTGGACAGCCTGGAACGCTTTTTTTCGGAACTGCCGGAAAAGCTGGTACGCTTTGGCATACATGCCATCTTAGCTGTACTGATCTTTATCATCGGCGGTAAGCTGATAAGGCTGCTAAGGAAAGTTGTCCGGAAATCCCTTGTAAAGGCCAAGGCCGATGCAGGTGTACAGGGTTTCATGGATTCCATGCTTAATGTCGGACTCTATGCCCTGCTGATCATCTGGATCGCGTCTTATTTCGGTGTGGAGACCACCTCCCTCATCGCCCTGCTGGGCAGTGCCGGCGTGACCATAGCCCTGGCTCTGCAGGGAAGCCTGTCCAACATCACCGGCGGCGTGCTGCTGCTGGCTTTAAAGCCTTTCAAGATCGGCGACTATATCATCGAGGACAGCAAGGGAAACGAAGGAACGGTATCTGAGATCGGTCTCTTTTATACCAAGCTCCGTACCCGGGACGGCCGGACAGTGGTACTCCCCAACGGTACGCTGGCCAACACCTCCCTTACCAATGTGAGCGATACCCCGGGCCGCAGGCTCATCATGAGCTTCGGCATCTCCTATGACAGCAGCATAGCAAAAGCCAAGGAGCTGATGCTCAAACTGGCGGAAGACGATAAGAGGGTGCTGAAGGACGAAGGGATACTGGTATATGTGGACGAGCTTTCCGATAGCCAGGTGACTCTCGGGATACGTTTTTATGTAAGGAATGAGGATTATTTTGCGGTAAAATGGGCATATACCGAAGCCATCAAGGACAGCTTCGACAAGAACGGCATTAAGATACCTTATCCACAGCTGGATGTGCACATGCCGGAAGAGAAAAAAAACTCCAGGAATAAAGGAGGCAGCCCGCGGAATAACAGCGGCAAAGAAGGAGCAGAAAGGAGCAGAGCATGAACAGGGCACTGAAGATCCTGATCCCCGTTACCATCATATTGCTTCTTCTTGTGCTTTTCCTGGGCTTTCTGTTTACTCCCAGCTATATCGCAATACGCAGTTTTCTGGCACGTAATAAAGCCGAGGCCGGAGATATCGAAGGAGCCGCCGCCCTTTACGAGGCCATACTGAACAGGGATCCCGGGCACGAGGATACTTATCTGGCCATGGCGGATATGTATCTGTCGGAGAAGGACTTTAAAGAGGCGGAGGATGTTCTTTATGACGGCATGAAAAGCTGCAAGAGCAGCAATCTTGCGGAGGAACTGTGGAAGGCTTACGGCAGTCACGTAAAGGCGCTTAATAAAGACGAAGGATTCCTGGAAGCAAAACAACTGCTGGAAGGCATGCCTGTCGAAGAGCTTAAGAAGTATCTGGATGACGAAGAGGATGCCCTGCGCTATCAGGAGCTGGACGGAGGACGCTGGGCGGAAGCCTGCCTGGGAATGGCGGCTGCCTGCGAAGAAAGCGAAGAAGCCCAGGCGATCCTGGAAGATGCACTTTCCAATGTACTGAACGAGCAGACAGATACCTCCGGTATAAAGAACGAGCTGCTGGAGCTTTACTATACACAGGCCCAGAAGGCAGAAGCCGGGGAGGATATCCCCCAGGCCATACGCTACTACGAAAAAATGATCGCCCTCGATCCGCAGGAAGCCCGGGCCACCGAAGCCCTGGCCAGACTGCGCACCGAACAGGAAAATCCCTGCAAGCTGCTGGATATTTCCATAAACGGCGTGCTTACCATGGAGATGAACTATCATGGCCTGCGCGTGAGCCTGCCCGTCACTCTGGCCTGCGATCTGCACTTTGACCGCAAAAAAGAGACACTGGAATGCACGGGACATATCATTTATAAGCTGCTCTCCATCAAGGAAGAATACCCCCTGGAGGTCACTTTGCGGCAGGACGGCAACAAAATGGTGCGCGAGAGCGGGGGACACAGCATCAGCTATCCGGATAAAGACCTGAACGAAGAAGTGGACCGCCTGATGGCCGAATATATGGTGCTGGCCGCCAACGGTACGGATACGGGAAAAACGGAAGATATAAACGGGGAGACCTGTCTGGTCTATACCTGTGATGTGCCCGGAGAAGAGTATTTAAAACTCATTCCGGGAGAACTGATCAGCGACACGCCCGTAGCGGCCATCTTTAAGCACGTTGAACTTTCGGTCACACGCTACAAAGCCCTCGAGGACGGACACGTACGCCGGGCCGAAGCCGAACTGAAAAGTGTTGACAACGATGCCCTGGCTGATATAATGACGGAATATTTCGGAGACGACATGAGCGGAAAAGTGAAAAGTCTGGATCTGACACTGGATATAAAAGAAACATACTGAGTTTAGGATCCATTAAGAAAGGAAGGGATATATGATGAAGGAAAAACTCGAAAAGATCAAAGAGGAAGCTCTGCGCAAGGTACGCGAAGTATCGGACTCCGACGCACTTAACGAGATCCGCGTGGCTTACCTCGGAAAGAAGGGTGAGCTCACGGCAGTGCTGAAATCCATGAAAGAGGTGGCGGAAGCGGACCGCCCGAAGATGGGTCAGCTGGTGAACGATACCCGCAGCGCCATTGAGGAGGTGCTGGATCAGGCCAAGCAGAAGATCGAAGAGGCCGTCATGAGCGAACGTCTCAAGAAAGAGAGCATCGATGTGACTCTTCCGGCCAAAAAGCTTCCCATGGGACACCGTCATCCCAATACCATAGCCCTGGAAGAGGTGGAACGCATCTTTATCGGCCTGGGTTATGAGGTTGTGAGCGGTCCCGAGATAGAAAAGGATTATTATAATTTCGAAGCCCTGAACATCCCCGCGGATCATCCCGCAAAGGACGAACAGGACACCTTCTATATCAACGGCGACATCCTGCTGCGTACCCAGACATCCTCCGTGCAGATCCACGAGATGGAAAAGGGACGCCTGCCCATCCGCATGATCGCTCCCGGCAGGGTTTTCCGTTCCGACGAGGTAGATGCCACCCATTCTCCCTGCTTCCATCAGATCGAAGGACTGGTGGTGGACAAGCAGGTGAGTTTTTCCGACCTGAAGGGTACCCTTACCTCCTTCGCAAAAGAGCTTTTCGGGGAAGAGACCAAGACCAAGTTCCGTCCCCATCATTTCCCTTTTACCGAGCCTTCCGCCGAAATGGACGTATCCTGCTTTAAGTGCGGAGGCAGCGGCTGCCGCTTCTGTAAGGGCAGCGGCTGGATCGAGATCCTGGGCTGCGGCATGGTTCATCCCAGAGTACTGGAAATGCGGGGCATCGATCCCGAAGAATACGTTGGTTTTGCCTTTGGTGTTGGCCTGGAGCGTATCGCCCTCCTGAAGTATGAGATCGACGACATGCGCCTGCTCTACGAAAACGACCAGCGTTTCCTGAACCAGTTCTAAGAGAAGCAGATAGGAGGATTAAATATATGAACTCAGCATTATCCTGGATCAAAGCATACGTGCCCGGACTGGAATGCACGGATCAGGAGTATTTTGATAAGATGACCCTCTCCGGTACCAAGGTGGAGGGCTTTGTAAGAGCCGATAAGAACCTGGAGAAGATCGTGGTGGGCAAGGTTCTCTCCATCGAAAAGCATCCCGATGCGGATAAGCTCATCGTCTGCCAGGTGGA
>JAFZOW010000025.1 GCA_017552715.1 Lachnospiraceae bacterium
CCAGTATAGTCCCCCAGAACAAGGGAGAACAGTGGTATTACGGCTCCTATTCGGAGAAGACCGCGTCACTGATACTCTTTCTTGATCTGGATGACGCATATCACAGCTGGTGGTTCATTGCCATCGGCATCTTTCTGTGCGTGAACCTCCTGATGTGCAACGTCATCAGGATACCGCAGCTGGTAAAAAAACACCGCAGATATACCGATCCGGCTTCCGCCGGGTCATATGGCTGCGATGTGCAGGCATCGGGGATCGGGGATCCTTCCGGGATCTTCGGCAGGCTGGGCATGACGCGGGTGACTGAAGCGAAGGACGGCAGTGGCAGGGAGATTCTCTTTGCTTCAAAAAATGCGGTGGGGATCTGGGGCGCCTGGGTCTGCCACCTGGGGATACTTCTGCTGATCGTCGGATTCGGCCTGGGACAGATGCTCATGCGTCAGTATGCCGTGTACGGCGTTGCGGGTCAGACCCGGCAGATAGGGGACAGCGGATATGTTCTGACTATCGATGATTTTTCGGTGGAGCTCAGGGACGATGATACCGTGGACCAGTACAGGGCCTATATAACGGTAAAGGACTCTTCGGGACAGAGTGCTTCTTCCGAGATAAGCGTCAACAATCCCGCTTCCCTGTTCGGCATGAAGTTCTACCAGAACTCCACGGGATGGGCAGCTGCGGTCAGCGTTTACAAAGACGGAGAGCTGCTCCAGAGGGACGTCATCTGTGCCGGGGAGTATGTGACGGTGTCGGATCTTCCAGACCTGGCGGTATATTTCAACGCGTTTTATCCGGACTATATCCTTTACGAAGGCAGGCCGGCCACCGCCAGCGGAAGACTCAACAACCCGGGATATCTGTACAGCATATACTATAGATCCCAGATCGTCGGAATGAACGTACTCATGAAGGATGAGAAGATCACGGTGGATGACTATACCATTACTTTCGACGAACCGCAGAATTATACTGTCATCCAGATAAAAAGGGATCCGTTCACGCCTCTGGCTTTCATCGGGGCCATGGTACTGATACTGGGTCTTTTCATAAACTTTTACATGCCGGCCAGAATAATGTGGGCTGTCCGCGGTGAAGAGCTCGTCTGGAGCGTCTGCGGATACAGCCCTAAGGGCGGAAGCATCTTCAGGGACGAATTTGAGAAGGCGATCCGGGAAGCTGCCCCGGAGGCCTGAAGGCAGGCCGGAAAGGAGAGATTATTATGAGTGAAATGATGATCCAAGCGGAGAATATACTGTTTACTGCGGTCATGCTCATATATTTTGCGGCCATGGTCCTTTACTTCGTGTATGTGGCCGTAAAGAAGGAGGCCTTGGCGCGGACCGCGTGGATACTTCAGGTCGCGGGCCTGGTGCTTCATACCGCTGCCCTGATATGCCGCGGCATCGGAAGCGGAAGGCTCCCTCTGACCAACCAGTACGAGTTCGCCACGAGCTTTGCCTGGGGACTGAACCTGGTGAGCCTCATTTTCATACGGCGTTTCAGTTTCCATGTGCTGGGTGCGTTCTCATCTCCGGTCAGTTTCCTTGTTATAGGATACGCCGCGATGCAGTCCAGGGAAGTCCATGCACTCATGCCCGCTCTGCAGAGCCGCTGGCTGGGCTTTCATGTTTCCACGGCCATCATAGCCTACGGAGCTTTCGGGGTGTCCTTCGCCGTGGGCCTGATATTCCTTATGCGCGACCGCTTTACCGCCAGGGGATTTATGGATCAGCATATCCCCGACCGGGAGACCCTGGATATGA
>JAFZOW010000026.1 GCA_017552715.1 Lachnospiraceae bacterium
AGATACCCTTCATCTTCGGGACCCTGGATAAGATGACGGAAATGAACGGCACCGAATATTCCGAAGAGGAGTACCGTTTCATGGAGGTAATGAGCTCCTACTGGGCCAACTTCATAAAAAGCGGGGATCCCAACGGGGAAGGACTGTTCCCGTGGCCGATGAAAACCGACGAACCGGTGCACATCAGGCTGGACATCCCATGCTCGATGGAAGCCGACATCTGGCGCCCCGAGCACGAAGTCATTGTGCCCCCCGTCACCGCATGGCTTATGGCCAGGATGGAGGACGCGAAGAAAACGAAATAACACTCAGGCTGTCATGGGATATTTCCGCTCCCGATGACAGCCTTCTTACTTATAATGTGAAAAAAAGCTGATCGGAAGCGTAACGGACGGAGGTTTTCGGGCACATATACGGTGAAGGGAGGGCGTGATGCGAAGGAGCGTGGAAAAACTGTTTTCAGATCACTACAGGGATATCTACTCGTACCTTTTTTCCCTTACGCATGACGTCCACCTGAGCGAGGACCTTTCTTCGGAAACGTTTCTGGAGGCTCTCAGGAGCATCTCCTCTTTCCGGGGGGAGTCCGACGTGAAAACATGGCTTTTCTCGATCGCGAGACACCGGTGGATGAGATATCTCAGAAGAAAGAAGAGGGAGCCGGCGGAAGTAATGGCGGAGGAATACATCCGGGATGTTCACGAGGATGCCCTGAAGGAGTGTGAGGAGCATCTGACGGCGGAAAGGATCCTGGAGCTTCTCGGTAAGGAACCGGAGCGTACCAGGAATATCGTGCTGATGCGCCTTGAAGGATACTCGTTTCACGAGATAGCATTGAGGTACGGTATCTCGGAAAGTTCCGCCAGAGTCATAGATTTCAGGGCGAGGGAAAAGCTCAGAGGAAAAATGAAAGAGGAGGGATACTTCGATGGATGAGATAAGCTGCGGCGTTTGCAGGGATCTTCTTCCCCTGGTCAGGGACGGCGTTGCCTGTGAGGAAAGCGTTCGGGCGGTTGAAGAGCACATCGGAACATGTGAAAAGTGCAGCGCGATGTATAATGAAGGAGCGCTCCCCGTATCCGATGCCGACAGATCATTTGCGGATCTGAAGAGAAGGATCAGGACCTTCTCTCTGCTGCTTCTCTGCTTCGGTATCTTTTTCGGACTGGGGCTCACCGAGGGCGGCGGGATATTCGTCAACATCATCCTGATGCCCGTGATGGGCGCCCTGGGATACTTCCTCTTCGGCTGGAATTCCGTCTGGGGCATACCGCTTCTGATTTTTCTGATGCGCCTTGTCATTAACATCCCGCCCGTCATCCGGGGCAGCGGACACGTGGATCTCAGGGAGATCCTTACCTGGAGCGCCCTGTACGCCGTTTTCGCCCTGGCGGGTGTCGTCATTGCGGGTCTTCTGCACTATGCCTTCAGAAGGGAGGAACACTGAAATGAAAAGAAAGATCCTCAGGAGCCTAGTGCTTCTGATCGCCTCGATCCTCATCTGCGCCCTGTGCTTTTTCGCCAACGCCTTCATGGGGAACCCCGTGTCGAAGGCACTGGCCAGGAGGACAGCTGAGAAGCATCTCGCGGAAAAATACGCGGATACGGATTTCTTTATCGAATCCGTCGGATATGATTTCAAAGCCTCAAACTACTATGTCCACGTAAAGTCCCCCTCCAGCATCGACAGCAGTTTCTCCCTGTACGTCAGCATGACGGGAAAGCTTCTGAGGGATACGTATGAGGAAACGGTGGTCTCCGGCTTCAACACAGCCCTCAGACTGGATATGGAATACCGCAAGGCCGCGGACTACGTCTTCGACGCTCCCCTGTTTCCCTACGAATGCGAGATATCCTACGGGGATCTGGAATTCACCTCCCGGGAGTATGCGGCAAATCCCGGCGTCAAGAGCTATGCCCTGATAACAGAGGACCTGATCCGCGACGGACAGTACGATATCGGGGAACT
>JAFZOW010000027.1 GCA_017552715.1 Lachnospiraceae bacterium
GCGAAGATATCATCCTTTTCTTCATAGCCCTCCGGCCTGTTGGTCGTCAAAAGCTTTCCGTTTGATACCGCCCGCAGGGTGATCCTCTTATCATCCCAGAGCATGATCCGGAAGGTCTCTGCCTGCTCCTTTGCCACCTTGCAAAGCATGCCGTTGGAAAGGCCTGCGTAGCCGTCCTTTAGGCGGATTTTCACATAAGGGTACAGTCCTTCTTCTGCCAGGATCTTACCCTGATTTTCCATTCCTTCCCGAATGGTTACCATCTTGGTGGTATAGCCGCTGTACCAGTCCAGAGGGCATCTGTCGGCAAAGGGTCCTGCCAGCACCACGGATTCCTCTTTTCCAAGAGGCAGGGCTTTGTTTTCATTTTTCAAAAGCACCACTGCCTCTGCCGCTGTCCGGCGGGCTACAGAGCGGTTGTAGGCACTATCTACCTTGGACAGATTGTATTCGTCCTTGGTAAAAGGCGGCTTGGGAAGATCAAGTCCCAGGGCCTTGGTATTTTCATAATCAAAAAGTCCCAAAATGGAATAGGCGGTAAGCTTATCCTCCAGGGAAGCATCCAGATCCGCTTCTGTCATGAGGCCTCTTTCAATGGCCTCGCGGACGGCATTTCTCTGGTGCATGCTGTCACCTGCCACCGGATCCGGGAAGTAGTCAACCCCGGCCTTGATGGCCATGGCTGCACCTTCCGCCTCATCCTTTGCCACCTTCTGGGGATCTACGGTATAGGTCAGAGCTCCCGCATCTGCTACGATGTGAGTCAGGCCCCAGGCCTTCAAAAGACTGCGAAGCTCCGGATTCACTGTGGAGGGAACGCCATTTACCACATTGTAGGAAGACATGGCTGCCAGTGGCATGGCGTATTCAATGACTTCTTTAAAGACTCTGATGTAATAGGAGTCCTTCAGCTTTTCAGTGATATTGCTGTCGGCAACCCTGCGGTTCTTTTCCACGTTGTTGGCGTAAAAATGCTTCAGGGTAGCGCCGCAGCGCACGTAATTGGGATCCTCTCCTGCCATACCCAGGATGTATTCTCCTGCCATACGGCTGGAAAGATGGGGATCCTCTCCATAAGCCTCTTCATTTCGGCCCCAGCGGGGATCGCGCTCCATATCTACGGTAGGTGCCCAGACGCAAAGGGAACCGTGTTTGCCCTCCATGAAAAGGCTTCGGGCTTCAATACCCGTCACCTCTCCGATGTCGTGCATCAGCTCCTTGTCCCAGGAAGCAGCCATGCCGATGGGATTGGGAAATACTGTGGTATAAGCGGGCTTTCCCAGCTCTCCCACCTGGTCGTTTCTGGCCTGGATGCCGTGGGCAGCTTCGCCGCCGATCCAGAATCTGGGAAGGCCCAGAGCTTCCATCTCCTTAGCAGTACCTGCAAAGGCAATGAGCTTTTCCTCAAAGCTGAGCTTTTCCACTGCCGCCCGGGCCTGCTTTCTGTGCTCCCTGAGATCCCGTTCAATATATCGTTTCATACTTACCCCCTGGTTGTATTTCATTTTTCCGCTTA